>CAYLPJ010000058.1:0-43928 GCA_964385465.1 uncultured Planctomycetaceae bacterium | reverse complement strand
GGTGCGGGCGGGGGGCTGGCCGGGGGGGGTGAGCCGGCCGCGGCGGGGGAGGAGGCGCGCGGGGGGAAGGGCAGGGCGAAGATGACCGGGTTGGTGTACGACAAGCGGTACCTGGAGCACAAGACCGGGGCGGGGCATCCCGAGCGGCCGGAGCGGGCCGGCAGCGTGGCCGAGGCGCTGGCCCGGGCGCCGTTCGCCGCCAGCCTGCGGGCGGTCGAGGCGGAACCGGCGGATCTGGCCGACATCCACGCCTGCCACAGCAAGGAGTACGTCGCCGCCGCCAAGGCCGACATCGCCGGCGGGCGGTCCTGCCTCCGCACCGGCGACACGGCCGTGTGCAAGGCGTCCTGGGACGCCGCCCTGCTGGCCGCGGGAGGCATGACGGCCGCGGTGGACGCGGTCTTCGCCGGCACGGTGGCCAACGCGTTCTGCGTGGTCCGCCCGCCGGGCCACCACGCCACGGGCAAGCGCGGCATGGGCTTCTGCGTGTTCAACAACATCGCCATCGCCGCCCGCTACGCCCAGCGGAAGCACAAGGCCCGGCGCGTGCTGATCGTCGACTGGGACGTCCATCACGGCAACGGTACGCAGGACATCTTCTACGAGGACCGCTCGGTGCTGTTCATGTCCACGCACCAGTCGCCGCTGTACCCCGGCACCGGCCGGGCGGGCGAGACCGGCGCGGGCGAGGGCAAGGGCCTGACGATGAACTTCCCCTTCCCGCCGGGGACCGGGCGGAAGAAGGTCTACGGCGCGTTCGCCGAGAAGCTGCTCCCCGCGGCGGATGAATTCAAGCCGGACCTCGTGCTCATCTCCGCCGGGTTCGACTCCCGCGTCGGCGACCCGCTCGGCGCGTTCCGCCTGACCGACGAGGACTTCGCCGACCTGACCACGCTGATGATGCAGCTCGCCGCCCGCCACGCCGACGGCCGCGTGATCTCCACGCTCGAGGGCGGGTACAGCCTCGAGGGCCTCGCCGCCGCGGCGACAGCCCACGCCGGCGCGCTCTGCGGCGCGTGAGCCGCCGGCCGACATCGCCCATCGCCACGACAACGGAGCCACACCATGCCACCGATCACGCGAAGACGTTTCCTCCGCCGGGTACTGACCGGCACGGCCGCCGCGGCCGCGGCGCCCGCCTGCCTGTCCGCCGCGGCCGGCGCGGAAGGCGATGCCGGCAAGCGCCCGCCGAACGTGGTGCTGATCTTCAGCGACGACCAGGGCTCGATCGACGTCAACTGCTACGGCAGCAAAGACATCGACACGCCCCACATGGACGCCCTCGCCCGCCGCGGCGTGCGGTTCACGCAGTTCTACGCGGCCGCGCCGGTCTGCTCGCCAAGCCGGGCGGCCCTGCTGACGGGGCGGTACCCGCAGCGTGCGGGCGTGCCGGGCAACGTCGGCCGCCACAACGGTCTTCCCGGCGAGCAGGTGACCATCGCGGAGATGCTCAAGCGGGCGGGGTACCGGACGGCGCTGTTCGGCAAGTGGCACCTCGGGCACGGCAAGGAGACGAGCCCGCTGGCCCAGGGGTTCGACGAGTTCTTCGGGCACAAGAACGGGTGCATCGACAACTACTCGCACTTCTTCTACTGGTCGGGCCCGAACCGCCACGACCTGTGGCGCGACGACCGGGAGGTCTGGGAAGACGGGGAGTTCTTCCCGGACATGGTCGTCCGCGAGGCGCGGCGGTTCATCAAGGCCAACGCCGACCGCCCGTTCTTCCTCTACCTGCCGTTCAACATCCCGCACTATCCGCTCCAGGGCACGGCCAAGTGGCGGAAGCGCTACGCGAAGCTCGACGCCCCGCGGCGGATGTACGCGGCGCTGCTGTCGACGCTGGACGAGAAGGTCGGCGAGGTCCTCGCGACGCTCGACGAGATGAAGCTCACCGACAACACGCTGGTGATCTTCCTCAGCGACCACGGCCACAGCGAGGAGACGCGGACGTTCGGCGGGGGAGGCAACGCCGGGCCGTACCGCGGGCACAAGTTCGAGCTGTGGGAGGGCGGGATCCGCGTGCCCTGCATGGCCGCCCTGCCGGGCGTGATCCCCGCCGGCGAGGTCCGCGGGCAACTGGCGACCGCCTGCGACTGGCTTGCGACCGTCGCCGCCCTCTGCGGGACGAAGCCGCCGAAGCGGACGCTCGACGGCAAGGACATCACCGCCGTGCTGGAATCCGCCGACGCGCCTTCGCCGCACGAGGTCTTCCACTGGGAGTCCGGGCGGATGTGGGCGGTCCGCGAGGGCAAGTGGAAGCTCGTGGCCACGCGGAAGCGCGGGGGCAAGCCCTCGTTGTTCCTGGCCAACCTGGACGCGGACGTCAGCGAGAAGCGCAACGTCGCCGCCGAGCAGCCGGAGATCGTCGAGCGCCTCAGGAAGCGCCACGCCGACTGGGCGCGGGAAGTGAAGGGGAAGTAGCCGCCGCCTGCCGGCGACCGACGGCCGATCGCCCCCCCGCCCGGCCGGATCAGCCTCTTCCTCCCGGCGCGCCCGCGGGGTACCATGGCGGTCCGCGCCGGCGGGCGCGGGGAAGGAGAGGCAGATGCCCAGCGACATTCTCAGGCGGCACGGTGGGGAGCCGGTGCTGGAGCCGCGCCCCGACCGGTGGGACGCGGTCAGCACGTTCAATCCCGGCGCGATCCTCGTCGGCGACGAGGTCCATATGCTCTACCGCGCCGTCACCGACCTGAAGCCCTACGTCTCGCGGTTCGGCCTGGCCGTCAGCAAAGACGGCGTGCACTTCGAACGGGCCGAGGAGGGCTTCGTCCACGAGCCCGCCTTCGACTTCGAGGTCGGCGGGGTCGAGGACGCACGCATCACCCGCGACGGCGACGACTTCCTGGTGACCTACGCGGCCGTCAGCGTCGTGCCCGGCCCGGCGTACGAGGCGGTGGACTTCTTCAACCGCACGAAGGCCGACCCGTACTTCGAGCGGCCGGGCATGCCCCCGATGGGCCCGAGCTTCACGGGCCTGCTGCGGTCGAAGGACCTGCGGACGTTCGAGTTCGAGGGCCTGGTGACGCCCGGGGGGATCGACGACCGCGACGGCATCCTCTTCCCCGAGAAGATCGGCGGGCGGTACGTGCTGATCCACCGGCCGAGCAACTGGACCGGCGAGGGCTACGGCACGGAGAAGGCGGGTATCTGGCTGGCGTACTCCGAGGACCTCCAGACGTGGGACTACGGGCGGGGCGGCGAGTACCTGCTGATGAGCCCGCGGGACGGCGTGGCGTGGGAGTCGGCGAAGATCGGCGGGGGCCCGCCGCCGGTGAAGACCGACGCGGGCTGGCTGATGATCTACCACGGCGTGGACGAGAAGTACGTCTACCGCGTCGGCGCGGCGTTGCTGGACCTCGCCGACCCGCTGAAGGTCCTCGGCCGCACGGACGACTTCCTGATGGAGCCCGAGCTCGAGTGGGAGAAGGTGGGGGTGATCCCGAACGTGTGCTTCCCGACGGCGAACGTGGTTCGCGGCGACGAGCTGCTGGTCTACTACGGCGGCGCCGACCGGGTGGTGGGCCTGGCGACCGCGAGCGTCGAGGAGCTCGTCGACCACGTGCTGAACGGCTGACGGCCGAGGAAAGGAACCCGCGATGTCCGACCGACCGAACGTGCTGGTGATCTTCACCGACCAGCAGCGGGGCGACACGATCAACGCCCTGGGCAACGGCGTGATCCGCACGCCGGCGCTGAACCGCCTGTGCGCCGAGGGGACGGCGTTCACCAACGCCTACACGCCGAACCCCGTCTGCTGCCCGGCGCGGTGCTGCATGCACTACGGGCAGTACGTCCACAACAACGGCTGCTACGAGAACAACCGGCCGATGCCCGAGGACGGCAGGCCGTCGTTCATGGATGCGCTGACCGAGGCCGGCTACCGGACGCACGCGATCGGCAAGCGGCACTTCACGCCGGACCCGCTTGCCAAGCGCGGCTTCCAGGCGATCGAGACGCAGGCGGAGCTGACCGGCAGGCCCGAGCGGGACGACTACCTGAAGTTCCTCTGGGACGCCGGCTTCCAGCACGTCTGCGATCCCCACGGCGCGCGCGGGGAGATGTACTACGTCCCGCAGATCGCCCAGATGCCCGCCGAGCTGCACCCGACGGGGTGGGTCGGGCAGCGGACGGTGAGCTTCATCGAGGGCGCGGCCGAGAGCGACCAGCCGTGGATGCTGTTCAGCAGCTACATCCACCCGCATCCGCCGTTCGCGCCGCCGAACCCGTGGCACAAGCTGTACCGCGCGCCGCTGATGCCGCTGCCGAACGTTCCCCAGCAGCCCGAGGCGCTATGGACGTACATCAACCGCCACCAGAACCGCTACAAGTACCGTGACCAGGGCATCGACCGGAACCTCGTGCGGTCGATACGGGCGCACTATTTCGCGTGCATCTCGTTCATCGACTACCAGGTCGGGCTGACGCTGGACGCCCTCGAGCGGACGGGGCAGCTCGACGACACGCTGATCCTCTACACGTCCGATCACGGCGAGCTGCTGGGCGACTACAACTGCTTCGGCAAGCGGAGCATGCACGACGCGCCGAGCCGCGTCCCGCTGCTGGCCAGGATGCCCGGGCGCCTGCCCGTCGGGCAGCGCGTCTCGCGACCGGCGAGCCTCGTGGACGTCGCGCCGACGATCTGCGCCGCCACCGGCGCCCAGATGCCCTCGGGACAGCTCGACGGCGTGGACCTCGCCGAACTCGCCGCCGGCGCCTGCGACCGCCAGACCGTCTTCAGCCAGTGGGAGCGGGCCGAGCTGGGCTGCTACATGGCCGTCAACGAGCGGTGGAAGTACTTCTACAGCGCGGCGGACAACCGGGAGTTCCTCTTCGACCGCGTCGCCGACCCGATGGAGACGCGGAACTGCGCCGGCGTGCCCTTCCGCCGCGCCGAACGGGACGCGATGAAGGGCCAACTGATCGACCACCTCCGCGCCGGCGGCGAGGAGGCGGCCCTGGACGGCGAGGACTGGCGCGTGTACCCGCCGACGGAGGTCCCCGCCGATCCCGACGCCGGGCTGCTCGTCCAGGACCACCGCTGGGCCGAGACGACCATCCCCGGCTACAGCGATGCCTGACGCCCGCCGGCTCGCGCGCCGCCGGCTCGCCCGACCGGGTGAAGACGGGAAGAGGTAACCGGCGCCGTTTCGCCGGACAACCCGGGACCGCCGCCGGCCTACGCGTCGTGGAAGTACGGCTTGCTGTAGACCTCGCCCATCAACCTGCCGAATACCAGCGTGCCCAGATCGACCTTGGCCTCGAGGTTGACACCCCAGCCGGACCAGTTGGCTTCCCATTTGCCGGCGTTGGGCAGGTTGAAGGTGCAGCGGCACTCGTTGTAGCCGACGATGGCGGCCGCGCCGGCCGTGTACATGCCCAGCGTTGCCCCCTTCCAGTTCTTGCAGCGGGGCGTGAGGTAGCAGGGCACCCAGTTGGTCGAGCCGGGGAAGCTCAGGCCGACGCTGGCGCCGGCGCCGCCGGCGACCATGGCATAGTGGCGTTCCCAGCCGCTGCCGAGGTCGCGGACCTCGACGTTGCCCATCGTCGCGGCCCCGAAGGCCTTGATGCCCACCCCGCCGCCGCAGAAGCGAACCATGTGGCGGTAGCCGGCGTCGTGCTTGTTCTCCCGCAACGTGCCGCGGGACGGGTAGGCGCTGTACTCGTAGTACCTGTGGGAGTTGCTCCACTTGGAGTTCTGGATCAGCAGCTTCAGTTCGCCGTTGGACTGGAGGATCGCACGGAAGTCCCCGAGGTGCTTGATCTTGCCGGTGGCATTGTCCAGAACCTTGTAGATCGCCTTCAGCTCGTAGCCGTTGACCTGAATGCGATACATCCTGGTCCATTGCCGGCTGTACCGCCCGCACGTGAACCAGCCGGATTCTCTGTCAATGCCGAGGATGCTGCCCGTGTTGCTGTCGGCATTGTAGGACAGCTTTCCGATCGCTTCGGCATAGCGGACAATCCACGTGCCCGTCGGAAACTTGCGCATGGCCACCTCTCCTTTGCTCGAGCGTCGTCCATTCACCCGGATATGACACGGCGCGGACTGAATCAATCCGATGCCGCCCACGGATATTATACCCCCTGTATCGTCCCGAAGGGTAGGCGGACATCGGGGAAATCTCCACCCGGTGATTTGACCTTGACGAGACCCCCGCGGATGTCTACCATCACGCGATGCTTCCGGCACGATCGGTCCGCTGCGGCGGACCGTTGTCGTTTGGCGCGGCCGACGCGTGCCCGAACCCCCCAGGGAGCGAGACGAGTGGCCATCAACTGCGTAGTCTGCATCAAGCAGGTTCCCGACACGAAGCGAATCACCGGCGATGCGATGAAGGAGGACGGCACGGTCAACCGCGCCGCCCTCCCGGCGATCTTCAACCCCGAGGATCTCAACGCCCTCGAGGCCGCCCTGGAGCTGCGCGACCGTTGCGGGGGCACGGTCAGCGTGGTGACGATGGGCCCCCCGGCGGCGTGCGACGCCCTCCGCACCGCCCTGTGCCTCGGCGCCGACCGCGCCGTGCTCCTCAGCGACCGCCGCGCGGCCGCGTCCGACACGCTGGCGACCAGCTACATCCTCTCCTGCGCGGTGAGGAAGCTCGAGCCGGACGTGGTTCTCTGCGGGCGTCAGGCCATCGATGGCGACACCGCCCAGGTCGGCCCCCAACTGGCCGAGAAGCTCGACATCCCGCTGATGACCTACGTCGAGGAGCTGATCGAGGCCGACGAAAGCCACCTCCGCGTCCGGCGGAACCTCGGCAACGGCTGGCAGATCGCCGAGTGCGATCTGCCGGCGGTGCTGACGGTGACCGAGACGGCGAACACGCCGCGTCCGCCGTCGGCCAAGCGGGTCATGAAGTACAAGAAGGCCCTCTCGCCGCTGGAACTGGCCAAGGCGGTGGGCGAGGCCTTGCCGGACGCTTCGGACGACGAGCGGGCCGCGGAGGTCCGCCGCCAGGCCGACGCGCTGGCCGGGCGGGGCATGCTCATCGAGCACTGGGACCTCGACGAGATCGACGCCGACATGACCTGGTGCGGGCGGGACGGCAGCCCGACGAAGGTCCACCGCATCCAGGCGGTCGTCCTGGCCGGCGGGGAGTACCACGAGTTTCCCCCGACCGACGCGGGCGTCGCCGAGCTGATCGGCAACCTGATCGAAGACCACACCATCGGCTAACCGACCGAGGAACGGATCTGGAAGATGATTGACGTCAACCGAGAAGGCGAAGTCTGGGTTTTCGCGGAGCAGACCGACGGGCAGCTCTCCGACGTGCCCCTGGAGCTGATGGGCAAGGCCCGCGAGCTGGCCGGGACGCTCGGCGTGCCCGTCGCCGCCGTGCTGACCGGGCAGAAGGTCGAGGCGCTCGCCGGCGAGTTGATCTCCTACGGCGCCGACAAGGTCTACCTTGTCGAGGACGAGCTGCTCGCGCAGTACCAGACCGTCCCGTACCGCCGCGTGCTCTGCGAGCTGATCGGGCGGTTCCGCCCGCAGATCGTGCTCTACGGCGCCACGCCGCTGGGGCGGGACCTGGCCCCCACGGTCGCCAGCGCCATGAAGTGCGGGCTGACCGCCGACTGCACCGACCTCCAGATCGGCGATCACACCGAGCCCCGGTCCAAGACGGTGCACGAGAAGCTCATGTACCAGATCCGCCCGGCGTTCGGCGGCAACATCATCGCCACGATCGTCAACTTCGACCGCTGGCCCCAGATGGCCACCGTCCGCGAGGGCGTGATGGCCATGCCCGAGCCGGATGCCTCGCGGGAAGGCGAGGTCGTCGCCTGCGAGGTCGACCTCTCCGCCGTCAAGCCCCCCCTGCGGATCCTCGAGACGTCCCGCCGGCCCAAGACCGTCAACCTCAAGGCCGCACGGATCATCGTCGCCGGCGGCGCGGGCGTGGGCAGCCGGGAGAACTTCCGGTTGATCTGGGACCTGGCCAACTGCCTCGGCGCCGCCGTCGGCGGCTCGCGTGCGGCGGTGGACCTGGGCTTCGTCGATCACGACCACCAGGTCGGGCAGACCGGCACGACGGTACGCCCCGCGCTGTACATCGCCTGCGGGATCAGCGGGGCGGTGCAGCACCGCGCGGGCATGGAGGAGTCGGCCAAGATCCTCGCGATCAACACCGACCCCGAGGCCCCGATCTTCTCGGTCGCCCACTACGGGATCGTGGGCGACATGAACGACGTGATCCCGCGGATGATCAAGGCGATCCGGGGCGGGGCGTCCCCGGAGCACGCGGCCGAGGCGTCCTGAGCACGCCGCCAGAGGAGAGCACCGATGAGCCTGATGCCCATGACGGTGAAGGTCAGAAGCGCCGCCGACTCGCCGCTGCCGATCGAGGTCGAGTGCGTGGTGGACCCGGACGCGGACATCGCGGTCCTGCCGGACCGCGTCCTGCGGGACCTCGGCATCGAGCCGATCGCCGAGCAGGCGGTGGTGGTGGCGCCGGGGCAGCGGGAGGCCCGCCCGGTCGCCGAGGTGCACATGGACATTCGAGGCCACGCCGGGCGCGTCAAGGCGGCTTTCGGCAGGGCGGGCGAGCAGCCCCGCGTGGCGCCCGCGACCTTCGATGCCGTCGGGTTGCGGCTGGACACCGCCACGGGGATGATCCACCCCCCCGAGCAATGATCCGGCCGCCGGTGCCCGGGAGTCAGTAGCCAGGACCGCCGGCGAGCCCGCCGGCGAGGACAGAACGCAGGACCCCACTGATGGCGAACTTCTACAGCGACAACGACGACATTCGGTTTCTCTTCCGGCACATGGACGTCGCCCGCCTCGCGGACGTGATGGAGGAGGGCTTCCGCTTCGGCGAGGAGTTCGACTTCGCGCCCGCCGACGCCGACGACGCGGTGGACAACTACGACCGCATCCTCGGCGTGGTCGGCCAGCTCGCCGGCGACGTCATCGCCCCCACGGCCGAGGAGACCGACCAGGTCGGCAACACGCTGAACGACGACGGCACGGTGACGTATGCGCCGGGGATCGCCGCGGCGCTGAAGGCGCTGGGCCAGGCGGACCTGATGGGCTTCACCCTCCCGTACCGCTACGGCGGGATCAACTGCCCCAACCTCGTCTACACCATGTCCAACGAGATCATCAGCCGCGCCGACGCCTCGCTGATGAACATATACGGGCTCCAGGGCATCGCCGAGACCATCAACGCCTTCGCCGACGAGCAGATCAAGGCCGAGTACCTGCCCCCCATGGCCGAGGGAAAGTGGACCGGGGCGATGGTCCTCACCGAGCCGGACGCCGGCAGCGACCTCCAGGCCGTCCGCACCGCCGGCTACGCCCTCGACGGCGACGGCGACGATGACGCCGAGAAGCCCGCCGCGGTGTACCAGGACGAAGAGGGCGTCTGGCGCGTCCGGGGCGTCAAGCGATTCATCACCAACGGCTGCGGCGAGGTCCTGCTGGTTCTCGCCCGCAGCGAGCCGGAGATCAGCGACGGGCGAGGGCTGAGTCTCTTCCTCGTCGAGCGCGGCCCGGCGGTGAAGGTCCGCCGCCTCGAGAACAAGCTGGGCATCCACGGCAGCCCCACCTGCGAGCTGTTTTTCAACGACGCGCCCGCCAAGCTGATCGGCGAGCGCCAGCGCGGCCTGATCACCTACGTCATGAGCCTGATGAACGGCGCCAGGGTCGGCATCGCCGCCCAGTCGCTCGGTATCGGCGAGGCCGCCTACCGCGAGGCGCGAGCCTACGCCCACAGCCGCAAGCAGTTCGGCACGGCCATCGAGAACTTCCCCGCCGTCCGCGAGCTGCTCGCCGAGATGAGCGTGGACATCCAGGCCGCCCGCGCGCTGACCTACTACGGCAGCTTCTGCGTGGACATCGAAAACGGGGCGCTGAAGACCGTCGAGTTCGGTCGGCCGGACAAGGACGAGGCCAAGCGGCTGAAGAAGCTCGCCCGAAGCTACAAGCGGATCAACGGGCTGCTGACGCCCATGAGCAAGTACTACGCCTCCGAGATGTCCATGCGCGTCAGCAACGACGCCGTGGCCGTTCTCGGCGGCAGCGGGTACATGAAGGACTACCCCGTCGAGAGGCACCTCCGCGACGCGCGGATCACCACGATCTACGAGGGGACCACGCAGCTCCAGGTCCTCGCCGCCGTCCGCGGCGTCTCCTCCGGCACGGCCGGGACCGTGGTCAACAACATCCTCGACGCCCGCGAGAGCTGGCCCGAGGCGGTCGCGCCGCTGGTCGAGACGATCCGCGACGCCCTGCCCGAGCTCGAGGAGACCGTCGCCTTCGTCAAGCAGCAGTCCGGCGGGACCGAGTTCATGGACCTCCACGGCCGGCGGCTGGTGGACATGGCCATCGTGCTGATCGTCGGCGCGCTGTTCTGCGATCACGCCACGACCGACGAGGCCGACGTCGCCGCCGCCAAGACGGCCGTCGCCGACCACTGGCTCGCCACGCGCCTGCCGACGTTCCGGGCGAACAAGGAGCGGATCACCTCCGGCCACCGGTCCGTCCTCACCGACTTCGAGGCCCTCGCCGGCCCCCTGCCCGTGGGGGAGTAGGGCGGGCTGCGCTCACCGGACAGGATCACCGCGTTGCGGGCCGAAACGGCGTCGTGTGCGCGGCGCCATTGCGGCCTCATCGCCCGGGCGAAGGCCCCTGCTCCGCCAGCTCCAGGGCGCCGGCGTCGCGGCGTTGGCCGGCGGGCGCCCGGCCGGTGAAGTCGCGGGTCTGGGGGCCGTGGAACTGCCAGGCGTAAAGCTCCTCGATCGACGTGTCCGCGTCGGCGAGCGTTCCCCGCGCCAGGCGGAGGAAGGCCAGGGCCCCGGCGAAGCGCCCGCTCGCGCCGTCGGAGCCGACCAGGAAGTCCGCCGCGTTGGCCACCGAGGCCGCGCCGGCCAGCGGCTTGCCCGGGGAGACCTTCGCCCGCCGCCCGTCGAGGTAGATGGCCCCGGCGCCGGCCCGGCGATCCACTTCCGCAACCAGGTGGTGCCACCGACCCCCGTCCAACTCCGCGCCGGCCTCGATCCGCCACGTCCGCCCGCCGGACCGCAGCCACAGTACCGGCCGACCGGCCGCGAGACTCAGCCCGTAGCCGGCCTCGGCGTCGGCCTTTCGGACGACGGGCACCTCGCCGGCGCCCGCGCGCCGGCGGATCACCGCTTCGATCAGGAAGTTGCTGACCGCCATGTCCAGCGTCCGCTTCTGCCCGCCCGGGACGGAGACCTCCTCGCCCGCACCGCGGCCGCGCTGCTTCTTCGTGTAGGTGAACGGCGCGGCCAGGGCCTTGTGCGTCACCCGGCCCACGGTCGTCTTGCCGTCGAAGACCAGCGCCCCGCGGGTCCAGTCCTCGAGGGGGCCGTCGACGTAGCTGCCGGCGGCGGCGCCGTCGACGTGCAGCGGGTAGCGGGGCGTCTGGCGATACATGCTCCGCTCGACGAAGAACGTCTGCATGAACCAGTGCTCGTCGAAGACGACGGTCGGGTCGGCCGGGTTCAGCCGGAAGGCCCACTCGGCCACGGGCGCGTGGAGGGCCCAGGGCACGAAGACCTTCACGCCGCGGTCGACGGCGGGCCCTGCGGGGATCGGGCGGAAGTCGCCGCCGGCGGGGTCTCGAAGCGGCGGGTTGTCCGCCGGCGTACCCACGTCGGCCGCCATGGCCTTCCTGCGGGCCAGCGCGTCGGCGAAGGCGGCCAGCGAGGCATACGGCATGCCGTTGACCTCGAAGACGCCGAACGTCTCGGGCACGTCGTACAGGACGTTGCGCGAGATCGCGTTGGTGGTGTAGGGGAAGTCGTCGGCGTCGTCGGGCAGGTGTGCGGCGTTGGCGGCCGCGGCGGATTTCGCCGGCTTGGCGTGGCGGAAGACCATCTTGCTCATGTCGGCAAAGACGTTGCCGAGGTACTTCTCCCGCCCGCCGTGCGGCGCCTGCCTCCGGCTGCCGGTGGCGAAGCGGTACAGCGTGTTGTTGAAGATCGTGTTCTCGAAGCTGATCATCGACTGTAGCGCCGCGGCGTTGGCGAGCTTGCTTCCCTGGTCGTTGTCCCGCCCCGCGGCGATGTTGTTGAACACGTAGCCCTTGTACCCCCCGTCGAGGTAGTAGGCGTACCCCAGGCGCTTGCCCGCCCAGTGCATCTGCCCGACGGGGTTGATCGCGACATTGTTGAACACGTAGTGCGGCCCGCCCTGGGTGATGTAGAACGCACCCCAGTCGCAGCTCTTCAGCAGGCAGTCGGCCACGCGGTTGTGGTGGACGAGGCTGCGCGCCAGCGGGACCGCCGGCGTCGCGTGCCGCTTGCCCCCCGAGACGCTGATGCCCCAGCCCGCCACGCGGTCCAGCATGTTGCCGGCCACGTGCGTCCGCGTCGCCTGCTGGACGCTCACCGCGTGCCCGTGCGCCCCGGCGAGCACGCGCCAGCCGATGTGCTCCATTCGGTTTCGGAGGATGTTCACCTCGTCCAGCCGCCCGCGTGCG
This sequence comes from uncultured Planctomycetaceae bacterium, assembly GCA_964385465.1. Taxonomy (GTDB): domain Bacteria; phylum Planctomycetota; class Phycisphaerae; order SM23-33; family SM23-33; genus CAYLPJ01. The sequence goes on along the minus strand of CAYLPJ010000058.1, from coordinate 31,485 downwards.
AAGGGCGGCTTCTTGTCCTCGCCGTTGATGACGTGGATCGCCCCGTGGTCGGTGTGGCGCACCGCGTTGTCGGCGAACGTCACCGAGCCGACGTGCCCGCCTTTGCTGGGGACGCTGATCCGCACGGGCATGTGGACGTGCTCGAACGTGTTGTGGCGGATGACCAGCCCGTCGCCGCCGCCTTGCAGGCGGATCACGCCGGCCCGCAGGTCCGGGTTCCACCACTGCGGATAGTTGTACGCCCAGTGCACGTTGGTGAAGCGGAAGGTCAGCCCGCTGATCTCCACGTGCCGCAGTTCCTTCGCGTCGATCAGGTTGATGTGCCGCCCCGCCTCGATGACCGCCCCGGACGGGTCGGCGTCGCCGGGCAGGCGCAGGTACAGCCGCCCGCCGGGGCCCTTGCGGTCGAACCACCACTCGCCGGGGCTGTCGAGCATGTGCGGGAGGTCTTCGAGGTAGTAGCGGTTTTTGGCGATGATCTGCTCGGAGGCGTGGACGATCCACGGCCCGCCGAAGACCAGGGCCTTGCGCTTCGCGTCGTACTTGCGGATGCGCGTCGGGTAGGGGCTGCCCATCACGATGCCCCACTCGGTCCAGACCGTTCCGCCGACGTAATCCTCCGCCTTGCCGGTCAGGTGCCTCGCGTCGATGCCGAGGTGGTACGGCTTGCCCTCGAAGCGCGTCTTGTTCTCGCCCTTCCACCATCGCGGCTGCTGCCATGTCCACCACTCGCTCATGGGGTCCTGCGGGTCCGGCTCGGTCCAGTTCGGCGTGCGGGCCAGCGGCAGGCGGGTGACCTTCTCGCCGTCGAGAAGCCACAGCGTCCGCGGCAGGAAGTCCAGGTCGATCCGCCAGACCTTCTCGCCGTCGGGGATGCGGTCGTGGTCGGCGCCGCGGGTCCACCGCCCGGCGATGCGGCGGGAGCCGTAGAACCGCGCCGCCCCGGCGCCCCAGGACGGGTCGCTGGTCAGGCGGATGGGCTCGTCGGCCGTGCCGGACTCGACCGGGCGGAGCACGCCCCGGTAGGTCGCGCCGCGCTTGAAGACATACGTCGTCGACCCGGCATGGTCGGCGGCCTTGCCCGTGGCGGCGGGGTCCCAGGGGTGGTGCTTCCACGGCGCCGCCTTGGTGCCGGGGGCGTTGTCGTCGCCGTTCTCGAAGTCGATGCAGCGGACGGTCTCGCCGGCCCGGAAGGCGAAGGGGCGGGGAGCCCAGGCGAGGTCGCCGGTTTCGATCACGCGGGCGTGGGTCTCCTGCCAGGGAAAGGCCGGCGGATCGGCGGCGAGAGCGGCCGCGGCGAGCGATGCGGTCAGTGCCGGTGCGAGAACGTGAAGGCGCATTGTGGGCTCCTTTGGTTACGGGCTGCGGCGCCGGATGAATTCCAGGTCAAACCGGCACGTCGGGCAATCGGCCCGGGCAGTCTGCCGGGGGCGCGTCATTTGCCGCGCCTGCGGATAACCCCGCCGCGAAGCTGGTGGTGGGGAGTGAACATGCGGCGGTAGATCAGCAGGGCGATGGCGATGCAGCCGAGGCTCGTCGCGGCGGCGATCATGAACATGACCATGATCTGGTAGCGCACGGCCTGGAGCGGGTCGGTCCCGCCGAGGATCTGCCCGGTCATCATGCCGGGCAGGGAGACCAGCCCGACGACCATCATCTTGTTGATGATCGGGATCATGCCTCGGCGGACGGCGTCGCTGAGCGGTCCGCGGGCGGCCTCCCAGCGGGTCGCGCCGAGCGCGAGCTCCATCTCGACCTCGTCGCGGCGCTCGGCGAGGATCTCGAGCACCTGGTCGACGCACAGGGAGATGCCCGTCATCGTGTTGCCCAGGATCATCCCCAGCAGCGGGATGACGTACTGGGGCTTGTACCATGGCTGGACGCCGACGATCGCCTGCGTGACGACCGCCAGGGTCACCAGCGAGCTGACCGCCAGGGCCGAGAACGCCAGCAGCCCCAACCCGCGGACGGACCGCTTCGGCCCGCGGATGGCCTGGCGCGTGGCCGCGGCGATCATCACCAGGATCAGCGGCGCCAGCAGCCAGCCGTTGCCCGGGCGGAAGATGAACTGGAGCACGTAGCCGATGATCAGAAGCTGCACCACCGTCCGCACGCCGGCAAGGGCCAGGCGCTTCTCCAGTCCCAGGCGGAGGGCGACGCTGACGCCCCCGGCCAGCAGGACCAGCACGGCGGAGATGCCCAGGTCCACCCAGGTCAGCTCGATGACTTGCGAGGCGGCGAGGATCATCGGCCGCCCTCCCCTGCGCCGCCGGCGGCGTCTCCATCGCCCTCGCCGGCGCCCGCCGCGGCGGTCATGTGGTCGGCGAGCTCGACCTTGCGGTCGCACCAGCGGTCGATCTGCGCCGTGTCGTGCGTGACGATCAGGGCGGCCAGACCGTCCTGGCGGGCTTGTTCGGCCAGAAGGGTCTCGACGCTCTCGACGGCCTCGGGGTCCAGGGCGCTGGTCGGCTCGTCCAGCAGCAGCACGTCCGGGCGCGTCAGCAGCGCGCGGATCACGCACACCCGCTGCTGCTGGCCGATTGAGAGCGACCGGGCGTCCTGGTCCTGCCGCCCGGTGCCCACCCCGAGGCGGCCGAGCAGGTCGGCGGCGAGGGCCTCGTCCAGCCGCGCCCCGCCCGCCGTGGCGTACCGGAACGGGCGGGCGAGGTTCTCCCGGACGGACTCATCCAGCAGCACCGGGCGCTGGTGGACGTACGCGACCCGCCGGCGATACGCGGGATAGCCGATCTCCCCCGGCGTCCGCCCGCCGAGGCGGAGCTCGCCCTCGAGGGGCTCGTCGAGGCCGGCGACGGCCCGCAGCAGCGTCGTCTTGCCGCAGCCGCTGGGCCCGCGCAGCGCCACCCGCTCGCCGCGGCCCAGCCGCACGCTCACGCCCGTCAGCAGCGCCTGCCCGCCGGCGCCGACGCTCAGCCCCGCGACCTCCAGGCCGCCGTGGTTGTCCGCGCTGTCCGTCACATCGGGAACTCTACCCGCCGCCGCGCCCCGCGTGCAAGCTGCGGGTCTTGCACGCCGCCCGGCGGTGCGGGATCATGCACGCAGGAGACCGCCATGACCCACCCGACCGCCGCGCTCGCCTGCCTGCTCGCCGCCGCCGCGGCCCAGCCGGAGACCCAGCCCATGCCGCGAACCGTCCGCCGCCAGGCCGCCGAGACCCTCACCGCCGTCGAGATGGACCTCGGCGACACCCTCGCCTTCACGTTCGCCGACGGGCGGACCGTCCGCATGACCGCCGAGAAAATGAACGCGCGGATCATCGAACGCGTCGAGCCCGGAGGCGTCGTCTACGCGTTCGCGTGCGACGTCCGCATCGATGGCCGGGCGATCACGCTCCGCCGATACGTCTGCTCGCAGGAGTGCTTCTACGAGCCCATCGTGGTCAACGGGATGCGGGTCTGGCTGGACGCGGTGTCGGCCATCTTCGAGATGATCCCCATGCGCAAGATCGAGACCCAGCGCGTGCCCCGCCGGCAGGTCCGCCTGGCGGTCCAGGACGCGACGAGGCCGATCTGCCCGCAGCGGCTCCGACGGTGGTACATCAACGACGAGAACGTCCTGGACGTCGGCGACTGCTACAACGGCGACGACTGCTGGCTGGGGCCGTACCTGGGCAGGGCCTGCCACGGCGGGCTGGACATCAACCACGCCAAGGGCGAGCCGCTGTGGGCGCCCATCGACTTCGACGACCACTGGCTGTTCAACAGCCTCGCCGACGGGCACAACAACAACCGCTGGCGCGGCGTCCGCGCCTGGCCGTCCGGCGACACGTGGGTGCTCCAGACGCATCACCTGATCAGGATGCTGGTCGAGGAGCACACGAAGCTCCCGGCCGGGACGAAGTACGCCACGACCGCCGGCGTGCACATCGGCAGCCACGAGCACACGCACTACGTCTTCAAGGTCCGCCCGAAGCAGGGCGGGGCGGAGATCCACCTCGACCCGTGGATCCTGTTCCGGGAGATCTTCGAGGCCAACCGCCGCGATGCGGGGGAGCTGCGGGCCGCCATGGCCCCGCTGGCCCCGGCGAAGGCGGGCGAGGCGGTGGCGTTCTCGGCGAGGGGGTCGCGGGCGTCGGCCGACGGGGGCAAGCTGCGGTGCTTCTGGACGTTCGGCGACGGGGGCGTCGCCGCCGGCCCGCGACCGAAGCACGTCTTCGCGGCGCCCGGCGTGTACCCGGTCACGCTGACCGTCGAGGACGGCGCGGCCCGCAAGCGCTGCACGCAGCACGTCACCGTGGGGGGCAGGGCGGCCCGGACGCCCGTGCTGGCCCTGACGGCCCTCGACGAGCCGTCCTTCCTCCCCCGGCCGGTCGACGCGATGGACATCTACGGCCAGCCGGTACGCGTCCGCCCGCACACGCTGCGTTTTGCCGCCCGCCCGGGGGGCAAGCCGCCGGCGGCGTGGACGGTGCGGCTGGCGAACCTCGGCGGGGGGGAACTCGCGGCGGCGGGACGGCCGAAGGTGGCCTATGCCGGCAACGCCCGCGGCTGGCTGAGTGTCGAGCCCGCCGCCGACGGCGACGGGCAGCTCCTTCGCGTGCGTGCGGACCCGTCGGACCTGTCGGCCGGGGTGTACGAGGCCGCGGTGACGGTCGGCTGCGCCGGCGCGGCCAACTCGCCTCAGCGGTTCGGCGTCGAGCTGCGCATCCGCCCGGCGCCGCGGAAGCGGGTGGTGGTCGTGGACGACCGCGACGCGGCGTTCGAGGCCACGCCGTACTTCTGGGTCGGCCATCAGTTCTGCCGCTGCCGCCGGCGGGGGCACGCGGGGCGGTACCTGACCAACGGCGGGCGCCCGCGGACCGGGGCGTTCGCCCGGTTCCGCCCGGACCTTGCGGCGGGGCGGTACGCGGTGAGCTTCCACGAGGCCACGCCGTTCGCCCCGGGGGTGCGGTTCGACGTCCGCATCCGCCACGCCGGCGGCACGGAGACGCGGACGGTCCGACCGGGTCGGGACCGATCAATCGGCACGTTCGACTTCGCCGAGGGCACCTCCGGCTGGGTGGAACTGCTCGCCGCCGGCTCGGAGGGCCTCGTCCTCGCCGACGCGGCCGTGTTTCGCAGGGCGAAGCGGTAGGGGGGCGGACGCGACCGGCGCGATGGGACGCCGTATGCGTGGGTCTCCTGGAAGACCGTCGCGTCCGGCCTTTTTCTCCGAGAGGCCCCTAAGATGTCGACGGGTGATTCGTCGTTGTCTTGCAGGGCGCACGGGCCCGGGCTCGGGGCGTGCGCCGGCGGACCTCGCCGTGTCGGTTCGTCCTCGTTTCCGCGGGCGAAACCACTAGGCCGGTGGTGGGGTTTTGTGTAGAATACTCGGCTCCGCGTAGGTTCGCGGAGGCTGGTCACCACTGGACGAAGACGAGACGAATGAAGTTACGAGGCGGCTACAACGTGCCCCTGGCGGGCAGGCCGGCAAGGGAGATCGAGTCCCTGCCGGACCCCGACGTCCTCCGCATCCCGCGCCGCAGCCGGCAGTTCCACTTTGCCGAGCCGAAGGTCGAGTCCGGCGCGGAGGTCCGCCAGGGAGCGGTGCTCGCGATCGATCCGAACCACCACGACGTGCCCCTCCTGGCACCCCGTGCGGGGACCGTCGAGGTCGCCGACGACGCGCTGGTCCTCCGCGACCTCGCCCAGGAGGAGCCCCAGCCCGCCCCGGCCGAACAGCTCGGGCCCCACGCCGACGATCATGGCCCGGCAGGCCAGCGGCGAAGGCGGCTGGTCGAGCTGGGGGCGTGGCAGTTCTTCGAGGACTCCTGGTCCGGGGGCCTGCCTGCCCCGGCCGACGAGCCGCGGGCCGTGCTGGTCATCGCCGCACGGTACGAGCCGTTCGGCCTGCGCGGCGACGCCCAGCTTGTCGACCGCCTGTCGGCCTTCACGCGGGGCCTGGAGCATCTCCAGTCGCTGCTGGAGTACCAGCCGATCTACCTGATCGTCCCGGACGTCAGCGGCGAGCTGGCCGAGAAGGTCCACGAGACCGTCCGCGGGCACGCCTACGTGAAGGTCGTCAAGATCCCCCGCACGTACCCTTACGACCACCCCGGCCTGCTGTGCCGCCATCTCGGCCTCAAACGCCAGGACGGGCTCGCCTGGGCCCTGCGAACCGAGGGCGTGCTGGCCGTGGACCGCGCGATGACCCTCTCCGTGCCGGTCACCGGGCGCATCGTCGCCGTCGGCGGGCCCGGCGTGGAAAGGCCGATGCACGTCCGCGCGATGGTGGGCTATCCCATCGAGAAGATCCTCCAGCACTGCGGCGTGGGGGCCAACGTCCGCGTCCTCGCCGGCGAGGGGCTGACGGGCGAGCCGTTGTCGGACCTCTCGGCCGGGCTGGACGCCGAGTGCACCTCGCTGACCGTCCTGCCCGAGACCGTCGAGCGGACGCTGCTGGGCTGGGGCCGGCCCGGGCTGGGCGAGCAGTCCTTCGCTCCGTACTACCTCAGCCGGCTTCGCAAGCCGTTCGTCGAGCGGCTGACGACGGCGCTTCGCGGCGAGCGGCGTGCCTGCGTGGCCTGCCAGCTCTGCGAGCGGGTCTGCCCGGCGGGCATCTGGCCCCACCTGATCCACAAGACGCTCTACCAGGACGACATCGAGGGCGCCGAGGCGGCGCGGATCGATCTGTGCATCGAGTGCGGGCTGTGCGCGTACGTCTGCCCGTCGAAGCTGGAGCTGCTCCAGCAGTTCCGCGACGCCAAGAAGACCATCGCCGAGGAACTGCACGCCGAAGACGAGGACGCTCTGGAAGCCGCCGCCGGCGGGGAGGCGGGCCGATGAAGCCGCTGCTGAGCCTCATGGACAAACTCCGCCCGACCTTCCACACCGGTGCGATGAAGCCCTTCCGCCCGGCGTTCGACGCCATCGACGCCTTCCTCTTCAGCGTTACCGAGCGGACGGACCTCGCCCCGCACCTCCGCGGGCCCAACAACACCAAGCGGTACATGTCCGCCGTCATCGTCGCGGTCATGCCCTGCATCTTCGCCGGCGTGTACTTCTTCGGCTGGCGGGTGATCGGCATGATCGTCACCACCTACGTGGTCGGCCTGCTGATCGAGCTGGGCTTCGCGATGGCCAGGAAGGAAGAGATCAACGAGGGCTTCTTCGTCACCGGGCTGCTGTACCCGCTGATCCTCCCGCCCAACCTGCCGTTGTGGATGGTCGCCGTGGGCATCGCCTTCGGCGTGCTCGTCGGCAAGGAGCTGTTCGGCGGGACCGGGCGAAACCCGTTCAACCCCGCCCTCGTCGCCCGCTGCTTCCTGCTGATCGGCTTCCCGACGGCCATGTCCTCCGGCTGGGCCATCCCCGCCACCGGGCTGCCCGGAGGGTTCGGGCAGTGGAGCATCGACGCGGTGACCGGCGCGACGCCCCTGGCGGCCGCCAAGCAGGGCGCGTACGCCGAGTGGCTGCCGCTTCTTCTGGGCACGGCGGCCGGCAGCGCGGGGGCGACGTGCTCGCTGCTGATCCTCCTTGCCGGCGTGTTCCTGGTCATCACGGGCGTGGCGAACTGGCGGACGATCGTCTCGACGCTGGGCTCGTTCGCGGTGCTGCTGGGCGTGCTGGCCTGGGCGGCGCCCGAGACCTTCGGGCGGATGGGCTGGAGCCCGGCGGAGGTGGTGGGCTGGCACGTCCTGGCCGGCGGGCTGCTGTTCGGGGCGGTGTTCATGGCGACCGACCCGGTGTCGGGCCCGCTGACGGATTTCGGCAAGTGGTGGTACGGGATCATCATCGGGGTTTCCACGGTGCTGATCCGCTACCTGACCGGCTACGTCGAGGGCGTGATGTTCGCGATCCTGCTGGGCAACATCGCCGCGCCGGTGCTGGACGAGCTGGGCACGCGGCTGTATCTGCGGAGGCTCAAGTATGAAGGATAGCCTGCGAGCCATCGCGTTCGCGACGGTCCTCGGCGTGCTCTGCGCGACGCTGCTGACCGGGGCGAGCTGGGCGCTTCGCGACCGCCAGGAGGCCAACGCCCGCGCCGAGAAGCTCCGCAACGTCTACGGCGTGCTCGACGTTCCCTACGACCCCGGCGCCTCGGCCAAGGAGCTGCTGACGCGGCTGAAGACGCCCGAGAACCCCGACGGGGCGGTCGAGACCCATGCCGCCGGCGAGCTGACGTGGTACACCTACCGCCATCCGGAGGCCGGCACGCTGCGGGCGTTCGAGTTCGTCGGCCCAGGGCTTTGGGGGCCCATCCACGGGCTGCTGTGCCTGCGCGACGACCTGGAGACCATCTACAAGATCAGCTTCTACAAGCACGAGGAGACGCCCGGGCTCGGCGGGGAGATCGACAAGGACTCGTTCCGCGGGCAGTTCCGGGGCAAGACGATCGACCCGGCCGACGGGGACGCCGGCGTGGACGTCGTCCGCGGCGAGTCGGCGGGCGATAACGAGGTCGACGGCATCAGCGGGGCGACGATGACCTGCGACAAGGTCGAGGCCATGGTCGACGCCGTCAGCCGGCGGATCCTCCAGCAGCGCAACGAGATTCTTCAAGGAGGTCGGCCATGACGACGACAGACGCCTCGGCCGCCTGCATGACCTGTGCTCCCGGCGCGCCGGGGAAGATGAAGGCGACGTTCAAGGAAGGCGCGTGGACGAACAACCCCATCAGCGTGCAGATGCTGGGCGTCTGCTCGGCGCTGGCGGTCACCGGGCGGCTGGAGAACTCCCTGGTGATGGGCGCGGCGCTGATGTTCGTCTGCGTGGGCAGCAACGTGGTGGTCTCGCTGCTGCGGAAGGTCATGCCCCGGCGGATCCGCATGATCGCCGAGGTGACGGTGATCGCGACTTTCGTGATCCTCTTCGACCAGATCCTCAAGGCCTACTACTGGCCGATGAGCCGCCAGCTCGGGCCCTACGTCGGGCTGATCATCACCAACTGCATCATCATGGGCCGGGCCGAGGCGTTCGCCCTCCAGAACCCCCCGGGCCTGTCGATCCTCGACGGCATCGCCAACGGGATCGGCTACGCGGTGGTCCTGGCGGCGATCGGCTTCGCCCGCGAGCTGCTGGGCACCGGGGAAGTCTGGGGCGTGACCATCCTCTCGGAGAGCTGGTACACGCCGAACCAGTTGATGATCCTCGCGCCCGGGGCGTTCATCGCGCTGGGCTTCCTCATCGCCGTTTTCAACGCCCTCAGCGGCGCCAACGCCGAGGACGAGGAGGGCAACTGATGGAAAGCGTCGCGGACATCTCCCCGTGGATCATCCTCATCGCCGCGATCTTCACCAGCAACATCCTGCTGGCGAACTTCCTGGGAATGTGCTCGTTCCTCGCCTGCTCCAAGCAGCTCGCCACCGCCGGCGGGCTGGGCGTGGCCGTCATCTTCGTGATGACCTGCACCTCGGCGATCAACTACTGGATTCACTACGGCCTGCTGGTCCCGCTGGGGCTGGGGCACCTCCAGTTCATCGTGTTCATCGCGGTCATCGCCGCGTTCGTGCAGTTCGTGGAGATGTTCGTCGAGCGGTTCAGCCAGTCGCTGTACCACGCGCTGGGCATCTTCCTGCCGCTGATCACCGTCAACTGCGCGATCCTCGGCGGGTCGCTGTTTCTGGTCACGCGGGAGTACTCCTTCTGGCAGTCGGTCGGCTTCGGCTTCGGCGGCGGGGTCGGCTGGGCGCTGGCCATCATCCTCATGGCCGGGCTGCGCAAGAAGATGGGCTACAGCAACATCCCCCGCGCGTTCCGCGGCGTGGCGATCATCATGATCGTCACGGGCATCATGGCCATGGCCTTCATGGGTTTCGCCGGCATGGTCCGGATTCAGTAGACGATTTGGCAGGACGGGCAGGGATGAACGCGGATGCCCCCGCATACGACGCGAGCAAGGTGTTTCAAAGCGCCCCCTCGGCCGGACGGGGCTTGACCCGGCCTGTGGCCGTATCCGCGTTGATCGCTGTTCAGTCCCGCCTGCTTGTATGAAAGACCAACGATCATGATTTTCGTCTCGGCCATCTTGGTGTTTGTGGGGGTGCTCGTCGGGCTGACCACGGCGCTGATCGTGGCCGAACGGTTGCTGGTCAACTACGGCATCTGCACGCTGGACATCAACGCCGGCGAGAAGCAGTTGGAGGTCGAGGGCGGGCAGACGCTGCTGGAGGCGCTCAACGGCGCGGAGATCTGGATCCCCTCGGCCTGCGGGGGCAAGGGCTCGTGCGGCTACTGCAAGCTGCGCGTCCTGGCCGGCGGGGGGGGAAAGCCCCTGCCGACCGAGACGCCCTTTCTCTCCCGCCGGGAGGCGCGGAACGGCACGCGGCTGGCCTGCCAGGTCAAGGTCCGCGAGGACATGGAGCTCCGCATCCCCGAGGAGCTGCTGAACGTCAAGCTCTACTCCGCGACGGTCAAGACCACGGCCGAGCTGACCCACGACATCAAGGAGCTCCGCTTCTCGCTGATCGACCCGCCGGACATCCAGCAGCGCCCGGGGCAGTACGTCCAGATTCTCGCGCCCTCGCCGGAAGGCCCGGTCAGCAGGGCGTACTCGATCAGCTCGCCCAGCTATGAAGAGAACGAGGTGGAGCTGAACGTCCGCCTCGTCCCCGGCGGGATCGGCTCGACGTACCTGCACAATCTCCAGGAGGGCGACGAGGTCAGCTTCACCGGGCCGTACGGCGAGTTCGTGCTCAACGAGGACCCCGAGACCGAGATCATCTGCGTCGGCGGCGGGTGCGGCATGGCGCCGATGAAGAACATCATCCACACGGTCTACAATCGCTGGCCCCAGCGGAGCTGCTGGCTGTTCTTCGGCTGCCGCGGCACGCGGGACATCTTCTACCTCGACGAGTTCAAGGCCCTGGCCGAGAAGCACCCCAGCTTCCACGTCGTCTACGCACTCAGCGACGAGCTCCAGCCCGGCGAGCAGTGGGACGGCGAGACCGGCTTCATCCACCTGGCGGTGGACAAGTACCTCGAGCCCGACAAGCCCCGCCAGGCCTTCCTCTGCGGCCCCCCGCCGATGATCGAGGCCGTCTGGGAGGTCCTCAAGCAGAAGGGCCTTCGCGACCGGGACATCTTCTACGACAAGTTCTAGGCGGCCCCAGACGAGCTACGTTGCGTTCCTGCCGGCCCCGGCCCGCTTGGCCGCGTTGGCCTGCATCGGCGATGCTGCGGCACCGCCTGCTTCGGCCGCCTTGCCGGACGAGCCGCCTCCGGCGCGGGAACCGCAGCGAACGTATCCGAGACCGCTTAGCGACTCCCCAGGCACACCACCCGCCCGTCGGTGGTCGCCATCAGCAGCCTGCCCTCGATCGCGATCAGGCCGTCGAAGACCGGCGGGGCGGCCAGCTCAAGCTCGCCCAGCGGCTCGCCGTCCTCGGCCGCGAAGGCGCGGAGGCGGGCGCCCTTGCGCCCCTCGAAGGCCGCCATCGGATCGTCGGGGTCCACCACGTCGGGCGGGCCGGCGACGAAGAGCGTCTCGCCGGCCAGCGCCATCGCCCGGATGCGGACCGGCACCCACCGGTGCCAGACCGGCGGGTCCTTTCGCGTGTAGCCCCAGCCCTTGGTCGTCCCCCGCGTGCGGTAGTCCAGGACCGCCTCGCCGGCGTTGCGGTCGGCCAGCAGGACGTAGCCCTTCTCCCCCGGCGTCATCAGCGGGCTCTGCATGTTCCGCGACGGGAAGGCCCCCACCGCGTACGTCCGCTTCGGGCCGACCACCAGCAACTGCCCCGCCTTCGCCGCCCGGTGGGCGAGGTAGAACCCCGGCCAGGTCTTCGAGTACATCCAGTACGTGCGGTTGAACCACGAGTCGTCCAGGAAGCCCCCCGTCGCCAGCACGTGAAGGCCCATGTCTCGCTGGCCGAGGCTCCACGCGCCGTGTTCGGCCGCGAGGCGGGCCAGCAGCTTCGGCTGCGTCCGCTCCAGCCACTTCCGCTGGTGCGTCTCGTAGTCCTTGTTCGGCTGGGCGTCGGGGGCGGTGAAGCGGGCGTCGGCAAGGTCCATGCCGGTGGGCTTGTCGTTCGGGTCCGGCATGACGTAGGGGGCCGGCAGCTCCTTCAGCGATGCGCTCAGGCGGTACTGCCCGAGGTAGATCGACCCGCCCTGGGCGACGAGGATGTCCGAGAACGCCCCCTCCATGTGGTAGCCCGCGATGAACGGCTTGCCCTCGGCGTCTTTGCGCTTCGGGCCCCGGGTGTCCAGCACCGTCTCGTGGCGGAGCCGTCCCGTGGCCGGGTCCAGCGCCAGCACGCGGATGCCGCCGTCGAGGTACGTCGACCGCCCGGCCGTGGCGTAGACCAGCGGCCGGCCGTCGGGCCCGTCGGCGACCAGCACGCTGCCGTGGACCCGCCAGGGCGACTCCGGCTGGCCGAACGCGACGATGCGGCGGTCGGACGGCGCCGCCCGGAACCGCCAGGCGAGCTCGCCGTCGGCGGCGCGGAGGCAGGTGACGGTCCCGTCGGCGCAGCCGAAGAGCACGCGCCCGTCGTGGATCGTCGGCGGCGAGTCGATGCGTCCCCCGGCCATCGCGTGCCACAACTCCTCGCCCCTCTCGGGCGAGAGGGCGACCAGCGTGTGGGCGTCGCGTTGGGCTACGTACACCCGGCCGCCGGCGGCGACCGGCGGGGTCAGGCGCCCGCCGAGCTTCGCCTCCCAGGCCATCGCCAGCTTGGGCGGGACCGTCGCGTTGGTCGTCCCGTGGCGGGCCGGGCCGCGGCGATAGGCGGGCCAGTCATCCTTCCGGGCCGCCGGGGCGCTGCCGTCGACGGCGTCGTAGGCCGGGCCCCGCGTCAGCCGTTCGCCGGGCGGCGCCGGGCGGTCTTCGCCGGCCGGGGCCAGGGCGTTGAAGCCCGTCAGCTTCACGCCGGGGTAGCAGAAGCACGGGTGCGGCGGGGCGTAGAGCAGGCCGTTGGCGGGCATGATGCCGTACCGGCAGGGCCCGCGGAGCCAGTCGTTGGCGGCGTGCTCGGCGCCGGTGAGGCTGACGAACTCCACCCCGCGGTTCGGCGTGATCATGTACCGCTCGGTCGCCTTGCTCTGGTAGCACCGCAGGTGGTGCCCGGGGGTCAGGACGTCGGGCGTGACTCGCTCGACGACCTCGCCGGTCCGCAGGTCGCGGGCGACGGCGTCGTGATCGACGATGTTCCTGCCTTCCAGCGTCCAGACGCGACCCTCGATGACGAACAGCTCGCCGCGCCCCCGCCCGCCCCCGGCCGACCACAGCGGCTTGCCGGTGGCGGCCTCGAGGGCGGCCAGCGACCGCCGCCCGGCCAGCAGGAGCACGTCCCCGGCGGCGATCGCCAGCGAGACGCGGTCCTTTCGGGGCGTCTTCCACACGCCCTTGCCGTCGGCGAGCGTCAGGCAGAGCACCTCTCGGCCGTCCTGGCAGTAGACCTTGCCCCTCTCGGCCGCGACGGACAGGGGGCGGACGTTCCCCTCGTGTCGCCACATCGGCTTACCGGATCGCGCGTCGAAGGCGGCGAGATCGCCGCCGGTGAGCACCAGCAGCACGCCGGCGAGGCAGTGGATCTCGTCGGCCCCGGCGGAACCCTCGCAGGTCGCCAGCGGCTTTCCCGTGGCGCCGTCGAGGATGGACACGGGCCCGTCGCCGGCGAGGGTGACGAAGAGCCGGTCGCCCTCGGCGACGAGACGGCGGGGGATCGAGGGGGCCACGCCGCGGAGGCTTCGGTTGCTCCACTTGCCCCGCCACCGGGGGAGGCGGCGCTTCCAGAGGAGCACGCCGTTGAAGGCGTCGCGGGCGATCAGCGTCCACCGCTCCGGCAGCGAGGGGGAGGTCACGCCGGTCAGCCCCTCGTCGAAAACGTAGTACACCCGCCCGCCGGCGGTGACCATCGCGACAAGGCTGGAGGTGTGCTCGTGGCTTCGCGTCCACAGCGGCCCGGCCTGCCAGCGCAGCCGCGCCGGCGGGCCCACGCGGCGGTCGGCGGCGACGGCGTTGTTCGACGCGTCGTGGAGGAAGTGCGTCCACGGGTCGATGCCCTCCGGCCAGGGCTTGGCGAGCGTTCGCTTCCAGGCATCCCCGACGCGTGCGACGACGGCCCCGCCGGGGGCGAGGGCGCGGAGCAGTTCGGCCTCGGCGACATCCGGCCCGCCCTCGCGGACGATCAGGTTCACCGTGTCGTCGGCGTACGGCAGCGACGGGCCGGCGTGGCGGATCACCGAGACGGGCCCGTACTCGCCCAGCGAGCGGACCCGCTCCCGTGCGGCGTCGACGGAGGCGGCGTCCTCGCACAGGCCCTGGACGACGTAGCGCTCGTCGGCCCGCAGGGCGCCCGTGAGCGTGCCCTCGCCGCAGCCGAGGTGCACGATGAGCCCGCCGCGGACGCCGGAGGCGTCGAGGATGTCGCGGGCGTCGTCGGCCCCGGCCAACGCCCCGGCCGAGAGGGAGGCCAGAAAGATCATCGCGGTCGTCATCGCCCGTGCCATGGAGGACTCCTTGTTGCCGGTTCGTTGGGCGTCCACGCACATGGAACCCCGCCGACGCCTTCGCCTCCCGCGCCGGCCTGGCGGCCCGCGGGCCGGCGGATACGCAATTCCCCCATACCGGACGCGTCTTCTCCCGACCACACATGCCGCGCCCGCCCTGATTGAGCCGGCGCTTCGCCTTGTGGACAATGGAGAACAGCGAAGTTATGCGTTGCCGCCGCAAGGCAGTTCACGATGAAACTCGCCATCCGAATCAACCGATGCCCCGACGCCGGATACGAGGCCGTCTGCCCGGCGCTGCCTGGCTGCGTCGCGTACGCGGAGACGCCCGAACGCGTGCGGGAGAGAATCGCCGACGCCGTGGCGGGCTATCTGGCCAGCCTCGACGTGGCCGTGCCGCCGGAGTTGGAGGGCCGCCTTGACATCGAGAGCGGCTCGGAGCCGGCGGCGGCGTGAGTCGCGAGCCCATCGCGGTTCCCGCGGCGCGCGCTGCCTACAGTTCCCGTGAAGCACGCGCGGCGCCTCGTCGTCAGCGCTACGTCCACGACGCCGGCGCAGACGGCAAGACGCTTGCCTGACCGGAGGAGAGGATGAGCGTTCCCGAGGAGCCAAGGAGTAGAAGATGACCAGCCAAGACGTCAATTCCGTGAACCTCTTTGCCGGTGTCAACGAGCCGGTGGACGGCAGGAACCTATCCGACCTGGAGAAGAAGCACCTGCCCGTTGTCGACGCCCCCGACCAGATCAAGGTCGGCGAGTGCTTCCAGGTGGATGTCGAGGTCGGCAGGCTGCTGGCCCACCCCAACGAGCACAAGCACTTCATCCAGTTCATCGACCTGTACGCCGACGACACCTTCCTCGGCCGGGTCGACTTCACCGCCGTGAAGATGTGCCCCAAGGTGACGTTGTGCGCCGCCCTGGAAGGGCCCGCCGAAGAGCTCCGCGTCTACGAGCACTGCAACATGCACGGCACCTGGCTGGCGCGGAAACCGATCCAGGTCAGCGAATAGCGAAACAGCACCGTCGCCGGCGCGACCGGGACAGACGAGCGCGAGCGGCGGCCGCGCCGACGCGCCCGGGCCGCGCCCGGCGGTGCCTCTTCCCAACCCACAGGAGCCCCCGATGCCTGTAGACCTTCATGAAGCGATGGACGGCAAACTGCTGATCGCCCGCCTGACCGGCAAGCTGGCCAAGGACGACTACGAAGCCTTTGCCCCGGAGGTGGAGCGGCTGATCGGCCGGCACGGGAAGATCCGCGTGCTGGTCGAGTTGGCGGACTTCCACGGCTGGACGGCAGGGGCGTTGTGGGAGGACCTGAAGTTCGACCTGAAGCACTTCAGCGACGTCGAGCGCCTCGCCATCATCGGCGAGAGCTCGTGGCAGAAGGGGATGGCCTACTTCTGCAAGCCCTTCACCACGGCGGAGGTCCGCTACTTCGAGCCGGACGCCGCCGAACAGGCGTTGGACTGGCTGGAATGCCCCGAGGAAGTCAGGGCGGCCGTGCGGGGAGGAGCGTCATGAACGTCCGCAACCTGGGCCGGACCGGCGTGAAGGTCACCCCGCTGTGCTTGGGGTGCATGAACTTCGGCGGGCGGACGGAGGAGTCCGATGCCGTCGCCATCATCGACCGGGCGCTCGATGGCGGGATCAACTTTCTCGACACGGCCAACGTCTACAACCGCGGGCGCAGCGAGGAGGTCGTGGGCAAGGCCCTCAGCCGGGACGGCCGGCGGGACGGCGTGGTCCTGGCGACCAAGGTTCACGGCCCGATGGACGACGACGACCCGAACATGTGGGGCAACCAGCGGCGGCACATCATCCAGCAGTGCGAGGCGTCGCTGCGGCGTCTCCGCACGGACTGGATCGACCTCTACCAGATTCATCGCCCGCAGTCGGACATCCCCATCGACGAGACGCTGCGGGCCCTGGACGACCTGATCCGCGCCGGCAAGGTCCGCTATGTGGGGACCAGCACGTTCGCCGCCTGGCAGGTCGTCGAGTCGCTGTGGGTCTCCAAGGAACTGGGGCTCAACCGGTTCGTCACCGAGCAGCCGCCGTATCACCTGCTCGACCGCCGGATCGAGCGCGAACTGCTGCCCATGGCCCGGACGTTCGGGCTGGGCATCCTGCCCTGGTCCCCGCTGGCCGGGGGGTTCCTCACAGGCAAGTACCGCCGAGGCGAGCAGGCCCCCGAGGGCACGCGGCTGCACAAGGGGGGGCACCGCCGCGAGCAGGTGCTCAGCGACCACGGTTTCGACGTGCTGGAGGCCGCCGAGCGCCTCGCCGGCGCCAAGGGCTGCACCGTCAGCCAGTTCGCCCTCGCCTGGTGCGCCGCCCAGCCCGGGGTGACCAGCCCCATCATCGGCCCGCGGACCATCGAGCAGCTCGAGGATAACCTCGGCGCCGCCGACGTCGAGATCACCGACGAGGACCGCAAGGCCATCGACGATGTCGCACCGCCCGGCCGGGCCGTCGCCGAATTCTACGAGGCCGACTTCGGACCCGATCAGTACCGGCCCTAGCCCTCCGGGCGGCGGCGGGACCTTCCGGCTTGCCTCGCCCGACGTTTTCAGCGCCCGACAGCCGGTGTGAACCTCTGCCCGGCCACGGACACCGGCTCCCGCCGCCCGGTCGGGGCGGCCACGGGCCGCTTAGCTTACGTCTGCCTGGAGCTTGCGGAAGTTCTTCAGGCAGAGGTCGACGGCCTCGAGGGGCGGTCGGCCGTGGCGCTCGTGCTCGATGATGTGCCACCGCGTCCCGCCGATGGTGCGGGCGAGCTTGATGATGTCCTTCCACGGGCACTTGCCCTCGCCCACCACCGTCTTGCCGTCCCCTCCGGATTCCTTCAGGTGCAGCGTCAGCGCCCGGCCGGGGTACTTCTTCAGGTATGCCACCGGGTCGCCCTTGCCGCCCATGCAGTTGCCCGTGTCCAACTGCATCACCACGTCCTTGACGGTGTTGCCGAAGAAGATGTCCCACGCCGTCGTGCCATCCAGCGGCTTGAACTCGTGGCTGTGGTTGTGATAGCCGCAGTACATCCCCTGCGGCTTGAGCCTGGCGGCGACCTCGTTGAAGACCCCCGCCGCCTCCTTCCAGCCCTCGGCGGACTTGCGGTACTTGCCCGGCATGCCCGGGACGATCAGGAACGGGTTCTCGAGCGTCTTGTGGAACTCGACCGTCCGCTTGAGGTTGTCGCCCAGCAGGCTGCCCAGCCCCGTGTGCGTGCCGCAGCACTTCAGGCCGTTGGCGTCCAGCATCTTCTTCAGCTCGGGGGCCTTGTAGCCGTAGTAGCCGGCGAACTCCACGCCCTCGTAGCCCATCTTCGCCACCGCCTCGATCACGTGAGGCAGGTTCTTGCCCTTGTCCTTGCCGCACTCCTTGCGGACGCTGTAGAGCTGGAGCCCCACCGGCAGCCGCTTCGCCCCCCCGGCCGGGGGGTCCTTCATCGCCAGGGCGGGCAGCCCGCCGGTCAGCAGCCCCGCGGCGCCGGCGGCGCCCAGGCGGAGAACGTCTCGTCGCGAAAACCGGGGATCGTGATGCGCAGTCATTCGGTGCTCCTTCCCGCCCGCGGCGGGCGGCCGACACGCGATGTGCTCGCGCGGGCCGAAGGCCTCTGTTTGCGGTGCGATTCCTGCTCTGTTATCGAACCCGCGCGCTGCCCGGATGGGCCGCGCCGGGTGGCGGAATGAGGATCTCCCTCGGCGGCGGCGCGGCCGCCGGCCAGACGGCCGGGTCGATCCGCAGCGCGCACGCCGGACGGAGAGCGTCGCCGCTTGCGCCGCCGCCAGACGACAGTGCACGGCTGCGCCCTGTTTCCCCGGGCAGGTCGGCGGTATGCTTCGGCGAACGAGCCTCGACGACCGCGGACGATCCAGCAGAAGGATGCCTCCCATGCCCGACGACGACGCACCGGCCCGCCGCCCGAACGTGATCTGGGTCTTCGGCGACCAGCACCGCGCCCAGGCGCTGAGCTGCGCCGGCGACCCGAACGTCAACACGCCGAACATCGACCGCATGGCCCGCGAGGGCGTGCACTTCGCCCGCGCCGTGGCCGGCTTCCCGCTGTGCTGCCCGTTCCGCGGCTCGCTGATCACCAGCCGCTACCCGCACCAGTGCGTCCCCGGCCACGAGTACCCGATGCCCGACGGCCTGCCGACCATCGCGACGGCCATGAACCAGGCGGGCTACCACACGGCATACTTCGGCAAGTGGCATCTCGACGGGTTCGAGGAGCGCAACGGGCGTGCGGCGATGCACATTACCTCGCCGGACCGCCGGGGCGGCTTCGACGAGTGGACCGGCTACGACAACAACAACGCCCAGTGGGACTGCTGGGTTCACGGCGGGCGCGACGCCGACGCCTTCCATTACCGCCTTGGCGGCTACGAGACGGACTGCCTGACCGACATGGTCATCCAGCACGTCGAGGCCCGCGCCGAGACCGCGCCGGACCAGCCGTTCTTCGCCGCGCTCAGCGTCCAGCCGCCGCACGACCCGTACCTCGCGCCGGCGGAGTTCATGGACCGCCACAACCCTCGGGACATCCAGCTCCGCCCCAACGTGGCGAACGTCGACCGCATCGTCGAGCAGGCCCGCCGCGAGCTGGCCGGCTACTACGCACAGATCGAGAACCTCGACTGGAACGTCGGGCGCCTGCTGGAGACGCTCTTCGAGCTCGGCATCGCCGAGGACACCTACGTGATCTTCTTCTCCGACCACGGCGACATGCACGGCAGCCACGGGCAGCTCCGCAAGACCACGCCGCACGAGGAGGCGATCCGCATCCCGCTCGTCGTCTGGCGGGGCTGCGGGCAGTACGGCCACCGCAGCGGGCGCAGCGACGTGCCAGTCAACCACGTGGACATCGCCCCGACCACCATGGGACTCTGCGGGCTCGACGTGCCCGACTGGATGCAGGGGACAGACTGCTCGGCCGCGTGGCGGCGGGGCCCGGCCGAGGGGCTGCCCGACTCGGCCGCGATCCAGAGCATCGTGCCCACCGGGCACGGCTACAGCGTGGATCGGCCGTGGCGCGGCGTGGTGACGCGGGACGGATGGAAATACGTGTGCATCGAGCACCAGCCCTGGCTGCTGCACAACCTCAACGAGGACCCCTACGAGCAGGCGAACCTGGCCTTCAACACCGCCTTCCGCGCCGACCACCGCCGCTTGCACAGGCTCCTGGCCGACTGGCTCCAGCGCACCGAAGACGACTTCCCCCTGCCGCCTTCGCCCTAGAGAAAGCGGCGTTGGGCGGCGGCTCCTCCCCGGCCGCCGGACACTCGGCATTTCGGGCCGGGTGTGCATCGGGATGGCGCCGCCGCGCGCCCGGCACGCACGGGAGGACTCCGCCGCGGCGCCCTAGCTGCGCCGGCGCCGCCCAAGGATGCCGACCAGTCCGCAGGACAGCAGGGCCAGCGTGGCCGGCTCGGGGATGGCCAGCCAGCCGTCGTTGCCTCCGGCGGCGTCCTGGAAGGCGACCAGCGTCTCGCCCTGGCCGAACAGGTCGTGCAGCTCGACCATGTTGCCGTCGATGTGGGCGTAGACCGGCACGTCGCCGAGGATGAGCATGGACCCGCCCAGGATGGACAGGCCGTCCAACCCCCCGCTGCCGCGGAGGTACAGTGCGTCCGGGGCGCCCGCGGAGTTGTCGATCAGGTCCACCAGCGTGACCCTCGCCGCCGCGGTGTCCGAGCCGACGATCAGCCGGCCGAGCGCGAAGTTGCCCGGGCCCGCGTCGTTGGGGCCCAGGTCCTCCCCGCCGACCTCCAGCCAGTGCTCCCCGGCCGTGTGGAAGTGCACCTGCGCCTCGTCGAGGTCCATCTGCGCCTCGTCGGTGATGTCGTAGCTGAAGTCCCCGCTCAGCGCCAGCGTCGCGCCGTCGACGATCGCGATCGAGGCCGATGCCGCCAGGTCCAGGCTATCGGCGATGATCTTCGACGCCGCGTCCGCGGCCGAGAGGTTCACGTTCGGCGTGATCAGCAGGTCGCCCAGCTTCAGCGTCCCGCCGGATGTGGCGGAGAACGCCGCGTAGCCGCTGCCCGGCTTGATGACCGTCTGGAGCGACGAGAGGTCCAGCGTCCCGCCCGTGGTGGCCAGGAAGCGGATGTGGTCGACGGGCTCCCGGACCGGGGCGGTTACGGTCGTCAGGCCCGAGAGATCCACCGTTCCGCCCTCGGATGCCTGGATGGTGTACCGGAGGTTGTAGTGGTGGTCCCGCGAGGCGTCGATGCTCCCCAGCGTCGAGAGGTCCAGCACGGAGTTCGGCCCCGTCGCGGTGAACAGGTCGTACTCGCTGCCTCCGAGCCCCGTGCAGGAGTAGCTCACGGCCGAGAGGGTCCCCCAGGCGGCGCCCCATTGCGCCCCGTCGGCAACGGCCAGGCGGGCGTTGTCGAAGCTGCCGATCGTGCCCGTCCGGAACGTTCGGCCGGGGGAGAGCGTCACGGTCGAGCCGGAGAAGTCCACGAGGTTCGGCGCCTGGAAGGCCGCGCCGTCCCCGAGTGTGACGGAGGTCCAGGTCAGGGCGGTCAGCGGCTCGTAGTTCACGACCGCGTTGGGCGCCAGCGTATAGCTGCCGCCGCTCTGGGTCGCGGGCGTGCCCGCCGTGCCGAGGTTCACCGTCAGCCCGGCGTCGACGATGAACTCCGCCCGGTCCGACTGCTGAAGGGCCGGCAGGGCGAAGGCGCCGCCGGGGGTGTCCTTGATGTGGAACCGCACGTGGCCGCTGCCGCCGCTGCCGGTGGCGGCCAGGCTGTCCAGCAGCAGCCGCCCGCCGGACTCCTGGATGAACTCGAAGCGGTCGCCGGTCTCCTGAACGGGTGCCGTGACGGCGGTTACGTTGGACAGGTCGATCACGCCGCCGGCGGACGCCTTGACGATGTAGCGGAGGTTGTAGTGATGGTTCAGGCTGGAGGTCATGTTCGTCAGCGTGGACAGGTCCAGCTCCGAACCGTTGCCGTCGGCGCTGAAGATCGTGTACTCGCCGTAGAGCCCCGAGCAGTCGTAGGTCGTCGCCGAGACGTTGCCGTACCCGGCGCCCCACGTCTGGCCGCCGTTTACGGCGATCCGGGCGTTGTCCATCGACGCGATGACGCCGGTCTCGATGGTGCGCCCCGGCGCGAACGTCAGAACCGTGCCGTCGATCGAGCTGAGGTTCGGCGCGTGGAACTCGCTGCCGGCGCCGAGGCTCATCGCCGTGCTGTGCAGCGCCGTCAGGGGCAGGTAATTGACCACCGCGTTGGGCGCCAGCGTATAGCTGCCGCCGCTCTGGGTCGCGGGCGTGCCCGCCGTGCCGAGGTTCACCGTCAGCCCGGCGTCGACGATGAACTCCGCCCGGTCCGACTGCTGAAGGGCCGGCAGGGCGAAGGCGCCGCCGGGGGTGTCCTTGATGTGGAACCGCACGTGGCCGCTGCCGCCGCTGCCGGTGGCGGCCAGGCTGTCCAGCAGCAGCCGCCCGCCGGACTCCTGGATGAACTCGAAGCGGTCGATGGTCTCCTGAACGGGGGCCGTGACGGCGGTCAGGTTCGACAGGTCGATCACGCCGTTGGCGGACGCCTTGACCACGTAGCGAATGTTGTAGTGGTGGTTCCGGCTGGAGCTCATGCTCGTCAGTGACGACAGGTCCAGCTCCGAACCGTTGCCGTCGGCGCTGAAGATCGTGTACTCGCCGATCAGCCCTGAGCAGTCATAGGTGGTCGCCGAGAGGTTCCCGTACCCGGCGCCCCACGTCTGGCCGCCGTTGACCGCGATCCGGGCGTTGTCGAAGGACTGGATCACGCCGGTCTCGATGGTGCGCCCCGGCGCGAATGTCAGAACCGTGCCGTCGATCGAGACCAGGTTCGGCGCGTGGAACTCGCTGTCGGCGTCGAGGCTCATCGCCGTGCTGTGCAGCGTCGTCAGGGGCATGTAGTTCACGACGGCGTTGGGCTCCAGCGTGTAGCTGCCGCCGCTCTGGGTCGCCGGCGACCCGGCCGTGCCCAGGTTCACCGTCACGCCGGGACTGACGAAGAACTCCGCCCGGTTGGATTGCTGGAGGCTCGGCAGGGAGAAGAGGTCGCCCGGGGCGTTCTTGATGACGAACCGCACGTGGCCGTTTCCGGCGGACCCGGTGGTGGTCAGGCCGTCGAGCAGGAGCCGCCCGCCCGTCTCCTGGATGAACTCGAAGCGGTCGATGGTCTCCTGGACCGGGGCGGTGACCGTCGTCAGGCTCGACAGGTCGAGCACGCCGTCGGCGGACGCCCTGACGATGTAGCGGAGGTTGTAGTGGTGGTTCCGGCTGGAGCTCATGCTCGTCAGTGACGACAGGTCCAACTGCGACCCGTTGCCGTCGGCCAGGAAGACCGTGTACTCGCCGATCAGCCCCGAGCAGTCGTACGTCGGGGCCGCCAGCGTGACCTGCCCGCCGCCGGAGACGTGCACGCGCGCGGTGTCGCCCGTGAAGGACGACGAGGCGTGGCCCGCCGTGAACGTGCCGCTGACCGTCGTGAGCAGCCCGCCGATCGCCGCGGAGTCCTGCACGGCCAGGTCGCGCCCGTTGTCAATGTCGAACGTGCCCGGCGCCACAAGCTGGAAGACCTGGTGGCCGGTGCCGGGGACGTCGAAGTTCACGGGGGCCGACGGCAGGTTGACGATGTACACGTCGCCGCCGCCGTCGAGGGGGACCGCGGTGTTCGGGTCCCAGTTGTTCGGGTCGTTGTAGCTTTCGGCCGCACCGCCGCCGGTCCAGTTGGCGGTGACGGTATCCGAGCCGGCGGGTGCGGCGGCAAGCAGGAACGCGGCGAGTGCGCAGGCGCACAGGGAGACGGGTGACGTACGCATAGCAAGACCTCCTTACCTCAGGCTTCCACGAGCGCGGGCCGCCGACATGAATGAGCGTCAAGCACACAGGCCCGCGAGGCCGGGAGCAGACGAGCACCGGCCATGGAGGAAATCATACCCCGAGATGGCAAAAAGTCAACGGAATAGCGGATGCGTCGATCGGCTCAGCGCCGCCTCCGCAGGCCGATCGCGGCCAGGCCGCCGGCGAGCAGGACCAGCGTGGCCGGCTCGGGGACGGTGACGGTGAAGTCGTTGAGGCGGATCAGCCCGCCGCTGTCGATGGCCAGGTAGGCCCCGAAGGCGTCGATCTGCCCGGCGAGGTCCGCCGCGGGGGCCCCGCCCAGGGCCAGCGTCGAGCCGGGCACCATCTCCAGCAGCCGCCAGGCGTCCGCGTCGGCGGTGAAGGGCAGCTCGACGGTCTGTGCGCGGGTCCAGTCGCTGTAGCCGACGCCCGCCGGGTCGATCGCGAAGGCCTCGTCGCTGGCGTACCACTGCCCGTCGATGCGGACGGCGAACCGGACGGCGTCGGCGGTGGACTTGTTGTTCAGCTCGGCCGAGATGCCCGCGACGGCCCCCGCGTCCACGCCGGCCGGGTCGTCGGTCCAGGCGAAGGCGACGGTGTCCCCGTTGTCCGCCAGGCCGGCGAGGTAGTAGCCCACGCCCCCGACGGTCGAGTTGGCGATGCGTACGCCGGGCCCGCTGTTGTTGCCCCCCCCGACGGCCGCGCCGGGGCCCAGCACGGTCTGCCAGTGCTCGCCGGTGTCGGCGTTGTAGGCGTCCAGCGAGACGTTGCCCCCGCCGGCGGCGTTCTCGAAGTCGGCGAGGTAGTGCGTGTCGGGCGAGAGGCCGTTGAGGGCGTCCAGGCCGGCGGCGGCGTGGAGGGCGAGCATCTCGGCGTCGGTGAGGGCGCGGTCGAAGACCGCCAGCCCGCCGATCGCGCCCTCCATCGTCTCGCTGGAGTAGCCCCCGCCGGCGTAGCGCGCCCCCACGGTGAAGTCCGCACCGCCCTGGGGCTTGGTGGCCGCGTGGAGGTCCGGGTCGTAGGTGAAGATGCCCCGCCCGTGGTAGTAGGGATTCATCCCCCGGTCGCCGCCGCCGGGACCCTCCTCGGTGAAGTAGCGGTCCGTGCGGTTGTCGGCGACGGGGTCCAGCTCCCGCGGCTCGAACGCGCCGTTGTAGTAGGCCTTGATGTACTCGCTGTCGTACGTGAAGCCGACCGAGACCCACTCGCCGGTCCGGACCGTCGAGACGCTCGCGGCGTAGTCCACGCACCACGGCAGGGCCGTGCCGTCCGCCCGCCGCGTCACCCCGCCCTCGCTGGAGACGTGGGGCGTCACCTGCCCGGCCCCGCCGTAGGCGGGCATGTCCAGCAGCAGGGCGTACTGCCTCGAGCCGGTGTCGTCGCCGGCGCCGCCGCCCTCGTACCACATCCCCGCCACCGAGACCTTGCTGGCCGAGTCCAGCTTCACGAACGCCACCACCGAGACCTCCGCGTCCGGCCCGGAGATGTTCAGCTCCCCCGTCTCGGCGTAGGGGATGCTGAAATAAGTCGTCCCGTTCAGCCATGCCGACCCGCCGGAGAAGGGGCCCTCGTCCAGCCGCGGGATCGCGCCGTTGGCCTCGGTCAGGGCGTGGGCCTCCGGCGTGCCCTGCGAGAGCCTCGCCTCCCCGGCCGACTCGCCGAAGGTCCAGAAGCCCACCAGGTTCGGCGTGGCGGTGACGGCGTCGGGGTCGCCGGTCGGCTCGGCGGGGGCGAGGGCGGCGCAGGCGACCAGGGCGATCAGCGCCGCACAGATGGAACCGGTCCTGCGGGTCATGGCATCCTCCGTCATCCGAGCCCCCGGGCTCGCCGGTCCCGGGTTCACTGCCCGAGTATACCACGACTTCGCGAATGGGGGGTCCGGGAATCCAGGGCAGGCGATGGCGGCGGGCGGGTGTGTCGGCTCTGTCCACCCCTCAGGACAGTGGACACAGGCGAGGCGTATTCACATAAAATCTTATTATAGAATGTTTTATCGTCTACTTTCGCGTGTCCGGCCTCTGTGGGGGTGGACAGATGCGACAGGACTCATCCAGGGGTGGACACATCGGCCGGATGGGACTTGACAGCACGGGCCCCGCGCGGTATTCATAATAGCTGAGTTATCGTTCAGTGCTATGGAACAAAAGAAGCCGACAAATCTGGTCCGGGCCCTGGCGCGGGGGCTGGATATCCTGGAGGCCCTGGCGGCGAGGCCGGAGGGGATGGGCGTCCGCGAGCTGGCGGATGTGCTGGGGCTCAAGCCGCCGACGGTGCACAACCTGCTGAGAACGCTCCGCCATCGGGGGTACGTCGCCCGGGCGACGGCGCCGGTGCGCTACCGTCTCGGCCCGGCCGCCGGGGGGCTCGGCGGGCGGTCGCGGGCCGCCGCCGAGGACGCCCGCCACATCGCGGCCCTGCGCCGGCTCGCAGGGCAGTTCCCCCGGGCCACGGTCACCTACGCCGAACCGGTCGGCCAGGAGGTCCGCACGACGCTTCGCATCGCCCCCGAGCGGCCCGGCGTGCTCCAGCGCCCCGACGGCCGCGTCATGCCACCCTACACCTCCGCGTCGGCATTGGTCGTCCAGGCGTTCCGGGACGCCGACGAACGCCTGGCCTTCCAGCGCGCCTGGCCCTTCGACGAGTACGCCGCGGGCGCGTGGGCCACGCCCGCCGAGCTGGACGCCTTCCTCGCCGAGGTCCGCGCCCGCGGCTGGGCCCGCCCGCGGAACTGCTCGGACGGGCGCCTCCGCGTGGCCGTACCCGTCTTCGCCCCCGGGGGGGAGCCCCGCGGCGCGCTGGGCCTGGCCCTCGCCGCCGACGAGGCGGACCTTGCTGCGATCATCGCCGCCCTGGAGGCCGCCGCGGCCGCCGCGGGCAGCCCGTCGGACGCACCCCCGCAACCCACGGAAACCAAGGAGTTTGCGACATGATGTACCGCCTGAAGCCGCCGGTGGTGTTCGTCAGCGACCGCGTGGCCGCCGACCCCCGCTGCACCGCCCGCATGGACCGCATGATGACCGCCATCGACTGCGACCGCGTCTACGAGGTCACCGACGACGAGCTCGAAAAGCTCATCGCCGGCGGGCGGTGGGACGCCAACCGCCGGTACAGCGGCACGCGGAAAACGGGCACGCCGCCGATCATCTTCAACCGCCACCGCTGGCTGAGCGACGACGAATACGACGCCTACCGCCGGGAGCACCCCCGCCGCGCCGGCTCGCGGTTCTTCGGCTTCGGGGCCGTCGGATTCCGCGAGGGGCCCGGCCAGTTGACCAACGGCAACATCGTCTGCCAGTCCGCCCACGACCTCCACTCGATCAGCGGCTGCCTGTTCAAGTGCAGCTACTGCTTCCTCGAGGACTACCTCAACATCATGCTGGACGTCGAGGAATGGGCCGAGCACGTCGAGGCCGCCGTCGACGCCCACGACGACCAGGGCCTGTGGAAGTACGACAACCAGTCCGACATCCTCCCCTTCGAGCCGGAGTACGGCGTTTCCGACATCCTCGTTCCCCTCTTCGCCCGAAAGCCGCACGCCTGGCTGATGCACTACACCAAGAGCGACCACGTCGACCACCTCCTCGACCTCGACCACAACGGGCACACCATCGTCTGCTGGTCCCTCTCGGCCCACACGCAGAGCCGGCTGATCGAGATCGACGCCGCCACCGACGAAGGCCGCATCGAGGCCGGGCGGAAGTGCCAGCAGGCCGGCTATCCCGTCCGCTACCGCCTCTCGCCGATCGTGCCCGTGAGAAACTGGCGGGACGAGTACCGCGACCTGATCGCCCGGCTCTTCGACAGCGTCCGCCCCGACGTCGTCAGCATCCAGACGCTCAGCCGCTTCCCAGAGTACGATATCGTCGAGCGCATCCTCGATACCGACATGCTCGATCCGCGCTTCCTCGAAGGCATGCGCGCCCGCCCGGACGACGTCCGCGGGCGAAAGTACGGGCCCATCCCCCACGCCCTCCGCCGGGAAATCTACGAGTTCGTCCTCGGCGAGATCCGACGCGCCGACCCGCACGTCCCGGTCAGCCTCTGCCTGGAGTCCTCGCAGATGTGGGACGACTTCGAGCAGACCCTCGGCCTCGACCGCCGCCACTACCCCTGCTGCTGCGGCCCCCACAGCGTCCCCGGCCATCCCGTAATGCAGCCCGCCGGGTAGCGGCGCCCGAGCCCCACGGCCCCCGGGCCCCGACCGCAAGCCAAGCGAACCCCCGCGCCGTCCGCCCGAACCCGTCCCCCGCCCTGCGCCCGCCAGCAACCCCCCATCAGCCCACGCCTCCAGGGCGAACCAAGCGCGCGTCCCGACTTCCCCGGGAACGCATCGGCGAAATCCTCGCCCGCAACCTCGTCCCCAAGAACCCCGGCCGCAACCCGAAGGCGGAGAAATAGGTTGTGTGTCCCCCGATATACGTCCCGCGCCCTGCGCCCGCCAGCAGCCCACCACCAGCCCACGCGTCCAAGGCGAACCAAGCGCGCGTCCCGACTTCCCCAGGAACGCATCGGCGAAATCCTCGCCCGCAACCTCGTCCCCAAGAACCCCGGCCGCAACCCGAAGGCGGAGAAATAGGTTGTGTGTCCCCCGATATATAGGTTGTGTGTCCCCCGATATACCCTACAATAATCCTGAGCCTCCGGGTGGTGTAACCGGACAGGAGTATCCGGAAAAGTTTGGGTAACATCTCTGCCAGTTGCGAAAGGAGGGCTGTCATGAACACCCGCGCAAGGAGTCTGGCCGTACTCGTCGCGTCGGTCTCGATCCTGGGGGTTACGTCCCGCTGTCCGGGGCCGATAGGGTTCCCCGACCCCCCGGCCACGCGCACGTGGGACGGCTCGGGAGACGGAAGCAGCTGGTTCGACTCCGACAACTGGAACCCCGACGGCCACCCGGCGGCCTATGACCAGATCACCGTGTCCAACGCGGCGGTGTCCGCCAGCGGGGACGTCACCGTCGAATACGGGGGAGCCTCCGGTACGTATGCCACCGGGTCGATCACGCTTACCGGCTCGGGCACCACGGCGAGTATCCGGGGTCTGTCCGCCCGGGACGGCGGAACGGTGGATGTCCTCGACGGTGCCGATCTGACCGCATACGACGATCTTTGGATGTCAGACAGCAGTGAGGTGCTTGTACGGGGTTCGGGTTCGTATCTCCAGGGCGTAGCCCTATACACGGCAGGCGCCGCGGAGCTCCTCGTCGAGGGCGGCGGGGAGGTACACAGCTACCATGGCCACATCGGGTATTCCGGCCAGACCAGTCGCGTGGACGTCTCTTCGGGCGGGTCCTTTTCGATCCGCGACGACCTTCGCGTCGGCCAGCTCGGCTCGGGCGAACTGAAGGTCCGTTCCGGCGGCAGCGCGTCGACGGGTCGCTCGACGCTGATCGGCTCGGACACGATCGGCAGCGGCAGCGTGCTCGTCGAGGGCGCGGGCTCGTCGTTCGTTTCCGGGGCGCTCAACTCGGTCGGGACGCTGGTCGTGGGCGATTACGGCGCCGGCTCGATGACGGTCCGCGACGGCGCCGAAGCCACCTCCAACGGCGCCCTGCACATCGGCTGGGAGAGCCCGGCCACGGGACACCTAGTGGTCGAGAACGGCTCGTACGTCCTGGCCAAGATGCCCGTCTTCTTCGGCCATGACGGCGGGCACGGCGACCTGACCGTCACCGACTCCACCTTCGACTGCTGGAACCACTTCATGGTCGGGGGTCGGTTCAGCGGCCCGTCGTCGATCCCCAGCGGGGGCACCGGCAACGTCGTCATCGAGAACTCGACGCTGAACGCCAACGGCTCCATGAACTACTGGTCCGACAGCACGCTGAGGGTCGTCGGCGACTCGACGATCCACTCCGGCCGGCACGCCGGACGCATTTACACATATGGCGGGCGGGTCCTGATCGAAGGCCGGCCCGGCACCACGACGGAGTTCAAGGCCAGCACCAACGGACACACGCTCTACAACGGTTCGACCGGGCGGGTCTCCGTCTACAACAACGCCGACGCGGTCTTCCGGGGGCACATCGAGAACCGGGCCGACCCGGCCGAACAATGGCCGGGCGAAGACCACGAGTTCCACGTCGGGGCCGGGTCGACCGCGACGTTCGAGGGGGACTTCTTCGGCCACGGCGTGACGGGTGAGGGCGCCCTGATGTTCGAGGCCGGCCTCTCGCCCGAGGAGGTCAGCTACTCCTTTGGAAGAATGATGTCGCTGGGGCACTGTGACGTGACCTTGGGCTCGGCGGCGCGGGTGACTCTCGACCTGTTCGGCCCCTATGCGTTCACCGACCGGGAGGAGATCTGCACCTTGGGCCCCGCCCACCTGGGCGGGACCCTCGACGTGAACGTGCACGCCTACGTTCCCGACCGCGACGCGCAAGTGAGGCTGGTCCATGCCGCCGGCGGGCTCAGCGGGGACTTCGGCTCGACCGAGCTGCCCCCGCTTCCATCCGGGCTGGGCTGGAAGACCATCCGGACGGACACGGAGTACCTGATCGAGGTGATCGGCATGGAAGTGGTCGAGCCCGGCGAGCACCAGTCGGCGGAGGTCGGGGGCGGCGCGGGAGAGACCGGCGGGCTCGAGTTCGAGTTCGACCAGGTCACCCAGGGCGGGACCCTGACGGCCGACTACGAGCCGACGCCGCTGGACGAGTTGACGTCCGAGATGGTCCAGTCCATGGACTTCATCCTGGCCTCCGACCCGCTCCAGATGTGGCATCTCGAATTCGACGGGGAGTTCGACGGGACGGCGGCCGTCACGTTCTGCTATGACGACACCTGTTTGTTCCCCGGCTATCCGGAGGCTAGCCTGGAGATCTTCCATCGAAACGACGCCAACATCTGGGAGATGTTGCCCAAGCTGAACCAGGACCTGCTCGCCAACACGATCACCGTGGAGGCCACCGACTTCTCGCCGATGGTGATCGGCGTCCCCGAGCCGCTGGCCCTGTCGCTGCTGTGCGTCGGCGCCCTCGCCCTGCTGCACCGCGGACGCCGACCGTCAGGGCCGCGACCGGCGCAACGGAAACCCCCCGCGCCCCGGGCCGGGCCGAGATATCAGGGGAGATGCGCCAGTAACTGACGGAGAGTCGCGGATGGAAGAGCCGTACGGTAAGGCAGTAGCGACCCGAACCGGCCTCGGGCCTTGTCGGTGCGTTGGTAACGACGCATTGGAAGCGTGGGCAGAGGCGCGTGCGGGCTGGGTATTGAGCCGCGAAATATACGGTCCGGGGCGTCGAGGCTCTTCCCTCAAGCCGAAGACAGTACCGGCCGCGTCGTTATCGCGAGATGTGGTTGGGCCCCGCGCGGTCGTAGACCCCATGCACGTGCGCAAACTCTCCGCACAGGAACTGGGAGGCCCCGCCGCTGGCCGTGCGATATCGGGGGACACACAACCTATTTCTCCGCCTTTGGCTTGCGGCCGGGCCTTTTGGGGACGAGGTCGCGGCCGAGGATCGCGCCGATGCGTTCCAGGAAGCCCTTGTCGCCCAGAGGGCGGCCGGTGGACTCGTGGCGGCGGAATTGCTCGGCCGCGTCGCCGTCCGACCGGGCCAGGAACTCGCCCCACGTGCATACCCACCCGGCCGTGCGATCGGCCAGCCAGTCGCCCTCGGCCACCGGGTCGCCCCGACCGGCCGCGTGGGCCGCGGCGCTGGACCACGGCCAGTCTTCCGCCCGTTCCACCAGGCCGGCCTTGACGGGGTTCCGCTCGATGTATGCCGCCGCCGACAATACGTAATCATCGCCCATGACGAAGGATGCGAAGCGGCCCTGCCACAGGTAGCCGCGCCAGCCCTCGCGGAAGTTCACCCGACGCGTGTACCGCTGATGGACCTGCGCCACGGCCGTGGCAAGCCCGTCGGACGCTCGCGGGACGAGGATCAGGTGGACGTGGTTGGGCATCAGGCAGTACGCCCAGATCCGCACGTCGCACTGGCCGGAGGCTTCGATAAGCAGAGCGAGATACGCGCGGTAATCGTCGTCGCAGAAGAAGGTCTGCATCCGCCGGTTGCCCCGCTGGGTCACATGGTGCGGCCGATTCGGAACCACCACTCGCGCAATCCGTCCCATTCCCGGAGTCTAAGCCGACCCAAACGCCCAGTCAACAGGAAATAGGTTGTGTGTCCCCGTGTTTCCCGTGTTTCCCCGGAGTCTAAGCCGACCCAAACGCCCAGTCAACAGGAAATAGGTTGTGTGTCCCCGTGTGTGTCCGACACAAAATCGTGGCGGCAGTCAGGCGGCACGCTGGAGTTTCCAGT
>CAYLPJ010000057.1:0-43961 GCA_964385465.1 uncultured Planctomycetaceae bacterium | reverse complement strand
TCGCGAACATCATCCTGGCCGACGAGATCAACCGCACGCCGCCGAAGACGCAGGCGGCCCTGCTGGAGGCGATGCAGGAGAAGAAGGTCTCCGCCGGCGGGGAGGACTTCAAGCTGGAGATGCCCTTCTTCGTGCTGGCCACGCAGAACCCCATCGAGCAGGAGGGCACGTATCCGCTGCCCGAGGCCCAGCTCGACCGCTTCCTGTTCAACATCCTCGTGGACTACCCGTCCTGGAACGAGGAGATCGAGATCATGAAGCGGGTGACCGGCACGAGCGACTACCAGATCGAGCACGTGCTGGGGCGCGAGGACATCCTCGCCCTCCAGGCGCTTGTCCGCCGCGTGCCCGTCGCCGACCACATCTTCCACTACGCCGCCAAGCTCGCCCGTTCGACCCGCCCGGGCGACCCCGAGAGCCCCGAGTTCATCCGGAACTGGCTGGCCTACGGCGGCGGGCCTCGGGCGAGCTTCAACCTGGTCCTGGCCGGCAAGGCCAGGGCGATCCTCCACGGGCGATATCACGTCGCCGTCGAGGACATCCAGGCCGTGGCCCTGCCGGTGCTCCGCCACCGCATCATCCCCAACTTCGCCGCCCAGTCCGAAGGGCTGACCTCCGACGACATCATCCGCAAGCTGTTGGAGGAAATCCCCGCCGACGAGCGGCTGTACGACAAGGCCGCGACGGCCTGAGGCAGGCGGCATGGCGCTTCCAACCGGCAGAACGTACCTGGACCCGGAGGTCCTCCAGCGGCTCGGCTCGCTGGAGCTGGTCGCCCGGGAGGTGGTCGAGGGCATGCGCGTGGGCATGCACAAGAGCCCGCTGCGCGGCTTCAGCACGGAGTTCGCCCAGCACCGCCAGTACGTCGCCGGCGACCCGCTGCGCCACGTGGACTGGCGGGTATACGGGCGGACGAACCGGTACTACCTCAAGCTCTACGAGGCCGAGACCAACTACACCGCCAACCTCCTGCTGGACGCCAGCCGGTCGATGCACTACGGCTCGGGGAGCGTCTCGAAGCTCGAGTACGCCAAGTACCTCGCCGCCTCGCTGGCGTGGCTGATCGGCGAGCAGCGGGACTCGGTGGGCCTGGCGGTCTTCGACGACGCGCTGAGGGAGTACGTCGAGCCGCGGGGCTCGAAGGCGGCGGTGCGGATCATCGCCGACCAGCTCGAGAGGGTCCGCCCCGAGCCGCGGACGGACGTGGCGGGCATCCTGCACGAGTTCGCCAGGCGGATGCGCCGGCGGGGGTTCGTCATCCTCTTCTCGGACCTGTTCGACCACGTCGAGGAGTTCCTCAAGGGCTTGGACCACCTGCGGTTCGGAGGGCACAACGTTGTCGTCTTCCACATGCTGGACCCCTACGAGCTGACCTTCCCCTTCGGCGGTACCTGCAAGTTCAAAGGCCTGGAGCTGGACGGGGAGATCAACACCCAGCCGCGGCGGATCCGGGCCGCCTACATCGAGGAACTGCGGAAATTCCTCGATCAGATCAAGACCGCATGCGAGCGGAGCCACGTGGATTACGTCCTCGTGGACACCTCCCGCCCGGTGGACGCGGTGCTGTCGAACTACCTGATCGGGCGGATTCGCAGCACGGGCAAGAAGGTGTAGCGGCAACTATGGACGCGCCGGGATCGACATTACGCCGGGGGGTGCGGGCCATCGCGGCGATGCTGCTGGCGCCGGCGCTGCTCGCCGACGCCGGGGTCGTCTGGACCGCCGGCGGGCGGCGCGTCGGGGACGTCGCGATCCGCGACGGGAAGCTCAACGTGGGCGGGAAGGACGTCGCCGCCGACGAGGCGCTGGTGGTCGTCCTCGAGCCCCCGGGGCACACGCTGCCCCAGCCCAACGCCGTCCGGCTGACCGGCGGGGAACTCTGGCGGTGCGAGATCCTCTCGCTGACCGCCGGGAAGCTCACGCTCCGCTCCGACATCTTCGGCACGCGGGAGATCGACAGCTCGGCCGTGGCGGCCCTGGAGTTCCGGGCCGACCTGCCCGAGGCCGAGGGGCTCGATACCCGCTGCCTCTACCGCGGCGAGAGCCAGCCCCTGCCGGGTGAGCTGCTGTGGATCAGCCGGGAGCGGATCGCCGTCGACAGCCCCCTCGGCGCCCTGGCCGTCGACCGCGACGGCGCGGCGCGGTTCCTGCTCCGCCCGGCCCCCCGGCCGGCCGCGCCCGGCGCCGACGAGGTCGCCCTCGTCGACGGCTCGGTGCTGCACGGCAAGGCGGGCTTCGCCAAAGATGCCGTCCTGCTGACCCACGAAATGATCGGCGAACTCCGCCTGCCCGTCGCGGCCGTGCGGGCCGTGACACGCCGCGCCGACGGCGTGACGCACCTGGCGGCGCTGAAGCTCTCGCCCTCGGCCGAGCCGCTGCTGGGCTCCGGGCCTGCCGGCAAGGCGATCGAGGCCGTCCCGCCCGGGCGCCAGCCGCCGGGCGCCGCCTGCGCCCGCTCGCTGACCATCCGCCCGACGGCGGAGGTGGCCCTGAGGCTGGCGTCTGCCGCGACCTTCCGTGCCACCGCCTCCCCGGTTGCCGGCGCCCGCGCCCCGGCCGTGCTGGAGATCGCCGGCGGAGGCAAGACGCTGGTAAGCAAGCCGATCGCCCCCGGCGACGAGCCGGCGGAGGTTTCCGCCGACGCCCCGGCGGGCCGGCTGGTGATTCGCGTCCGTTTCGCGGACGCCGAGGCCTTCCCCTGCGGCGTGACGCTGGGCGATCCGCACGTTCTCGCGAAGTAGATATTGGACTGAGGCGACATGGCGTTTTTGAATCAGATCATGCTGCTGGGCCTGGCCGGGATCGGCGTGCCGATCCTCATCCACCTGCTCAACCGCTATCGCTACCGCGAGGTGGACTGGGGGGCCATGGAACTGCTGCGGCGGGCCATGGTCGTCCGCTCCCGCCGCGTGCGGATCGAGGACCTCATCCTGCTGATCCTCCGCTGCCTGGCCGTGGCGCTGCTGGCGCTGGCGATGGCCCGCCCGACGATCGGCGCCGCCGGGGCGCAGTTCTTCGGCGGCCAGAGCCGCGTCGGCGTGGTGATCGCGCTGGATGCCTCCTACAGCATGGGCCACCGCCCCGGTGTGCACAGCCGCATGGACGCCGCCAAGCGGAAGGCGCGGGACATCCTCCGCACGCTCCAGCCGGGCGACCAGGCGTCGATCGTGCTGATGGGCCAGCGCCCGCGGGCGCTGCTGCGGAACGTCAGCTTCGATGCCCAGAGGCTGGAGGAGAAGCTCCAGCAGATCGAGCCCCTTCCCGAGCGGCTGAACCTGGAGCTGGGCCTGGAGCAGGCGGCCGAGCTGATCGCCGAGGTCCGCGCCCCGGTCCGGGAGTGCTACGTCATCACCGACGGGCAGGACCTGTCCTGGCGGAACCTCTCGGACCGCGCCCGCAAGAGCCTGATGGAGATCGGCACCGAGGCGAAGCTGTACTGCCTTCCCGCCGGCGCCGGCGGGGCGGAGAACCTCGCGCTGACGGACTTCCAGATGACCAGCGGCGCGCGGCGGGTCGGCAGCATGGTCCGCTACGCCGCCGAGGTCCGCAACGCCGGGCGCCAGCCGGTACGGAACGTCGCCGTGACGCTCCACGTCGGGCGCAGGACGGCGGACCGGCGCGTGGTGGACGTCGTCCCGCCGGGCTCGAGCGTGCCGGTGGCGCTGTACGGCAAGTTCCAGGAGCCGGGCAACGTGCAGGTGACCGCGCGGCTGGACCGCGATGCCCTGCCCGCCGACGACGCCCGCCACGCCGCCGCCCACGTCAGGCGGCAGGTGAAGGTGCTCGTGGTCGACGGCGACCCCGGGCGGCGGCGGGACGAGCCGGGCGAGACGTTCTTCCTGACCAACGCCCTCGTGCCGAACCCCGACAAGGCGTGGCAGGCGACGATCCAGCCGACGCCGGTCCCCTACGTCGAGCTGCCGCTGCACCGCCCGGGCGACTACGACATCATCGTCCTGGCCAACGTCTCGGACATCCGCACCCCCCAGGCCGAGGCCCTCGCCGGCTTCGTCCGACGCGGCGGGGGGCTGATCGTCTTCCTCGGCGACCGCGTCAGCGGCCGGCTGCTCAACGCCCGCATGACCGTCGGCGACGAATCCATCCTGCCGGCGGAGATCGGCCGGGCCGTCGACGCCGGCCGCGGCGAGCAGGCCGGCTGGGCCGTCGAGCTGGCCGACCCGGACCACCCGCTGGGGCGGTTCCTCGCCCGCCTGCCCCGCGGGCTCGTCGAGGAGGCCCGCGTCCGCAAGCTGATGGAGCTGGAGCCGAAGGAGAACGCCCGCGTCGTCCTGCGCGCCGCCGGGACCAAGCACCCGCTGCTGATCGAGCGCCGGCTGGGGCGCGGCTCGGTGCTGCTGATGGCGACCTCCGCCGACCGCGACTGGGCCTCGCTGGCGGTCAACCCGGCGTACCTGATCTTCCTCCACGAGTCGGTGACCTATCTCACCCGGCGGTCGCACGAGCGGCAGTTCACCGTGGGCGAGCCGCTGATCGTCCCCGTTCCCGCCGCCGCGGTCGAGGACGAGCTGACCCTCGTCGACCCCGACGGCGAGGCCACGCCCATTCAGGCCGCCGAGGACAACGGGCAGCGCGTCGCCCGCTGTGGCCAGCCCGAGCAGGCCGGCTTCTACACGCTGAACCTCTCCGAGGACGCCGAACCGCTGATGATGGCCGTCAACGTCGACGCCTCCGAGTCCGATATCCGCACGCTGACCGACGAGGAGATGCGGGCCCGGCTCGCCGAGACGCCCGCGCGGCTGCTGACCGGCGACGCGATCGCCCCGACCGTCAAACAGGGCCGCACCGGCCGGGAAATGTGGAAAACGCTGATGATCCTCGCCCTGGCGGTGCTGCTGATCGAATCGCTTCTGGCGCGGCGGTTCTCCCGCAAGCTGGAGGCGCAGGAGTCGCCGCTGCCGAAGTCCGCCCGCGAGGAGGTCCTCGCCGGGCGCCAGGCCGCCTGACCGAACCCACGAACCCAACCAACGGGACCGCACGAACGCATGCTGAAGTACCTGCTGGGACTTGACGACGTCGGCGAGATCGGCCGGATGGCCTGGGGATTCCGTCTGCCCTGGCCCCTCATCGTCCTCGTGATCGCGCTGGTGGCTATGGCGGTCTACGCCCTGCTGCTCTACCGCCGCGAGCGCGGCGTCTCCCGCGGCAAACGGGGCCTGCTCGGCGTGCTCAGGGCGGCCGTGCTGATGATCCTCGTGACGCTCCTCTTCGAGCCCGTCCTGGCTGTCAGCACGTCCGTCGAGCTGCCCCGGACCGTCCTGGTCCTGCTGGACGTCTCCGAGAGCATGAACATCCGCGACCACCGCCGGCGGCCCGAGCAGCAGCGCGATGCGGCCGTGGCGCTGGGCCTGGCCCCCTCGGACCCCAACGCGCCGGTCTCCCCGGAAGACCTCGCCGCCGCGTCGAACGTCTCCCGGATGGACCTCGCCAAGGCCCTGCTGCGGCGGGAGAAGGGCAACGTCTTCGAGGAGCTCGCCAAGACCTACCGCGTGCGGTACTTCGCCTTCGGCAGCCGGCTGGCGCCCGCCGAGGGCACCGGCGAGCCGGGCCCGGAGGCCCTCGACGCCCTCGACGCCAACGACCCGTCCACGCGGCTGGGCACGGCGATGGAGGAGGCCCTGGCGCGGTTCAGCGGGCAGAGCATCTCCGGCGTGGTCGCCCTCACCGACGGGGCCAGCAACGAGGGCGTCGCGCCCATGGAGGTCGCGCGGCGGATGAAGGAACGCGCCGTGCCCTTCTACCCCGTCGGCCTGGGCCTGGCCCGCCCGACGGACGTCCGCCTCGACGCCGTCATCGTCCCCGAGACCGTCTTCGTCAAAGACAAGGTCCCCGTCCGCGTGCAGTTCTCCTCGACGGGCCTGGCCGGCAAGGACGCCGAGATCATCGTCCAGCTCGACGGGCGCGACGTCGCCGTCGCCGGCGTCACCCTCGAGGACGCCCCGCAATACGCCGAACTGCTCTTCCAGCCGCTGAACGAGGCCGA
Organism: uncultured Planctomycetaceae bacterium; assembly: GCA_964385465.1. Classification (GTDB taxonomy): domain Bacteria; phylum Planctomycetota; class Phycisphaerae; order SM23-33; family SM23-33; genus CAYLPJ01. The sequence continues at coordinate 37,960 of CAYLPJ010000057.1, read as the reverse complement.
GGCAGCCGAGCTGGAGATCGAGGTCCGCCCGGTCAGCGCGGCCGTTCGGGAGGCGAGCGAGTCGAACAGCCGCACCGTGCGGACGATCCGCATCATCGACGAGAAGATCAAGGTCCTCTACATCGAGGGCAAGCCGCGGTGGGAGTACCGGTACCTGCGGCGCGTCCTGCTGCGGGACCACCGCCTGGACGTGAAGTTCTTCATGACCGAGGGCGACAAGGAGCTGGCCAAGTACTCCGACCGCTACCTCGCCGCCTTCCCCATGGACGCCGAGCGGGCGTTCCGCTACGACCTGGTAATCCTCGGCGACGTGCCCGCCTCGCGGTTGACGCGCCTGGAGATGGAGCGCATGGAGGAGCTCGTCCGCGACCGCGGCGGGTCGTTCCTCCTGCTGGCCGGCAGCGAGCACGCCCCGCACGAGTTCGTGGGCACGCCGATCGAGCAGATGCTGCCGGTCACGCCCCGCCCCGACGGCGTGCGGCAGGTCGACGACATGGTCCACCCGCAGGTGACCGCCGAGGGCGCCGCCGGCGCGGTGGCCATGCTGGAGTATCCCGAGGACCGCAACGCCGCCCTGTGGTCGCGGGTCCGCCCGCTGTTCTACGTCCCGCGGCTGGAGGGCATGAAGCGCGGCGCCACGCCGCTGCTGACGCTCTCGAACACGCTCCGCGGCGACGAGCCCTACCCCCTGGTCTGCTGGCACCGCCACCGCAGCGGCAAGGTGATGTACGTGGGCACCGACCAGCTCTGGCGCCTGCGGTTCAAGCGCGGCGACGAGCTTCACGCGCGGTTCTGGGGCCAGGCGATCCAGTTCCTGACGCTCTCGCGGCTGCTCAGCGGCAACCGGCGCATCCGCGTCGAGACCGACCGCACCGACTACCGCGTCGGCGAGCGCGTGCAGATCAGCGCCAACGTCCTGGACGAGGCCTGGTCCCCCGTGCTCGCCCAGAGCTTTCGCGTCCGCCTCCAGCGCCAGGACGGCGACCGCGAGCGGCGGCAGATCTCCCTCTCGGCCGTGCCGGGCATGCCCGGGCTGTTCCGCGGGTTCTTCTCGCCCGAGCAGCAGGGCCAGTACGAGCTGACGGCCGCCGAGGGCAGCCCGGACGCGGCGAACGTGGTGCGGATCAACGTCGCCGGGACGAGCCTGGAGCGCCAGGAGCCGGCGCTTCAGGAGGACGAGCTTCGCGAGATGGTGGGCGTCGCCGGCGGGCGGTATTTCACCGCCGCCGAGTCCGACGAGCTGGCCGACGAGCTCGCCGGCGAGACCCGCCGGACCTCCGTTCGCCTGACCAAGGAGCTGTTCGACCTGCCGATCATCTTCGGCCTGGTCCTGACGCTGCTGGCCATCGAGTGGTTCATCCGCCGCCGCGGGGATCTGGTGTGACCTGCCGGCTTGCCTGTGAAATGAAGAGAGAATGAGCGACGTAGCGGTGACAACTTCGGATGCCGACGCGCGGCGGATGGTCGAGCACAAGCTCCACGACGCCTGGCACAAGGAACGGCGGTTCCACCATACCCGCGGGCTGTGCATCCTGGCCGTGTGGGTCGTGCTGCTGGTCCTCCTCGACCTGCTGATCGACTGGCTGTTCCTGGCCAGCTACCGCGCGCCCGGCTGGGCGCGGCTGGTGCTGCTGGGGCTCAACGTGGTGACGCTGCTCGTGGTGATCTACCGCTACTGGTGGCGCCACCTGCGGCGGTACGACCCGGTGCGCCTGGCCCTGGAGTTCGAGCGCAAGCACCCCGAGCTGTGCAGCCTGCTGGTCTCCTACGTCCAGATCGACGACCGCAGCCTCGACGACACCCACGCCTCGCCGGCGCTCGTCGCCGCCCTCCGCCGCGAGGCCGTCCTGGCCACGCGCCCGCTGAACTTCAAGGAGGTCATCAGCTACCGCATGCTCACGCGGCTGATGCTCTTCAGCCTGTTCACCGTCGTGCTGTTCGCGGGGCTGAGCGTCTACAAGTCGGACTTCTTCGCCACGCTCATCAACCGGATGCTCGATCCGGTCTCGAACATCGAATACCCCACCGCCACCGTCATCGAGGCCGTCAGCGGCGACCTGCACGTCCAGCAGGGCACGGACCTGGTGCTGACGGCCCGGTGCTCCGGCGAGTTGCCCGAGAAGGGCCGCCTCGACGTCCGTGCCGACGGCGGGCAGTGGGAGTCCGTCCCGCTCGGCCACGGCGGGGCCGGACGGTACGCCCACGAGCTGACCGACGTCCGCCGCAGCTTCGACTACACGGTCCGCGTCGGCGACGACGAGTCCGAGCTGCATCGCGTCACCGTCATCCCCGCGCCCAAGGTCCTCGAGAAGGCCGTCACGCTGGACTACCCGGACTACACCGGCCTGGCCGACGAGCAGCGCGACAGCTACTACCTCGAGGTCCCCGAGGGCACGGAGGTCACCTGGCGGCTGACCATGGACCAGCCCCTCCAGGCCGCCACGATGGTCCGCAACTACGGCGACGCCAACGCCGTGGCGCTGACCGTCGGCGACGGCGGGCGCGTCGTCGAGGCCAACGTCCCCGCGCGGGAGTCCTTCGACTACCGCTTCCGCTGGGAGGTCGCCCGCCACGGCTTCATCTACGAGACGCCCGGCATCTACTCCGTCAACGTCATCCCCGACATCGCGCCCGAGGCCGACATCCTCGAACCGCTCGCCGACGAGAAGGCCACCGTCCGCAAGCGGCTCATCGTCACCTACCGCGCTTCGGACGATTACGGACTGGCCAAGGCCGAGCTGGTCTACTCCGTCAACGAAGGGCCCGGGCAGGCGTGGGAGATCGGGGAACTCAGCGGGCGGGAGGTGCGTCCCACCTTCGAGAAGAGGCTCGCGGAATTGATCCCCGCGCTGAAGGAGGGGGATACGGTAACCTATAGAATACGTGTGACGGACAACCGCGACGACGATCGCGGGCCGAACACCGGCGAGAGCCAGACGCGGCGGGTGTATATCGTCAGCGTCGAGGAATACCTCCGCAGCATCCTCGAGGAGCAGTTGCGGTGGTTCTCGGAGGTCGAGGAGCTTCGCGGCGAGGAGCGCGAGGCCTCCGAGGAAGTCGGTGAGTTGAAGACCGTCGAATCGCCAGCGACCCAGCCGGCGGCGCCCTGACGCCCCGGCCGGCGGGAGAGCGAACCATGAACGCACGAACGATCCTGATCGTGGCCGCGTGCGCGGCCGGGATGCTTTGGGCGGCGGTCGCGCCGGCGCAGGGGCCCGCGGCGGCTCGCGCCGACGACGAGGCCGTCCGCGAGCTCGGCGACCGCCTGCTCGGCGAGGCCGAGCGCCAGCACATGGTCAACCGGCGGATGGACGCGTCCGTCCGCGGGCTGGACCGGCTGATCCGCGACCTGCTCAGCAACGACCTGCTCGCCCGCGGGCGCGGGCCCAAGATGAAGCGGTTCGTCAAGGTCCTCTCCACGCTCAGCGAGAGCCACGTCCCCTCGGCCGAGCGATACCTCGACCAGGCCCGCAAGCGCCTGGATGCCTTCCGCCCGAACGTCACCGCCGCGGACGTGGAGATCCAGACGATCCTCCGCATGCTCGACGAGCTGCTGAAGAAGGCCGAGCGGGTCTCCACCGAGGACGACCTGCTGACCCAGCTTCGGCTGATCATCAAGAACGAGGAGACCCTGCACACCCAGACGCGGGAGTGGGGGCGGCTGCTGTACAAGTCCCCCGAGGACGCCGAGACCAACCGCGAGGACCTGACCACGCGGCAGGAGCAGATCGGAGCCAACGTCCGCCAGTTCGAGGAGAAGCTCAACGCCGCCGCCGAGAGCGAGGCCGACCCGATGTGGAAGCTCGACCTGGCCAAGGCCGCGAAGCTGATGAAGGACCGGACGATCGACCGCACGCTGGACAGGGCGGCCAAGGACATCGAGGCGAAGAAGCCCGTCCCGGCCGTGCAGAAGCAGGGGGACGCGATCGAGGCGCTGAAGGAGATCGAGCGGCTGCTGGAGCGGCACGAGGACTCGCCGCTGAACCAGTTGGAGCAGATGAAGACTTCCCACGAGAAGCTCAACGAGCTGCTGGAGAAGCAGGAGAAGCTCCGGGAGAAGACCGAGCGGAAGGAGCCCGAGGAGTTCCAGAAGGACGCCCCCGAGCTCCAGTTGGAGCAGCGCGACCTGAAGAAGGAAACCGAGCAGGCCGCCGAGGAGATGCCCGAGGCCGCCGACGAGAAGATCAAGCAGCCCCTGGAGCAGGCCGAACAGCACATGGACCAGGCCGAGCAGGCCATGGAGCAGCCCCCGGCGGACGACCAGACTCCTCAGCAGCAGCAGGAAGAGACGGTCAACGAGCAGAAGCAGGCCGAGGAGGCCCTCAAGCAGGCCATCACGAACATGGAACAGCAGATGGCCGCCATGGAAGAGCAGCTCGCCCAGCAGCAGGAGCAGATGGACCTCGCCGAGCAGATGGAGCAGGCCGCCGAGCAGGCCGAGGCCATGGTCCAGCGCCAGGAGCAGCTCAACCAGCTCACGCAGCAGACGCCGCAGCAGGAGTTGGCCCAGTTGGAGCCCGCGCAGCAGCAGCTCGCCGAGGAGGCCCGGGAGATGGCCGAGGCCGCCGGCGAGATGGAGCAGGAACAGGCCGAGTCGGCGATGGAAGAGGCCGGCGAGCAGATGGAGCAGGCGGCGCAGGCGATGGAGCAGGGCGAGAAGCCCGAGACGCAGCAGCACCAGCAGCAGGCCTTGGAGGCCTTGAAGCAGGCGGCCCAGCAGATGCGTCAGGCGGCGCAGCAGCAGCAACAGCTCGCCCAGCAGCAGCAACAGCAGCCGCCGCAGCCGAGCCCGCCCCAGCCGTCGCAGGAGAAGCCCGAGGAGCAGGGCGACCGCGACTTCGGCATGCAGAAGGCCGGCGGGCGCGACCCGCGCGACCGCAAGCTCTGGGATCACCTGACGCCCCGGGAGCGCGAGGCGCTGAAGCAGAGCTTCGCCCGCGAGCTGCCCCTGGAGTACCGCGAGCTCCTGGAGGACTACTACGATGCCCTCTCGAAATAGACGCACACGCCCCCGCCTCGCGCGCGGCGCCGTCGCCTGCCTTCTCGCCGCCGCCATCGCCGCACACGCCGGCGTCGCCGCGGGCGCGCCCGCGGCCGGAAACGCCGGCGTGCGTTTCGCCGAGCTGTCCCCCCAGGCCGAACGCGCCATCGACCGCGGGCTGACCTACCTCGCCAAGGCCCAGCACGCCGACGGAAGCTGGGGCTCCAAGCACAAGGCCGCCCTGACCTCCCTGGGGCTGATGGCCTTCATGCTCAAGGGCCACTTTCCCGGCCACGGGCAGTACGGGCGGATGCTCGACCGCTCGGTGCAGTTCCTCCTCCGCCGCGCCAAGGCCGGCGGGGGGTACTTCGGCGGGAACATGTACGAGCACGGGCTGGGCACGCTGGCGCTGTCGGAGGTCTGGGGGATGAGCGACCGCAAGGAGATCCGCGACGCGCTGAAGCAGGCCGTCCAGGTCATCCTCCGCAGCCAGAGCCCCAAGGGCGGCTGGCGGTATGAGCCCGTCCCCAAGGACGCGGACATCTCCGTCACCGTCATGCAGATCGTCGCGCTGGCGTCCGCCAAGGAGGCCGGCATCTTCGTGCCCCAGCGGACCATCGACCGCGCCATCAAGTACGTCAAGAGCCTCCAGGCGCGGTTCACCGGCGGGTTCGGCTACACCTCGCCGCGCGACCCGGGCTTCGCCCGCACGGCCGCGGGGGTCATGAGCCTGCTGATGTGCGGCGAGCCCGTCGATTCACGCCCCGTCCGCGACGGGCTGACCTACCTGAAGAAATACTCCGACGAGAAGTGGACCAAGGTCGACTGGTACTACTACGGGCACTACTACGCCGTGCAGGCGGTGTACCAGGCCGGCGAGACCCACTACGACGGCTGGTACCCCCGCATCCAGACCGCAATGCTCCGCAAGCAGAAGTCCAACGGCAGTTGGTCCGGCGGCCGGGCCGGCACCGAGGGCACCACCGCGATGGCCATCCTCATCCTCGGCGTGCCCTACCGCTTCCTGCCCATCTACCAGCGATGACCGGCGCGGCGTGTCTCATCCTGGCGGCCTGCCTGGCCCCGGCCGACGCGGCGCCCCAGCCGCCCGAGCCGGCACCGCGAAAGCCCGCGCCCCTCGACGTCGCCCGCGCCATCGACGACCTCGACGCCGGCGACTGGGTGCTCCGCCACCGCGCGATCGTCCAGCTCGGCCGGTGGCGGGCCGAGCGGGCCGCCGAGCCCCTCCGCAAGCTCCTCGAGGGCGACGGGCACCCCTGGCTGCGCGGCAGGGCCCTCAGGGCGCTGGCGGAGATCGTCGGCGAGAAGATGCTCCCGGTCGCGATGAAGCATGCCCGCAGCGGCGAGCCGGCCCTGCGCGCCGCGGCCGTCGAGACGCTGGGCGCCCTGGGTTCGTCGAAGGCCGACGCCACCGTTCGCGCGGCGCTGAAGGACAAGGACCTCGCCGTCCGCTGCCAGGCCGTCCTCGCCGCCGGGCGGCTGTGGGGGCGCGACGCCTGGCCCATCGCTCAGCCGCTGCTGGACGCCGAGGACACGCCCGTCGAACTGCTCCGCTACGCCGTGCGGGCGCTGCGGTTCGTCGGCACCGACGAGGCCGTCAAACGCCTCGTCGAGCTGCTCGCCCACGACGACGCCGGCGTCCGCTTCGAGGCCGTCGGCGCGCTGGGCTCGTTCCGCCGGCCGGAGCACATCGTGCCCCTTCTCGGCCGGGCCGCCGACGGCAAGGGCGACGCGATCCGACACCGCGCGACCGAGGCCCTGCTGGCCTACCCGCCGGAGGTGCTCCGGCGACGCCTGGTCGAGGTGATCTGCGAGAGCGAGAGCCTCTCGCTGGCCTTCGACGCCGTGCGGCTGCTCGGGCGCGTCGGGGACGAGGAGGCGCGGAACGCCGTCGCCGCCGCCTACCGCCGCAATCCCGAGCGATTCGAGCGCTCGCCCGAGGCCGTCCTGGCCGCGATCGCCCCCGGCGACGCCGACGCGCGGAAGGACATCTTTCTCGACGCGCTCGACGCCAACGACGCCGACGTTCGCAAGACCGCCGTGCGGGCCGTCACCCGCTGTGAGAGCGTCGACCTCTTCGACGCGCTCAAGCCCCGGCTGACCGACGAAAGCTCCTCGGTCCGCAAGGTCGCCATCTCCGCGCTTGCCGAGGCCACCACCGGCTCGCCCCCCGAGGGGATGCTCTCCTACCTCTCGGCCGCGTTGACCAGCGACGACTGGGACACCGTCGAACGGGCCCTTGCGGTCCTCGTCGAACGCGCCGCGCCCGAGGAGCTGCCCGCCGCCGTGAGGCTGCTGGACCGGCCGCTCGGAGGGCCCGACGCCGACAGGCGCCGCCACGTCGCCCGCGCGTTCGCCGGCGCCGAATCCCCGGGCACACGCCGCGCCGTTGCCGCCGCACAGGGCTACCTGACGCGATGGCAACTGCTCGGCCCGCTGCCCAACGACCGCGAGAACCGCGGCTTCGTCAGGCCCTTCCCGCCCGAGCGCGGCGTCGACCTCGACCGGGCCCTGCCCGATTACCGCATGCACGCCAAGGCCGACATCGAGCCCGTCGGCGGAAACGGCTCGCCCCCCGGCGTGCGCATCACGCCTCCCGCGGTCGCGCCGGGACGGACGATCGCGACCTGGAGCATCGACGTGCCCGAAAACGCCCCCAGCTTGCGGACGGCCGTCTCGCTCGCCGAGGGCGAGGGCAGGAACAAGCCCGTCCGGGCGGCCGTCGCGATCGACGGCAACGACGTCTGGTCCGCCGCGCTGGCCGATGCCGACGACGCCAACGAAATCGAGCTGCCGCTCGCCGACCATGCCGGGCGGACGATCGAGCTGTCCCTGGTCGCCGCCGCCGGCGAGGCCGGTGCCCGGCCGGTCCTGTTCGCCAACCCGCGGATCGTCGCGGCGGGCGCGACGACCGCCCTGGCCGCCATGCTGGATGCGGCGCTGACCCGCTGCATCGCGCCCGGGCAGGAGCAGCGCCCGCTCGCCTGGCAGGGGTGGCAGGTGGACGGCGTCCGAGGCAGGGTGGCGCTGCACGACGCCTTCCCGCCCCCGGTGCATCACAACGTCGCCTACGCGCTGACCGAGCTCCACGCCGTCACCGCCGGGCCGGTGCGCCTGGAGGTCCGGCACGACGACGGGTGCGCCATCTGGCTCAACGGCAAGGAAGTCTACCGGGAGGGCGAGGCTGGCGACGGCGAGGCGGAGGTGACCCTCCCGGCCGGCAAGAGCCGCCTGCTGGTGAAGGTCGCCAACCTCCGCGAATGGTGGCGATTCGCCGTCCGCGTCACCGACGAGAAGGGGGCCCGCACGCCGCGCGTGACCTTCGCTCCCTGAGCGATGCGGGAAGGGGCGGGCAGGCGCCGCAAAGCGCTGATCTCTCGGACCTCACGGCGCGGATCTCAAGCGACAGATATCATACGTGTCCCACTTGGTTCTCGTGCATGCCCGGTTGCGTAACAGCCCACGGCTTCAGCCGTGGGGCCGTATCCGGACGTGAACCCGATGCGTTCGCTGACGCCACGGGCCAAAGACCCATTTCATTCGCCGGCGCCTGCCCACGATGCCGATCGTGGCAGGCTGGCGCCGTCGAAGGCCATCGGTCATCGGCCGGGGGCGCCATCGCTCAGGGCGCACCGCAATGAACCCACGGCTGAAGCCCTGGGCTGTTACACGGCAAGAGGCAGGGCGGGAACGCCCGAGAACCAACTGGAATGCGTATCATATCTGCCATAGGATATATACTCTGTGGCATCTGTGATGTGACACCGGATATCCGGCATGTGATATCTGAGGCCGGATCCCGGCTGGCGGGTGCTTCCGCCTACTTCTTCCCCGGCGGGATCGAGAAGGCCTTGACGGCGTCGCCGACAGGTCGGCCGTCGGCGCGGTAGAGCTCGACGGAGAAGCCCCAGTTCCGCTCGTCGTCGATCACGCGGTAGACCAGCTCGTTCCAGCCTTCCGTGAGCACGCCGCGGATGCGGTGGGCTCGGCGCTCGTCGCCGCCGCCGGTGAAGGCCTTGCCCAGTTCCCGCCCGTTGATCCACAGCTTGCCGTGGTCGTCGGCGCCGAGGTCGAACCGGACCGCCGTCCGCTCGCGGGCCAGCAGCCAGCAGGCGGCGTAGGCGGCGGCGTAGTCGTGCTCGTCGCCGTAGAACGCGTCGAGGTCCACCCAGCCGTCCTTGGCCTCGACCAGCCGCCAGCGGGCCTTCTCGTCTCCGGCGGCGGGCCAGCCGCGGGTGAGGTTGATCGCCCGGCCCTCCAGCGGGTGCGAGAACTCCGTGCGCTTGGTCTCCTTGCCCACGTGGAACGGGCCCAGCACGCGGAACGCCTCGATGGGGTTGGGGGGGCGGTCGAGCAGCCGCGTGCGGAAGAGGTAGGCCTTCTCCTCGGGCATGTCCACCTCGTTCAGCACGGCGGCGAGGCGGTCCGGCCAGTCCTCCATGTTGCGGCTGCGGTAGTTGCCCCGGAGCCGCGCGAGCAGGTCGTAGGCGTCCGGCGAGTCGGGGTCGGCCTTGAGGACCCAGCGGATCGTCTCGGCGACGCGCTGCTTGTCGTCGCCGGCCAGGCCGATCAGGGCCTCCAGCAGCGGCTTGCGGAAGGGGCTGTCGCCCAGCTCGGGCAGGTGGGCGCGAAGGGCGGCGCGGGCCTTGTCGGCGTCCAGCTTCGGCGTCTCGCCCAGCCCCGCCAGGTGGGCGGTGAACGGCTCGTTCGGCTCGATCCGCGCCGAGATGCCACGGAACGGGCGCGAGCTCGTCTTCGCCAGCGCCTTCCGCCCGCTCATCACCGGATCGGTTACCCACTCGAGGTCGCTTTCCACCTCGCCCGCCGGGAAGGCGTCCTCCAGCAGCACCTTCTCCCCGCCGGGCCACCGGACGGCCGTGCGGTCCAGCCAGCCATGACCCCACAGGATCAGCCGCAGGCCGGTGATGGGGCGGTCGTGCATGTCGATCCAGATCAGGGGCGCGGTGAGCTCGGCCCACTGGCCGCCGGGGGGCGCCTTCTCGGCCGCCTGCCTCCGCTCCTCCGTGCCGTGCCGCCCGTCGGCGATCCGCGAGTTGCCCCAGTAGACGCGGTGGCCCCAGTTGCCCTCGCCGTCGCGGAGCATGACCATGACCATCTGCTGCTTCTGCTTCGTGTCCATGCGGACCCATTGCGAGAGCGTCCGCCGGGTGGCGGCGAGGTACTTCTGGCGCACGCGCCGGGGCACGCCGGCGGCCTCGGCGGCGGCGAGGATCATCTCGGAAGGGTCCTCGTCGATCCGCTCGCGGTAGGCCAGGTCCAGTACGACCATCGCGCGGAGGGCCATCGGCGTGCGGGCGTGGTGCGTGAGCAGCTCGACCAGCGGCCGGGGGACGCGGTCGCGGTCGGGGGCGAGGTCGCCGATGACCGCCCGCAGCAGGTCGGTGACCTCCGGCAGCCCGATCGCCCCGCGTGCCAGCGCCAGGGCCGCGCGGCGGTGGGGGAGCTGGAGGCGGCCGAGGCGGAAGGGAAGGTACTTCGCCTCGACGGGCGAGGCGAGCCCGAGCCCGTCGCCGACGCGTGCGACGGGAACCGGCCCGCCGGCGGGGCGGTCGTCCCAGGCGGTGGCTGCCAGGCGCATCCGCCGCCAGCGCCCCTCGCGGTCCCGCGAGACGACCGCCTCGAAGGGCAGGGCGAGCTCGTAGACGGTCTCCCCGCGGGCCAGGTCGTGGCGGCAGGCGGCGCGGAGGCTGTCGGGGGCCGAGGCACCGTTGCCGAAGGGCTCGGCGCGGACGCGCCCGTCCGGCCCCCGGCCGACGGCGAAGCGGAGCGACCGGCTGCGGGTGACCAGGGCCAGCTCCAGCCAGTCGCCGCCGGCGCGGAGCCCGCCGCCGGTTCGGCACCGCCCGTCGCGGTCGGGGTGGGCCAGCCCGAAATACAGGTTCCGGTCGTCGTGGGTGAGCATCCAGCGGGCGCCGCGGGCGCCGGGGACGTCGCGGTCGCTGCCGGCCGGCCAGTCGTCGCGGCGCCCGTCGGGGTCGATCGGCTCGGGCGTCGGCGCGATGACCGGCTCCTCGGCTCGCGAAGCCGCCGCCTGCGCCGGGGCGAACGTGCTCAGCCCGCGGGCGCCGGCGAGGGTCAGCACCCCGTCGTGCCAGATCGCCTGCGGGGCCAGCAGCGCCAGCCGCCGGCCGAGGTAGCGGTCGTGCCCGATGCTGCTCCAGTAGCGCAGGTCGGTTTCCTGGCGGAGAAGGTGCTCGGCCGTCTCGGCGTCGAAGGCGTCCAGGCGGAGCGTGGTGTCCTCGCGGCGCTCGTCCCGGCTGAACGCGGCCGTGTACAGTCGGTCGCCGGCGACGTGGAAGTCGACGATCTCGCAGGAGTCGCGGTAGACCTCGGGCAGCCTGAAGCGGCGAAGCTCCTTGCGCTGCTCCAGGTCGATCAACCCCAGCGATTCGGTGTGGTAGTCCCACATGCGGTCGCCGTCGATCCGCCCCCAGCGGCGGAGCGTGAGCGTGTAGTCCGGCTCGCCGCGACGGAAGACCAGGACGTGCCTCTTGTCGTCGCCGTCGTAGTTGTAGGTCTCCACCTGGAGCCAAGGCCCGGTGAGCTTCATCTCCCGCACGTAGAACCGCCGGCCGGTCTTGCGGGCCAGGATGTCCTTGGCGTAGACGAGCTCCTTCTCCGGCGAGGCCAGCGGCATCTCGCGGACGTGCCCGTCGGTGTCCACGTAGAACAGCGAGCCGTCGGCGAAGAAGCCCCTGGCGTGGCCGCGATGCATCGTGTCCAGCCGCCGGACGCTGAGGCGTCGGCCGTCGGAGACGCGCCGGGCGACCAGGGCGATTTCCTTGCCGTGGTACTCGTTGTTCACGAGGAACCAGGCCGTCTTGCCGCGGACGGTCGCGTCCAGCAGGTTCGGCGACGAGGTGCGGACGGCCCCCTGGCCCGGCCGGCCCCGCCAGAGGAACCGCCCCGTCGCCGCCTCCAGCAGGGAGACCGCCGCCGGGCGGCCGTTGTGGACCAGCAGCAGGTGCCCGCCCAGCTCGCGGACACCGCCGATGCCGTCCCGGGCCTCGTGGCGCCACTTCGGGCGGCCCGTTGGGCCGTGGAGGACGACGACCTCGCGGGCGTGGATCAGCAGGAGGTCGCCGCCCAGCCACCGCACGTTCCACAGCCCGGGGCGGACGTGTCGCCGCCAGTGGACGCGCCACTTCGGTGGCAGGTCGACGAGCTCCAGCAGGTCCCGCGAGGCCAGCAGCACGCGCCCGTCGGGGAGCCTGGCCTCCGGCGGGGGCGCCCGCAGGCTCGCGCCGACGCGGGGCAGTTGCTCGCCCGGATCGGTGGGCAGGGCAAAGGGCTTCCCGGCCGGGAGGCGCTGCTCGGCGAAGGCCTTCTCCACGGCCGGCGTGTCGCGGTCGGCGGCGGGCGAGACGGTCAGCAGGCGTTTGCCGTCGGCGCGGAAGGCGGTCGGCGGCTCGCCGGCCCAGGCCCGGGAGCCCCTCGTCGTGCCGTCGGCGAGGCTCAGCCGCAGCAGGGCCTCGGGTGTCGGCAGGAGGATCTCGTCGCCGGCGACGGCGGGTCGCGTCGGCGGGGCGTCGTCGAGCCTTCGTGTCCAGGTGGCCCGGCCGGTGGCGGCGCTGCAGACGCTCAGTCCGTGGAGGTCGCCGCAGAGCAGCCGCCCGCCGGGGATCTCCCTGGCCCAGCCGGAGGGCAGGAACGGGCTGTCCCAGACGACGGCACCGGTGTCGCGATCGACGGCGAAGGCGCCGAGGAGGTCGCGGGGCAGGAAGATCGCCAGGTCGCCGACGATCAGCGGCCGTTGGGGGCCGCCGCGGACCAACAGGGCGACGTTCTGGCGGTCGGTCATCCGCGGGTAGGACCGCACCCACTCGACCAGCCCGTCGCGGGCATCGCAGCGGGCGGCCAGGCCCGCGGACGTCGAGACGTACACGGCGCCGTCGGCTACCGACAGGGCTGCGCCGTAGGCGGCGACGTTCGTCCGCCGGCCGCTCAAGGGGCCGGCGCGCCCGCCGTGGACGGTGAGGGTGCGATGGGCGATCAGGCGTCTCCAGAGCGTCCGGCCGGAGGTGTCCAGGCAGACGAGCTCCAGCGGCGTATTGACGTCCGCGTGGGCGTGCATGGCCAGCACGTAGAGCCTGCCGTCGGCGACGACCGGTTCGCTGAGCGGCCGCAGGCCCCGCCAGGCGGGGTCCCCGTCGGTGGACCACGCCATCCGCCCGCCGGGCAGGTCGAAGGCCGCCAGGTGCGCCGGCAGGGCCGTGGCGGCGTCCAGGCCCCATCGGCAGAAGATCCTCCCGTCGGCGATGGCGGGCTCGGCCGGGCCGGGCAGCACCAGGCGGTTGTCGTGGGCCATCGGGTCGTAGCCGCCTCGCCAGCCGCAGCGGAGGTTGGCCGACCGCACCCAGGCCGGGCGGTCGCGCCCCGGGGGGTACCAGGCCAGCAGGTTCGGCCCGTACAGCAGCGTGCCCTCGCCGGCGGGCATCAGCACACCGTGCTGCCACCAGCACAGCTCCCGCGCGGCGGCGCGGACGCCGCCGAACTGCCCCGGGACCCACGCCGGCGGGCCCGGCAGCGTCAGGGCCGCTTCGGTCATGTCGTCGTCGGCCCGGGCGGGCGGCTCGGAGACCGGTGCCGTCAACGGGCCGGCGAGCTCGAGCCCGCGGGCGGCCCGTGCGGCGGCCGGGCCGGAGCCGGCGGCGTCCGCGACGTCCCGGAAGCACCGCATCGCCAGGCCGGCGTGTCCGGCGCGGAGTGCGTCGGCCGCGGCCCGCAGCAGGTCTTCCTGCGCCGCCGGCGCCAGGGGGCAACGGCGGAATACGTCCACGGCCGCGCCGAGACCATCCCCGCCCGGGCCGCGCTCGGCGATCCGGTCCTCCGCCGCACGCTGCTGAAGCTCGATCAGGCGCCGGGCCTCGGCGCCATCCAGCCCGCGGACCGCCGGCTGGATCACACGCCACAGCGACGCGTGGAGGTCCTCGTCGATCCAGGCGATCGCCTCGCTGTCCGCCGTCGAGGTCAGCAGCTCGTGGGCCGCCTCGGCCGTGCGGCCGCGGGGGTGGGCGACGAACACCTCGTACCGCGTCTCGAGCTCGAGGCGGCGGGGGTACACCGGGCGGGTCCGCTCGGCGGCCGCGCGGCGGAAAGCCGACAGCATCCTCCGGTCGGAATCGGATTCCGCGACCGCCTCGGCCAGCTCGATCGCCTGGCGAGGTCGGCCGGCGTAATGGAGCTGCCTCGCCCGCAGCATCCGCAGTTGGGTCGGGTCGTCACGGAGGTGCTCGGCGAGGCGGTCGAGGTCGTCGCGGGCGAGGCCCAGTCGCCGGCGGGCGATGTGGACGTCGATCCGCTTGAGCAGCGCCCGGACCAGCCGCTTGTCTCCGACGGGCAGGAAGCCCGCCTCGTGCAGCGCCAGCAGCCGCTCGGCGCCGTAGGCGATCTTCTCCGGGTCGCGTTCCTCGTTGGCGCGGTCGATGATCTTCCAGGCCGCCTCCGCGGCGGCGGCCAGCCGGCCTGGATGGTCCTCGATCACGCCGACGGCCGTGGCGTAGGCCTGCTCCTCGAGGCCGATGCTCGCCAGGCAGTATGCCTTGTGCAGCCGGGCCCGGATGCGGTCGGTCTCGGTGAGCCCGCCGCGCTGGAGGGCCTTGTCGGCAAGATGCGCCTGGTAGACCCGCAGGCGGGTGTGGACCTCGCTGCGCTCGACCTGCTTCCTGAGCTGTTCGACCCACACGCGGGTGTTGTCGCTCAGCGTGTCGTCCCAGGTGTCCTTCCACTCGATCTTCGGGCGCTCCATGTCGGCCCAGCCCGGGCGAAGGGCCCAGAAGGCCTGGTCGTCGGGTGCTGCCAGGAGGGCGGCGGCGATGAGTACGGCGTACGTCGTCAACGTCGGTCTCGCTTCGGCTGCCGGCGGGGAGAGGGACGGGTTGCGTGGAATTCCCGGCATCGCGGATGTTCACGCGCCGCGGGCTGCTGCTTGCGAAGGCGGTAGAGGTGCGTCTTCGTGCGCACGATCAGCGATTCGCCCACGACGGCCGGGCTGGCCATGCAGCCGGCGGCGAGGGGGTTCTCGGCCAGTTCGCGGAAGCTCCGCCCGGCGGCGATCACCGTGGCCATGCCGTCCTGATCGAAGAGGTACACGCGTCCGCTCGCGGCGACGGGCGAGGCGGAGAACCGCCCGCCGATCCGCTCCCGCCAGACGGTCTCGCCGGTGCGGGCGTCCAGGCAGTTCAGCGTCCCGCCGTCGTGGAGAACGTACAGCAGCCCGTCCAGGCACAGCGGCGAGGGCTTGTTCGGCCCGCCGCGCCGCAGCCTCCAGGCCACGTGCGTGCCCGTCACGTCCCCCCGCCCGTCCGTCCGCACGGCCAGGACCTTCGGGCGCGGGAAGCCGCTGTTGACGGCCACCAGCCCGCCGGGGCAGGCCACCGGCGCCGAGGCCGTCGAGTAGCCGCCGGGGTACCGCACGCGCCAGAGTTCGCGGCCGTCGGCGGGATCGTAGGCGATGGCGAACTCCGCGGCCGGGGCGACGAGCTGCCGCCCGGTCGGCGTGTCCACGACCAGCGGGGTGGAGAAGGCCTTGCGGCGATCGGGGTTGATCTTGCCGAAGTCGATGTTCCGGGGCGTCCGCCAGACGGTCCGGCCGGTGGCGGGGTCCAGGGCGACGACGAACTGCACGTCCGTGCCGTCCAGCAGCAGGATCAGCCGCCCGTCGACGAGGATCGGCGAGGAGCCGGGCCCGACGGCGTGGTCGCAGTTGAGGTCGCGGCGCGTCCACAGCACGCGGCCGGTGTTGGCGTCCAGCCCGGCCGTGCCGTACGTGCCGAAGTGGGCGAACGCCCTCCCGCCGCCGAGGCACGGCGTCGGCGAGGCGTAGCTGTTGAGGCGGTTGATGTCGGCCGGGTCGGCGTTCTCGAACAGCAGCACGTCGTGGAGGATGCGTCCGTCGTCGAGCGCGGCACAGAGGGCGTACATCTTCGTGCCCTCCGGCGTGGCGGTGGTCATCCAGATGCGCCCGTCGGCGACGACCGGCGAGGACCACCCCCGGCCGTGGATGGCGGTCTTCCAGGCGACGTTCTCCCCCTCGCTCCAGGCGATCGGCGGGTCGGCGTCGGGGCCGGCGATCCCGCGTCCGCCGGCGCCGCGGAACTGCGGCCAGCCCTCCCCGCCGGCGCCGGCGGCGGCAAGGCAGAGCAGAACGGCGAGCGTCCAGCCGGGTCGCGGCAGGGGCTCGTGGCCCGTGCCCGGCAGCCGGGCGGAGGGCATCTTCCGCCTGTCCGCCGGTCGACGACACAAGGCGCCCGCGGTCACCATAGCCCTTGCCCTCGTCGTCGCCCCCGGCGGAGGAAGCCGAGGGGTCGGTTGAGGAGGAAGTCGCGCCACTTCCGGACGGCGGAGGGGGCCTTCTCGGCCAGGACGACGTTCCAGAACCACTGCCCCACGCCGGGCGGAAAGCCGCCCTCGCCGTCGGGCTTGACGGGGATCTCGACGATCTCCTCGGGATGCTTGAGCCCCCACTCGATGAACCGGGAGGTCTCATCCAGCATCCGCTTGCGGTAGGCCTCCCAAGAGGTCCGTGCCGCCGGCCTGTCCCGTCGAAGTCGCATCACGCACCGTCCTTCTCAAGGCCGTCCATCTTACCAGACCAACCCACCATCGCCCGCGCGGGTTTCGGTCTGGATGGCGGCGCGGCCCCGGATCAGGAGGCGGCAGCCCATCCGTCGACGGCGGACCGCAGCCGGTCGGTGACATCCTCGCGGTCCGACCCGTGGTAAGCCACGTAGAGGCGGAATGCCTGGTAGGAGTACTCGCCGATGAGATGGACGAGACTGTCCTCGACGTCCACCAGGGAACGAGGTTCGGTCTCGTTCCCGAGGAACACCTTGACCAGTTCGTCCTGGCCCTCCGGCTGGAGTTCTCGTGCCTGGTCGGCGGTGAGGTTCGCGCCCCTCGGTTCGAGCCGGACGGGGGGCGTACGGCAAAGGAGGAACTGCTCCAGAGGTATGCCATGCCGCTCGCTCAGGTCCCGGAGCCCGGCGCGTGCGCAGGTGAAGAAAAAGGTCCCCGCGTGGTAGGGTTCCGACGGACTTCTGCCAAGAACGCGGACCTCCTTGACGAGCTTGGGCGGGCGACGTTCGTGGACGCACCGGGCCAAGGCCCGGATGTGGCCGGTCTCTTCGGTGGCAGCCCGATGGACCAGATCATCGACGAAGGCATCGGTGAACAGCGCGAACTGCGTGCCTGCCATTTTGTCCAGCACGTCATTTCCGTCGGCGGGGATTCCGTAGCCGCCACGGTCTCGCAGGCGTCGCAAGAGATGGCGGCAAGCCTCCTCCAGCCCGAACGTCGTCTTGTGAAAGTAGACGGCGCGGTGCATGAAGAAGCGGGCGAGCAGAAAGTGCTCCGCCGCCGGCAGCGCCTTCTCGGCGACCCCGACCATCCCCGTATCGCTGATGCGAATCGCGTTGAGCAGGTAGCGGGAGTCCACCTCCCCGTACGGAACTCCACAGGCCCGGGAGTCGCGAATGAGGTAATCCAGGCGGTCGATGTCCAAGCTGCTGTGCAGCAATTTGCTCAGTTGGGGATCGGCCGCGCTGGTTCGAGCAAAGAGGTCGGCGATCTGTCTGGCGGTCCGCTTGTCGACCAGGATGTTCCGCAGGTCCGGCTGCGTGGCCAGCACGTGGGAGCCGGTCTGCTCGTGGGAGGGATAGGGCGTCTGGGTGGGGCTGTACGGCCGCGGCTTCCCGGCGGTCAGCTCTTCCGGCAGAACCACCGTGTCCAGTTGCTCCATCAGGTGCGAATAGGGGTAATGCCCGATATCGTGGAGCAACGCGGCCAGGCGAAGCAGCCGCGCCTGCTCCGGGGACAGCCGCTTGGCGGCCGGGACGATCCTGCCCATCACCGCCAGAGTTCCCAGGGAATGCGAGAACCGCGTGTGCGTGGCGTTCGGGTAGGTCGCCTGGCCCATCTGGAGTTGCTTGAGGCGACGAAGCCGCTGGAACGACGGGCAGTCGATAAGCCGCCATTCCTCCTCGGTGAGATGGGCGTCCCCGTGGACCGGGTCCACGATCAGCTTTTCGGTGGCCTCGTCAAGAGAGCATGCCATGAGCCTTCAACTCCCCCAAGGCGCGGGCAACGTCTTCGTCGGTGAAGCTCTTGCCGAACTTCCGCAGGCGTCCGCCGATCGTCCGCGGCTCGCGGCCGCGGACCTGCTTCTGGTCGATCAGGAAGTGCACCGAGGCCAGCAGCTCGAGTCGGCGGGCGAGGCCGGTTCGATCGGAGACGTCGGCGCCCGATCGCAGGAGGTCGGCGACGGAGGCAAGCCGATCCTTCGACGTCTCGTCGAGGACCCACTGGTTGGCGAAGTCGTCGCCGGCGGCCAGGTCGGCTGCGGTGGCGAAACCGTCGTCGGCCACCGGCGGCGAATACGGTCCGCGGAGATACCAGCGGTAGTGGTAGCCCAGGTCCACGCCGGCTGCCTTGGCAAGGTACATGGCCTTCTGGAGGATGAGCCGGTCCTCGAACGAGTCCACCCGTACGCCAAGGTCCAGCTCGTCCATGATGAGCTTCAGCCCGATCTGCCTGCGGTCCATCGCTTTCGCCCCTTCGTGCGGTCGTTCGGAAGCTGTTCGCTATTGCCAGACTATCATAGACGCCCCCGAGGGCTGCGCCAAGCGCCCCGCCGAAAGCTCGCGTGCCGACAGCGCGTCCCTACAGTTCCGCCTTGAGTTTGCGGAGGAGGTCGAGGGCTGCCAGGCCGGTGAGATTGTCGAGGTCGGCGGCCTTGATCTCGCGGGCGACGCGGGTGGCGGGGTCGGCGAAGAGGTCCATCTGGGCGGCGGCCTTGCGGGCGCGTTCGGCGAGCTCGGGCATGTCCATGCCCTTGGCGAGGTGTGCTTCGAGCTGGGGCAGCAGGGCCTTGGCGCGGTCGATGACCTCCTTGGGCACGCCGGCGAGGCGGGCGACGTGCACGCCGTAGCTGCGGTCGGCGCCGCCCTCGGTGATCTTGTGGAGGAAGACGACCTGGTCGGCCCACTCGCGGACGGCGACGTTGAGGTTCGTCGTCGCGTCCAGCAGCCGCTCGAGCTCGGTCAGCTCGTGGTAGTGGGTGGCGAAGAGGGTCCGGCAGCCGATCCGCAGGGCGATGTGCTCGCTGATCGCCCAGGCCAGCGAGAGCCCGTCGCAGGTGCTCGTGCCCCGCCCGACCTCGTCGAGGATCACCAGCGACCGCTTCGTGGCGTTGTTGAGGATGTTCGCCGTCTCGACCATCTCCAGCATGAACGTGCTGAGCCCGCGGCTCAGCTCGTCGGCGGCGCCCACGCGGGTGAAGATGCGGTCGGCCAGGCCGATCGTCGCCTCCTCGGCCGGGATGAAGCTGCCCGCCTGGGCCAGCAGCACCAGCAGGGCGACCTGGCGGATGTAGGTGCTCTTGCCGGACATGTTCGGGCCGGTGATGACCAGCAGGCGGTCGTCGTCGGCGGCCATGTGCACGTCGTTGGGCACGAACCGCTCGCGGAGCTGCTCGGCCAGGACGGGGTGCTTGCCCCCGGCGATGTGCAGGACGTTCTCCTGGGTCATGGCGGGGCGGCGCCAGCCGCGTTCGGCGGCGAGGTCGGCCAGGCCGGCGAGCACATCGAGCGCGGCGACGGCCTCGGCGGCGGCCTGGAGGGCGGGCAGGTGCTCGGCGAGCTCGCCTCGGACCCGTTCGAAGAGGTCGGCCTCGAGGGCCTTGGCCCGCTCGTCGGCGGTGAGCACCTCGGACTCGTAGCGCTTCAGCTCGTCGGTGATGTAGCGTTCGGCGTTCTTGAGCGTCTGCTTGCGGACGTAGTCGTCGGGGACCTTCTCCCTGTGGACGTTGGTGACCTCGATGTAGTAGCCGAAAACCTTGTTGAAGCCGACCTTGAGGTTCGGCACGCCGGTGCGGCGGGACTGCTCGGCCTGGTACTGCGCCAGCCAGCTCTGCCCGTCGGTGGCCACGCCGCGGAGGCGGTCGAGCTCCTCGTCGAAGCCGTCGGCGATCACCCCGCCGTCGCGGAGGACGTTGGGGCACTCGGGGTCGATGGCCCGGCCGATCAGCTCGGCGGGCTCGTCCAGCCCGGTCAGCCTGGGCGCCAGGCCTGCCAGCAGCTCGGCCTTTCGGTCGGCGAGGGCGGCGGCGAGGGCGGGCAGGCGCCGCAGGGAGGCGCCCAGGGCGACCAGTTCCCTGGGTCGGACGCGGGCCATGGCGATGTTGGCGGCGATGCGGTCGATCTGCCCGACGCCCTCGAGCTGTTCCCGCAGGGCGGCCAGCATGCGGGGAGCGTCGCGGAGCTCCTCGACGGCGTCGTGGCGGGCGACGATCTCGCCGTACCGCGTCAGCGGGAAGGTCAGCCATCGCTCCAGCAGGCGCGCGCCCATGCCGGTGGCGGTGTTGTCCACGCAGTCCAGCAGGCTGCCCGCCCGGCGGTTGCCCCGCAGCGTGCGGTGGACCTCCAGGCACCGCAGCGTGTTGCCGTCGATCATCATGTGGTCCGTCCGGTCGAACCGCCGAAGCGAGCGAATATGGGCCAGGGCGGTCCGCTGCGTCTCGCGGAGGTACTCGATGATCGCCCCCGCGGCCGAGACCGACGCATCCCAGCCGTCGAAGCCGAACCCCCGCAGCGTCGTCGTGCCGAAGTGCTCGTGAAGCGCCTCGGCGGCGGCGTGGGCGTCGAAGGCCCAGGGCGGGCGGGCCGTGGGCGTCGCGGCCGTCGCCTGGCGGAGGCGCTCGCGGAAGTCGCCCTCGTCGCGGGCCGAGCCCTCCGGGGCGATCACCTCCGCCGGGCCGATGCGCACCAGTTCGTCCAGGACGTGGTCGGCCGGGACCACCATGGCCGAGAACGCCCCGCTGGACAGCTCCACCCATGCCAGCCCCGCCTGTCGGCTGCCGTCGGCGGCGGGCTTGTCGTCGAAGACGGCCGCGAGGTAGTTGCCCTCCCGCTGCTCCAGCAGGGCCTCGTCGGTGAGCGTGCCCGGGGTGACCAGCCGCGTGACGTCGCGTTCGACGAGCCCCTTGGCCTGCTTGGGGTCCTCGACCTGCTCGCAGAGCGCGACGCGGTGGCCTGCCTGGACGAGGCGGGCGAGGTAGTTGTCCAGCGCGTGGTAGGGGATGCCCGCCAGGGGCACGGCGGTGGGGCCCTTGGAGCGGCTGGTCAGGGCCAGGCCGAGGACGCGGGAGGCGGTCTTGGCGTCCTCGTAGAACATCTCGTAGAAGTCGCCCATGCGGAACAGGAGGATGTAATCGGGGTACTGCTCCTTGAAAGAGCGGTACTGCCGCATCGCGGGCGTGTCGAGTTGAGCCGGCGTCTCGTCGGGCATTCGGTGGATGATAGGCAAGCGTGCCGGCCGGCTCAAGAGAGCGCCGGCCGCCGCCGGTGCCGGCCCGTCCGCCCGGGGCTTTGCCGGGGGCCGCCCGCGCCCTCGCGGGGGCCTGCTTTCATTCGAGCGGGCCTTACTTCCCGAGCATGAGAAGCCGCGGCGTGTCCGTCGCGTCGAAGGCCACCGTCACCTCGCCCTTGCCCCGCGAGACGACGCGGACGTCCACCGCCTCGTCGGTCATCGGGTCATACAGCGAGACCTCCCCTGCCGCGCCGGGCAGGTTGCCCACGGTCAGGCGGTGGCGGCGGGGGCGGAAGGGCTTTGTCGCGTCGTAGGTCATCACGTAGCAGGCGACGGCGAACCGCCCGCGGCGGAGCTGGAACGGCAGGGCGGCGAAGACCTCCCGCTGCCACAGCGGGCGATGGTCGCCGTCGCCGGCGAAGACCTCCCGCGGCGCGCCCAGGGCGGTGACCTCGACGGTGAGCTGCCGCGGATTCTCGATCCGCTCGGCCCCGGCAAACGCTCGCGTGAGGTTGCGGATCGCACGCATCGGCGGCGTGGCGACCTCCCGGAACTTCGCGTCGGCCGGGAGAGCACCCAGCCCCGGCGGCAGCAGCCCCATGGCCGCGGGGCTCTTGCCCCACGCGCAGTAGTAGTGCATCACGTCGATGCCCTTGTTCAGCCACATGCAGTAGCTGCGGAGGGCGCACTTCGTCTTGTAGCGCCACTCGGCCTGTTCGCCGCGGACGCCGGCCTCGCCGGGCACGGCGCCGTGCTCGGTGATGTAGTGGTAGAACCGCCGGGTCTCCGCCGGCGTTCGCTGCCGGGCCCGGGGGTTGATCAGGCGGATGAGGCTCTCGGTCTGCACGAACGTGTGCGCCCAGCCCTCGGGCATGCGGATGTCGATCGTCGGCACGTAGCCCTCGACGTTGAGCTCGGGCCGGCCGGCGTGCTGCTCGCGCTTCGGCAGCGACCGCGTCCCCGTGCCGTACGGGTGGTAGCTCTGCCCGTCCGTTCGCGGGGGGAGCTTCTCGACGGGGCAGTGGAAGAACGTGGTGTTGGAGAAGCCCCAGATGCACCGCACCCGCCGGTAGCGGGCCTTGACGGCCTCGACCGTCCGCCGCGCCAGCTCCCAGCAGTGCCCGTGAGGCTTGAGGAAATCCGGCTCGCGGCGCCCCGGCGGGGGGGCGATGTCCGGCTCGTAGTAGTTGTTGATCCGCAGGAACTTCGTGCCGAACGTCAGCTCGTTCCAGATCTCCACGTCCCAGGCCTCCAGCCCCGCCTCGGCGGCGAGGTCGCAGACCGCCAGGGCGTAGCGGACCCACCCGGCGGCGGTGTCGTCGAAGGCGGCGTGGCCGAGGGGGTGGAAGGGCACGTACTTCAGCGTGGCCATGGGGACGCGAGCGCCCTTCTCGAGGGCCTTCGGCAGCGGCTTGGACAGCGTGCACGTGCCGGTGTCGGCGTCGATCTTCGTGATCAGCGCCTCGGCCGCCCAGTAATTCGACAGGTTGCTCAGCCCGCTGCGGCCGGGGACGAGGTCGCCGACGTCGGTCAGCCGGACCTCGCGGCTGCCGGCCGGGGCCGCGGAGGCCAGCGTCCGCTGGAAGAACCGCACGGGGCAGGGGACGCCCTGGTGGGCGTTGATCAGCAGCGTCGGGCGGATGCCGTAGCGTTTGCAGGCTTCCAGCACGGCGCGGATGCGGTCGCCCCCGGCGAAGCGGTCCTCCTGCCAAGCGAAGCCGCCCCAGCCGATCTCCAGCCGCAGCGCGCGAAAGCCCGTCTCGGCGACCAGCCGCATCGCCAACTCGTGGTTTCCCTTGACGTTGTAGGCGACGCCCACCCCGCGGAGGAACCCCTCGGCCGGACGCGTCTGGAGGTACCCCCGCCACGGCTGGCGGTAATGGCTGTGCTTGGGCCAGGGCACGTCGAGCATGTTCGGATCGACGTACGGGCGGACGGGGTACTCGCCCTCGCCCGCGGGGGCCGGGGCGGCGACGAGCAGGCCGACGACCGTGCCGGCCACGACGAGTGCCTTCCGCGCCATGGGGACCATGAGGCATCCTTTCGGAGAGTGGGTCCGCGACTGTTCTCGCCGTTAAGGATATCCTCGCCCCGTTCGGCGGGGAACCCTTCGCCCGAAGGCGGCGATATCCGGCCGCATTGCTCGACTTACCTCGTTGCATCGTCGGGCGGGGGCCGGTAGAATCAAAGATGTTTCGCGGCCCGCGCCAGGCCGCGCGGTAATGGGAAAGGGTCGGAAAGCAAGGGGCGGGATACTCGGACTTACCCGAAGCGCCCGGTTGTGTCCCAGGGCAGGCGACCGCGCCCGCGGGGAGCAAAAAACCGAAACAATGCCGAAAACCTATGCTTGAACCGCACAGCGTCCGGCGGACGGGCGCCGCAGTACACCGTACAGCAGTGGAACGCCAACCGAGCCCGGCCGTACGGGGCGCCGTGGAGCTTGCCCGATGTGTCAGTCGAGATCACAGCGAAGCCGGACCGACGCCGCCGGGGGCAAGGTGCCGGTACCGGTTCCCCCGCCCCGGGAGTGCGGCGGAGCCGACGAGGCCGCCCGCCATCGCGAACTGCTGGAGCGGATCGTCGAGACGATCCCCGTCCTGCTGGTCACGTGGGACCCGAGGCTGGAGCAGTTCGCCCTGAACCCCCACGCCGAGGAGGTCCTGGGCTGGACCACGGCCGACGCCAACGCCGGGGATTTCATGGCCATGGTCTATCCCGACGACGCCTACCGCCGGGAAGTCGCCGAGTACATGCATTCCCTGGCGCCCGGCTGGCGGGAGTGGCGCTGCACCACCAAGGACGGCCGCGAGGTCCCCATCGACTGGGCCAACATCCGCCTGGCCGACGAAACGATGGTCGGCATCGGCGTGGACCTCCGCGACCGCAAGGCCGCCGAAAAGGCCCTCAGGCAGGCCAAGGACGAGCTGGAGCATCGCGTTGCCGAGCGGACGGCCGAGCTGTGGCGGACCGTCCAGACCCTCCGCGCCGAGGTCGCACGCCGCCGCGAGGCCGAGCAGGCTCTCCGCCGTCGCGGCGAGCAGCTTCGGGAGCTGGCCGGCGAGCTGACCCTCGCCGAGCAGCGGGAGCGCCGCCGCCTGGCCGGGGTGCTGCATGACACGCTCCAGCAACTGCTGGTGGGGGCGAAGTTTCGCCTCGGTGACCTCGGCGAATGCGCCGCTCCCGCCGCCCGCGAGGCCGCCGAAGCCGTCGGCGCGATCCTGGACGAGGCCATCCAGTGCTCCCGGACGCTGACCGGCGAACTGAGCCCGCCGGTCCTCCACGAAGAGGGGCTGGGGCCGGCGCTTCAGTGGCTGGCGGCGTGGATGCACAACAAGCACGACCTGCGGGTGGACATCGAGGCCGACGCCGAGGCCGAGCCCGGCTCCGAGGACACGCGCGTGCTGATGTTCCAGTCCGCGCGGGAACTGCTGTTCAACGCCGTCAAGCACGCCGGCGTCGACACCGCCCGCGTCCGCCTCGGGCGGCGGGACAACCACGTCGAGCTGATCGTCTCCGACAAGGGGGCGGGGTTCGACCCGGCCGCCGAGCCCGCCCCGGGCCAGTCCGGGGGCTTCGGCCTGCTCAGCATCCGCGAACGCCTGAACCTGCTCGGCGGGCGGCTGGACATCGACAGCGCCCCCGGCAGGGGCAGCACCTTCGTGATGCGCGCCCCCCTGGCGTAGCTTGTCGCATAACTTCTTCTTTTTTCATGGAATACACTGTATCTGCCGGCGCCGCTCCGCCATGGGGGGCCAGGGCGCACACTCGACACACCGCCTGCGAGCCGACCGGGGTCGAGGCCCTGCCCGCCCGGGCTCCCCCGGTGTCCGCCCCGGACACACTGTCCACCCGGCCGGCGGGGTGGACATGCAAGGTTGTGATTGTAAAAGCTTTATAATTAAGTCTTTACAGTTATACGGCCGGCCGTGTGTCCACTGTCCGAGGGGGTGGACAGAACCGACACACCGCTGCTCGCCCCGCCGCCGGAGGGCGATCGGGCAGGCCCGGTGCCCGACCGAGGCGCCCGCGCCGGGCAGCGGCCCTCGGGCAATCGGCGTTAACGGTTTTCGCGTAACCGGTTGACATCCGCTCCCGGTCCCGCTAGGGTGCCCGCTTGTCTACCGACTCAGGGCAACAACCGGACCGGCTTCGTGCGGAGGGCTCGTGGTCTTGCCGCGCGAACCGGGAGCTTGGGGACCAGCCGTGAGCGCAGCGTTGCGAACGATCCTGGCCGTGGCGGCCGTCGGAGTGCTTGGGCTGGGCCGCGCGGCCGCCCAGGAGGCGCCGTCGGCGGAGACCGTCGCCGAAGTCCGCGTGCAGGGCAACGAGCAGATGTCCGCCGGCGCGGTACTCGTGCACGTCAAGACCCGCCCCGGGCAGGTGTACAACGAGAACGTTCTGAAGGCGGACGAGCGGCGCCTGCTGAACACCGGGCGGTTCGACAGCGTCGTCACCAGCCGCACCAGCACCGACGAGGGCGTGGTGGTCACCTTCACCGTCGTCGAGCGCGAGCTGGTGGGGGGGCTGCGCTTCCAGGGCAACAAGGCCTTCGAGGACGACGCCCTCGCCGGCGAGTTGAGCTTCGGCGTCGGCGACCCGCTGGGCGCGTTCACCGTCGAGGCCGGGCGGCTGGCGATCGAATCGAAGTACAAGGCCGCGGGGTACCACTTCGCCGACGTCTCCGTGGACAAGCAGGCCCTGAAGGCTCGCCGGGAGGTGGTCTACAAGGTCGTCGAGGGCCCGAAGGTCCGGGTGACGGACCTGGAGTTCGAGGGCAACGAGTTCTACAGCGAGTTCCGCCTTCGCCAGGAGATCGGCACGCAGTCGCGGCTCTGGCCGATCATCGACGGCTTCCTCGACACCGAGCAGGTCGAGCAGGACGTGCTGGTCCTCCGCAACCTCTACCTCTCCGAGGGCTTCCTGGACGTCGAGGTCGGGCGGCTGATGGACTTCAGCGAGGACCGCCGGCAGGTCACCGTCACCTTCCTCATCAAGGAAGGCCAGCGCTACCGCGTCAACGACGTCCTCTTCGAGGGCAACCGCGTCTTCAGCGACGCCGAGCTGGCCAAGCGGGTCAAGCTCGGGCAGGGCGCCTTCTACACCGACCTGACCCTCCGCCGCGATATCAAGGCCCTGGAGAATACCTACGGCGAACTGGGCTACATCGAGGCCAGGGTCTCCTCCAAGCGCCAGTTCCTCGACCCCACCGCCGAGCCGCCGGACTGGGCGGCCGAGCTCGGCAAGCCGGCGCTGCTGAACGTCATCTTCGAGATCGCCGAGTCCGACCAGTTCCGCGTCGGGCGGGTGGAGATCCGCGGCAACACGGTGACGCAGGACCGCGTGATCCGCCGCAGCCTGCGGATCTTCCCCGAGCAGTTGTTCAACGCGGTGACGCTGGAGGAGTCCCGGCGGACGCTGATGGAGAGCCGGCTGTTCGAGGAGGTCACGGTCACGCCGACCGGCGACGCCCCGGAGGTCCGCGACGTGGTCGTCCAGGTCACCGAGGGGCGCACCGCCGAGTTCCTCATCGGTGCCGGCGTCAGCACCAACAGCGGGCTGCTGGGCACCCTGTCGTTCACGCAGCGGAACTTCGACATCCTCGCCTGGCCCAAGAGCTGGCGGGAGTTCATCCGGGCCGAATCGTTCAAGGGCGCCGGGCAGACGCTGCGGGTCGTCGCCGAGCCGGGCACGCAGTTGATGCGGTTCCACATCGAGTGGCGGGACCCGGCCATCTTCGACCTGCCATACTCTCTCGGCGTCCGCGGCTTCCTGTTCAACCGCGGGCGGGAGAGCTACGACGAGACCCGCTACGGCGGGCTGGTGAGCTTCGGGCACCGCTTCAAGAACCGCTGGTACGGCGAGTTGGCCACGCGGCTGGAGGGCGTGCAGATCGACGACCTCGACGCCGACGCCCCGCCGGAGGTGATCGAGGACGAGGGCACGCACTTCCTGACGGGCCTGAAGGGCACGCTGGTCCGCGACCGCACGGACAGCCGCTGGATGCCCTCCGACGGCGACCGGATCACCTTCAGCGCCGAGCAGGTCCTCGGCAGCTACCAGTTCGTCAACGCCAACGCCGAGTACCGCATCTACCGGACGGTGTGGATGGACGCGATGGACCGCAAGCACATCGTTGCCGGGCGCATGAGCGTGGGGCACATCTTCGGCGATGCGCCGGTCTTCGAACGCTACTACGGCGGCGGGATCGGCTCGATCCGCGGCTTCCGCTATCGCGGCGTCAGCCCGCGCAGCGCCGGCACGGACGAGCAGATCGGCGGGGAATTCCTCGTCTTCGCCGGCACCGAGTACAGCTTCCCCATCTTCGGCACCGAAGGCCAGCAGCTTCGCGGTGTCGTCTTCCTCGATACCGGAACGGTCGAGGAGGAGTTCGGCATCGAGAGCTACCGCGTCTCGGCCGGCTTCGGATTCCGCTGGGTCATCCCCGTCTTCGGCCCCGTGCCGATGGCCTTCGACTTCGGCTTCCCCATCAGCAAGGACGACAAGGACGACGAGCAGATCTTCAGCTTCTCCGTCGGCTGGTCGTTCTAGCCTGCTGCCGGGCTCCCGCCGCGGCAGAGGCGTCCGGCGGTATCGGGTCGTCGCCGTCGGGCATGTGCCTCGCATCCGCCGGGGCGGGGGGGGGCGGGGGAAGCCAGCGCCAGAGCCGGCCCGGCCGGCGCCGCCGATCGGGCAGTCGGTCAGCGACTGGATCGTCCTCGCCGCCATCGGCCCCCTCGCCGCGACAGCCCCGCTCAAGCCCCCCTTACCCAATACTTTGTAACGCCTTGCGCCCACCACCGTCGCCATCGCCGAGCCGCCGCGCAGGCGCCCCGGCGGCGTTTCCTTGGCCCCATCGACCCGCCCTGGCCGATGTAGGTCAGTGCGGGAGAAGGGATTCCCCGTCCGCCCGACGCGTAAGGAGACGTATCGATGGACCTTCAGATTCCCGAGCTTCGTCAGTGCTTCGAGGCCCGCGTCAGCCAGATCGCTCGACTGCTGGCCCACGACCCCCCGCCGCACATGGGCAACGTCGACAAGACCCTCCGCGGGCTCAAGGGCTTCCTGCTGCTGCTGGAGACCCTCGTCCGCAAGGATGATCTCGACGTCCTGCCCTTCACCGCACGCCAGGAGCTCTTCGACCGGGCCGGGCGGGCACTCGGTGCCATGCGGTCCCTGCCCGATCAACTCACCCGAGACCAGGCCCTCGGCGTTCTCCGCGCCATGGACAACCTCCACCGGCTGTGCCTCCAGGAAAACCTGATGGCCACCGGCCTGGACGCCAGCAAGCTCGGCAAGCTTTCGCAGGTGCTCGAGCGCAAGCTCGGCGACGTGCTCGCCGAGGTCGACGGCGTGGCCGACAACGCCGGCACGTATGTCCAGCAGATGGAGCAGACCGCCCGCCAGCGGCTGGACGAGTTGGAGCAGACCTACACCCGCCAGGCCGGCGCCCTGGACAGCGGGGCGTCGCGGGCGATGGAGTCCATCCAGGCCAAGGCCGCCGCCATGCAGCGGCGCCAGGCCCAGGCCGGCGAGGCCATCGAACAGTTCCAGAAGGAGCTCGATGGCAAGCGCCGGCAGATGCAGGAATCGTTGGAGGAGCACCTGACCCTTGCCCGACAGGCCGTCGAGGACGCCCGGGGCGAGCAGAAGCAGGCCGACGAACTCGCCGCCCGAACGCGGGAGCAGCTCGACGCCGCCGGAGAGGGAATCCGACAGCTCGAACAGATCGCCGCCGCCGCCGGCGAGATCCGCGACGCCCTCGCCCGGCACGCCGACGAAGGCGACCGCCTGACCGCTCGGGGACGGCAGGCGGCCGAGCAGGCAGACCGCGACGCCGCGGACGTCGCCGACCGCGCGGAGAAGGCCCGGCAGGCCCTCGACGAACTCCATCGCACCGCCGAGCGGTGCGGCCAGGCCGCCGAGGCCGCACGGCAGCAGCAGGACGAGGCCGTCGAGGCCGCACGGCAGCGGGCCGCCGAGGCCGAGCAGGTCCGCGACGACACCCGCGCCCGCACCGCCGAGCAGCTCCAGGCCATGAGCGAAGCCCTGGACAACCTCCGCGCCGCCGGGGCGACCGCCGCCGAGGTCCTCGAGCAGGCCCGGGAGCACGCCCGAGCCACCGAGCACGCCGGGCAGGGCGCCGACGAGGCACGCCGACAGGCCGAGGGACGCGTCGAACAGCTCGGCGAGCTGCTCGCCCGCGCCGCACGGACCGCCGCCGACCTCGAAGAGCTCTTCGCCGATGCCGAACCCCGCAGCGAACGCATCGACCGCGCCGCCGGCGAGGCCGAGGCCGCCCGCGAGAGGGTCGGCCAGCTCGAAGGTGAGGTCGCACGCGTCCTCACCGCCGCCCGGGAGAACCAGGACCAGGCCGCCGCCGCGCTGGCCGAGACCCGCAGCCGCCGCGACGAGGCCGCGCGGACCCTCGGCGAGCTCAGCACCGCGGCCGGCGAGGCGCTGGAGGCCCTCCAGAACGACCGCGCCGCCGGCGGGGAGCTGCTCCATCGCGCGGCCGCCGACGCCGCCGACCTCGCCGCCGAGGTCGAGAACATCCGCCAGCTCGGCGATGCCGCCGGGGAGGCCCACGCCGGCGTCCGGGGCAAGTTCGACGAGGCCGACGGGCTCGTGGACAAGCTCGCCGAGGCCCTCGCCGCCGCCGAGGACGTCCGTCGGCAGGTCGGCGAGCACCTCGACGCCGCCGGTGCCACGCACGAGCGACTGGAGCAGCTTGCCGCAACCGCCGCGTCCGACGCCGAGGCCCTCCGCCGCCGCCAGGACGAGGCCCGCGCCACGCTGGACGAGCGGCTGGAGCAGCTCGCCGCCGATGCCGCCGCCGCGGCCGAGGACGTCCGCCGCCGCCAGGAAGAGGCCCTCGCGGCCCTGCGCGAGCGGCTGGGCCAGGCCGAGGCCGCCGCCGTCGGGGCCGCCGACGAGCTCCACCGCCGCCAGGAGGCCGCCCTCGGCGAGCTCCGCCAGCGGCTGGAGCAGGTTGTCGACACCGCCGCCGCCGGGGCCGAGGAGCTTCGCCGGCGGCAGGAAGAGGCCCTTGCCGCCCTGAACCGCGAGGCCGACGCCGCCAGGGAGAACCGCCAAGCGACCGACGCCGCCCTCGCCGAGCACCTCGACGCTGCCAAGGACACGGAAGGGCGGATGGCCCGGCTCCGCGAGGCCGCCGAGGGCGTGGTCGAGCAGATCCGCCGCCACCAGGACCGGGCGGCCGCCGCCGGCGATGCCGCCGCCGAGGCCAGGGCGACCACCGCCGAGGCCACCGGCGAGGTCCAGGCCAGGCTCCAGGACGCCCGCCAGGCGGCGGCGGAGCTGGGCGACCTCCTCGCCGCCGGCAGCGAGGACCGCTCGCGGATCGACGGCGAGCTGGACGCGGCCTCGCGGGCGTCGGCCCGGGCTGCCGCGGCCGGCCAGGAGCTGGAGAAGTCCCTCCACGATGCCCGCGCCCACGAGCAGGCCCTCGGCGAGAAGCGAGCCGAGGCCGAGCACGCCGTCGGCGAGTTCCAGCGGGACAGCCGCGCCCTGCTCGACGAGACCGCCCGCGCATTGGCCGGCTTCCAGGAGAACGCCGATCGCGTCCTCGGCGAGACGACGGTGCGCACCGAGCGGGCCCTCGCCGACCTGAACGAGAGCGCCGGTCGCGTCCTTGGCGACGCGACCGCCAAGGCCGAGGAGACCATCGAGAGCGTCGAGCAGCGTACCGCCCGCACGGTGGAAGAGGCCCAGGCCGAGACCCGCCGCACGCTCGCCGGCTTCCGCGAGAGCAGCGACCGGTTGCTCGGGGACACCGCCGCCAAGGCCGAGCAGGCCCTGACGGGCTTCCGCGACGGCAGCCAGCGCGTGCTGGGCGAGACGAAAGCCCAGGCCGAGCAGACGATCGCGTGCGTCGAGCAGCGCACCGCCCGTGCGGTCGAGGAGGCACAGGCCGAGACGGCCCGTACGCTCGCCGGCTTCCGGGACAGCGCCGAACGCGTCCTGGGCGAGACGGCGGCGCAGGCCGAGCAGACCACTGCCGGCGTCGAGGAGCGCACCGCGGGCGTTCTGCGGGAGACGAAAGCCGAGAGCGACCGTACGCTGGCGTCGTTCCGCGAGAACGCCGAGCGCGTCCTGGGCGAGACCACGACGCAGGCCGAGCAGACCGTCGCGGGCGTCGAGGAGCGCACCGCCCGTGCGGTCGAGGAGATGCAGGCGGAGAACGACCGCACGCTGGGCAGCTTCCGCGAGAACAGCCAGCGCATCCTCGGCGAGACAACGGCGAAGGCCGACCGGACCCTCGCCGGCGTGGAGGAACGCACCGCCGGCGTGCTGAAGGAGACCCGGGCCGAGACGAACCGGACGCTCACGGGCTTCCGGGAGAACGCCGAGCGCGTTCTCGGCGAGGCCGGGGCCGAGGCCGACCGCGCCCTCGCGGACCTGCGCGAAAGCAGCGACCGCGTTCTCAAGGAGACGGCCGAGAAGGCCCAACAGACGCTCGCGGGCGTCGAGGAGCGCACCGGGCGGGCCGTCGCCGACGCCGAGGCCGAGACCGACCGCACACTCGCGGGGTTCCGCGACAGCGCCGAGCGGGCCCTCGCCGAGTCGGCCGAGCGGGCGGAGCAGGCGCTCTCCGAGTTCGCCGAACGCCGCCGGCTCGCCCTCGCCGACGCCAAGGCCGAGACCGACCGCGCCGTCGAGGGTCTTTGCGCCGACGGCCGACGCGCCATGGACGAGGCCCGCACGGAGACCGACGAGATCGTTCAGCGGAACCGCGAGCTCCAGCAGGAGTTGGGGGACCTTCTCGGCTCGGCCGTCGAGGGGACGACCGTCGAGCAGTTCGCCACACTCGCCGACGAGGACGCCCGGCGTGGGCAGACGTGGCTGCGGCGGATGGTCCTCGTCGGCGCCGGCGGCGCCGGCGGCCTGGCCGTCGTCTGCTCGCTGCTGGCGCTGGCGTCGCCGGCTGTCGCGGGCCTGCTGCTGGTCGGCGGGCTCGTGCCGATCGGCCTGTTCCTGCACTTCTGCGGCGTGCAGGTCGGCCAGGAACGCAGCCGCCAGGCTCGTCACGAATACCGCGCGGCCCTTGCCCGCTCGCTGACCGCCAACCGCAAGCTGCTGGAGATGATGCGCTCCGAGGGCCTCGCCGACCGCGCGTTCGCCGACCGGATGCTCGCCGCCCTCTTCGACGCCACCGGCGGCGAGCCGGCCGACGCCCAGGCCGAGGAGCCCGCCTACGCCCCGGCTGCCGCGTCAGCGCACTACGCCCCGGTGCGCCCGGCCCCGTCGCCCCGAGAGCCGGTCGCGTAACGGCCCGGGAGGCGCAGCGCGGGGACGCGGTCGGGGATCTGAGATTTCAGCGATCGGATGTCGGATTCCGGATCTCGGAGCGGCGATTCCCGATGGTACGTGTCACATGGCACAGGTCACGTGCCCGTCGCGGTTCCCGGGCGCCCCGGGGGAAGAAGGCGGTCGGCGCGGCGGCGGACTCTGGAACGGCGCCTGCGGGGTGCGTATAATCGCCCGGCGAATGGATTGGACCGGTATCCCTGCACCTTCGAGGAGAGGAAGGAACCCATGAGAGCAACGCGAATTTACGCCCTGTCGGCCGTGGCGGTCGTGGCGGCGGCGGTGGTCTGGTCGCGGTCGTCGGCGCAGCCGGCGGCGGCGGTCACCCCGGCGCGCGTGGCGGTTTGTGACGTGGTCGAGGTCTTCAACAACTACCAGCGGGCGAAGGACTTGACGACGCAGCTCAACGAGCGCCGCCAGGCCATCAAGGCCGAGAGCGAGAAGCGCCAGAAGGCCATCGACACGCTGCGGCTGGAGCTGGAGAACTACAAGAAGGGCTCCAAGCAGTACGACCAGACCCTCAACGAGATGCAGCGGCTGAGCATCGAGGGCAAGGCGTACCTGGAGTACCAGGACGCGATGGCCCTGCGGGAGCACCGCAACCTGACCAAGGACATGTACGACGAGATCAAGGCCATGATCGCCCGCATGGCCGCCCAGCGCGGCGTGGACCTGGTCCTCCAGAAGGACGCCGGCGACCTGGAGACCGAGAACACCCAGGAGCTGCTGCGGCGCATCTACAACCACAAGGTCCTCTACACCGCCGACCGCCTGGACATCACCGAGAGCGTGCTGGTCGCGCTGAACCAGGCCTACCAGGCGAAGAAGCCGGCCGCGGGCACGCCGTAGGGCGATGGGCACGCCGCTGACATTGCAGGCCGTCGCGGAGATCGTCGGCGGCAGCGTCGAGGGCGACGGCTCGCGGACGGTTCGCGGATTGGCGCCGCTGGCGACCGCCGAGGCCGAGGACCTCACCTTCGCCGACGCCCGCCGAGTCAAGGAGTTGGCCCGCACGTCCGCCGGCGCCGCGATCGTGGCGCGCGACGCCGAGGCGCCCGCCCCGGCCGACCGCGTCCGCGTCGACGACGTCGAGGAGGCAATCTTCCTGCTGCTGACGCACCTGGCCGGTCCGCCGCGCCGCCCGGCCGACGGCGTGCACCCGCGCGCGACCGTGGCCGAGACCGCCCGCCTGGGCGAGGGCGTGGCCGTCGCGGCCGGGGCGGTGATCGACGAGCGTGCGGAGATCGGCGAGGGCACGGTGATCTGCGCCAACGCCGTGGTGGGCGCGGACGTTCGCATCGGGCGCCGCTGCCGCCTGGACGCCGGCGCGGTGGTCGCCGACGGCTGCGCCGTGGGCGACCGCGTGCGAATCGGCCCCAACAGCGTGGTCGGGCACGTCGGGTTCGGCTATCGTACGGTGGACGGCGTGCACCACCCGGTCCCGCACGCGGGGAACGTGGAGATCGCCGACGACGTGGAGATCGGCGCCTGCACGTGCGTGGACCGCGCGAAATTCGGCTCGACGCGGATCGAGCGAGGCGTCAAGATCGACAACCTGGTGCAGATCGCCCACAATTGCCGCGTCGGTGCCGGCAGCGTGATCGCCGGGCAGGCCGCCCTCGCCGGCAGCGTGACGCTCGGGCGGTACGTGGTCATCGCCGGGGCCGTCGGCGTGCGGGACAACGTCACCATCGGCGACGGCGCGGTCGTCGGCGCGTACGCCGCGCCCATCAACGACCTGCCCGGCGGCCAGCAGTACTGGGGCGTCCCGGCCATCCCGGCCAGGGAGATGTTCCGCGTGGTTCACGCGTGGCGACGCCTGCCGGATTTGCTGAAACGCGTCAAGAAGATGGAATCGAGGCTCGAGGACCTTGGATCGCCAGACGACGATTGACCGGCCCGCGGAGGTCAGCGGGCGGGGGCTGTTCAGCGGCGAGACGTGTCGCCTGCGGTTCGTCCCCGCCGCCGCCGACGCCGGCGTGACGTTCGTCCGCACGGACCTGCCCCAGCCGGTCCGCATTCCCGCGGCCATCGAGAACGTCGGCAAGCGGGCGCGCCGCACCAGCCTTCGCAACGGCTCGGTCGCCGTCGAGACGACCGAGCACGTCCTCTCGGCCGTGCTGGGGGCGGGTATCGACAACGTCGACGTCGAGTTGACCGCCGCCGAGACGCCGAGCTTCGACGGCTCGGCCAGGCCGTTCTCCGACGCGCTCGCCGAGGCCGGCACGGTCGAGCTGGAGGGCGACCGCCGGCCGTTCGTGATCGA
Source organism: uncultured Planctomycetaceae bacterium (assembly GCA_964385465.1). Lineage (GTDB taxonomy): Bacteria > Planctomycetota > Phycisphaerae > SM23-33 > SM23-33 > CAYLPJ01. Next base: position 3,038 of record CAYLPJ010000057.1, on the reverse strand, counting down.
GCAGCCCCTGACCGTCTCGGACGGGGACGCGACCATCGCCGCCCTGCCCGGGCCGACCGACTGGCTGGACATCGTCTACGACCTGGACTACTCCGAGACGCCCGCCATCGGCCGGCAGGTGGCCGTCTTCCGCCTCGGGCGCGACGACTTCGCCGCCCAGATCGCCCCGGCGCGAACGTTCAGCCTCGAGGCCGAGGCGCGGGCCATGCAGGCCAAGGGGATCGGCTCGCACCTGACGCCCGCCGACGTGCTCGTCGTCGGCCCCGCCGGGCCCGTGGACAACGACTGGCGCTTCCCCGACGAGTGCGCCCGCCACAAGATATGCGACCTCGTCGGCGACCTGGCACTTTTCGGCCGGCCGGTCGCGGGGCGGATCGTCGCCCACCGCACCGGGCACGAGCAGAACCACGCGCTGGTCCGCAAGCTCATCCGCGCCCTGGCCGAGCGGGACCGCGCCGCGGCGGCCTCCGCCGAGCCGGTCATGGACATCCGCAAGATCATGCGCCTGCTGCCGCACCGCTACCCGTTCCTGATGGTCGACCGCATCGTCGAAATCGACGGCGACCGCAAGGCGACGGGCATCAAGAACGTCTCCATCAACGAGCCGTTCTTCCAGGGCCATTACCCCGGCCAGCCGATCATGCCCGGCGTGATGATTCTCGAGGCCCTCGCCCAACTGTCGGGCATCCTGCTCAGCCGCCGGCTGGAGCACACCGGCAAGGTCGCCGTCCTGCTGAGCATGGACCGCGTCAAGATGAGGCACCCCGTCCGCCCCGGCGACCAGTTGCTGCTGGAGGCCGAAAGCCTCCACGTCCGCAGCCGGACCGGGCACTGCAAGTGCCGCGCGCTGATCGGCGAGAACGTCGCCGCCGAGGCCGAAATCAAGTTCATGCTCGTCGACTCCGAGCCCATCTGATCGTCAGGAAAGGCCGCTTCGTCATGCCCGATATCTCGCCCCATGCCGTCGTGGACCCCGCGGCCGAACTGGCCGACGACGTGACCGTCGGGGCGTTCAGCTACGTCGGCCCGGAGGTGCGGATCGCCGCCGGGTGCGTCATCGAGAACAACGTCACCCTCCTGGGCCGAACCGCCCTGGGCCAGGGAACCCACGTCTTCCCGCTGGCGGTGATCGGCTCGCCCCCCCCGGGGCACGACGGCCCGGCCGAGTGCGTCTTCGGCGAGGCCAACGCCGTCCGCGAGCACGTGACCATCCACGGCGGGATCGACCGCCCGACGGCCCTGGGCAACCACAGCCTGGTGATGATCGCCACGCAGGTCGGCCCCGGGGCGCGGATCGGCGACCACGGCATCTTCGACAACTGCACCCAGATCGGCGCCGGCGCGACCATCGAGGACTACGTCCGCATGAGCGGCTTCGCCTCCGTCTCCGACGGCGTCCGCGTCGGAGCGTACTCCTTCGTGGCCGGCTACGCGGGCGTCGAGGAAGACGCCCCGCCCTACGCCATGCTCCAGGGCTACCCCGTCCGCGTCCGCGGCGCCAACACGCGGAACCTCAAGGCCTGCGGGTTCGGCGATGCCGACATCCACGCACTCAAGACCGCCTTCCGCGAGCTGTTCAACGGCAAGGGCGCAGGCGTCAACCACGAGGCCGTGCAGCGGCTCATCGAACGCGACGACCTGAACCCCCACGTCCGCCGGCTCGTCGAGGCCGTCACCCCGGCCGGGAAGGCGACATGACCGCCCCCCGCGTCTTCCGCGAGATCGACCCGGCCGCGTACGTCGCGCCCGACGCGCACGTGGGCGATTACTGCGTGATCGGCCCGCACGTGACGATCGGCCCGGGCAGCGTGCTGGACCGCCGCGTGACCGTGGTGGGGCATACGACGATCGGCTCGCACAACTGCATCGCCGAGGGCAGCGTCCTCGGGGCCGTGCCCCAGGACCTCAAGTACGCCGGCGGGCCCACGCGGCTGATCATCGGCCACCGCAACCGTTTCGGGCGGGAGGTGACCGTGCACGTCGGCACCGAGCCGGGCGGCTGGACCACGCGGATCGGCGACGACAACGACCTCGCCGACGGCTGCCACGTCGCCCACGACTGCTTCGTCGACGACCGCGTGCACCTCGGCGTCAAGGTGCTGCTCGCCGGGCACATCCACGTCGGCACCGGCGCGGTGATCGAGGACCTCACCGGGCTGCACCACTTCGTGACCGTCGGGCGGTACGCGCGCGTCGGGCCGCACACCCCCGTACGCCGCGACGTGCCTCCCTTCACCGACTTCCGCAGCCACAATCACGACTGGACCAGCCCCCCGGCCGTGCGGGGCATCCACGAGGGGGGCATCGCCGCCGCGCGCCTCGGGCCCGAGGAGGAGAAGGAACTCCGCGTCGCCCTCCGCGAGCTCTTCGCCGACGAGTCCGCCCTCCAGACCAAGATCGAGCAGTTGGTGAACATGGGCGTCGAAGGCGCCGCCGCCGACCTCTGCGACTTCTGCAACCGAAGCCTCCACGGCGTCTACGGGCGCTCCCGCGAACTGTTCCGAGGCAAGATACCCCCCGAGGCCGAACAGCACCTCCCCGCCGAGGCCGGCGTCGGACCGAGAGGAAGGATACGCTAGCATGCCCTGCAACGTCGCCGTCGTCGGAACCGGACGCATGGGAAAGCTCCACGCACGCGTCCTCAGCGAGATGCAGGCCGCCAACCTCGCCTGCGTCGTGGACGTCAGCGCCGCGGCCGCCACGGCCGTCGGACGCCAGCGCGGCTGCCCGGCCCTGACCGACCCGGGCGAGGCCGTCGAGCTCGCCGACGCCGCCATCATCGCTGTGCCCACCGTCCACCACCTCGACGCGGCCAGGCCGTTCCTCGAGGCCGGCAAGCCGGTGCTGATCGAGAAGCCCCTCGCGCCCACCGTCGAGATCGGCCAGCGGCTGCTGGCCATCGCCGACGAGCACGGCGCGAGCGTGCAGGTCGGGCAGACCGAGCGGTTCAACCCCGCCGTCGTCGCCCTCCGCGAGTTCGACATCCAGCCGAAGTTCATCGAGGCTCACCGCATCAGCCCGTTCACCTTCCGCTCCGC
>CAYLPJ010000056.1:0-44702 GCA_964385465.1 uncultured Planctomycetaceae bacterium | reverse complement strand
AGTGCGATGCCGACGCGCCGCTTCGGCGCATCGCGCGGGGCGGTTTCGGCGGCCGACGTTTGCACGCTTGCCGCGACGGTGCTGGTGTGTCGGCGGTCGTCGTCGGCGAAGAAAGGCGGGGACTTCGTCGCGCGCATTCCATGGCGTTTGCGCCGCGATTTCGGGGCGGCGGCGTGGCCGGCCGCTCGACGCGGCCGGGGGGCGGCGGTATGCTGGGTCGGCGTTCGGTGGGCACATCCGATGGGAGAGCGAGCCATGGTCACACGTGCGCGGCGGTGGGCTGTTACGGCGGTTCTGGCGGGGGGAGGCGCCGGACACCGCCCGCCAGCCCGCGGGTACCCGCGCCCCCGCCCGCCGGGACAGCTCCGCCTGATAGCTACTGACTACTACCTGCTACCGAATAGCGCCTTACCACCAACCCCGCCTGTTGCCACCGTCAGCGAAACGCCGCCTGATACACGCTAACCACTGAAGTCCACCGTGGACTGCGAGGATCCCATGCGAACGACGACGTGCGCTATCTTGTGGCTCGTACTTGTCGCCCTCTCGGCCGGGCCGGCCCGGGGCGGGGTTCAGGAGTTGCTCGACGCCGCCGTCGCGGACGGGGCGGGGACGGTGACGCTGCCGGACGGGCGGATCGAGCTGGACGGGCGGCTGACGCTGCGGAACGCCGACGGGCTGGTGGTCGACGGCAACGGGACGACGCTGGTGTTCTCCGACCGCGGCGGGGTGGGCTGGTCGATCACCTCCTGCCGGCGGCTGACGCTGCGGGGGTTCACCATCGACTACGACCCGCTGCCGTTCATCCAGGGGCGGATCACGGCGCGTGCGGCCGACGGCAAGCGGTACGACTTCACGGTGAGCGAGGGGTATCCCGGCCTGCGGGCCGAGGACGCGCAGCACTACCGTCAGGGGTACGTTTTCGAGCCCGACCGGCGGCGGTGGAAGCCGTGGGTGCCGGACCTCTACGCCCGCCGCGTGGAGATCGTCGACGCTCGCCGCGGGCGGTTCGTCATGGGCTACGCCCCGTACCAGCACGAACGGATCGCCGTCGGCGACCGCATCGTGCTGACCCTGCGCACGGCCCCGGCGATGCGGATGAACGACTGCCAGGACGTGCGGATCGAGGACGTGACATTCCTGGCGGCCCCCGGGGCGGCCTACCTCGGGCGGTACATGCGGGGCGACAACTACTACCGCTACACGATCCGCCCGGGCCCGCCGCCGGCGGGCGCGAGGGAGCCGCGGCTGATCTCGACTTGCGCCGACGGGCTGAACATCGCCTTCGCCACGAAGGGCCCGACCCTCGAGCGATGCCGCTTCTCGTTCATGGGCGACGACTCGGTGAACCTCCACGGCGCCGTGCTGCTCGTGCTCGACAGCCCCGCGCCCACCGAGCTGCTGGTCGCCTGGCCCTACTCGCCGGAGTGGCTGGCGACGGTCATCCCCGCCGGCTCGACCGTCCGCAGGCTCCGGCCGGGCGATTACCGCGCGCTCGATACGGCCAAGCTGAAGGCCTTCCGCCCGGTCGGGCCGCTGAGCCCGCCGCAGGTCGAGGCCGTGCAGACCGTCTGGCCGCGGAACCGCAAGGGGCGGGGCACGGTCTTCCGCCTGACGCTCGCGGCACCCCTGCCGGCGAGGGCGGGGGAGTTCCTGGACATTCCCGCGAGCAACGCGCCGGGCTTCGCCATCCGCGACTGCGTCTTCAGCGACCACCGCGCCCGCGGGCTGCGGATCATGGCCTCGCGCGGCGTGATCGAGCGCAACACGTTCCGCCGGATCAAGATGAACGCCGTTACGCTCGGGGCCGAGTACGCCTTCTGGCGCGAGGCCGGGTGGGTCGACGACGTCACCGTCCGCCACAACACCATCGAGGACGTCGGCCGAGACGCCTGGGTGCAAGGCCCGCGGTGCTACTGCCTCGGTGCCATCGCCACCTTCTGCCGCACCGACCGCCCCCGCGGCCGCGAGCCGATCCAGCCCTGGCCCGGCAACCGGAACATCACCATCGAGCACAACCTCATCCGCGACTGCCCCACGGCGGGCATCTTCACCGCCGCCGCCCGGGACGTCCGCATCCGCCACAACCGCCTCGAGCGCTGCTTTACCGACCCCGGCGAGGCCCCCGGGCGGGCGTACGGCCTGGACGTGCGGGCCCCCATCGACGTCCGCCACGCCGAGGGCGCCGAGGTCTCCGCCAACGAGACCGCCGACTGCGGCCCGTCTCGGACGCCTCCGAAATCGGACTGATCTCCGAAATCTGAGATTCCCGCTCCCTTGCCCACACACGATCCGCCCGCCGCACCCGCGGGCTCGGAGTTGCATGTCGGCCGGGGGGGGCGATGCGGGGGATTATATCATTGGACTATCGCTATGCAAGAGTAATCTGTACGAACACCGAATTTTCTCATATATACGGTGTCCACCCTACTTCCATTCCGGACACCGCCTGTATATATATAACTCATTGTCAATGAGGCGCTTGTGCAATAATGCGTGAGCCTGTGTCCGGTGTCCACAGGGGTGGACAGAAGTGACACAGGGCGCATGGAGGTGGGGGTGCGCGGGTGCGCGGGGTGGTGCGAAACCATTGAGGGCGGGAGGCATTAGATCATTGGTGTCAGATGGCGAGCGTCTCCCTCCAGTTCCAGGGCGTGCAGGACCCGACACTGCCGTTGGTGCTGCTGACGGCGGTGGTGGTGGTCCTCGCCGGGTGGGGCATCGGGCAGCTCGTGGCCCGGCGGAGGCGGTACGGGCTGCTGTGCCTGGCCGCGGCGGGAGGCCCGGCGGTCTTCGTGCCGGGCATGCTCGTCGACGCTGCCCTACGCTACGGGCGCGGTGACGGGCGGGGCGGGTCGGCGTCGGTGGTCGCGGCGATGGCGGCGGCGGTGGGCACGGCGGTCGCGGGGCTGGTGGCGTTGGCGGCCGGGGGGGTCTGGCCGGCGGTGCTGGCGACGTGGATCGCCCTGGCGGTGGGGGTCTTTTACTCCCGCGTGTACGGTCACCTGGGCCGGCGGCGGCTGGCGGCGCTGATGGTGCTCCGCTGCGCGGCGATCCTGGCGCTGATGCTGATGCTGTTCAAGCCGGCGATGCTGATCCGCCGGGGCGGCCCGGGAGACAGGCCCTACCTGCCGATCCTGGTGGACCGCTCGGGCTCGATGGCGACGGCGGACGAGGTGAACCTGCCGGACCGCTACCGCCAGTCGGTGCAGATGCTCCTGGCGCAGTCGGACCGGATCGAGAGGCACTTCACGCCGCTGTGGTACCACTTTGCCTCGTCGGCCTGGCCGGCGGAGTCGGCGGCCTCTCTCGGCGAGCTGTCCCCCTCGGGCGAGGGCACGGACGCGACGGACCTCGCCGCGGCGATCCGGTCGGCCTCGGCGGACTATGCCCGCGCGTCGCTGGCGGGGATCGTGGTGCTGACCGACGGCATCCACAACGCCTCCGGCGTGGTCACCGACGCGGCGATCGAGGCCGGCGTGCCCGTGTATGCCGTCGCCGTCGGCTCGACCGGCGAGAGCCTCTCGGCGCGGCGGAACGTGGAGCTTTCGGCCGTCGACGCCCCGCTGGAGGCGGTGGTCAACAACGTCACGACGCTGGCGGTGGAGGCGAAGGTCTCGGGCTTCGCCACGGTCCCGCTGGAGGTGCGGCTGTTCGAGCAAGGCCGGGACGAGCCCGCGGACACGCAGCGGCTGTGGACGGACCGGAACGTCGCGACGCTGAAGGCGGAGCTGAAGTGGACGCCGCGTTCGGGTCCCGAGGGCGGGCAGGACGGGCAGGTGCGGCGGCTGCGGGTGGAGATCCCGTCGAACCCGGCCGAGGCGACGCCGGCGGACAACGCCACGGAGGTTCACGTCCTGCTGACCGAGCCCCGGGTGCGGGTGCTGTACGTGGAGGGCTCGATGCGGCCGGAGTACAAGTATCTCAAGCGGTTGCTGTCGAGCGACCCGAACATCCGGTTCATGGCGCTGGTGCGGATCACGGGCAACCGGTTCTGGGCGCAGGGGGGGATCGGGGGTCGGCAGTTGAGCAAGCTGCCGGAGACGGACTCGGAGTTCGCGATGTTCGACGTGATCATCCTCGGCGACCTGGACCGGACGTTCCTCAGCAAGGAGCAGATGGCGCGGTTCCGCTCGTGGGTGAACGACGGCGGGGGGCTGCTGATGCTCGGGGGGCACAACAGTTTCGGCCCCGGCGGCTACGGCGGGACGGACATCGAGGCGGCGCTGCCGGTGACGGTCGGCTCGCGCGGGCAGGCGCAGGAGACGACGCCGCTGGTCCCCCGCCTGACCGCCGCCGGCGAGGCCCACGCGATCTTCCAGGGCATGGCGGGCTTTTTTCACGGCCCCGGCGGGCGCAAGCCCGACGCGAAGCTGCCCGAGCTGCCCGAGCTGCTGGGCTGCGTGACCGTTCCCGGGGTCAAGCCGGCGGCATCGCTGCTGGCGATCCACCCGACGCGCCAGGTCGGCGGGGGGCCCATGTGCGTGCTGGCGGTCCAACGGTTCGGGGCCGGGCGGTCGGCGGCCTTCACGGCCGACACCACGTGGAAGTGGTACCTGCCTCTGCGGGGCATGGGGCGCGACAGCCCCTACGAGCGGTTCTGGGGTCAGCTCATCCGCTGGCTGGCGAACGTGGAGACCAAGAGCCGCGAGGCCAAGCCGTCCGTGGTCATCCGCCCGGCCAGGACGCACGTCCGCGTCGGGCAGGAGCCGGTCGAGGTGCTCGCCCGCGTGCAGGACGAGAAGGGTCGCCCGGCGGACAACGCCCAGGTCTCGCTGACGATCACGCCCGAGGGCCGTTCCGGCGAGGCCGAGACGATCCCCATGAGCCCTCGGATGGGCGACCGCCTGTACCGGGCGGAGTTCCGCCCGCGCCGGGAGGGCACGGTGCGGCTGGAGGCCTCGGCGCTGGACAGCGCGGGGGCCCGGCTCGGCAGCGACGCCCAGGACGTGCAGGTCGTGCCCTTCTCCAAGGAGACCGACCGCCTGGCCCGCAACGACGGGCTGCTGGAGCTGCTGGCCGAGCGGACGGACGGGCGGATGGTAACGATTTCCGGCCTGCCGGACCTGGTGGACCAGATCCTCCAGCGTCGGCGAGCGAAAGGGGACGTCGGCGACGTCGACCGCGCGGAGGTGGTCCGCCTGTACCACTTCCCGCTGCTGTTCGTGGCGTTCATCGCGCTGGTGACCGGCGAGTGGCTCCTGCGGCGGCGGTGGCACCTTCGGTAGACCGTCACCGGAGGGGCGGATTCCCGCAAGGCCGGGGGACCGCAAGAGGGGGAGACCGTCGGCACTCGGGCGGCGACGCCACCATCGGCGAGTCCGCCACCGCCGCCCCGGCCACGGGCTCGTACGGCCTTGCGGTCTTCCCGCGTTTGACCTGCGCAGGTGCGGGGCAGTAGGATAAGGGCTTTGCGGAAGGCCCCGAGGCCCTGGAGCCGGCCCATGCAGTCGCAGGCGGCGGAAAACGTGGTGGAGCTTCAGCCCGTTCGGGCGGACCGCGCCCAGCGGCGTTCGCAGATGCGCCTCCGCGGCGCGCTGGTGTTCGTGCCCGCCGCGGCGGTGCTGGCCGTCAGCTTCGCCCTGCCGCCGCGGGCGGTGGGGCACGGCACGCACGAGGACCTCGGCCTGCCGCCCTGCTCGTTCCTGTCGCAGACGGGCTACCCCTGCCCGAGCTGCGGGATGACCACCGCCTTCGCCGCGACCGCCCACGGCCGCGTGGCCGAGGCTTTCCTCGCGCACCCCGCCGGGCCGGTGCTGTGGCTGGGGCTGGCGGTCGTCAGCCTGGCGGGCCTGGCCGAGCTGCTCAGCGGCCGCGACTGCCTCCGGCTGCTGCGCCCCAGCGGCTGGTGGGCCGTGGCGGCGCTGGCGGGGATGCTGGGCGGCTGGGCCTTCAAGATCGCCTACGGCCTGGCGACCTCGACACTACCGGTGCGCTGAGCGCGCCAGGGAGCCAATGGTGCACGACGTGCGAATCACCCGACGTTTGACGATCGTCCTGCTGGCCTGCCTGCCTCTGCTGGGCGGCTGCCCGGCGGGGCGCGGCCTGGCGTACGTGCTGTTCGGCGGGGAGACCCGCAAGGTCCCCGCGGAGTTCGAGGGCCTGGCCGACCAGCGGGTGGCGGTGGTGGTCTGGTGCGACCGCCGGGTGCTGTACGACTACCCCGACGCCCCGCTGACGCTGTCGCTGGCGATCGCCGACGAGATCGGGCGGAAGGTGGACGGCGTCCGCGTCGTCGAGCCCCGCCGCGTCGTCCGCTACCAGGACGACAACATCTACTGGGAGGAGATGGGCAAGGCCGAGCTGGGCAAGGCCCTCGGGGCCGACTACCTGCTGTTCGTGCCCGTCGAGGAGTTCGCCACCCGCGAGCCGGGGAGCATGAACCTCTTCCGCGGGCGGATCTCGGCCGTGCCCAGCCTGTACGACGTCGCCCAGCCCGAGCGGTCCTGCCGCGCGTGGAAGGGCGGGCGGATCCGGACGGTCTACCCCGAGCACGCGCCGACCGGCGTGCTGCGCGAGACGGCCCGGGAGGTCCGGCTGCAGGCCGAGCAGCTCTTCGCCGAAGAGCTGGCCAAGAAGTTCTACGATCACGAGGAACCCCTGGAATGAGAGCCCTGCCAAGCGTCGTCGCGTGTCTGTCGCTGTCGGCCTGTGTGGCGGTCGGCGGCTGTGCCCTGCCGGCGTGGATCGCCGCCCAGTTCGCCCCCCCCGAGAAGGTCGAGCCGGAGTTCGAGCCGCCGGCGGACAAGCGGATGCTCGTGTTCGTCGACGACATGATCCGCCCGGTGACCTACCCGGCGATCAAGGCCGAGCTGACCGGACAGATCAACCAGCGCCTGCTCGCCCACGACATCGCCGCCGACACGGTCAGCTACGACGAGCTGGCGAACCTGATCGCCGCCTCGCCGGACTTCAACGCCCTGCCCGTCGCGACCGTCGGGCGCAAGCTCGACGCCGACCTCGTGCTCTACGTGCAGATCGACGAGTTCGCCCTCCGCGACGAGCAGGCCCCCGAGGACCTCTGGCGCGGGCGCCTGCGGACGACCGTCCGGATGGTCGACGTCGAGCAGGGCCGCCTCTGGCCCAAGAACCGTTCCGACGGGCACCTCATGCCCCTCGTGGAGACGCCCACCAGCACGGAGGACTCCCCGAGCATGGCCGACGAGCTGACCAAACGCCTCGCCGCCACCATGGCCGAGGACATCACCCGCCTGTTTCGCGAGCACACCAGGCCCCACGAGGGCGGGTGGCAGGACAAGAGCCCCAAGGCGCCCTGACGGGCGCCGCTTCCCCGCAGGGGGGCAGGGCTCACGCGGCGAAGCCCGAACCCGTCGGCCCGCGGGCGACGGCAACGGTCCGGAGGCTCCCGCCGTTCTGCGAGCGCGCTTTCCCCGCCCGGTTCGTGGTCCTCGTTCGAGATCCGATGTCTGCGACCGGGTTCCCGGCCGGTGGTCCTTCCCGCCGCCGCGGCGGGCGCTGGGGCTTGTATTGGCGGCGGGGTGTTCGTAGAGTGGGTTGCACCGTCGCCGGCAGCCTGTCGGCGGCGGGCTTTTCGGGCCGGCGTGACGGCGACCGGCCCGTTCGTGTTTCTCCGGCCCTGCGGGGCCGACGGCAGGCTGGGCATGGATTCGCAGAGGGCATCGACATCGACGGCGGCGCCTTCCGGCCCCGAGCGGCTGGCCGGGCGGACGCTTTGGATCCCGCGGATGACCTACGTCGGCGCCCGCCTGATGGCGGCGGTGTTCCGGTCGATCGGCATCGACGCCGCGGTCACGCCGGCATCCGACGACCGCACGCTCGAACTTGGGGGGCTGCACACCAGCGGCGAGGAGTGCTACCCCGAGAAGGTCACGATGGGCGACTTCCTGCGGATCCTCGACTCGCCGGACTTCGACCCGGACCGCACGGCCTTCTTCATGCCCACGGCCGAGGGGCCCTGCCGCTTCGGGCAGTACGCCCCGTACCTGCGGAAGGTGCTGGACGACCTCGGCCACGCGGACATCCCGGTCATCTCCCCGACGAGCAAGAACAGCTACGACGGCTTCGGCGACCACGGCGACCAGATGATGCGGCAGATGTGGCGGGGGCTGGTCTGCTCGGACATTCTCCGCAAGCTGCTGCTGAAGACCCGCCCGTACGAGACCGAGCCCGGCGCCGCCGACGCGGCCTTCGAGGAGGGCATCGAGCGGGTCGAGGCCGTGCTGGCCGATCCGGGCCTGTCCAGCAAGGACCGCCTGGCGGGGATGATCGACGCGCTGGTCCGCGCCCGGGACCTGTTCCGCGGCGTGCCCGCCCGCTACGTCCGGGGGCGCCCGCTGATCGGCGTGGTCGGCGAGATCTTCTGCCGGCTGAACACGTTCAGCAACGACGACGCCGTCCGCAAGATCGAGGCCCACGGCGGGGAGGCGTGGATCAGCGACGTCAGCGAGTGGGTGTGGTACACCAACTGGTCGCAGAAGAACCTGCTGGTGCGCGACGGCAAGCGCCTGTCGCTGTCCATGCTCGGCGCGGTGATCAAGCACGCCGTCCAGCGGCGCGACGAGCACAAGCTGCTCGCCGCCCTGGAGAAGGACTTCGCCGGCTACGAGGAGCCCCACGACATCTACGCCGACGTGCTCCAGCCGGGGTGGCCCTACCTGCCCGCCGACGGCGCGCTCGGCGAGATGGTCCTCTCGGTCGGCAAGAGCATCTACCTCTACCGCAAGGGCGCCGACGGCATCATCGACATCAGCCCCTTCAGTTGCATGAACGGCATCGTCTCCGAGGCCGTCTACCACGCCGTCGCCGAAGATCACGACGGCATCCCCATCCGGAACTTCTACTTCGACGCCACCAGCTCCAACATGGAACGCGACCTGGACATCTTCATGGAGCTGGCGGCGGGCTACCAGAAACACAAGCGCATGCCCCGCCGCTACCCGGCCTGTTTCGAGGCCTGAGCCGACCGGGCGGCGCATGCCCGCAGGAGGACGCAGCACGCGATGATCTCGCCCGCAGGCGACAGCAAGGCAACGGGTCGGCCGGCGGCCTCGGGTGCCGCGTCCGGCGCGACGCGCACGGCGGTCGCGGCGGGGCCCCGGTCCGGGGCCGGCGAGCCCCTCCCGGTGCCCTCGGGCGCCGCCTCCGGCGAGCGGCTGGCGGCGTTCAAGCGGTCGATGCGCCGGTTCGCCGCCGAGCAGGCGGCGCTGCCTCTGGCGACGCGTGCGACCTGCCCGACCTGCCGGTCGGTGGTGCCCGCCACGTTCGACCGCGTCGGCGGGCAGGTCGTGCTGACGTTCCACTGCGGCGAATGCGGCGAGCGCCGCGAGGTCCACCAGGACACCATCTGGCTGCACCGTGACAGCGACGTCCCCGGCAGCGCCGCCAGGACGTTCGGCGGCTCGCGGATCCACCCGGTGCTGCGCCGCCTGCCGCGGACGGTTCAGACGCTCTGCCCCGAGTGCTCGGCGATCGTGGTGGGGCGGTACTTCGTCGAGGACGGCGCGGTGTGGATCGAGAAGACCTGCCCCGAGCACGGCCACTGGCGCGACTGCGTCAGCAGCGACGCGGTGCTGTACTCGAAGGCCTCGTGGTGGACGTTCGAGGAGCACGCGGGCCTGCGGGCCCCGCACGTGACCGGCGCGTCGCACTGCCCCAGCGACTGCGGGCTGTGCAACCAGCACCAGAGCGGGGCGGTGCTGGCCCAGATCGACCTGACCAACCGCTGCAACATGCGCTGCCCGATCTGCTTCGCCAACGCCGGGGCGACCGGGCGGGTCGTCGAGCCCGACTACGATCAGCACGTCCGCCACCTCGAGGCCCTGCGGGCGTTCCGTCCGATCCCGTGCACGGCGATCCAGTTCACCGGCGGCGAGCCGACCATCCACCCGGACTTCCTGCGGATCGTCTCGACCGCCCGCGAGATGGGCTTCTCGCACATCCAGATCGCCACCAACGGCATCCGCATGGCGGACGCGGATTTCGCCGCCGAGGCCGCCGAGGCGGGCCTGCACACGCTCTACCTCCAGTTCGACGGCGTCGGCGAGGAGCCCTACCGCGCCACGCGGGCGTTCCCGGGCATCTGGGAGAAGAAGCTCGCCGCCATCGAGAACTGCCGCAAGCTCGACCTGAAGGTCTGCCTGGTGCCCACCATCGTCCGCGGCGTCAACGACGAGCAGGTCGCCGAGATCTTCCGCTTCGCCGTCGAGAACATCGACACCGTCAGCGCCATCAGCTACCAGCCCGTGGCGTTCACCGGGCGGATCGACACCGCCGAGCGGCGGGCGCAGCGGTATACGCTGGGCCACCTCGCCCACGACATCGCCGACGCATCCGGCGCCAGCGCCCTGGCGGACATGTACCCCCTGAGCATCGTCACGCCGCTGAGCCAGATCCTCGAAGCCCTGACAGGCCAACCCAAGATCCGCCCGACCTGCCACCCCGACTGCGCGTTCGGGACGTACTTCTTCGTCTCGCCGGAGGGCAAGGCGTACCCGTTCCCCCGGGTCGTCGACATCGAGGGGATGTTCTGCGACATGAACCGCATCGCCGCCGACGTCCGCCGCCGCGACGGGCGGGCGACGTGGCTGGACAAGCTCCGCGCCGTGCGGATGTTCCGCAGGCACTTCCGGCCGGAAGGCGCCCCGCCGGACCTGGACGTCACCCGCTTCGTGCAGAGCATCCAGGGCTGCGTGGACAAGAACGTCGGGCGCGGCGAGGGCGAGAAGAAGACCTACCGCACGCTGCTGTGCGCGGGCATGCACTTCCAGGACCGCTACAACTTCGACGTGGAACGCGTCAAGCGATGCGTGATCCTCTACGCCACGCCCGGAGGCGTCTTCCCGTTTTGCGCCTGGAACTGCGGGCCGGAATATCGGAAACTGATCGAAGAGCAATGGGCCGCGAGACAGGCCCCCGCCGACGGCGGCCGGGCCGGGACGATCGCGGCGACCGATCCAGCATGGGAGAGCAGATGATGAGAACGACGTGCCTGGCCGTGGTGTGCCTGGCGGCGCTGTGGGCGACCGGATGCGGCCCCCAGGCGGACATGGATGCCGACGCGCCGACCAACGTGATGGAGGAGAAGGGCCTGCGGGTCCGCATCGCCCTGCCCAGCCGGCGGCTGACCATCGGCGAGGAGGTTCCCGTCCGCGTCACCGCCACCAACACCACCGACGAGGCGATCGAGATCCATTCCCCCTCCGGCGCGCCCGCCCTGGTCACCGTCACGCGGCAGACCATGATGCTCGCCGAGCAGGTCCGCGAGTATCCCGAGGCCGCCACCGCGCAGGTCCTCTCCTGGACCCTCCCCGCCGGGCAGAGCAGGCAGTTCGTCCTCCGCGTGCCCGTCGAGCCGGACTGGCCCGTGGATGAGATCCTGTACATCTCGGCCGAGCTGAACGGCTACTCGCAGATCGCCCCGGCCGTCGCGGTCCTGGTCCACGACGAGGACGACGGCAAGCCCGAGCAGGCGGACTGACGTCGCGTGAGCGTGTGACGTGATGAGCCCCGAGGCGCCTCGCCAACCCGCCGACGGCTCCTATACCGCCCCCGGCGAGCACACCACCGCCGCGGCGCTGGGCAAGGAGTACCGCCACGAGTTCCCCGCCTCGGCGAACCCCGACCGGCGCAGCGACCGCGGCGACGACGGGTACGTCTCCAGCGGCGAGTACGCCCGAGGCAGCGACGCCCTGGCCGATCCCGCCACGCCCGAGGCCCTGCGGATCGACTATCACCACCCGCTGGAGAAGACGCTCGGCCTGCGCCCGGTCCGCTGGCTGCTGGGGCGCCTGGCGAAGGACCGCCCCGATCCCGGCTACGCCGAGGCGTGGGCGACCACCACGCTCGAGCGGGCGATCCACAGCTACCGCAACCCCGACGTGCCCCCGAGCCGGCGGCTGCGCTACTGGGCGCTGCACCGCCTGATCGACCGCTTCCGCGGCGACGTGGACGTCGAGACCTTCCGCCGCCGCCTCGCCTCCCACGTGCCCACCGTCCGCGGGCTGGTCATCGTCGCTCGCAGCCTCGCCGAGTACGGGCTGACCGTCCCCCAGCGGTTCAGCGCGCCGCTGTTCGCCGTGTGGAACTTCACCAACCGCTGCAACCTCGCCTGCCGTCACTGCTACCAGGACAGCGAGCACCGCCCGCTGGCCGACGAGCTCACCCGAGAGGAGAAGCTCCAGCTCGTCGATCAGCTCGGCCGGGGGCACCTGCCCATGCTCGCCTTCTCCGGCGGCGAGCCGACGATCTCCCCCGACCTGCTGCCGACCGTGCGGCGGGCGAGCCGCTGGGGCATGCACACCACGATCGCGACCAACGGGACGACGATGACCGACCGCCTCGCCGGCGAGCTGGCCGAGGCGGGGCTGCGGTACGTGGAGATCTCGCTGGACTCCGTCGACCCCGCCCGCCACGACGCCTTCCGCGGCGTGCCCGGCATGTGGAAGCGGGCGGTCGAGGGCGCCCGGCGCGTGGTCGCCTCCGACGGGCTGCGCCTGGGGATCGCCATGTGCGTCCACCAGGGCAACGTCGGCGAGGTCGAGCAGATGATCCGCTTCGCCGAGGAGCTCGGCGCCGGCTGCTTCGCCCACTTCAACTTCATCCCCGTCGGACGCGGGCTCAAGATGGTCTCCGGCGACATCACCCCCCGACAGCGAGAACGCCTGCTGGCACTGCTCAGCGAGAAGATGCAGGAAGGCGGGATCGGCGTGATCTCGACGGCGCCGCAGTTGGGGCGGGTCTGCCTGGCCGGCTCGGCCGTCGACGGCGGGCGGGTCGCCTGCTCCCACGCCGGCTCGGGCAGCGGGGCCAAGGCCCGGGTGGTGGCCAAGTACCTCGGCGGCTGCGGCGCGGGGCGGACGTACGTGTGCATCGAGCCCAACGGCGACGTGACCCCCTGCGTCTACCTGCCGCACCGGGTGATGGGCAACGTCCGCCGCCGCCCGGTGACGGAGATCTTCCGCAACGGCGTCTTCCGGGAGATCCTCAACGACCGCGACCGCCGCCTGCACCACTGCGAGGTCTGCGCCTTCCGAAACTACTGCGGGGGCTGCCGGGCGCGGGCGGACGCCTACTTCGGCCAGCTCCACGCCGGCGATCCCGGCTGCCTGTTCAACGCCCGCCACTGGGACAACCTCGTCGCCGCCGGCGTCGCCGTCTCCGCCCCCGCCGACACCGCGCCGGAGGACAGGGAGCTGACCCCCACGCGCTGCGGCCCCGGGTGACCTCCGCACTGCCTTTCCCCGCGACCGCCCGGCGCCTCGGCAAGCGCGAAGCTCCGCTCGGGGCCCGAGGCGTCCCCACGGATAGCGCCGTTTCCCCGACGCGGCTTCCCTACGCGTCCAGCCGCCGCCGGATCGCCTCGCAGACGGTCTCGATCACCTTCACCCTCGCGAACCACTTGCAGTTGGACTCGACGATCGTCCACGGCGCGTGCGGGGTCGAGGTGCGGAAGATCATCTCCTCGACGGCCAGCTTGTACTCGTCCCACTTCTCCCGGTTCCGCCAGTCCTCCTCGGTGATCTTCCATTGCTTGGCCTCGGTCTGGCGGCGGGCCTCGAACCGCCGGAGCTGCTCGTCGCGGTCGATGTGCAGCCAGAACTTCAGCAGCACCATGCCGAAGTTCGTCAGGTGCTGCTCCATCTCGTTGATCTCGCGGTAGGCCCGCCGCCACTCGGCCTCGTCGCAGAAGCCCTCGACGCGCTCGACCAGCACGCGCCCGTACCAGCTCCGGTCGAAGATGGTCATGTGCCCGGCCTTGGGGATCTCCCGCCAGAAGCGCCAGAGGTAGTGGTGGGCCTTCTCGATGTCGTTGGGCGCGCCGATGGGAACGACCTCGTAGCCGCGGGGGTCCAGCTCCCGCGTCAGCCGGCGGATGTTGCCCCCCTTGCCCGCGGCGTCCCAGCCCTGGTAGATCAGCACCACCGGGACCCGGCGAATGTAGATCTGGTGCTCCAGCTCCCGCAGCCGCTTCTGGGCCGCCTTGAGGCGGTCGCGGTACTCCTCGCGCTCCAGCGAAGGGCTCAGGTCCACCGTGTCCAGGGCGCTGGAGCGCAGCGCCTCGGGCATCACCGAGGCGACCGCCTCCTTCGGCGCCGGCTCGCCCGCGCCGGCGTGCTCCAGCTCGGCGATCCCCCTGTCCATCGCGGCCGCGACCGTGTTGAAGATCTTCAGCGCCGCGAAGCGCCTGTCCTCGCTCTCGACGACGGTCCAGGGCGCGTCGTCGGTGTCGGTCTCGGCGAGCATCTCCTCGGCGGCGGCCAGCCAGGCTTCGTAGTCCTTGTGCTGGCGTTCGTCGGCCTCGGTGACCCGCCAGGCGGTGGCCTTGCTCTTGCGGAGCTTCTTGAACCGCTTCTTCTGCTCCTTCTTGGAGATGTGCAGGAAGAACTTGACGATCACCGCGCCGTCGTCGGCGAGCTGCCGCTCGAAGGAGCGGATGTCCTCGAATGCCTGGCCGAGGTCCTGCTCCTCGCCGTCGCCCTCCAGCCGCTCCCGCAGGACGCGGCGATACCAACTGCGGTCGAAGATCGCCTGCCGCCCGGCCGCCGGCGTCCGCGTCCAGAACCGCCACAGGAACGGGCGAAGCGCCTCCTCCTCGTTCGGCGCCAGCGTGCTGTGGACCGTGAAGCCCCGCGGGTCCAGCGGGAGGATGAGCTCGTTGATCAGCGTGCCCTTTCCCGCCGCCGCCCACCCCTCGAAGACGATGACCACCGGGATGCCCAGCTCCTTGGTTCGCCGCTGGAGCTGCCCGAGGCGGATCTCCATCTCGTCGACGGCCTGCTTGTAGTCGGACTTGGCGATCTTCCGCGAGAGGTCGATGGCGTCCAGCATGACCGGAGCCTCCGGAGACGGCAGGGGAGATGAAGGTCGCCGTCAAGTATAGCCTGTCCCGGCCGTTGCGGGAAGTGGGCAGCGCCCGGCAAATGCCTCAGGCGAAAACGACCGACGCGTAGCCGACGGTCGTGTCGTCCAGCTCGTAGGGCGCCTTCTCGTGGATGATGGTGTAGCTGTTGGTGTACTCCAGCAGCGTGCCCGCCGTGGCGCCGAGGGCGCGGCAGGCGGCCAGCGTCGCGGCGATGGCGCCGGCGCCGCAGGCGTTGTGTCTGTCGGCCGCCTCGCCGATCACCGCCTCGGCGTCCATGGCGGTCATCAGGTCGATCATGCGACGGTCGTTGGCGCGGGTCCACCGCTCGCCGACCTCGCCGCGCCCCCCGGGGGCCGGAAAGTGCCCGCCGTGGTGGGAGAGGTCCGTGCTGCCGACGAGGACGACCTCCCCGGCACGGTCGCCGACGGCGTCGGCGACGGCCTGGCCGACCCCCACGGCCGCGGGGATCGGCGGGACGGCGACGGGGAGGATCCTGGCCTCGGGTGCGAGGACCTGGACGATGGGCACCTGGACTTCGAGGGAGTGCTCTCCGGCGTGGGCGTCCGGGTTGGCGCGGCAGGCGTCTCCGGCGTCGATGACGGCACGGGCGAGGGGCTCGTCGATCTCGGCGTCGCCCAGCGGCGACCGCCAGGCCCCTTGATCGAAGACCTCTCCCTTGCGGACGTTGCCGGTGTGGTCGGCGCCGAGGAGCACGACCGTGGCGATCCCGCCGCGGGCAAGCAGGGCCTTGAACGTCTTGGCCGCGAGGGTCCCCGAGTAGCTCCACCCGGCGTGGGGTACGATCCCGCCGACGGGCCGGTCGGGCAGGTCGTCGGGCAGCTCGGCGGCGGCGAGGAGGCGCTCGACGTGGCGTCGGCAGGCCTCGGGCGCGGCGTCGTAGAACATCCCGGCTCGGTAGGGTTCTCGCAGTTGGGTCATGGCGTTCCTCGTGCGTCGTTAAGCGAACGGTCTCAATTGGCCGATGACATCCCGGAGGGGATCCGGTACCATTGTATCGTGAGTGAGGAAGGATCGACCATGAGCGGTCACGACAAGAAACGCGAGAACACCGCCGACGCCCTGGAGGCCCTGGCGTCCGGACAGCAGGACGCCGGCGGGGAAACCTCCGCGCAGTCTTCCAGCGGCCTGATGCTCCTCGGCGAGCAGGAGACCGACGAGGACACGCAGGCTGCGTCGGATTTCATGCAGGCGATGGCCGGCGAGTCCGGCGAGGACAGCCCCGAGCTGAACGATCTGGCCTCGGCCGCGCAGCGAGACAGCGGCGCGCTGGACGACATCGCCGCCGCCAGCGGGGATACGTCGACGCCGGCGTTCCAGGCCCAGCGGGCCTCCCGGCTGAGCGCCAACAGCCGCCGCGCCCACGCGCACGCGTACAAGCGGACCATGATTCCCCTGCTGCTGGTGGTGGGGTTCATGCTGATCGCCTTCAGCGTCCTGACGCTCATGATGCTCATGGGCGGCGGCGCCGACGATCCCGACAGCCTGGCCGGCGAAATGACCTACCTCCAGGCCTACGGGAAGTACTTCGTGCTGGCCGCCCTGCCCCTGGGGGCCATCCTCCTGGTCGGCGCCTGGCTGTTCATGATCGAGATCCGCAAGTCCCCGCGCTGACCGCCACGCCGGCGCCGGCGAGGACGGCCACGCCGTGACCGACGCCACCGACAAGCTCTGGCGAAGCCTCAACTGGCCCAACCGCATCAGCCTCATGCGGCTGCTGCTGCTGCCGCCCTTCCTCCTGCTGCTGCTCCACCAGGATCACTGGCCGTGGGCCCGCCACGCGGCGCTGGCGCTGTTCGTCGTCCTGGCCGTCTCGGACTTCGTCGACGGCCTGCTCGCACGCAAGCTCCACCTCCGCACCCGCCTCGGGGCGATCCTCGATCCCCTCGCCGACAAGCTGCTGATCATCTCCTCGGTGATCCTCCTGGCCGTCGTGGGCGCCGGTCGCGGCGCCGACGCCGTCCGCCTGCCGGACTGGCTGGTCATCGCCGTCGTCGCCAAGGACCTCTGGGTCGTCATCGGCTTCGTCGTCGTCTACCTCGTCACCGACCGCTTCCGCGTCCAGCCCAGCGGCGCCGGCAAGGCCAGTACGCTCGGCCAGGCCCTGCTGGTCGCCTATACCCTCGCCGCCCCGGACATCGAGCGCTTCCGCCCCCCGGCGGGGACCGTCGGCGTGCTCGTCGGAAGCTGGGCGGTGGCGGGACTCAGCATTCTCGCTATAATCAGTTACACGAGGCTCGGCCTGCGCTTCACCGAGGCCGAGGGCAAGACGCTGAACAACCACGCCGCCGAGAACGTGAGCCAACGTGACACACCCGATTCCTGACATCCTCGAAGACCTCCGCAACGGGCGCATGATCGTCCTCGTCGACGACGAGGCCCGCGAGAACGAGGGCGACCTCGTCTGCGCGGCCGAGCACGCCACGGGAGAGCTCATCAACTTCATGGCCAAGGAGGGCCGGGGGCTGATCTGCGTCCCGCTGACTCGCGACCGCGCCGACGAGCTGGCCCTGCACCCGCAGACCTCGGAGAACAGCGCCCTGCACGGCACGGCGTTCACCGTCTCCGTCGACGCCCGCACGGGCGTGACGACGGGCATCTCCGCCGCCGACCGCGCGCGGACGATCCAGGTGCTGGCCGACGACCGCTCCCGCCCGGCCGACCTGGTCCGCCCCGGGCACATCTTCCCCCTGCGGGCGCGCGACGGGGGCAGCCTCGTCCGCGCCGGGCAGACCGAGGGGGCCGTGGACCTCTGCCGCCTCGCCGGGCTCAAGCCCGCCGGGGTGATCTGCGAGATCATGAAGGATGACGGCACGATGGCCCGCCGGGACGACCTGGCGGACTTCTGCGAGCGGCACGACCTCAAGATGTGCTCGGTCGCCGACGTCATCCGCTACCGCCTCCGCCGGGAGAAGCTCATCGAACGGGCCGTCGAGGTCGACCTGCCCCTCGAGGCCGGGCTGTTCCACCTGATCGCCTACACCTCCGTCGTGGACCCCGAGCCGCACCTGGCGATCTGCTACGGCGGGGTGGGGCTGCTGGACGGCGAGGGCAAGCCCGTCCGCCACGATGAGCCCGTCCTCGTCCGCGTCCACAGCGAGTGCCTCACCGGCGACGTGCTCGGCTCGCTCCGATGCGACTGCGGCGAACAGCTCCAGACCGCCCTGCGCCGCGTCGCCGAGGCCGGCAAGGGCGCGGTCATCTACGTCCGACAGGAGGGGCGGGGCATCGGCCTGGTCAACAAGCTGCGGGCCTACAAGCTCCAGATCGAGCAGGGCATGGACACCGTCGAGGCGAACCTGCACCTGGGCTTCGAGGCCGACCGGCGGGATTACGGGATCGGCAACCAGATCCTCCGCGACCTCGGGCTCAGCCAGCTCCGCGTGATGACCAACAACCCCCGCAAGATCTACGGCCTGGAGGGCTTCGGCCTGCGGATCATCGAACGCATCCCCCTCCAGATCCCCGCCGGCGACGAGAACCGCGACTACCTCCGCACCAAGAAAGACAAGCTCGGCCACATGCTGGAGAACCTCTGACGGTGAGCCATGCCGAACGTGATCTGTCTGGGTGAGCTGTTGATCGACTTCTGTGCGCGCGAGGCGGACGTGTCGCTTCGCGAGGCGGGGTCGTTCGTCAAGGCGCCGGGCGGGGCGCCGGCGAACGTGGCCGTCGGGTGCGTGCGCCTGGGGCTCCCGGCGGGGTTCGTCGGGGCCGTCGGGGACGACCCGTTCGGGGCCTTCCTCGAGGGCGTCGTCGCCGACGCCGGCGTGGACGCCGCCCACCTCGCGAAGATCCCCGACGTCCGCACCACGCTGGCCTTCGTCGCCACCCGCAGCGACGGGCGGAAGGACATCACCTTCTACCGCAACCCCGGGGCGGACATGGCCCTGGCTCCCGAGCACATCGACCCGGGCTACCTCGCCGAGGCCGAGGCGCTGCACTTCGGCTCGATCAGCCGCATCGACGACAGCCCCCGCGCCGCGACCGACAAGGCCCGACGCCTCGCCGCCGAGGGCGGGGCGATGATTACCTACGACCTCAACTGGCGCCCGACCCTCTGGCCGGACGCCGACGAGGCGCGGGCGCGGATCGTCGAGGGCTTCGAGGGTACGACGGTGGCGAAGGTCGCCGACGAGGAATGGGCGTTCGTCTTCGGCTCCGAGGACTTCGACGCCGGCGCCGACACGCTGCTGGATGCCGGCGTGCAGCTCGTCGTCCGCAGCGAGGGCGCCGACGGCTGCCGCTTCGCCGCCGCGGCCGGGCGGGGGCACGTCCCCCCGTTCCCCGTCGAAGCCGTCGACACGCTTGGCGCCGGCGACGCCTTCATGGCATGCCTGATCGTCGAACTGCTGGCGCCCTGGCGGGAGGGCGTGGCCCCCGGCGAGCTTTCTGCCGACGAGGTCCGGCGCATCTGCCGCCGCGCCAACGCCGTCGGGGCGCTGACGGCCACCGCTGTCGGGGCGATCCCCTCGCTGCCCGCCGCCGGCGCTGTGGACGCGTTCGTGAACCGCCATGCCGCAGACGAATAGCGGGCGCGTCTTCAGGACGCCTCGCCCGGAATGGCTTCGGGGTGGCCCGAGCCCGAGGCGCGCTCGGCGTACTCGATCACCCCGATCACGCGGCGGGAGTCCTGCGGGGTGATGATCAGCGGGTCGCCCAGCAGGAGGTGGTCGGCCACGTTGTGGTAGTACTCGTCGCGGATCGAGTCCATCCACTTGACGTGCTCGGTCGCCACCGCCCCGTCCCGCCAGACCATCACCTTGCACCCCCCCTGGACCGTGCCGTCATCCAGGATCGCGCCCTTGGTGCCGAGGATCCGCCAGCGGGGCCGGCTCGCGGCGGACATGGACGAGATGACGATGTCGGCGGTGGCCCCGTTGGCGAAGCGGACGAGGGCCTGGGTGTGGTCCTCGTTGGTCTGCTGGGGCCAGGCGCCGTCGTGGAAGAAGCCCTGGACCCAGTCGATCTTCTCGGGGATCAGTTGGAGGACCCAGTCGGTGAAGTGGGCGCCCCAGTCGTAGAGGTTCCCCCCGGAGATCTCCTTGTCCGCCCGCCACCAGTCTCGCGGCGGCCCGTAGCCGTTGTGCCCGCAGGCGATCTGGAACACGTCGCCGATGCGCCCGCTCTCGACGATCCGCCGCAGCGTGTTGAAGTCGCCGTCCCACCGCCGGTTGTGGTAGCAGGTGACCATCACGTCGTTCTTCTCGGCGGCGGCGATGAGCGTGTCGGCCTCGGCGAGGGTCAGGCAGAAGGGCTTCTCGCTGATCACGTGCCGCCCGGCCTCGAGGCACTTCAGCGAGTACTCGGCGTGGATGTTGTGCGGCAGGATGACCACGACGAGGTCGACCTCGTCGTCGGCGAGCATCTCGTCGGCGTCGGCCCAGGTCTTGAAGCCCGGGAACTCCTCGACGGCGGCCTCGCGCCGGGCCGGGTCGATGTCGCAGGCCCCGATCGCCTTCATCCCGGCGGTGCCCTCGATCAGCCCGCTGTGCTGGCGGCCCATGTTGAACGACGGCCCGTAGCCGAGCGCCGCGCAGCGGACGGGGCCCCGGCGGATGCACTCGACCTCGGCGGCCCAGTCCAGCCCGTGCAGCAGGCTCCGCTGGAAGCTGGAGACCCGCCACTGCTGTTCGCCGTGGCCGAGGGCGGTGTAGAACACCCGCCCCTTGCCCTCGTTGCGGGCGTACAGGACGGGCATCCGCCGCGAGGCGACCATCGTGTCGGCCAGGACGCGGACGTCCTCGCGGACGTTCTTGAGGATGTACAGCTCCTCGTCCATGCTGAAATCGCTCAGCCGCGTGGTGGCCTGGTGGGTGTCGTCGACGACCCGGACGGCCTCGAACTGGTGGTCCCGCGGGTGCGTGTCGAACTGCGAGCCGACCAGGCGGATGTAGTCCGTGCAGGCGTCGGAGACGGCGTTGGCGGAGTGGACGGCCACGAGCCCGCCGCCGGCGCGGACGTAGTCCAGCAGCGAGCGCTGCGCCGCGTCGGAGAACGTCCCGCCGCAGGTGTAGATCATGACGGCGTCGTAGCCGTCGAGCGAGCCGGCGAGGGCGTCGCGGTCGTCGGTGACGGTGAGCTCGTACCGCCCGCTGCGGTCGAGCAGGTCGCGCGCGATCTCGGCACAGGCCTCGAAGGGGTGGTGGGGGCCTCCGATGACCATCAGGACGTTCTTCTTCTCGCGGGCGGCGGGCATGGGGCACATCTCCTCAGACAGCGGAACTCCGGTCGGACCTCGTCGATGGGGGAGCATTATCGCCTGTCGCGCCCGGGATGCAAGGGACGGCCCGCCCCGGTCCGGGCGTCTGCGCCCCTTGCGGGCCCGGGGGTTCGTGGTACAATGCGGCACTTTCAACCGCAAACCGAGAGCAGAGAGGCGAAAGCGATATGGCGGTCAAAGCGTTGCATCTTCGCAAGGGGGAGGGCGTGATGTGGGAAGGCCAGATCTGGGTGGTCTTCTCGGTCAATCACGTGACCAAGGGCAAGGGCCAGAGCTGTATGCAGATCGAGCTGCGGAACGCCGAAACCGGGCAGATCATCAAGAACCGGTTCCGCGTCGACGAGCAGCTCGAGGAGGCCTTCTTCGAGCGCAAGCAGATGGAGTTCCTCTACGACGACGGGCGGCATCTCGTGCTGATGGACCCCCAGAGCTTCGAGCAGATGGAGGTCCCCAAGGACCTCGTCGGCGACAACGTCGTCTACCTCCAGCCGAACATGGTCCTCGAGATGGAGTTCGCCGAGGGCAAGCCCGTCAACGTCGAGCTGCCCAACACCGTCGAGTTGACGGTCGAGGACACCGCCCCGCAGCTCAAGGGCGCCACCGCCACCAACCAGCTCAAGGACGCCGTCTGCGAGGGCGGCGCGAAGATCAAGGTCCCCCCGTTCATCGAGAACGGCGAGGTCGTCAAGGTCGATACGCGGACCGGCGAGTACCTCGGGCGGGCGTAGCGGCCACCGCATGAGCGCCACCGTCCTCATCCCCGCACGGTATGCCTCGACACGCCTTGAGGGCAAGCCCCTCCTGGCCGAGACGGGCAAGCCGCTCATCCAGCACGTCGTCGAGGCCGTCCGCCCGGCCAGGAACGTCGGGCGGATCGTGGTGGCCACCGATGACGAACGCATCGCCGACGCCGTCGGCGCCTTCGGCGGCGAGGCCGTCATGACCCGCGCCGACCACGCCTGCGGCACCGACAGGCTGGCCGAGGCCGCCGAGACGCTCGCCCTCGGCGACGAGGAGATCGTCGTCAACGTCCAGGGCGACGAGCCGGACCTCCCCGCCGCCTGCGTCGACCGGCTCATCGAGCTGCTCGCCGGCTCCGACGCCCCCATGGCCACGCTGATCACCCCCCTGCCCGCCGACCAGGCCTCCAACCCCAATCGCGTCAAGTGCGTCACCGACCTCGCCGGGCGGGCGCTGGTCTTCTCCCGCGCCCCCGTCCCGCACGACCGCGACGCCGTCGGCGGTATCGCCTACAAGCTGCACCTCGGCGTCTACGCCTACCGCACGCGGTTCCTCAAGCACTTCACGCAACTGCACCCTACACCCGCCGAGCGGGCGGAGAAGCTCGAGCAGCTCCGCGCGCTCGAGCACGGGCACACCATCGTCACCGCCGAGGTCGCCTACGCCGGCGCCGGCATCGACACGCCGGCGGACTACGCGGCCTTCGTGAAGCGCATGAGGCCGTCAGGATAGGCCGGGCCTCACGCGGCCGCGGCGGTGCGGCGGGCGGCGAGGCGCCGCAACAGCTCGGCCGGGACGGCGATGGCGCCGAACAGGAGGATGCCGCCCAGCAGGTCCACCCCGCCGGCGAGGACCGTCCCGGCGACGACCAGTCCCAGCAGGCCGTACGCGCCCGCGAAGCCGCAGGCCGGGCCCGCCTCGCGCCCGCGGGCCAGCCGCACGAGCATCCAGGCCAGGGCGAAGACGATCGTCACCACGAGCACGGCCGCGGTGCGGTGGGCGCCCTCGATGAGCCTCTCGTCGACGGCCAGCAGGGAGACGACCGGTCGGCCCGTGGGGCCCTGGAAGTCGCGTCGCACGCCGCCTTCGGGCAGCTCGACCGGAAGGGAGAAGGTCCCGCGGGCGACGGCGAGGCCGGGCAGGGCGGCCAAGGCGTTGCGGCCCCCGTCCCTCCGCGCCGTCCGAGGTGCCCCCGCGGCGGACTCGAACGACCAGGCCCCGTCGAAGTGGTCGGCCCCCCCGGCGTCGGCGGCGTGCTCGCCGCTCTGCGGCCCGCCGGGGACGGCCCCGTTGACGCTCATGTCGGAGAGGTCCGCCTGTCTGCCGTTCCGGTCGTCCCCGCCGGCCTGCTGCTCCCCCCGGGCCGGCGCCCGCAACGCGAATGTGGCCTGGCCGGGGCCCGGCAGGGTCTGCGCCTCGGCCTGCTGCTGAGGCTGTTGGGCCCGCTCCCCCTGGGATACGTTGAGCTTGTCGTAGTACCGCACCAGGCGGTTGTCGGCCAGCGACGCCAACTGGTCCTTCAGCTCGTCCTGGCGCTTGGTGAGGTTGGCGCGCTGCTTGCTCTCCAACTGGTTGAGCAGGCCGCGGACCTGCGCCTGGCGATCGGCCTGGCCGCCCTCCAGGAGAACCTGCTGCCCGCCGAGGGTGAGGGAACCGCTTCGGGTCCCGGAGTCGACCTCGATGGATTCCAACATCGTCGTCTCTGCGCGGTCCCCGTTGGCGACCAGCAACTGCGTGCCGACGCCCAACTGGATCTCCTTGCCCGCGGCCTGCTTCTCGCCGGCCTTCATCTCCAGCGTGATCTGCTCGCGCTGTCGGGCGGCCGCCGACCGCACGAACGCCGGCAGCCCGTTGATGGCCGAGTTCCGCACGATCTCCGCGACGCCGCCGTTGCCGACGTCGTTGTTGAGGAAGACGTTCACGTTGCCGCGCTGCGCCTCGTCCACGGCCGAGACGTTCCGCGCCCAGACCTTCTGGAGCCCGTACTGGTACTCCTGCTGCTCTTCGAGCGAGCGGGAGAGGCGCTGGTAGTCCCTCGTGGACAGCTCGCGGCGGTTGGACTCGATGGCCTGGCGCGTGCGGTCGATCTCGTTGGCGACCTTCTTGTTGAACGCGGCCCAGTTCTTCTTGGCGACGTACTTGCCCTTGTTTGAGCCGGAGCTGAGCAGCACGTCGAAGCTCGAGAGCTGGCGTTTGAGCTGGCTCATCCGCGCGCGGGCGGCGATGACGCGTGCCTCCAGCTCGCTGACCACCGGCGAGACGTTCCCGCCCGGGCGGAAGTAGCGGTAGCCTTTCGGCAGGCGGAGCGACCACGTCGTCCGCTCGACCGGCATGCCCTCGATGCCGATCGCCGGGGGCTCGAGGCGGGAGATCAGCCCCAGCGGCTCGGATGCGGCACCGGCGAGGTAGAGGCTCACCTCGTAGGGCAGCCCGCCGGGGGATGTCTTGACCAGCGGGACGAGCACCAGGCCCGCCCCGGCGGCCGGGTCGGTCACCGGCTTGACGGCCTGCCCGGCGACGGTGGCGCTCCAGAGCTTCAGCCCGTCGGGCACGCGGACGCGGAGGAACTGGCGCGTGCGGTTCTGGAGGGTGAGCTTCGCCCGGTACCGCGCCTGCCCGCGGGCGTCGAGCACGGTGGTCAGGGCCAGCAGGTCCACGATGGCGTCGACGCGGCGGGCGGCCTTGGCGGGCTTGACGCCCAGGACGACCGACCACTCGCCGGTGAAGGACTGGAGGACGAACTGGAGGTTCCTGCGGACGGTGTCGGGCAGGACCTGCGCCTGCTCGCTGGCGGGCACGTCGGAGAGGCCCCGGCGGTCCAGCAGGCTCAGCTCGTGGCGCGAGGCGTTCTGCACGGCCAGGATCGCCCGGTAGCCCTCGCGGGCCTCGGTGGCGATCCGCGGGACCGCCAGCGCCGTCGTCGTCGGGTCGATCGGCAGGGCGAAGTTGACCGCCACGTCCAGCACGCCGGTGACCTCGTGGACCAGCGAGACCGTCCACTCCGTGCGGTCGCCCCCGCCGGGCGCGGGCGTGTGCGAGACCGACCGCATCGCCGGCGACCGCACGGCCACCAGCGGCGCGTAGCGGCTGGGCAGCGTGAACCGCACGCGGTCGATCGGCGTGCCCTCGATGGTGTACCGAAGGCGGTAGGCGTACCACGCGCTGGTCGCGCGGACGGTCAGCCCGCCGAAGACCTGCACGCGGACCTTCGTCTTCTGAGGCCGAACCGCGAGGCGGAGGCTGAAGGGGGGCTCCTCGTAGCGGTAGGCGAACTGCACGGCCGCGAGCTGCGGGGCGTCCAGACAGCCGGACAGCTCCCGCGGCGCGACCGAGCGGAGGTTCTCCCCGGCCAGCGTGGCGGCCTCGAGGGACGCGGCGACCTGGACGGCGAGGCGCCCGGCCTGGTCGGCGACGGGGCGCCCGTCGGCGTCCAGCGCCGTCAGCGCGGGCAGGGGCAGGTCGGCCAGCCGGGCGTCCCGCCGGACCAGCACGACCGCCAGCTTGGCCGACTCGACCCCCCCGCGGAAGGTCACGTGGAGGCGGCGCCCGCCATCGGCGGGCTGCTCGTAGTGATCCTCGACGGCCGCGCCCACCACGCTCAGCAGCTCGTAGCCGTCCGGCAGGGCGAAGCTCGAGCCGAACAGCAGGCCCTCGGCGGCGGTCAAGTGCACGTCGGCCAGCAACTGCACCTGCCGGCGGTCGATGCGCACGAGCTGGTCCAGGCGGACCTCGGCGACGGCGTCGGCGCGGGCGAGGCGGAAGGTCAGCCCGAACGGGCGATAGGGCCAGTAGTACCGTCCGATCCGCCGGGCCCCGCCGGGTGGGGCGGGGGCCTCGGCCGACCGCTTGCCCTTGCCCCGCGGCGAGCCGGAGGCGGTGCGCCGCCCGCCGCGGACGCCCTGGACCTTCAGCTCCATCCCCGCGGCGGCGTGGAGGTCGACCGCGCCGCTCTCCCGCCCGACCTCCGCCGCGCGCGGCAGGGCCAGATCGGCCGGCTTGCCCAACGCCGGCAGCGGGCGGACCCAGCGCGCGGTGACCTCGTACTGCCGCTCGGCCGGGCGGTGCAGGCGGACCTCGACGACCTTCATCGCCTCGCCGTCGACCTGCTTGTCCCCGGCGATGCGGAAGTCCCGCAGGTTCGCGCCGGTAAGTTCCGCGAGGGTCGCCCCGGCCGGCAGGAGCAGGCCGAAGCGGTCGCGCCGCCCGGCGGAAAACGCGTACCGCAGCCGGCTGACGCCGACCAGCGCCCACTGGAATGCGTAGACGTCGTGCTCGACCGAGGCCGACAGCGTCCGGTCGGCGGCGCCCGCGCCGACCTTCGGCGACCAGCGCAGCGCCAGCTTGCGGGCCGAGCCGACCGGCACGGTCCAGCGGACGCCGCGCCCCCCGGGCAGCTCGGCGCGGGCGGGCGCGCCGTCCAGGCCCGGGGCCTCCAGCTCCAGGTCCGCCTCGGGCAGATCCAGAACGAACACCGCGCCGGGCAGCGGAGGCAGCGTAAGCGCCACGCTCCCGCGCCGGCCCTGGGCGGCCGGCGTGGTCACGGCCCGAACCGCCAGCTCGCCGGACCGATCGGCCGGAAGCGTCAGCGTCAGGCCCTTCCTGCCCGCGTAGACCTTCGCCGGCTCGCCGTCGAAGCTCGCCGACGTCGCCGCCAGGCCCTGCATCGGCAGCGGCAGCGTGACCGCGCCCCGCCCGAACGTGCGCACCCGGGCGGTCAGGGCAATCTCCATGCGGTCGCCGGCGAGCCGGGCCTCGTACCTCGCGCCCGCGAGGGCCACGTTCACCGGCCCGGCGGGCAGCTCGATCCGCTCGTCGGGGTGGGCGCGGTTCCACAGCTCGACGTAGCGCCGGTAGGGGATGAGGACCTTGTCGGCCTTCTCGGCCTCGGCGGGGTCGCCGGTGTAGGGGAAGACCAGCGGCTCGGGCCGGGCGGGCGCGGCGACAGGCTTGGGGGGCGCCTTCTTCGCCGCCTTGCCGGCCTCGGCGGCGGCGGGGAGAAGGCAGAGCGCCAGCATCGCCGCCGTCGCGGCCGGGGGGGCCGAGGGAACCCGCCCCAGCGTGTGGACCCACACCCACCGGATGAAGCCGAGGACCAGCCAGACGGGGATCAGCAGCAGGGCCCCGTAGAACGCGCCGTTGGCGAAGTACGCCGCGCCCGGCCACCAGATCGCCACGAGCGTCGCCCCGGCGAGGACCGCCGCGGCGAAGAGCACCCGCGCCCCCACCGGTCGCCTCGCCAGCAGCAGGCCGATCAGCAGCGTCGCCGCCGCGCCGAGCCATGCCGCCGCCTCGAGCGTGGTGTGGTAGGTGAGCCCGACACCTAGCTCCGCCGCGCCGATGGCCGAAAACTCCACCTTCGGCCCGGCGTAGGGGTTGGCCAGCAGCTCCACCGGCAGCGTGTACCGGCCGCGCTTGCGGGCCTTGTAAGAGCCGGCGTCAGGTGTGAGCTGCACGCCGTCGTCTTCGGTCGGGCGGTCGGGCGGGGTGGCTTCCGGCGTGCGTTGCGGATCGGGCTCGCGCCTGGTCGCCGGCGGGGGCGTATCGGCGGGGCGCTCCTCGTCGAGACTCTCCTCGGCCTCGTGGGCCTCGCCGCCGGACGAGACGGACGGCGACCGTCGATGCGCGACCTTCTCGTCGTAGTCCTCCAACCGGCTGACGGTGTCCTGCGCCAGCCGCGCGCTGCCGACGGCGCCGATGGCCGCCATGCCGCCGAAAACCTCGCGCAGCCCGTCGATGACGCCCTGCCCGGCCAGTCGCGGGCGCAGCGGGCGGTCGGCCTGCATGTCGGTGTACTGGGTGGTGATCCGGTATCCCGGGGGGGGCAGGACGCGCCAGGTGGTGGTGTTGATCTGCACGCCGGGCAGCTCGGCGCCGTGGATGCGCCCCCCTGGCCCGCCGTTTTCGGCGCAGGCGAAGACCACCCGGACCTCGATCGGCTCGGCCGAGCGGGGCAGGCCCAGCAGCAGGTCGCCCGCGGCGTCCCGCTTGGGTCGGACGGGCTTGCCGGCCACGCGGGCGCTGAGCAGCTTGGCGCCGCGGGGCAGGCGGACGGGGAGGAACTGGAGCCCGGCGTTGGCGACTCGGAAGACGGCCTCGGTCTCCTGCTCGCCGCCGGCGCCGAGCTGTGTGGTGAACCGGACCTCGGCGGCGAGGGCGGCGGGGATGGCGTACGGTTCGTGGAGCTTGGTGGCCAGGCGGACGGCGGCCTTCTCGCCGCCGGGGGTGTCCGGCGCGGTCAGGCGGAAGGCCCGCAGGAGCCGGCGGGGCTTGCCCGGCAGCGGCGGCAGGTCGACGGCGTCGACGTCGCGCGCGCCCGAGGCATCGACGGTGACGGCCAGCTCCTCCCCGGCCTGGACGGCGAGCAGCTCGCGCGTCTGCCCGCCGGCGAGCGGGCGGACGAGGGGCACGGGTACGTCGCCGTCGGCCAGCGGGCGGTCGTAGCGCGCCTCGACGACCACCTCCCCGATGGCCGGGCTGTCCAGGCTGACCTGCCAGAGGTTGTACTTCTCGGCGAGGGCCTCGGGCAGCTCGACGGTCCCGGGCCCGGGCTCGACGATCGCGCGGGCGGCGATGTGGCGCCCCGGCGCGGCGATGGTGATCGCCCGCCCGAGCGCCTTGTCGGCCAGGAGGTACAGCGTCCGGGCGTGGGCGCGGGAGATGCGCCAGGTGATCCGCCACGCCGCGGCGAGGTGCGTGCCCCGGACGGTCACCAGCGCGACGGCGTCGGCGGCGAGGCGGTGGGGCGTGCGGGAGACGCGGACGCCGACGGTCCCCGCCGGCGGCGCCTCGTAGCGCCAGGCGAGCTGGACGTCCGGTCGCAGGCCGGCGGCGGCCATGCGCCCCACGGTGATCTCGGTCAGCCCGTCGGGGGCCGCGACGGCGGCGACGTCCAGGTCGCTGCCGGGCGCGACGGCGAGGTGCCCCGAGACGGTCTCGGCGCGGGCGACGATGGCGGGCAGTTCGATCTCTCGCGGCCCGGCGCCGGCGGGCCAGGCCCAGTCGGCCGGCACGCGGCGGAGGGCGATGCGGACCTTCGCGACGCCCTCGGGGCGGACGGGCGCCGCCAGGGCGATCTTGAGCACGCGCCGGCCCTCGTCGTCGACGACGCGGTACTCGAAGCCCTTGTCCTTCCCGCCGACGGTGACCTCGCGGAGCTGCCAGGGCTCGGCGGGCAGCTCGAAGTCCAGCGCGAAGCAGTCGCGCCCGACGGCGGTGATCTCGAACTCGCCGCTCAGCGACAGCTCGCGGCGGGTGATCTCGACGCGCTGGCTGCCGCGGCTGACCCGCCGCCCGGCGACGGTGGCAAGGTCCAGCTTCACCGCCCAGTCGTCGGCCCAGTGGTAGTAGAGCCTGCCCCCCGCGGCGGTGAGCAGCCCGGCGACGGACCGCGCGCGGGCGGGGTCCTCCTGGCGGGCGCTGGTCAGCGCCTGCCCGCGGACCTTCAGCTCCGACCCGGGATCGACCAGCAGGTGCCCGTGCTGGAAGTCCGCCCCGACCAGCCGCAGGGCCGGGCTGGTCCACTCGGCCGCGGCCCCGCGCCCCGCGGCGGCCTGGATGACCAGCGCCTTGGTCCCGCGCGAGGCGGTGCGGAGGCGGACGACCAGCCGCTTGGCCCCGCCGGGCTTTGCCGGCTCGCCCACGGACCACGTGACCAGCGACGGGCAGGTCACGTCGGTGACGGCCCAGTCGGCGGGCAGCTCGAAGGTGAGCTCGCGGACGCCGCGGCGGAGCACCTGGACGGTGTAGACGCTGTGCAGCGTCTGCGAGGCGCGGGTGAACTGCACGGTGGTGGCGCTGCTGCCCAGCAGGATCGCCCGGCGGTCCTCCCGCGTGCCGTTGCCCATCAGCACCACCGTCACCGCGCGGCGCCCGCCGACGGTCAGGCGGCAGGCGGTCCGGTCGGCGGCGCGGTCGTAGGCGGCCTCGGCGACCGGGACCGTCGCGTGGACCTCCAGGTCGCCGGCGGCGGAGAAACGCATCTCTCCCGCCGCCGCGGGGGGGATCGTCATGCCCATCCGCACGCCGCCGCCGTCGAGCTCACGGACCGCCGTCGAGCCGGCGAGGGTCAGCACGTGCTCGCCCCGCCCGGTGACGACGAGCACGAGGCGGCCCTGGCGGTCGTGCCCCAGCGGGGCCGGCTCGCCGTCGAGCGCCATCTCGGTCAGGCCGACGCCGGCGAAGCGGAGCGGCACGGCGACGGGGCGGTCGCTGAGCGAGACGATTCGCAGCGTGGCGGTCAGGCGCATGGCCTCGGCGGCGACCGTGCCGGTGTAGTCGGCGCGGACGATGCGCGCGACGTCGCGCCGGCCGTCGCGGGCGTCGGCGGCCCGGGCGTCGGCAAGGAGCTTCGCGAAGGCCCGGCGGTCCATGAGCACCGCGCGGTCGTCGCCGGCGAGGATGCCCGGAAGGTCCGCGACGGGCACGTAGACGTGCGGGGCGTTCTCGGGGGCCCACGGTCGGTCCGGGCCGCCGGGCTCGGCGCCCGCGGCGTGCGGGGCCGCCGAGGCCGCCATCGCCGCCAGCAGCGCCGCCGCGATTCGGGGGGATCGTGCGGTCATGGGTCTACGCCCTCCCCGACGCGTCGCCGGCGTCGTGCGTGTCGCCCGGGGGGTTCTGCGGGCGCGACGGGGGCTGGTCCGGCGGGGCCTGCGAGGGCTCCAGCACCGGCGGGCCTTCCTGCGGCGCCGACCCGCCGGCGCCGGCCGGCGCCGGCCCGGCCGAAGGCGGCCTCCGGCGCCGCACCACCGCCGGCAGGCGGCGGAAGAGCCCGTGTGCGATCCACAGGCCGATCACGATCACGCCGACCCACATGCCTGTCAGCACCACGTGCTTGACCAGCAGCGGCGCGAACAGCCTCACCACCAGCACCGCCACGCCCGCGGCCAGGACGAGCACGCACCGCCCGAACCAGTCGATCCTGAGTGCCGCCACGCCGACGGCGGCGATCGCCAGCCAGACCACCACGCTGAAGACCTCCCGCCCGACGATCCGCAGCGCCAGCGCCTCGGGGGCGCCCTGGCGGGTGAAATCGTACGCCTTCCGCTGGTGGGCGAACTTGAAGCCGACCTCCGACGGGTACCCCGACGCCAGCGACCGGAGCTGGCCGGCCGCGCCGTACTTCATCCGCGTGTACGCCGGGTTGTGGTCGAGCAGGAGCTTCTCGACCGGCATGCGGACGCGCCAGAGCGTCTGTTGAACGGGGATGTCCTCGGGCAGCGCCGGGGGCGCGAGGGCGTCGCCGCCGGGCTTCATGTTGTAGCGGAGCTCGAGCACCAGCCGGGAGACCTGCCCGGCCGAGGGGGGCAGGCGGACGACGCGGACGTCCGGGGACGTCCCGGCCTCGACCGGCGCCTCGGTGCCGTTGAGCAGCACGGCGGAGACTTCCGCCCCCGGCGGGAAGGTCACCGGCAGGCGGTCGCCGCGGCTGGTGGCCAGCAGGAAGGTCGCGTGGGTGCTGACGGCCCCGTCGCGCCCGAGAACCTGCTCCAGGACCGCGCCGGTGGCGATCGTGGTGAAGACGGCGGCTTCCTTCTGCACGGCCACGGGCAGCGCCAGCGCGAACGGCGGGGTGGTGTACCGGAAGGCCAGCGTGGCCTGTCGGCGGTGGTCGCCGCGGGGCAGGTCGGCCTCGCTGGCCGGGTCGCCCGGAAGCAGGCCGGTGACCTTCGGCTCGCCGATGGCGAGCGTGTCGGCCTTGGCGACGGCGACGTGCCCTGTCTGGTCGGACAGCCTGCCCGCGGCGAGGATCGGGGGCACCTCGACGGTGCTGACCTGCCCGGTCTGCCCGGCCTGGAAGCCGCGGCGGAGGTCCACCTTCACGCGGTACTCGCCGAGGACCGGCGCCTGGAGGACGACCTTGTAGTACGCCCAGTCGGGCTGCTCGCCGCCCGGCGCGGTGGCGGGGGCGCCGGGCTCGGGGGCGCCCGGATCCGCCTCGCCGGCGCCGTCGCCGGGGCCGTCGGCTCGCTGGTCGGCGGGAAGGGCGTCGAGGCGCGGCTTCTCCTTGATGTCCTTGCCGGAGATGCTCACGCCCGCGTCGGCCAGCTCGGCGGGCATCTTCAGGTAGAACGTGTCCACCGGCGCGTAGCGGACGCGGTAGTCGATCACCGCCTCCTCCCGGATCGAGCCCGGCTGGATGTTCACCAGCCGGTGCACCACGGCCGAGACCTGCGTGGGCTTGACCGCCACGTCGAGCGTCAGCCCGGCGGGGCGGGCGCGGTCGAGGGCGCGGAACGCGAACGCCATCGCCGCCGGCAGGGCGGGAACGAGGCCCTTCATGTCCGCCTGGCGGAGGGGCAGGGACTGGAGCTGGCGGAGTTCGGCGACCTCGCCGCGGAGGCGGTCGGCGAGCTGGACGATGACCTGTCCGCTGTAGAGCCTCAGGTGCTCGGCCGCGGCCAGGGGGAGGCGGAAGTCGACGGCGGCGTCCGGGGCGGACCGGGGTGCGCGGGCGGTGAGCGTCAGGCCGAGCTCGCCGAGGACCTCGCGTTTCAGCAGGATGTTGACGGTGCGGGCCTCGCCCTCGCCGGCAAGCTGGTAATCGTCGACGATTCCCGCCGGGCCGATGTCGAGGACCTCCCAGGGCTCGGGCAGCCCGAGGGCGAGCTGGAAGACGCCCGCCCGCTCGATGCGGTAGCTCAGGCGCCCGCGGAGCTCGCGGCGGTCGTCGGCGATCCCCAGCGCCCAGACGTGGCGTGCGGCGATCCGCGGCGCGACGGTGTCGACCGCCAGCGTGCCCGCGTAGTCGCCGGTGATGAACCGCCACGCCGTCGCGCCCGCCCGCCCGCGGAGGGCCTTCGGCAGCCGGGCGGTGTCCACCCGGGCGAGGTTCTTCGCGCCGGTCAGCTCGACGCTCCGCCGCGGCGAGTGCGTCACCGCCAGCAGGCCCGTGCGCCGGAGCACCTGCTGGGTCAGCACCGGCTCGAGGGCGACCTTCGCCGAGGACTCCTTGAGAAACAGCTCCATCCGCACCGTCAGCTCGTAGCGGCCCTTGGCGGCCGAGAAGAGCTGCACCTTCAGGTTCCGCGCCTTGCCCGCGGCGGCGATGTCCCACTTGGCGATGTTCGCGCCCTCGACGGCGGTGACGCGAAAGCCCCCGGGCAACTGGACGGTGAAGTCGTCCACGCCGCGGCGGCGGATGTCGTAGGTGAACCGCACCTCGTGGGTGACCAGCGCCTCGGCAACGTGCAGGTGCTGGAGCTGCTCGCTGACGATCACCGGCTCGAGGTCCGCCGCCGCCTGCGTGGTCGGCTTCCAGCTCAGCTTGACCTTCGGCGACGAGCCCAGGAACGCCCGCAGCCGCGTGGCCTTGCCGCCGTCGGCGGCCACCTGCTCGGTCCCCGCCGCGAGCATCGGCTCGACGTCCACCTTCATGTTCTCCTCGGGGATCGTCAGCTCCAGCGTGGTGATGGCGGCGGCGGGGAGCTGGAAGCCCAGGACGTTGAGCCCGGGGCTGGTGACGAGCTGGCGGACGAAGTCGACGACGAGCGTCCGCCTCCCCTTGCCGCGGGTGAGCATGCGGTAGCTGCCCCCGTCGGCGCGGAGCAGCGGGCGGTCGGCGGGGTCTTCGGCGGCGCCGGCGAAGGCGACCTCGCTGACGGCGACGTCGCCGAGGCCGATGGGCACCTCGACCCAGCCGTCGGCGAGGATGTCGACGGTCAGCTCCATCCGCAGCGTGGCGAGCTTCTCGCCGACCGTGCCGGTGAACCGCGCCGTGGAGATCAGGTACGGCGCGGGCGCCTCGGCGACGGCGGCGGGTTCGCGCCGGGAGGCACGCCACAGGCGGCGGAACTCGTCGTACGGCAGAAAGACGCCCTGCCCCTCGGCCTCGAAGACGCCCCGGAGCTTCTCGTAGGGGACGTACACCTTCGTCGGGCGGGTGGTCGGCCCGGCGGCGTGCAGCGGGACCGCGGGGACCAAGGCGGCCAGGACAAGCGAAAGGACCCCCACGGCGCGGAGGACGTGCTTCATGGCAGTTGTCTCCCTACGGTGCGTGAATCGGGCGGCCGCGGCGCCGCGGCCCCCGGTGCCTGCTGTCTGAGACGCACGCGACGCGAGATAGTTTTCAGGAAAAGCGCCGCCGAGTCCAGAAGAGAACGCCCCGGGCGGTCCGCGGTTCGCGGTTCGCGGGGGCCCGCGGGCCGCGCTGCGCGGCTGCCCGCGAGGACCGAATCGCCCGGGCGGGAATCGGGTCTCCGCGGCGCTTGGGCGCGCCGGGGGCGTTCCATGTATGATGGACGCTGGAACGCAGCCTCCTCTGTGGAGAATCTCCATGCGCACGATCACGACCGTTCTCGCACTCGCCCTCGCCCTCGCGGCGGCGCCGCTGGCGGCCGGCGCCGTGGACGCCGACGCCTACCGCCGCATGGTCGAGGCCGACTGGCTGCGGCAGGCGACCGTCCGCGAGCCGGCGTTGACCGACAAGGCCGCGGGGATCAGCCGCTCCGGCGTCACGGCGGCCGAAGACGCCGCGGGCGCCGTCGACGGCGTCAAGAACGGCAAGTGGGGGTTCCATACGAGTTCCGAGAAGGCCCCCTGGTGGCAGGTGGATCTGGGCAAGCCGGTCACGCTGGGCCGGGCGGTGATCTACAACCGCTGCGACGAGGGCTGCGCCGGGCGGCTGAAGCACTTCCGCCTGCTCGTCAGCGACGACGGCAAGGCGTGGAAGGAGGCCTATCGCCACGACGGCTCGCTCGTGGGCGGGGTGGGGCTGGGCAAGCCGCTGAGCGTCGACCTCGCCGGGCGGCGGGGGCGCTTTCTCCGCCTGCGCCTCGACGGCGGGGGCTTCCTGCACCTCGACGAGGTGGAGGTCTACGCCGCGGGCAAGCCGAAGGCGAACATCGCTCTCGGGCGCGACGCCGACCAGAGCAGCGCCAGCCAGTGGTCCGCCCCGGCGGGCACGCCGCGCGAGGCCGCCGCCCCGCGCCGCTTCCCGACCGATCGCGTGATCGAGCGCGGGCGGGCGCTCGCCGCGGACCTCGCCGCCCGGGGCGTGGACCCCGCCGCCGCGCTGGCCGAGCTGGCCGCCGTGGAAGAGGCCCTGTCGGCCGGCAAGGCCGACGCCGCCCGCGCGCTGTACTTCCGCGCCCGCCGGGCCGTCCGCGAGCTGGCGCTGGCCAACCCGCTGCTGGACTTCGACCGCCTGCTGCTCACCCGGCGCGTGCCCAGCTCCTACAGCCACATGTCCGACCAGTACTACGGCTGGTGGTCCCGCCCGGGCGGGGGCCTGTACGTGATGGAGGGCTTCCGCCGGGGCCGCCCGAGCCTGCGGTGCCTGACCGACGACTTCCCCGAGGGCAGCTTCCTGCGCCCGGACGTCAGCCACGACGGCCGGCGCGTCCTCTTCGCCTGGTGCCGCTACCACAAGCACGTCCGCGGCGTGCGGAACAAGGTGGACAAGTCGTCCCTTCCGGCCGACGCGTTCTACCACGTCTGGGAGATGGACCTCGACAGCGGCCAGGCCCGCCAACTGACCGAGGGCAAGTACGACGATTTCGACGCCCGCTACCTGCCCGACGGGAGCATCGTGTTCCTCTCGACCCGCCGCGGGCAGGCCACGCAGTGCCACCGCGCCCTCGACGCCGCCGCCGCCGGCGCGCGGCCCGACAGCTACGTCCGCTGCGGCGGGGGCAACTCCCGCCCCGTGGCCGTCTACACGCTGCACGCCATGGACGCCGACGGCGGGAACGTCCGGGCGCTCTCGCCGTTCGAGAACTTCGAGTGGACGCCTTCGCTGGCGGCCGACGGGCGCGTGCTCTACGCGCGGTGGGACTACGTCGACCGCCACAACATGCCGTACATGAGCCTCTGGTCGGTCAACCCCGACGGGACGAACCCCCAGGCGGTGTACGGCAACTTCACGAGGTCGCCGCACTGCATCTTCGAGGCCCGGGCGATCCCCGGCTCGCACCGGCTGATCTTCACCGCCTCCGGTCACCACGCCATTACCGGCGGCAGCCTGGTCCTGCTGGACCCGGACGTCGCCCGCGACGGCGCCGAGCCGATCACGCGCCTGACGCCGGAGGTGTGCTTTCCCGAGATCGAGGGCTGGCCCAAGAGCTACTTCGCCAACCCCTTCCCGCTGTCGGAAGACTACTACCTCGTCTCCTGGAGCCCCCTGCCGATCAAGCGCCAGGGGCGCACCAACGCCGCCAACGCGCTCGGCGTGTACCTGTTCGACACGCACGGCAACCTGGAGCTGCTCTGGCGGGATGAGGACATCTCGACGATGTACCCGCTGCCGATCCGCCCCCGCCCCCGCGAGCCCATGCCGACCGGCGCGCCCGACGAGCCGGCCGCACCCGTCGCCGAGGAAGGGCGCTTCGTCCTCACCGACGTCTACCAGGGGCTCGACGGGATCGAGCGGGGGACGGTCAAGCGCCTCCGCGTCGTGGCCGTGCCCGCCAAGGCCCAGCCGCAGATGAACAGCCCGCGCCTGGGCGTCACGCGGGACGACCCGGGCAAGTGCGTGCTGGGCACCGTGCCCGTCGAGCCGGACGGCTCGGCCTACTTCCGCGCCCCCGCGGGGGTGATCCTGTTCTTCCAGGCCCTCGACGACCGCGGCGTCGCCCTCCAGACCATGCGGACCGTCACCTACCTCCAGCCCGCCCAGACGCTCTCGTGCATCGGCTGCCACGAGCCGCGCTGCTCGGCCCCGCCGACGGCCCGCCCGGCCGCCCTTGCCCGCGAGCCGTCCCGCCTGACCGTCGGGCCGGAAGGCTCCTGGCCGCTGCGGTTCGACAAGCTCGTCCAGCCGGTCCTCGACCGCCGCTGCGGGACGTGCCACGCCCCGGCCCCGCCGACCCCGGCCCGCGAGGACGTCCGCAAGAAGGCCCGGGGGAAGCTGGATCTCTCCCCGGCAAAGGCCTACGACGCGCTGGTCAACTACGGCGGGCGGGGCAGCCTGCGGGAGCACGTCCGGGCCCGCTACAACGCCGGGCGCTCGATCCCCGGCGAGTGCGTCGCCGACGAGAGCGCCCTGCTGGCGATGTTCACCGGCGCCACGCCGCATCAAGGCGTCCGCCTGACCGGCGACGACCTCGACCGCCTGATCAC
The DNA here is from genome assembly GCA_964385465.1 of uncultured Planctomycetaceae bacterium. Lineage (GTDB taxonomy): Bacteria > Planctomycetota > Phycisphaerae > SM23-33 > SM23-33 > CAYLPJ01. Next base: position 7,824 of record CAYLPJ010000056.1, on the reverse strand, counting down.
CTGGATGGACACCTACGCCCAGCGCCTCGGCAGCTTCTCGCCGGAGCAGGAAGCCGAGCTCCGCGCCCTCCGCCGGCGCTGGGCCCCCATGCTGGTGGAGCGGCCCTGAAAGGCGCCTTCGGGTCCCGGGCGGCGACTACCGGGCGCGGACAAGCCACGCCGCGACCGGCGAGAGGTCCTGGAGGCTCTCGCCGAGGGCGGGTGGGGCGATCCGCGTGTCGGCGGCGTTGACGGCCAGGGCCTCGGCGCGGAAGCCCGCCTCGACGCCCGCCAGCCACCAGGAAGGCAGGTAGCGGCTCAGCGAGCCGGGGAGGATCACCTCGGGGCTGAACGTGTCGGCCAGCAGGGCGCAGAGCTGGCCCGTCCGCCGGGCGGACTCCTCCAGCACCGCGCGGGCCTTGGCGTCGCCCCCGGTGGCCAGCTCGGCCAGGCGGCGGGTCGGCGTCGGGCCGGGGAAGTGCTCGGGGAACATCCACGGCGCGAGCCTGGCGATCCCCTCCCCGCTGCAGAACGACTCCGTGCACCCGCGCTTGCCGAACATCTCCGGCCCGTCCGGTGCCAGGCGAACGTGCCCGACCTCCGGGCTCTGCCCGGCCGGGCCGCGCAGCACACGCCCGCCGATCAGCACGCCGGCCCCGCAGCCGGTGCCGCAGGTGAGGTACACCGCGTGCGTCGTGCCCTGGGCGGCACCCCAGAGCCACTCGGCCAGCAGGCAGGCGGCCGCGTCGTGCTCGATCACCGCCTCCAGCCCGAACGCCTCGCCCAGCCGGTCGGCCAGGGGCACGTCGCGCCAGCCGGGCAGGTGGGGGGGGGCGATGACGACGCCGGTGAGGGGATTGAGCGGCCCGCCGATGGACACGCCGATCCCGCGCGCCCCGCCGTGGTCGGCCAGGAGGGCCTCGGCGTGGCGGCGGAAGTCGTCGAGCATGGCCTCGGGCCCGCGGTCGGCCTCGCTGGGCCAGGCGCGGCGGTCGGCGACGCGCCCGTCCTCGCCGGCGAGCACGGCGGCCGACTTCGTCCCGCCGACGTCCCAGCCGAGGATGTACTGTGCGTGGGTCATGGCGGCCCCTACATACCCGCCGCCGCCGCGGAGGGCAAACGCATTCGCGGCCCGGAACGCTGGCGACCGCCGCCGGCCGGGGATAGGATGGAGGCTGAGATTGCAGCGAATCCCTCAGCAAGGAGATGGACATGGCCAACGGATCGAGCGGAATCACCCGGCGAGGGTTCATCAAGGGCGCGGCGGCCGCGGGCGCGGCGCTGGGCAGCGTGCACATTCTCAAGGGCGCGGCCGCGGGGAAGGAGACGGCGTTCAAGGTGGGCCTGATCGGCTGCGGGGGCCGGGGCAGCGGGGCGATGGGCCAGCACGTGGCGGCGTACAAGACGCTGAACAAGGCCCTGGGCTGGGACCTCAAGTGCGTTCCGTGGGCGTTTGCGGACTGGCACAAGGGCAAGGCGGAGGGGCGGGGCAAGCAGTACAACGTCCCGGCCGAGCGGTGCTTCGGCGGCGCCGACGCCTATCGCAAGGTAATCGATTCCGGCGTGGACGTGGTCCTGATGGCCACGCCGCCGGTCTTCCGCCCGGTGCACTTCGAGGCGTGCATCGAGGCGGGCAAGCACGTGTTCATGGAGAAGCCCGTGGCGGTGGACGGCCCCGGCGCGCGGCGGGTGATCGCCGCCGGCGAGAAGGCCAGGGAGAAGGGCCTGACCGTCGTGGCCGGGACGCAGCGGCGGCACTCGCGCAGCCGCATCGAGCACGTACACGCCATTCGCGAGGGTGCCCGCGGGCGCGTCGTCGGCGGGCGCGTCTCGTGGTGCATGGGCAAGATTTTCAGCAACAAGCCCATCAACCCCAAGAACGCCGACGACCTGTGCAGCGGCGGGAAGTGGCAGCTCTGGATCGAGCTGTCGGGCGACCACATCTGCGAGCAGCACATCCACAACATCGACATCGCCAACTGGTACATCGGCAGCCCGCCGGCCTCGGCCGTCGGGTTCGGACACCGCCACCGCCGGATCGCCGGGAACATGTACGACTTCTTCAGCATCGACTTCGACTACCCCGGGCACATTCACATCCACAGCACCTGCCGGCAGATCGGCGGCTGCTTCAACTGGGTGGGCGAGCACTTCACCTACGAGAAGCTCCACGGCGAGAAGAAGCAGGTCGCCAGCCCCATCCCCGACGACCTGCCCAGCGAGGGGGGCACGCAGCACCAGGAGCACATCAACATGCTGTACTACCTGGTCAAGGGCAAGCCGCTGATGCAGGCCAGGGACGTCGCCGAATCCACCGCCGCCGCCATCATGGGCCGCGACTCGGCCTACACCGGGCAGCGCGTGACGTGGAAGGAGATGATGGTCGAGCCTCGCAAGAACCTCAAGGAAGGCGACATCGACTTCTTCAACCGCCACGTGACCCCGAAGGCCGAGGACTACGAAAAGGGCGAGATCCCCGCCGAGATGATGCCCGCCGACGGCGACATCCCCGTCCCGGGCGTGCCGACCTAGCCCCCCGGGCGGGCGCGGTCGCGGTCGGGCTCGTCGGGCTCGTCGTAGAGCTCGCCCAGCCAGCGGCGGGCGCGGGCGGGCAGGTCGTCGTCGGCGACGGCCTCGCGGACCGCGGCCATCAGCGAGGCGAAGAACCGCAGGTTGTGGATGGTCACCAGCGTGGGCCCCAGCATCTCCCGGGCCATGAACAGGTGGCGGATCGTCCCCCGGCTGAAGTGCCGGCACGTATAGCAGTCGCAGTCGGCGTCGATCGGCTCGGCCGACTCGCCGTGGCGCGCGTTGCGCAGCCGCAGGCGCCCATGCCAGGTGAACGCCTGGGCGTTTCGTCCGTTCCGCGTGGGCAGGACGCAGTCGAACATGTCGATGCCGCGGGCGACGGCGGCGAGGATGTCCCGCGGCTCGCCGACGCCCATCAGGTACCGCGGGCGGTCGGCGGGGAGCTGGGCGTCCACGGCGTCCAGCACGTCGCACAGCGCCTCGTGCCCCTCGCCGACGCTCAGCCCGCCGACGGCATAGCCGGGCAACTCCAGCGCCGTCAGCGCCGCGGCGCTCTCGGCCCGAAGGTCCGCGTGCACCCCGCCCTGCTGAATGCCGAACAGCGCCTGGGCCGCGTCGGCGCCGCGGGCCCGCCAGGCGTCCCGGCAGCGGCCCGCCCAGGCCGCCGACCGCCGCACGGCCGCGGCGACCTCGTCCCGCCCGGCATCGCCGGGAGGGCACTCGTCGAGCTGCATCATCACGTCGGCGCCGAGAAGGTGCTGGACCTCGACCGCCCGCTCGGGCGTCAGGCTCACCCGCGAGCCGTCGATGTGCGATTGGAAGACCACGCCCTCGTCGCGGACCTGCCGCATGTGGGCCAGCGAGAAGACCTGGTAGCCCCCGCTGTCGGTGAGGATCGGCCCCGGCCAGGCCATCACGCCGTGCAGCCCGCCGAGGCGGGAGACCGTCTCGGCGCCGGGGCGGAGCATCAGGTGGTACGTGTTGGCGAGGATCATCCTCGCCCCGGCCGCGGCGAGCTGGTCGGGCGCGACGCCCTTGACCGTCCCGCACGTGCCGACCGGCATGAACGCCGGCGTGGGCACCTCGCCGTGCGGCGTGGCAAACCGCCCCGCGCGGGCCTTGCCGCTGCGGTGCTCGCAGGCGTAGGCGAAGGGGGGGGCGGCGCCGCTCATGGCGCGTCCGTCGGCGCCGCGGCGGGGGGGGCGTCGTCGTGCAGCGGCGGGCGCCCGACGCGGCGGCGGGTGTCGGCCTGGAGGTCGATCAGCGTCCGCCGCACGCCGGCGACGAATGCCTCGCCGTCCATCGCCCGGGCCTGCTCGCGGGCGATCGGCTCGCCGTAGCGGACCACGATGCTCCCCGGCGACGGCAGCGGCTGGGTGCGCGGCCAGGCCTCGTACGCGCCGTCGATCAGCACGGGCACGGTCCAGTCGGCCGCCCGCTGGCTGAGCAGGGCCACCCCGGGCAGGAAGGGCCCGATCCGCCCGTCGCGCGTCCGCGTGCCCTCGGCGAACACGACGACCTGCCCGCCGGCCTTGAGGCGGCGCATGGCCTCCTTCATGGCCGAGAGGTCCGCCGTGCCCCGCCGGACGGGGAAGGCGTTGAGCGACTCGATGACCCGGCGGAAGCCCGGCGTGCGGAAGAGGGAATCGCGGGCCATGTAGTTCACCGGGCGGCGCAGCGCGAAGCTCATCAGCATCGGGTCGAGGAAGCTCTGGTGGTTGGCGATGTAGACGACGGACCCCTCGGCCGGCTCGCGGTGGCGGTCGAAGACGCGGATCTTCCAGAACGCGCACATGGTGACCTGGAAGAAGCGTCGCATGAAGCGGTACCACGGGTTCGGCGCGGGCACCCCGGCGGGGGGGCGCAGCGACCGCAGGCGCGGGTTGGGCAGGCTGGCGGGGGTCCTCACGACCCGCTCCCGACGCAGGCAACCAGGCGGGCGAGAACGTCGTCGATGCCCATCCTGGAGGTGTCGACGACGATGGCGTTGTCGGGGACGCGGAGCGGGCCGACGGCGCGGGTGCGGTCGCGGCGGTCGCGCTGCTCGATGGCGGCCAGGACGGCGTCGAAGTCGGCGTCTTCGCCGGCGGCGCGGCGCTCGGCGCAGCGGCGCTCGGCCCGGACGGCCGGGCGGGCGTCCAGGTAGAACTTCACGTCGGCGTTCGGGAAGACCACCGTCCCCTGGTCTCGCCCCTCGGTGACGAAATCCCCCAACTGCTCGCCCAGGCGGCGCTGGAGGTCCACCAGCACCTCGCGGACCTCGGGGGCGCAGGCGGCGTGGTGGGCCGCACGGGAGACCGCCTCGCCGCGGATCGCGCCCGAGACGTCCTCGCCGTCGAGGATCACCCCCATCTGCCCGTCGCCGGGGACCAGGCGCAAAGAAATCCCGCCGGCGAGCCCGGCCAGCGCGGCCGCGTCGGCCAGGTCGGCCCCGGCGCGCAGGGCCTTGAGCGTCACGGCGCGGTAGGTCGCACCGGTATCGAGCTGCGCGATATCGAGTCTGGCGGCCAGCTTGCGCGCCGCGGTGCTCTTTCCCGAGCCCGCCGGTCCGTCAATGGTCACGATCATGCGGCAGAGTGTAGCGGGAAACGCCCGGCGGGGGTAGGGGCCGCCGGGCCGTTGTGCCGCCTGCGGCGTCTCTATTCCAGCGTCGAGGTGTGCCCGAACGTCGTGAGGGCCTTGATGTAGTTGCCTCGCTCGTACGCGCTGGGCTCGGGGCAGGACTTCTGGCTCATCACGCCGCGCATCTCGCCGATCGAGCCGTAGCCGTGCTTGTCCATCACCTCCGCCAGTTCCTTGGTCACCGACTGGATGTGGCCCGGGCCGTGCCGCAGCAGGGCCGAGCACATCATCGCCGCGTCCGCGCCGGCCAGGATCATCTTCGCGGCGTCCGTGCCCGTGTGCACGCCGCTGCTGGCGGCCAGGCCGGCCTCGATGCGGTCGTGCAGGATCGCGATCCACCGCAGGGGCAGGCGGCTCTCGTCGGACGTCGAGAGCTGCACGTTCAGCTTGACCTCCAGGTCGGCCGGGTCGATGTCCGGCTGGTAGAAGCGGTTGAACAGCACCAGCGCGTCGGCGCCCGCCCCGGCCAGCCGCGCCGCCACCGCCGCCGTGTTCGTGAAGAACGGCGAGAGCTTCACCGAAACCGGGATGCGGTCGCCCACGGAGGCCTTCACCGCCGAGAGCACCGCCTCGTAGACGTCCTCGACCCTCTGCGCAGACAGCGCCGGGTTCGTCGGGATGAAGTAGACGTTCAGCTCGATGCCCTGGGCCCCGGCGTCGGCGAGCTTCTCGGCGTAGCCGACCCACCCCTTCGCCGACACGCCGTTCAGCGACGCGATGATCGGCATGTCGACGGCCTCGACGGCCTTGGCGACGTACTCCAGGTAGTCCTCCCCGCCCGTGCGGAACTCCTCCTGCTCGGGGAAGTAGCTCAGCGATTCGGCGAACCGGTCCGCACCGTACTCCAGGTAGTGCTCCAGCTCCCGGGCGTCGTGCTCGATCTGCTCCTCGAAGAGGCTCGCCAGCACCGCGGCGCCCGCCCCGGCGTCCTCCAGCCGGCGCAGCGTGCCAAGGTCCATGCTCAGCGGGCTCGCCGAGGCCACCACCGGACTGTTCAGCGCCAGGCCCATGTACGTCGTCGAGAGATCCATCGCGTCACTCCTTTCGGCAATCGCGTTGTCTGCTGTCATCGGTCATCCCATCATACGAGCGCGGACCCGGGAAACCAGCGGGTGGTCCGCGGGATTGTGCGATCGGGCGCCGCCGCCGCGATTTTTCCGCCAACCCGTTGACAGGTCTGGCGGGCCTGCTACAGTAAAGCGTTCCGGCCGACCCACCGGCCGGGACCCGCGGCCGTGGCGGAACTGGCAGACGCGCAGGCTTCAGGTGCCTGTGTCCTTCGGGACGTGAAGGTTCGAATCCTTTCGGCCGCATTCCTCCCCTCCTTTCGTGCCCCGGCTCCGCGCCGCGCGGGCGCCGGGAACCCTCGCCGGGCATGTGCGTCCAACGCTTCCGGAACGACGGACCCGAGAGAAGGAGAGCGATCATGACACGCAGGGGAATGCTGGTGGCGGCGATGGCGATGCTGGCGGGCGCGGCGGCGATGCGGTCGGCCCCGGCGGCCGAGCAGATCAAGGGCGCCGACCCGGACCGCAAGCGGGTGGACCTGGTGATCTGCCTGGACACGTCGGGATCGATGCGAGGGCTGATCGAGTCGGCCAAGCAGAAGCTCTGGGCGGTGGTCAACGAGCTGGCGACGGCAAAGCCCCGCCCGGCTTTGCGGGTCGCGCTGTACCAGTATGGCAATACGGGGCTGTCGTCCGAGAGCGGCTGGGTCCAGCAGCTCTGCCCGCTGACCGACGACCTGGACAGCGTGTACGGCAAGCTCTTCCCGCTGACCACCAACGGCGGGACGGAGTACGTCTCCCGCGTGGTCCGGGCGGCCACGAGGGAGCTCGACTGGCACCGCGGGCGGGGGACGCTGCGGGTGATTTTCGTGGCCGGCAACGAGGCGGCGACGCAGGACCGCAAGTACCCGCTGCGGGAGACCTGCAAGGCGGCGATCAGCGAGGGGATCATCGTCAACACGATCTACTGCGGCGACGAGTCCGGCGGGCGCACTTCCGGCTGGGCCGACGCGGCGGCGTGGGCGGACGGGCAGTACTCGGCGATCGACCAGGACCGCGGCACGGTGGCGGTCTCGACGCCGTATGACAAACGCCTCGCCGAACTCAGCGGCAAGCTGAACACCACGTACGTGGCCTTCGGCAGCCGGGGCAGCACGGGGGCGGCCAGGCAGACCAGGATGGACGCCAAGGCCGGCGGCGTGCACCCCACCGCCGCGGCCGAGCGGGCCAAGGCCAAGGCCTCGGGCCTCTACCGCAACACGGACTGGGATCTCGTGGACGCCACGGCCGAGGGGAAGGTGAAGGTCGAGGACGTCCCGGCGGACGAGCTGCCCGAGGCGATGCGCGAGATGACCGTCGAGGAGCGGAAGAAGCACGTGGCCGAGCAGGCCGCCCGGCGGGCGACGATCCAGAAGGAGATCAAGGAGCTCAGCGCCAAGCGGGACGCGTACGTCAAGGAGCAGATGGCCAGCAAGGGCCTAAGCGAGGAGCGTTCGCTCGACGCCGCCCTCCGCCGGACCGTCCGCGCCCAGGCCGAGAAGAAGGGCATGGAGTTCGAGAAGAAGTAGCGCCGGGCAGAAAACGCGTCCCGCCTTTTTCGGGTCAGCCGCATTCCGGTTGGTTCTCGGGCGTTCCCGCCCTGCCTCTTGCCGTGTAACAGCCCACGGCTTCAGCCGTGGGTTCATTG
>CAYLPJ010000055.1:0-44710 GCA_964385465.1 uncultured Planctomycetaceae bacterium | reverse complement strand
CGCCAGGCGGGGACCTGGAAGGCCTGGCGGGTGTCCTGCCGCGGCGCGGGCGTGTCGCCGGCGAGCCTCGCGCGTGCCCGGCCGGGACGGTCGCCGGCATCGCCGGGATGATCGGCGGGCCGGGCATGGCCACGCCGGCGAGCCGCACGGCCGGCAAGGCGAACCGTTTCCCGAGACCGCCCGGACGGCCTGGCCGGGGCGACGGGTCGGAGGCCAAGGCGAGCGGGAAGGTCCACCAGGCGGGAACCTGGGCGGTCTGGCGGGTGTCCTGGCCGTCACGGGCTTGCGGGGCGTGCGGGCGGAGAGCGGCCCGGAGGGGGCCGGGAGGCTTCGGCGCGGCGGTTCTCTGGAAACCCGAGGCCGGAGGATGCCTCAGGATGGACGATCGGCGGCCTTGGCGGTGTGCGGGCCGGGGGCCTGCGGGGTCGCCGGCGGCTCGCGTGCAGCCCGCCGGCCGGGGCGGGCTCGCGCCGATCGGCGCCGGCCGGGGAGCTCGGCGGGTGGCGTGGCCATCCTGGAGGGCGCCCCCTCCCGCCGGCCGGGGAGCGCTCGCGTCGAGCGGGGCGGGGTGCAGCCCGCTGCCTGCCGACGTGGCCGGCGCCGATCGGCGCCGGCCACGTCGGCTCATCGCCGGGGCGTTCGGACCGGGCGGTTTCCTCGGGCCTGGGACGTGGCCATCCTGGAGGGTGCTCCCTCCCGCCGGCCGGGGCGGGCCTGCCGCCGATCGGCGCCGGTTGGGGAGCTCGGCGGGGGACGTGGCCCTCCTGGAGGGCGCCCCCTCCCGCCGGCCGGGGAGGGCTCGCGCCGATCGGCGCCGGCCGGGGAGCTCGGCCGGGGGCGTGGCCGTCCTGGAGGGCGCCCCCTTCCGCCGGCCGGGGCGGGCTCGCATCGAGCGGGGCGGGGTGCAGCTCGGGGGGCTTGCCGGCCGGGGCCTTGCGGTGGACGGGGGCGGGGGGTTGCTTCCGCCGAGTGCGGCAACGGGGGACGGTCGCGGGATCCCACGGCGGGCTCGGATGCCTCCCGCCCGGCCCGGGGCCCGCCGGTGCGCTGCACGGTCGCCGCGGCCGAGCGGGGCAAGAACCGTCCGCCGGGCGGGGGGCCCGGAGGGGCGGAGAAAAACCGCCAAGCGGGCGCCCCGGGCGCCCGCCAGACGGCCGGGGCGCGGGCGACGGGTCGGGCTTCTGGGCGAGCGGGAGCATCCGCCAGGCGGGAACCTGGACGGCCGAGCGGGCGTCCAGGTGCGGCGCGGGCGTGTCGCCGGCGAGCCTCGCGCGTGCCCAATCGGGCCGGTCGCCGGCATCGCCGGGATGATCGGCGGGCCGGGCACGGCCACGCCGGCGAGCTGCACGGCCGGGAATGCGGGCCGTTCCCCGAGACCGCCCGGACGGCCGAAACGGGGGCGACGGGTCGCGGTCCGGGGCGAGCGGGAGCATCCGCCAGGCGGGAACCTGGACGGCCCGGGCGCCGGCGACGGGTCGGGCTTCTGGGCGAGTGGGAACATCCGCCAGGCGGGAGCCTGGACGGTCTGGCGGGTGTCCTGCCGCGGCGCGGGCGTGTCGCCGGCGAGCCTCCCGCGTGCCCGGTCGGGTCGGTCGCCGGCATCGCCGGGATGATCGGCGGGCCGGGCACGGCCACGCCGGGGGGGGCGCACGGCCGGCAAGGCGGGCCGTTCCCCGAGACCGCCGGGATGGCCGGGGCCGGGGCGACGGGTCGGAGGCCGGGGGCGACGGGAGCATCCGCCAGGCGGGAGCATGGACGGTCTGGCGGGTGTCCTGGCGCGGCGCGGGCGTGTCGCCGGCGAGCCTCGCGCGTGCCCGGCCGGGCCGGTCGCCGGCATCGCCGGGCTGATCGGCGGGCCGGGCATGGCCACGCCGGGGGACCGCACGGCCGGCAAGGGGGACCGTCCCCCGAGACCGCCAAGACGGCCGAGACGGGGGCGACGGGTCGGAGGCCGGGGCGAGCGGGAGCATCCGCCAGGCGGGGGCCTGGACGGCCTGGCGGGTGTCCTGGCCGTCACGGGCTTGCGGGGCGTGCAGGCGGAGGACGGCCCGGAGGGGGCCGGGAGGCCTCGGCGCGGCGGTTCTCTGGAAGCCCGGGGCCGGAGGATGCCTCAGGATGGACGATCGGCGGCCTTGGCGGTGCGCGGGGCCGGGGGCCTGCGGGGTCGCCGGCGGTTGGCGAGCCCGGCCGACGTGGCGCCCGGACCGGCGCGAGGCGACACGGCGACCGGCGCGGTGGCCGTCGCCGGCGCCGATCGGCGCGGGTCGGCTCATCGCCGCGGCGTTCGGGCCGGGCGGTTTCCTCGGGCCGGAGGACGTGGCCATCCTGGAGGGCGCCCCCCCTCCCGCCGGCCGGGGAGGGCCCGCATCGAGCGGCGCCGGCCGGGGAGCTCGGCCGGGGGACGTGGCCATGCTGGAGGGCGCCCCCTCCCGCCGGTCGGGGAGCTCGGCGGGGGGCGTGGACATCCTGGAGGGCGCCCCCCTCCCGCCGGCCGGGGCGGGCTCGCGCCGATCGGCGCCGGTCGGGGAGCTCGGCCGGAGGCGTGGCCATCCTGGAGGGCGCCCCCTCCCGCCGGCCGGGGCGGGCTTGCGCCGATCGGCGCCGGCCGGGGAGCTCGGCCTGAGGCGTGGCCATCCTGGAGGGCGCCCCCTTCCCGCCGGCCGGGGCGGGCTCGCGCCGATCGGCGCCGGCCGGGGAGCTCGGCCGGGGGACGCGGCCATCCTGGAGGGCGCCCTTTCCCGCCGGCCGGGGAGGGCCCGCATCGAGCGGGGCCGGCCGGGGAGCTCGGCCGGGGGCGTGGCCATCCTGGAGGGCGCCCCCTTCCCGCCGGCCGGGGCGGGCTTGCGCCGATCGGCGCCGGTCGGGGAGCTCGGCCGGGGACGTGGCCATCCTGGAGGGCGCCCCCTCCCGCCGGTCGGGGAGCTCGGCCGGGGGGCGTGGCCATCCTGGAGGGCGCCCCCTTCCCGCCGGCCGGGGCGGGCTCGCGCCGATCGGCGCCGGCCGGGGAGCTCGGCCGGGGGGCGTGGCCATCCTGGAGGGCGCCCCCCCTCCCACCGGCCGGGGGCGTGCTTCCGCCGATCGGCGCCGGCCGGGGAGCTCGGCGGGGGACGGTCGGGGGATCCCACGGCGGGCCCGGATGCCTCCCCCCCGGCCGGGGGTTTGCCGGCGCGCTGCACGGTCGCCGGGGCCGAGCGGGCGGGGAACGTCCGCCGGGCGGGGTTCCCCGCGTCGGCCAGGCGGCGGGGATGGGGCCGACGGGGCGACATTCGGGGCGAGCGGGCACGCCCGCCGGGCGGGAGCCTGGACGGCCGAGGGGGCGTCCTGCCGCGGCGCGGGCGTGTCGCCGGCGGGCCGCACGCGTGCCCGGCCGGGCCGGTCGCCGGCATCGCCGGGATGATCGGCGGGCCGGCCCCGGGCGCCCTCCGGACAGCCGGGGCGCGGGCGGCGCCGGGTCCGGGGCGAGCGGGAGCATCCGCCGGGCGGGAACCTGGACGGCCGAGCGGGCGTCCATTGCGGCCGAGCGGTCGCCGGCGAGGCGGTCGGCCGTCAGGAGGAATCTTCGGCGTCGGCGATGGCGGCAAGGAGCGAGCGAATCCGGCGCTTCTTGTTGCGGACCGTTCGAGGGTCCATGCCGAGACGGTCGCCGATTTCCCCGGAGGTCCTGCCCTGGAAGTACTCCATCGCCACCACGGCAAGGTCGAAAGGCAGCCTGGAAAGCACGTCGTCCTGGACCTGTGGAGGCAGGGATTGAAGCGGGGCGGGGCGGTGGCCCTTGCGCTGCCGGTGAGGCGTCGCGGGGGTGCCCCCGGGGTCGATGATCCGCCGGATGCGTTTCTTGATCGGGCCCCATCTGTTGCGGACAGTGCCGTCCGAGAGGTCCAGGCGTCGGCCGATCTGCTTGGAGGTCCAGCCCTGAAGGACCATGCTGGCGATGGGCCTGTCCTCTTTGGGTAGCCGGCTGAGCACCGCAGCGCTGTCCTCGGGATCAAGCGGCCGAGGCCGGGAGTGCGGGTCCGGGCCGGTGCCGGAAGGCCGGCGGCTGGACGAGTCGCTCCGATCGTCGTAAACGCGTGTCGAGGTGCGGCCGCCTTGCCCGTCCGGGCGGGGTTTCAGCTTCCACATGGCGCGGGCGACGCACTTCCTGGCGTAGGGGCGGAAGGGCGAGCCCATGCCGTCGTACCCCTCGATGGCCCTCAGGACGGCCTCTTGGCCGGCGGACAGGAGCATGGCTCTGTCGAGGCCGGGAAAACGCCGGGAGTAGCTGTCCGCGAGGCTTCCGATCAAGCTTGCCGGCGCATCCCTCACGTACAGGGCCGCCACGTCGCCCATCTGTTCCCGTGAGCGGGTCCAGAGATAGCGGTCCCATGGTGGGTATTCGGCCGGCGTGCAGTCTATGGGGACGGTCTGGCCGCGCAGGCATCGGCGGATGCCCTCTCGCTCGTCCAGTAGCCGATGCAACTCCTGGGGGCTCGCGGCGTCCCATGCCTCGATGTCCGTCAGGACCTCGTAGTGCTCGCGGCAAAGTGAGGCTTCGAAGGAAGGCCGGTTGCAGCCCCGGACGTTGCACGTGCAGCGCTCGACGCGCTGCCCGAGGCCGAGGGCGTCAAGTTCCGCTTGGGTGTAGGGGAGGAGGTGCAGCGCGGCCTGTGTGTCGAGGCCAGTATAGAACAGGCAGCGGAAAAGCAAGTGGCGGGAGCACAGGCCTTCGGGGAGGTCGAAGCGGGGGAGAGTATCATCGGCGCCGGCCTGGCAGGACCAGACGGCACACGTTCGTTTGCGGCCGGTTTGGGGAGGGCCGGCTTGAACGTCGCGGGAAGACCTGGTATGGTTCGACACGTCGGCAGCTCCGCTACAGCGGCCGACAACTCCACCCCCGCGACGGCCCACGTCGAGGGGGCTTTTGTTGCCCCGTCCGGGTGGCGGCCCGGACAGCGACTCCGATCTTCCCGCCCCCATCGACGTGCTGTCAAGGCTCAATCTGACCGTTCTGCCGCTTTGCCGAGCATATTCCGGCCGCTTTCGCGCGCGCGCAGGCCGTGTAAAGCGCTAGTAGCTTTGTGAAGCGAACAGGACCACGCAGGCCGGGCAGGCCGGCGGCAGGCAAGGGAGCGAGCATGGACAGGTTTCTCAGCACTTCTGAAGCGGCGCGGCTTCTCGGCGTGCGGCCGTCGAGACTGGCCAAGGCGCTGTGGGATCGGCGGTTGCCTCGCCCGCCTCGGGGGCCTGGAAATTGCTTTTTGTGGCGTCCCGTTGACTGCGACAACGCGGCCCTCGTCTTGCTCGGCCGCGGGCTCGATTCGGTTCTGGCTGAGCGCGGCCATGGCCAGGCGGCCGAGGATGCAGCATGATCCCGGCGGCTGATGAGTTCATCCCGCTGACGTCGGCGGCCACGCGGCGGCTGCTGCCGCGCAATGCGGCCGGCCGGCTGGTGGCCCCGGCCACGCTCGTTCGCTGGGCGCGGCGCGGCGTCGGCGGCCGGCGGCTGTGGGCGGTCCGGGTTGGCCGCCGGCTGTTCACCACGCGCGCCGCCTTGCTGAGCTTTCAGCGGCCGGTCGGCGAGGCCGACGGTGCGGGTGGCGACGCGGCGACGGCGGGGGGCGGCTCGGCCCCGACGGCCCCGACGGCCGACGCGGCCCGTGGCGGCTCGGCCGGCTTGGCCGGCTCGCCCCGGCGGGCCGCCCGCCGCCTGGCCGACGTGGCGGCGGCTCGCGCGGAGCTTGCGGCGCGCGGGTGGTGTTCATGACCGCCGCGCGAGGACACGAGCTTCGGCGGGCCCCGCGGCCGGAGGATGTTGCCGCCCTTCGCCGGCGGGCCGATGAGCTCACCGCCGCGGGCGTGTTCCGAGGGTTGGCGATCCTGCGGGCGTGGCGCGAATGCGCCGGCGAGGATCGGCCTGCCGGACCGGCTCCAGGTCCGCGGGCGCGGCGCCGGCCGGTGCCGGGGGGGCGCTGATGGCTTTTTCGAAGAAGCCTCTATGTTGGCGGATCGCGAATTGGCAACATTTCGAGATCGAGGCGGATCGCCGAAATGTTCGCCAGAGCCCGCTGCGCTTCATCCGTCTCGATGTTGGCGGTCGCGATGATATAGATGGAATGCAGGCCGAGGCCGCGCGAGTTGCTGTTTTGCAAACGAAGTACGGTACGGGTACTTATGGCATTTTCTGCTTGTTGCTCATGCTCGCCGGCGCGCGGGAGCGCCGGTATCGTGGTTGGCTTCTCGACCATCGCAATCAGCCGGCCGGCCCCAAGCTGCTGGCCGCGTTGACGCACGCCCCCGAGGCCGCCATCCGCCGTGCCCTGCGCGTCCTGAGCCGCGAGGACATCGGGCTGCTGGAGCGGGTCCCGCTGCCGGATTTCGACGCGATTTCGGTGCCCGCCAGCCGGCGGGCCGGGAGCCGCGGCGGGTCCGGCGACGGTGCGGAAACGCCCGGCGGCGGGAACTCGGCCGGCCCGCTGCTGGACGGCGACGGAACGGCGGGCGCCGGAACGCGGACGGATTCTTGCGCCGGCGAGCGCCGGGGCGGCGACCCCGACGCGGATCGCTCAATAGCGACGGGCGTTTCCGGCGACGGCGGGGCGGCGCGCCCGGGCGCGCCCGGGCGCGCGGGGGGGCACGTATACGGCAACGGCAACGGCCTTCGGCCACCAGAACGTTCAACAGCGACGGCCTCGGCCTCGGCCAACCGCGCGGACGCGAACGCCTCCGCCGTCCCCGACCGCCGCCCGCCGAAGGCCTCCGGGGGCGATGCCCCCTCCGGCCAGGCCGACGCGAACGCGGACGCGAACGCCGCCACCGACCCCGGCCCCCGCCCGCCGAGGGCCGCCGGCGAGGACGCCGGCGGCCAGGCCGACGAACGCGCACAGCCGACGGCCGACGGCGACGGGGGCGACGGCGACGGCGAGGGCGCGGCGACGCCGACGGCCACGCCGACCGCCATCGTCCGCGACCTGCCGGGCGGCGTCTGCGAAATCGAGCTTTCCGAGGGCGGCGGCGGGCCCCCGCCGGCCGGGGCCGAGGCCGAGGCCGAGGGGCCGACCCGGGCCGACCCCGCCCCGGGGGGCGGAGGCGACATTCCGGCCGTGGGCGCGGCCGAGCAAGCCCGGGCTGACCCCCGAGCCGGGGCGGATCGCGCGGGGCCGCTACCCCCGCGGCCAGGTCCGCCCCGGCGGGGTCCCCATCCGCCGGGCCCGCCGGGCGAGCCGGAGGCCGTGGCCGGCGAGATCTATGCGGCCGTCTATCCCAGCCCCGCGGCCGAGGCCGCCGGGGCGCGGCAGGGCGGCGACGGCTCGACGCCGATCGGGCTGGATCGCTTTCGCTGCCGAGAGCGCGCGGCCTTCGCCGGCGTCTGGGCATCGGTGCTGTGTCTCGGCTTGTCGGACGGCGAGCTCGCCGAACTCCGCCGGCGCCTGGTCGGCGAGGCGGGGGCACTTGGCAAAAAGGGGATCGGCCGGGTCCGGAAGACGCGCGGCGCCATTCTCATCGCGCTGGCCGGCCGGATCATCGAGGAGCGCGTCGGCCCGGCCCGCTGGGCGGCGGCCAAGCGCGGCTTGCGGCTTTCGCGGAGCGCCGCGGGATGATCGGGCCGGCCAGCGAGATCCCGGATGCCCGTTTCCGCGCGGTGGCCATGGGCGGATTCTGCCGGGCGTGGCAGGCGGTCCTGCTGCTGGGGCTGGACGCGGAGGCGAGGTTTGGGCTGTACCGCCGGGCCGTCCGCGAGGCCAGCCGGATCGGCCGCTTGCGGATGAGTTGCCGCGGCAAGGAAGCGCGGTGGCACCAGTGGCTTGAAGACGAGGTGACAACGAGGCTCGCCGTGCCGGCCGCCGAGTGGCGGCGGATGCAGCGGCGGGCGGAAATTGTGTGCGCGATTGGCCGGGACGGCCAGGAGGCGAGCGGATGAGCGGGCTACCGGCGGGCAACGATGAGGCACGGGCCGAGGGGACCGGCGAGGCGGGCGAGGTCCGCGTGGCGGTCCACGTCGGCGGGCGGGAGCGCGTGACGGTGCTGGTGCGCGGCGACGGGCGGGCGGATGTCTCGGCGAGCCCGGCGCCGACGGCCGGGCCGGACGCCGCGGAGGGGCAGGACGGCGCCGCCGTCGGTGACGCGGAACGGGCGGACGGCGAGCTCGAGGCGTACGGGGAGCGGTGGTTGGCGCGGTGGGGCCAACCCGGCTATCGCCCGGACCCGATGGCCGAGGCGGAAGCGGTCGGAAGGCTCGTGGCCGATGCGGCGCGGAGGGCGCGGCAGGCGGGCAAGGCGGGCCGGCCGATTGTCGAGGTTGCTGAGGCGTTGGGCGTATCGCGGTCGTGGCTCTATCATCGGCACAAGCTGTTGGATCTTGCGCCGGTCATTCGGCCGCTGGTCACGAGCGGCCGGCTGCCGGTCGAGTATGGCATCCTGGTCGCCCGCGTCCCGCCGTCATGCCAGGTTTCGCTGGCCACCTGGATGTTCTTTGGTCCCGAGGGTGGCGGCCTGGCGGACCTGTCCTCCGGGAGCGCCATTCGGCCGATCAACGATTGCCGCACGAAGGTAAATGAGTTGTTGATCGCCCTTGATCGGGCGGCGGGGGCTGACGCGGTGTGCCCGGCGGATGCCGAGGGCGACGCGGAGCTTCGCACGTGGGCGTCGGCGATTACCCTGGCGGTGGCGCTGCACGTGCGGCGCCGGACGCGGGGGGTCCTCGAGGGCGGGGACCGGCGGGCCCTGGGCCATCTGGTCGAGCGATTGAGTTATCTTGCGGAAGCCGTCGGCTTGCCCCCCGCCGACTGGCCGACGCCGGCTTGGGCGACGGATGAGGATGAGGGCGTCAACCACGACACGGAAACACCACGATCGGAAGGGCTAAAGTGCTGCGGATAAAAGCGTTATATCGCATGCACAGGGCGTCGTGTCGCGTCAACCGACCGGCCCGGCCGGCCGACCCGATCCGCTGCCGCGCTGCCCACGGCCGGAAAGCCCCCCGAACGGCCCCCGCAAGACCCGTCTTTGTAAGGGGTTACGTTACGGGTCCTTCCCGGGACATAGAGGGGGGCGGGTATCAGTGTGGCGCGCGGAGACCGTTTTTTCGATCTGCAAAACGGGCTTTACTTACCTCGGGAAAATGAGTTGTGCACCAGAGCCGGCCAGCGGAGTCGCTGGCGGCATCATTGGAAAGGGTTGTCTTATGGATCAGAAGCGAGCGGACGTGATTGCCGCTGAGGAAGGGCCGTTCATCGCGCGGGCGATGGCCGGGGCCAAGGCTGGCGGCATGAGCCGCGAGCGGGCCGAACTGCAAGGCCGGCATGACTTCATCGAGGACCGCCTCCAGGCCCTCCGCCGGGCCGGCAAGAGCGAGGGCCAGGCCATGGCCGAGCTCAACCGCCGGCATCCCGCGGCCTGCCAGGCGTGGCGTCACCATCGCAAGCTGACGGCCGCGACGGGGTTCTACGAGGACCTCGGCGAGCTGAGCCCCGCCCAGCAAGCGACCGCCCGCCGCATCGCCGCCGACACCGAGGCCCTGGGCTTCGACCGCGCGTCCGCCTTCTGCCGGGCGCGGCATGACCTCTACGCGGGCATGCTGAGCGAACAGCAGCGGCAGGGCAGGACCCGCGGCCAGGCCCTGCGGACGCTGGCGAGGAAGTACCCCGCGACGCATCGGGCCTGGACCAAGTGGCAGGACGTGATCCGCCGGGTCGATGAGCGGCTCGCCGCCCAAGCTCGGAGCGAGTCCCGGCGGGGAACCCCCTTCCCCACCGCCGGCGACAACACCGCCGGCGGCAACGGGCCCCGCCCGGCCGCGTGAACGCCCCGCCGGGGACGCCCCGCGCGAAGGTCCCGCCGCGTACAGGCCGGACCGTCGCGCGGGGCATGCCGCCCACGGCCCCGCCGCCAACGGCAGCGGCACAGGACGAGTGGAAGGACGCGAGCGATGAACCGACCGCACCGACAACCCGACCGACACGCCGGCCAGGACGGCCCCTGCCGCGGGCTCCTGGAGGCAGAGTACTACGCCCTCCTGAGCGGCTGGGCGAACGCCCCGAGCGGCGACATCGCCGAGAGGCGGCGGATCGTGGCCGAGCTCGGCATCGAGCCGCGACGCGCGGAAGCCGACCTCCGCGTGCTCCGCGAGCTGGACGAGCTGGAGGCCGCCATCGCCGGCCGCGAGAAGGCCGAGGCCGACCTGCGGGCCACGATCAACGCCCGTCGGCGAGCGAAGGCCGACCTGCGGGACGCCTGCGCCGCCGTCCGGGCGGCGGACAACGCCGTTGCCGTCGCTCGCGGGACCCTGGACCGCTGCAACGAGGCCCGCGCCAGGGCCGCCATGCTCCGGTCGGGACACGCCCGGCTCATCAAGCGGGCCCGCGAGCCGACCCTTGCCCGATCCGCGTGAACCGCGGCCGCGGGACCTCCCCGCGACCGCGAGAAACTGACCAACCGACACGGGCCGGCCTGGCCGTGTCCCGCGGCCGACGCCGCGGCAGGATGGCCCGGCCGGCATGACCCGCAACGCAACGTCGCGAGAAAGGACGCCAGAAACATGAGCACGCTGCAAGCACAACTGGACGAGAGGAACCGCCGGGCGCGAAGCGACCGGGACGCCCTGGAGGCCGAGTACTACGGCATCATCGGCCGGTGGTCGAACCCCGAGGACGGCGACGCCGAGAGGCTCGCGGTCATCATGGACCGCTTGGACATCGACCGTCGGCAGGTGGACGGGGAAATCAGCTTCCTCCGCGAGCTGGCCGGCAAGCAAGAGCTCGCCGCCGGCTACGCCGACGCGAGGGCCGCGTTTGACACCCGCGTTGCCGAACGGAACCAGGCCGACGAGGCCCTCAAGGCCGCGCAGGCGCGGCGGGACGCCGCGCAGGACGAGATGGACCACGCGCGCAGGGAGCTGAACCGCGCGAACAGTGCCGTCAACGAAGTGCGGCGGCTGACCGAGAAGCACGCCGAATTCATCCGCCGCACGACCCCCTGCCAGGACGCCGCGTCGTAGGCGTGGGCCGGTCGGCCGGAGACGCGGCGCCCCCGGGCTGGGGCGTGCCGGCCGAACACCGACCGTCGGACCACGCCGCCGGGTGGCTCCGGGGGGAGCGGCTTCGGCCGTTCCCCCCCGGGGCCGGTTTGCCGGCAGGATGCCGGCGTGCCCCGCCGCGGCAAAGACACAAGCCGGCCAGGCCGGCCGAGCCGAAAGGAGATGAACCATGGCCGACGAAGGCCGCGTGGACATGGGCATGACCGCCGACGCCGGAGACGTCCTCCGGTCGTTCGACCGCATCCTTGCCAAGCAGAACAAGATGCTGGCGGGGTTCACCAAGAACGCCAAGGCCAGCCAGGGCTTCACCGGCAGCCTGGCCCGCGGGCTGGGCACCAGCGTCCGCCAGCTCGCCGGCATGGCCACCTCGTTCGTGTCCGTCGCGGGGGCCATTCGCGCCGCCCGCGGCGTGTGGAACCAGTTCCAGCAGGACGTCCGCAGCGGGGCCGAGGAAATCCGCCAGACGCAGGCAGGGATCATGGACCTCATGTTCCTCGGCGACCACCTCAAGGATCCCAAGTTCCGCGGGCGGGTCCTCGCCGAGAGCAAGCGGACCGGGCTGACCACCTCCGAGGTCGGGCAGGGCATGTACGCCTTCGAGTCCATGACGCCGTGGGCGACCAAGCAGGAACGAGGCGACCTCTGGAATGCCCTGGTTAAAATGCGCAAGGCCGGGGCGGGCTCCCTGAAAGAACTGTCCAGCTCGTTCGCGAAGCCCGGCGGGCTGTTCCCCGGCAGCAGCGGCCGCGACCTGTCCAACGTCGCCTTCTACATGCTGGAAAAGGCGTCCGTCGAGGAACGCGCCGAGCTGGCCAAGCAGGCGCCGCGGATGTTCATGGCCGGCAAGGTCGGCGGCCTGGACCTGCGGACCTCCGCCGCCCTCGGGGCCTTCCTCACCGAGAAAACCGGCACCGCCGCGCAGGCCGGCCAGGGCATGCTGACCATCCTGCGGAAAATCATGCTCAAGGACCCCAGCGAGGCCGAGGCCATCCGCAAGCTCGCGTTCGGGGCCGCCGATCCGCTGGCCGGCCGCAAGAACCTCATGGAGCGGGCCGGCATCGGTACCGCCGACAACGCGTGGGTCCGCCTCCAGAAACTCGGCAAGCTGGACCTCACCCCGCAGAACCTGGAGGAACTGTTCGGCGAACGCGGCATGATCTACGGCAAGGAACTGCTCGGCGACATCGGCGGGGCCGCCGCCCGCGTGGCCGACTTCCGCCAGGCCACCCGCAGCGACGTCGACCTCGTCGGCGGCAAACTCAAGGACGCCCGCAAGGAGCCGTTCATCGTCGCGACCGAGGCCGGCAAGAGGCTGCGCCGCCGGAAGGAGGCCGCCGCGCAACGGGTCGGCTATCTCCAGTGGGAAAACCTCCACGAGCTGCTGGAAGCCGAACGGCTGGAACATGACATGGGCGCCGGCTACGGATGGATGGCCAAGACCGCCGGGCTGCCGCTGGGCAAGGCCCTCATGTGGGCCACCGGCAAACTCGGCATGCACGACCTGGACACGGGCCAGCAGGCCGTGTACCTCGGGGCCTCGCTGCTC
Organism: uncultured Planctomycetaceae bacterium; assembly: GCA_964385465.1. GTDB lineage: Bacteria > Planctomycetota > Phycisphaerae > SM23-33 > SM23-33 > CAYLPJ01. The sequence goes on along the minus strand of CAYLPJ010000055.1, from coordinate 32,153 downwards.
AAGCGGATGGAGCAAGGGCCGGCCACCACGCCCTTCGAGCCGCTGGAAGGCCGGTACGTCCGCGAGGCCGCCGAGGCCCTGGGCGCCCGGGCGCCGGCCGTGGACCCGCTGAATCGTACAACGCCCGGCCTGTGGGGGGAAAATGCCAACTCCACGCCCGCGGCCCTGAACAACGCCGCGCAGAACCTTCGCGACGCCACCTACCGACACGCCGACGCCAACGCGCACGTGGAGACCCCCGGCGTGCCCTGAACCGCCCGCTTGCGTCACCGCACCACGCGACCGCGAAACAACCCTTCGAGGAGACTATCGGCATGCCCGAACGCGACCGAACCATCCCCCCCGCCGGCCAGGCCGACGCGCCAGCGGCCCCATCCGCCGGCCAGGCGGCCCCCAGCCGGCCCGCCGAGCTGGACACCGACCCCGAGGCCCTTGCCGCCTCGCTGACCGTCAGGGAGCTGCGGGCGCGCTGCAAGGCCGCCGGCGTGTCCACCTCCGGCGGGAAGCACGACATGGCCGGGAGGCTCGCATCCGCGACCGCCGGCGACGCCCACGCCCACGCCGGCCGGGAGGGAGAAGATCCCGCCGGCGAGGCCGCCGGGACCGCCGCGGCCAAGCCCCCCGCCGCCACCAAGCCGGCCGCCCGCCCCCCGGCGGAAAGGACATGCCCCGAGTGCGGCGAGCGGATCATCCGCCGCAAGCGCAGCGACACGCGGGGGAATGTCCGATGGCAGTGCCCGTTCTGCAAGGCCAGGTTCGACGTGGAGGACATCTTCCCCGACGCCACGCCGGCCAGGGTGAATCTCGCGGGGTACCGCGGCTGACCCTCGGCGCCCCGGGCGCCCCCACCGGCTCCCCACCGGCGGGCGGGCAACTCGGCGCCGATCGGCGCGACGGCGGGCAGCCGGGACATCGCAACCGGAGGGATGCCCGCTAGGTCGAACCCCACGAGCCCCCCGCACGTGGCCGCGGCGCCCGCCGCCGGCAGGCAGTGCGGGAGGATCGACGCCGAGCGCCGCACGCTGCTTTGCGCGGCCCGCCCGCGGTTCCGGCGCGAGGCGACGGCGGGGGGATTTTTTGCTTGGCGCGGCGGCAGGCGGGCGGGAAGATCGGCTCTGCCGTCCGGGCCAGGCCAGGACGGGGCAACAGAACCCCCTCGACGTGTTCGGCGTCGTGGGGGGGAGTTGTCGGCGAGCTGATAGGGAGCTGCCGACGTGAGACACGATAACACGTCCTGCCGAAGCCATCAAGCCGCAATCTTCGCGGATGGCCTCCGCGCCGATCGGCGCGCCTCCCTCCACGCACGCCCTCAACCGCCAGACGAGAGCCGGGGCGACGTGTCCCGGACGAACAGCGGGCCCGGCAGCGACGCAACGCTCCGGGCCCCGGGCCAAGACCCTCAAGGAGGTCCTGACCATGCGTGAGATCGGCAATTGTAGCGGACGGAGTGAAGGACGAAACGACGGAACCCCCGCCGGCCAGGCCGGAGTGCCAAGCGACGAAGCGGCCTTCCTGGCCCTTTGGGGATCGGCGGACAGCGAACAGCGATGGCGGGCGGGGGAGTTCATCGCCGGCATGTGCTACGGCTTGGGGATGGGGATCCCGACCGAGATCCACGCCGAAGGTTCAGCCCTCGCGACCTGGCGGACGTTGCCGCCGGAGGCACAGGCGGAGGTGGTTGAGTACATGCGGGTCACCGCCGACATCGAGGCCGCCCCGCCCGACGCCGCCGAACGGGAGTTCATCAACCTGTACGCGCGGATGGTCTCGAGGACGCGGGACAGGTTGTGGGAGATGCTGCGGAGCATCGCCGCCGGCCTCGGGATCGTCGTCCGCATGCGGGACGCCGAGGATGAGGACCTGGACGACCGCGACTGGGAAATGCTGTCCTGCTGGCGGGCCTTGCCCTCCTGGGCGAGAGACGCCGGCCTCGGGTTCGTCCGGCGGGCGGTCGAGCTCCAGGCCGCGCCGAGCGCCTCGGATGCCGAGTTCCTCGCCGCGGTGCGTGCGCTTCCCGACAGCGACAGGTCGGCAGCCGTCGAGTTCATTGAGAACCTGGCGTACGCCGCCGGGGTCGAGGAACAGGCGAGCGTGCTGGGCGGTCCGGAGATGAACGGCGACGGCGCCGACGTGGCCGCGTCGCTCCTGCCCCTTTGGCGCGCCCTGCCGGCAACGCTACGGGGCATCGGCGCCGGCCACGTGAAACAGCTCGCCGCGGACAGGGCCGAAGGCGCCGCCGCGTGAGCAATCCCATACTCGTTTGCGCCCGTGTCAGATGGTCAGAAACGGGCGCAAACGAGTATGAACCAAAGCGGTAGAAGCCGCCGGGCGTCCGGCGGAAACCCTTACAGAACGGCTCCTTAGGTCATGCGGCCTTGCCCGCCCCGATGGGTATGGCATGCAGGAGGTCAGGGGTTCGAACCCCCTCGGCTCCAGTTGACTCGCGGACGGTCGCCTCGCCGGCTTCAGGCCAAGTCCTTCCCCCGGATCCTTCTCCGCACCCCAAGCACCTGCCCCCCACGGCTGTCGGTGGATTCGCTGTGAGGCCAGAACGCCGACTTCGCCGGGCGCGACCTCTGCGCGCAGAATTGCTTCCCGCCCGGCGGCGGGGACAATGGGGGTCGGCCCCGGAAGGCGGTAAACCTTTCGGCGGGCGGGGGCAAGTATGGGCGGAGTGCAATGGCGGATGACCGAGCGGAATGCACGCGATGCATGGACCGGGCGGCCGGCGGCGAGGCGGCGGCATTCGACGACCTCGCGCGGCGCTGCCAGGATGGACTGTTCCGCTTCGCGCTGGCCCAGGGGCTGGCGGAGTCCGACGCCGTGGATGTCGTTCAGGAGGCCTTGCTTCGGGCCTGGCGGGGTCGGCGGCGGTGGCGGCGAGGCGGCGACGCGGTGGCCTGGCTTTTCGGCATCGCGATGAACGTCATCCGCGAGGGCCGACGGCGCCGGCGTCGCGACCCCGCCGGCGGGCTGGACGAGACGCTGCTGTCCGCCCCATACGCCCCGCACGACGGCGACGACGGCGAGATGGCGGCCCTGGCGGCCTGCCTGGCCGACCTGCCCGCTCGCCAGCGGGAGGCCGTCGCCTGCCGGTACCTGCGGGGCCTGAGCGTCCGCGACACCGCCGCGGCGATGGGTTGTGCGGAGGGCACGGTGAAGGCGGCCGTCTTTGCCGGCCTGCGGACGCTCCGGACCGCCATGGCCCGCGCCACAACACCGAGAGGGTGACACGATGAAAGACTCACAGCACAGCCCTGCCCGGGACGACGCCGCCCCCACCGACGAGCGGGACTTCGCCGAAGTTACCGCCGTATTGGGCAGACTGAAGCGCCGGGTCGATGACCGCCGGTACCCCGGCGCCGCCTGGCCGGTCGTCCAGCGGCCCCGGCGAGGGTGGGTCCTGCCGCTGGCGGTCTCGGCGGCGGCCGCGGCGGTGGTGCTGATCGCGGCGATGGCGAGCAGATGGCTGGTCCCGCCGACGAAGACGCCCACGCCGGCGGGAGAGCAGGTCGCGGCGGTCCGGCCGACGACGGCCCCCGCCGACGCCAACGCAGCGGTGCCCGTCCGTCTGGACCCCGCGGTGGCCGGGCGGGTTACCTGGCGGATGCCTCGGGTCTCACTCCCGCCCGTTGGGGACGCCAACGCCCCCACGTCGACATGGCGGATGCCGCACGTGACGTTCCCGTCGCTGTCGAGCTGGCCGGGGGGATCGCGGCGATCCAGGCCCGCGCCCAACCCCGCCGCCAGCCGCCCCACCTCGACGTGACGGACCGATCGACACCCTACGCCCAAGCCCGAAGGAGACACATGATGCTACGGAGAAACGTGCTGTCGCTGCTTGTCGCAGCCGCCTTGCTCGCCGGCGTGGCGGGCAGCTATCAACTGGTATCGGCCGGGGACGGCGATCGGTTCTTCCGCGATGCCTCTGCGGCGGATGATGAGCGGCTCGCCCGGATCGATGAGGAGATTCGCGAGGAAGCGGAGGAGCTCCGCCGCGAGCGGGAGCGGATCGAGCAGCGGGAGCGAGAGCTGCACGAGGACGAGCGCCGCCGCCACGATCGCCCTCAGCGCGAACGGTTCGAGGACGAGCGACACGAGCGCCGCGTGGACCCGGATCACCCGCGTTGGCACGGCCGTGCGGACCACCCGCGCTTGCGAGGTCGGGGTCGGTGGCACGACGAGGAGCCGCCCTTCCGCCCCGAACACGTCGAGGAGATGGGGCGGATGATGGCGATGATCGAGCACATGCACCACGTGTGTTTCGATCCGGAAACGTCGGCGATGATCGCCGCGTCGAGCCTCAAAGACGCCGCCCCCCGCGAGCCGGCCGCCGTGACCGAGGAGTTGGAGAACGCCCTCAAGCGGACGGACTCGCTGGGCCTGCGGAACGCCCTGCGGATGATGCTGCGAGACATCTACGCTCACCTCGGAAACCGCGAGAGGCTGCTGGTTCACATGCGGGAGATGCTCGCCGAGAACGACGCCGCCCTCCAGGCCGGGCACCGCGGCGGTCCCCCGCACGGTCGCCCGCCCCACCCGGCGGCGACCGAAGAGCCCCGCGAGCGGCCGGGCGACCGCGGCGCGGGGAATCCGTAGGCAGACACCGGCCGCCTACCACGGGTTGCCCGCGACGATCCGCGTGCGCGCGGCGATGTCGTCCGGAAGGCGGGCCAGGGCCTCGGCGGCCTCGGGGGCGTCGTCGCACAGGGCGAAGAGCCCGCTGCCGCTGCCCGTGACCCCAGCGGGGATGCCGACGGCCTCGGCGAAGCGGCGGCGGTGGTCGGCGAAGTTCTCGCTGACGGCCTCGGCCGCGGCGGCGAGGTCGTTGCGCAGGCCGGCCCGCCAGGTGCTCGGCGGATCCGAGGCGAGGTCCGGCAGGTCCCGCCCGGCGAAGCCCTCCCCGTCGCCAAGGGCGTCGAACGCGCGGTAGACCGCGGCCGTCGGGCAGACCACCGGCGGGGTATAGAGCACCGCCACGAACGGGTGAACCCTCACGGGCTGGAGGCATTCGCCTCGCCCGGTCATGCGGGCGGCGGGGCCGGCGAGGAACAGGGGCACGTCGCTGCCGAGACCGGCCGCGGCCCCCGAGAGGGCCTCGGGGGACATGCCAAGGCCCCAGAGCTCATCCAGCCCGGCCAGCACGGCCGCGGCATCCGACGAGCCGCCGCCCAGCCCGGCCCCCGGGGGAATGCTCTTGGCCAGATCGATGTCCACGCCCCCGGCGGGGGTTCGCCGGTCCGCCAGCAGTCGGGCGGCGCGGACGGCGAGGTTGTCCTCCGATGGCCCGCAGTCGGCGCCGCGGCAGCGGAGGCGGATCTCGCTATCAGCCCGCGGCCGCAGGATGATCCTATCGTACAGCGTGACCTTGGCGACGACCGAGTCCAGCGGGTGAAACCCGTCCTCGCGTGGGGGGCCCACGAGCAGGTCAAGGTTGATCTTGGCCGGTGCGGCGAGAAGGAGCTCGTTGCCGCGTCGTGTGCATCTCGGTCGCGGCGGCAGCGGGTTGTCCAGTCGTGCGGGCGTCATACCCGCATCATCGCCGCGACGTGCGGGAATGCAACGGGCAACATGCCCTACCATGGCTGGGGGAATCGGCTCATGCGGAGGCGAATCCCCCTTGACGCATTCGAGGGGTCGCATACACTGGAAGGTACAGGAGAGCAGCGCCCGGGCGCAGCGGCCCGGGAGGGCTCTCCAACGGACCGGCTCCGGGGCGTCGCGGCCGCCTTGTGGCGGGGGTTGCGGCGTCGGGAGCGTGCCCATCGGGGGCATGCTACGATATGTCGGCAGCTTTGGCGAATTTTCGGTCCGGAAAACCACTTGACGGATGCCGCAATTGCGGTAGAATACAACTTGCGTTCTGAAGCGAGGAGTCGGGCAGCTCAACCCGGCCGTCGCAAGTGCTCAACGGAGCGTTGAAGAGAGGAGAATGCTCAAATGCTCAACGTGCTCACGCGAGGAGGAGGCGGTATCGCTGTAGGCTGTGCGCTGATGATAGCCCTATCGGGCTTGTGGTGCGCGCCCACGGCGAGCGGGGACATCCTAAGCAGCGACCCCAACGCCAACCCGGTATGGTATGAATACGACAGCCGGGACGCCAACGCCAACCCAGGCGGGCCATTCAGCGTCAACGACACCGGCTCGTTCTCCCTGCCGCAGTTCGACACCCAGGGCGGTACGCGCGCCCTGCAAGCGGTGACGCTGATCGTCGAGGGCTGGGCCTTCGGCGGACGCATCTACGTGGAGAACGAGGATGGGTCCTCGGGCGGCAATGCCACCGCCACCGTCGGCGCGGGGATCACCGTCGACAACGCCCTGTCCACCGCGCCGCTGGTCGTGCTGGTCATCCCCAAGGACAGCAACAGCCATTTCGTCGATCCCGACGACCCGGCCGAGGGGTTCTTCCCGGATTTCGCCGGCACCGACTGCCTGACGGTCGGCCTCAACGACGGGCAGGACCTCGACTCGGCGACCATCGACCAGAACCTCGATGAGTACGTCGGCGACGGCGAGATCACCTGGACCTTCGACAGCGACACGATCGCCACCTACAACACGACGTTCGCCCCCTTCACGGTGTCCGCCAACCCGACGCAGTTCGATTTCCGGGCCCGCGTGCAGTACATCTACGAAGGCGGCATCCCCGAGCCAGTCTCCATCGCACTGCTCGGCGGCGGGGCCTTCGTCCTCCTGAGGCGCCGGCGACGCCGTCCGGCGCTGTAGACCTTACACCACCCTCGTGGTTGCGTGACTTCGACGCTCCCGGCGGCCCCGCCTTTCCCGGCGGGGTCGCCGTTTGCTGCGCCGTTCGTCCGGGGCGTAGATTCCGGCCGGCTCGTATCTCCTAGCGCACACGGGAGAAAAATCCCCTTTGCCTCATTGCGTAAGCTCGGCGAGGGACATAGAATGCCGGGCGATTTCCTGGGAAGCTATCTTCCGAACCGGTGCGGCCGGGACCTAGCGGCAGCCTAAGGACGGGCGGCCGGGCTCGGTGCGCGGGCGAGCAGCACGTCGAGAAGAGGGCCGAAGGTGAACGCTCAACGCATTCTTTTCGAGGGCCTCGAGAACCGTATTCTGCTGACCGCCTTGACGGCCACCGAGACGTATGTGGTTACCGTCGACAACGGCGGGCTGGATTTCAGCGCCGGCGACAGCGGGAACTTCAACGTTCCGCAGTTCGACGACGAGAGCGGCTCGCGGACGCTGAAGACCGTGGACCTGTCGATCACGCTGAACTCCTTCGGCGGCGTGCACGTCTTCGACAATGAAGACGACGTCGCCGCCGACGTGGACCTGACGATCGGCACGCGGGCGTTCAACTTCCAGTACGGCGCCCAGACCTTTCCAAATCTCGATGCCACCGCAAGCGAGGCCGGCGCCCCCACGCCCGATCCGCCCGGCACGGTCGGCCCCAACGACGACGCTTTTCCCCCCACCATCGGCACGGGGGACGACTTCACGCTGACCGGCACGTCCTCGACCACCGACGACGCGGACTCGCTGACCAGCCCCCCGACGGACCTGTCCCCCTTCGTGGGCGCCGGGAACCTCACCATCAACTTCGACAGCGAGGTCGAGGCCTCCCTGGTCACCAACGTCGGATCATTCATCTCCGGCGTGAACCCCGCCCCGACGTTCAACTTCGTCGCCACGATCACCTACACCTACGTGCCCGAGCCGGACCTGGCGATCACCAAGGGCGTGGTCAGCAGCCAGGCGCCCGGGGCCTACAACCCCGGCGTGGTCGGGCCCGTGGTCTTCTCGCCCCCCGCCTCCGCCGGCGTGCGGTTCTCGGGGCAAACCATCGAATCCACCAGCCTGCCCACCACGCCCGTCGACAGCGACCTGACCATCTCACAGGTCAGCCCGGGCAACCTCGTGTCGTTCGCGATCATCGTCGAGAACAGCGGCGGCAACGAACTGGGCGCCTACGACATCCAGATCACCGACACGATCCCCGACGGATTCGAGATCCCCACCGGCGGCGCGGGGCTGAACCTCTTCGTCAGCGACGGGGCCGGCAACCCGGTCACCTACAACCCCGTCGATCCCGGCTTCGCCGGCCCGGCGGCCGAGGCGCTCTTCGACGCCCAGGGCATCGAACTGGTCGACCCTGCCGATTCCGTTCCGGGAACAGGCGCCGCCGTCGGCCCTTACGAGCCGGACGTGCCGGACAACGGCAACAACATTCTGGTTCTCACGTACGATCTGGCCGTGGTGGCCGGGTACGACCCGGGCTCGCACATCAACACGGCGACGTGCACGTACGTGGCCGGCTCGAACGGCGGGCCGAACGAGCTGTCGGCGCCGATCTCCGACCCGGCGGAGGTGATCCTGCCGGCCGAAACGCCCTACCGCTGGGACGTCTTCAACGACTGGCGCCGCGGCGGGCCGGTCGAGGAGCCGGACGTGGTCCGGCAGATGGCGTTCCAGCCGCTGTACAGCGGCACGGCCCAGCCGGGCGCGACGCTGTCGGTGGACGTCTACAATGCCCGGGGCGACCTGATCGGCAGCGAGTCGGCGGTGGCGGACGCGGCGGGCAACTGGGCGACGAGCTTCTTCAACACGACCATCGAGGACGAGCCCCACACAATCGTGCTGCGGCAGACCTACGCCCCCTCCTACGGCGGACTGGCCGACGCGGGCTACAACCTGCGGACGTACTTCGTCCCGGCGATCCAGGGCGGCACGTTCGTCTCCGAGCAGCTCACGGTGGAGAACGTCACGGGCAACCGGGCCAACGACAACGCCTTCAACGCCCTCCGCGCCGCCAGCCTGCATCCGATCACGCTGGGCTGGAGCGCGTATCCGTTCGAGTCCCTCGCGCAGCCGGCGACGGCCAGCGGCACATAGCCGCCGTTGCGCCGCGCCGCCCACGGCATGCGGGCGCCGTTCGGCCGGGGTGCCAGAAACACTGACAACGCCAATTGCCTGGCAAGCTAAGGAGAGCCGACAGAATGAATGCCACTGTCACGAGACGCATGCGGGGGCTGCTGCCCCTTCTGGCCATCGCGCCATGGGTGCTGGCGTCCTGCCAGAGCCACTTCGACCAGCGGGACGAGGCCTTCGGTCGCGCGACGCAGCGCCGCCTCGCCGGGGAGTTCCACCAGCACGCCGAAACGCTCGCCATGGCCGAGAAATCCCTCGGCACGCCCGCCGGACAGCCGGTTCCCGGCGGCTTCTCGCCGTGGTGGGCCGACCAGGTCTCCGGGCAGCTTTTCGCCGACTCCAAGCCGGCCACCCACGCCCCCGAGGACCTGTTCGCCAGCGCCCTGGCCAACAGCGCGCAGATCAAGGTCTTCAGCGACATCCCGCTGATCCGCCAGACGGGGATCCAGGAAGCCCGCGGCGAGTTCGACACGCACCTGTTCGTTGATACCGCCTACGAGTACGTGGACGAGCCGGTCGGCAGCACGCTGACCACCGGCGGGCCGGATCGCTTCAAACAGTGGGACTACTCCCTCGAAGGCGGCGTCAAGAAGAAGCTCCTCACCGGCGCCGACGTGACGCTTTCTCAGAAGCTCGGGCGGACGCACAACAACTCGGTCTTCTTCGTCCCCGAGCGGCAGTCGTCGGCCGTCCTGGCGCTGACGGTCGTCCAGCCGCTGCTCCGCGGCGGCGGGATCGAGTACAACCGCAGCCTGATTCGCATCGCCAAGATCGACAGCGAGATTGCACGCAACGAGTTCATCCGCCAGACCGAGAGCCACCTGCTCCAACTCAGCCGGGCCTACTGGAACCTCTACCTCGCCCGCGCGACGTGGGTCCAGAAGAAGAAGCTCGCCGACGAGACCGGCTCCCTGCTGGGCAAGCTCGAAAAGCGCAAGGACATCGACGCCATCGAGGGCGAGCGGATGCGGGCCAAGGCCGCCCTGGCCAAACGCCGCGCCGAACTCGTTCGCGCAGAAGCCGCCATCAAGAATGCCGAGGACCGCATCAAGGCACTGACCAACGATCCCGACCTCCTCGCCGGGCCGACCGCGGAGCTGATCCCCGGCGCCGCCCCCAGCACGGCGGGCATGGACGTTTCGCTGAAAGACGCGGCCACGACGGCCATCGAGAACCGCCCGGAGATTCGCCAGGCGTTCCTCCAGTTGAAGACCGCGGCCGTCCGGAAGGACATGGCCAAGAACGAGCTGCTGCCCCAGTTGGACCTGATCCTCTCGACGTCGATCTCGGGGCTGGACGAGGCGGGGTGCCTCTTCGAGGGCTACGACGAGGAATGGGAGGCCCATCCGGGCTTCCTGGTCGGGGCAAAGTTCGACTTCCCCGTCGAGAACAACGCCGCCCGTGCGCGCTACCGCCGGCGGCGGCTTGAGATCCGCCAGCAGCTTGCCCAGATCCAGACCACGGTGGACACCGTGCTGTTGGAGGTCAAGATCGCCGCCCGCGAGATGGGTGCGGCCTACCGCGAGATGAACAGCCGCTACGAGAGCCTCCAGGCCGCCAACGAGGATCTCCGGGTGCTGAGCAAGCGGTGGGAGAGCCACGCCGGCGCCGACGGCAAGGGGGCGATCAACTACCTCCAGTTGCTGCTGGAGGCCCAGGACCGCCTGGCAGTCGCCGAGCAGGAGTTCGCCCGCGCCGCGGTCATCTACAACGTTGCGATGCTCAACCTCCAGCGGGCCCAGGGCACGCTGCTGAAGTACGAGAATATCGCCATGGTCGAGGGCGAAGACGCCGACGGCCTGCCCAAGATGCGGCTGCAGCCCGCCGCCGGCGGGGCCGCGGCACCGACGGGCAGCTCGACGCTGCCGCCGGAACCCACCACCCCGGTCGAGGCGACCGAGCCGAAGGTGATGGAGATGCCCGCCACTCAGCCGGCCGACTGACCGGCGTTCTGCACGCCCCGTCTCCGAGAGCCCCCGGCCGCAGCCCGGGGGCTCTCGGTCGTTAGAGGACACGACATGACCGCCGCTGGAATGGCCTTGTGCCTCGTGCTGGCCGCCCCGCCTGCCGCCATCGCCGACGCCGAGCCGAACGCCCCGGCCGAGGTCGCCGCCGTCACCGCGCCCAGCGAGGACCTGACGCTTTCGTTCACTACGCCGGGCCGCATCGCCGCCCTCCCGGCCGAGGAGGGCCGTCCGGTCCGTGCCGGCGACCTTCTCGCCCGCCTGGACGACAGCCTGGAACGCTTACGGGTGGACCTGCTCAAGGCCCGGGCCGAGGACGACACGGACGTGCAAGTCGCCGAGCTCCAGCTCGCCCGCAAGGAAGCCGTCTTCGCCGAGGTCCGCAAGGCCTTCACCGACGACGCCGCGCCGCAGCGGGAGTTGGACGAGGCCAAGCTCGAGGCCGCCCTTGCCCGCCTGGCGCTGGCCTCGGCCCGGTTCGATCTGGCCGAGGCCCGCATACGCCATGCCGAGGCCGCCCTTCTGCTGAAGCGAATGCAGTTGACGGCGCCCGTCGGCGGGCTGATCGAGCGCGTCCACCGCCGCGCCGGGGAGGCCGTCGACGCCCTCGTGCCCGTCATCCGCCTCGTTCGAACCGATCCGCTATGGATCGACGTCCCCGCCCCCGTACGCCTGGCCCGTTCGCTGAGGCCCGGGCACCCGGTTACCGTGCGGTTTGCCGACGGCTCGGCCGGGAAGGCGAAGATCATCCGCGTCGCCGCCGTCGCCGACGCAGCCAGCGAGACGCTCGAGGTCCGCGTCGAGTTTCCCAATCCCGCCGGCCGCCCCGCCGGCGAGCAGGTGACCGTGCGGATTCCCCGCGCCGGCAACAGGCCCGCCGCTACCCAACGGACACCCCCCGCCGCGCAACAGGAACACCGGTGACCCCCCGAGCTTGAGCTTGTTTAAGGGCTGATGCTCCGCCGGCTGCCGCGCACGCTTGGAAGGGAATCTCATGAGACGCCTCAGCGCCTGGTTGGTACTCCTTGTCTTCATCCCGGCCGCGACCGCACAGGTTCGCGCGCCGGATGAGCTCGACCGCCTCGCGGCCAAGCTGCGGCTGGCGCCGCGCTTCGCCGGCCACGAGCCGCGGTTCCACTACTCGCAGAAGACGTTCACGATTCACGACGGGCGGCAGTTCGTCAAACGGACGTGGCGGGTGATCATGGACGGCGACCGCTACGTCGCGCTGATCCCGGCCGACCACATTCAGCTCCTTGCGTTCACGCCGCCGACGGCCCCGGCGGTGATCTCTCTGCGGACGGGGCGGTACCACCTGGACAACATCCGCGGGCCGATCCTGCCGACGGGCGCCTTCATCAAGCACAAGGTCCGGTACTCCCCTTCAGGCCTGAGCGACATCACACGGACGGATCACTTCCGCGGCGGCGGGGACAAGATCACGCTGGTCCGCGCCCACGAGAACCGCCACTGGAAGATGGTCGCCAGCTTCGACGTGTACGTGGACCCGCGGTTCGGCTACGTCGTCGAGGCGCGGCGCAACCTGCTGCTCAAGCACGAACGGGCGCCCCGCAAGCTCAAGACGCTGGCGTTCTGCCCCAACAGCTACGTCGGCTGGCCCACGCGACTGCGGTACGACCGGACGGTCTACACCCCCGGCGGCGGGCGGACGGATCTCGCCGGCTGGGCGAACAACTCCTACACCATCGCCGCCGCCGACGGACCCGACGAGACCCTCACCTGGCGGGACGGCGGGTTCGTGGCGTTCCTGGACACCCGCAGCGGCTGGTCTGTCGCCCGCACCCGCCAGGACGGCTGCGGCGACGCGAACATGACCGTTCGCGACCTCCGGAACCTCTTCGACGTTGCCGTCGGCTTCCCGGACGAGATGGAGCGGACCGACGCCAACTGGGAGGTCTACCGCGGCACCGAGCGCCTGCTGTGCCTGCCCCCCGAGATGACCCGCCACCTCGCCGCTTCCATGACGCACGTCCGCACGCGGCGAGACAACGCCCTGGTCGTCCGTTTCGGGCGGGCCGAGGACTTCGAGGGCCAGCCCGTTTCCGTCCGCGAGCCGGTCCGCGGCATGGCGTTTCGCGGCTCCGAGCCCGACGTTACCGATGAAGTCGCCCACAGCGGCAGCCGGTCGCTGGCCCTTCGCGGCTCACGCCAGCCCAACAGCCCGCTGCTGACATTCCAACCGGACATCGCAAACATCCCGCTTCGGCCGAACGCGACGTACCTGCTGGAGGGCTGGCTGAAAGTGGAGGACATGTCCGTCTCCGACCGGCTGGCCTACCGCCAGGCGTACGAGGCCCTTGTGGCCAAGGTCCGAGCGGCCAACGCGCGGCTCGAGGGCAAAGACGCCGAAAAGACGCCCCTGCCGGAGTATGTCGCCCCCGCGACCCGGACCCGCGCCTGGCTGACGGCCGAGGTGTGCGACTGGCCCCACGAGAAATCCCGCACCATGGCCGTGCACAAGACGACCGCCGCCACGGGTGACCAGCCCGGCTGGCAGAAAGTCTCCTGCGAGTTCACCACGCCGGCGTGGGACCCGTACGTGAAGATCAGCTTCTCGGTCCACTCCGGCACGGCGTTCTTGGACGACGTGACGTTCAAGCGGCTTGTCAGCCGATAGCAGGCGGCCGCCCGGCTCCCTCGGGGACAACTGCGACGTTCCGACCGGCTACTGACCGACTGTCCACCGGCGGCTACTTCAGCCGCTTCTCCGGCCGGAGGCGGCGCATTCGCCAGTGCTCGGACTTGGTCCGTGCTCCGGCGAGGTAGGTCTCGATCTTCTCGACGATCTCGGGTTGGAGGTCGGCGAGGTCGTGCTTCTCGGCCAGGTCCTTCTCGAGGTTGTAGAGCCTCATCTTGCCGCCCCAGGGGCGGATGGCCTTCCACTTGCCCATGCGGACGGCCTGGGTGCTGCCTCGCTCGTGGAACTCCCAGTACATGAAGTCGTGTGTCTTCTGCGGCTTGCCAAGCAGTTCGGGCACGAAGCTGATCCCGTCGGTGCCCTCCGGCGGGTCCACGCCGGCCAGTTCGCAGGCGGTGGGCATGAAGTCCCAGAACGCCCAGGGATGGTCGCTGACGCTGCCGGGCTTGATCTTCCCCGGCCAGCGCGCGATGCCCGGCACGCGGATGCCGCCCTCGGTCAGGTTCCGCTTGATGCCGGTCAGCGGGCCGTTGGAATCGAAGAACTCCGGCCTCGCCCCGCCCTCGCGGTGCGGGCCGTTGTCGCTGCTGAAGATCACCAGCGTCTGCTCGTCGATGCCCAGGGCCCCGAGCTTCGCCATCAGCCGCCCGATGTCGGAATCCATCCGCGTGATCATCGCGGCGTGGCCCTTCTGGGGATCGGGCCAGTCCTTGTCGGCGTAGGGGCCGTAGTCCGGCACCTCCATGCCCTTGCGCCCCGCCTCGTTGTTCGCGTGCGGAATCGTCAGCGCCAGGTACAGGAAGAACGGGCCCTTGGCGTGCTTCTCGACCCAGTCCAGCGCCTCGCCCGCGAAGAGGTCGTGACTGTACTCCACCTTCTTGCTGGCCACGCCTGCACCGACCTTGTCCTCCTTGGGAACGACGTTCTTCAACTCGACCTTCTCGACGGCCTCCTCCGCCTTGCCCCGCCAGAGGTAGGTCGGGTAGTAGTTGTGAGCGTGTCGCTGGTTCAGGTAGCCGAAGAACGTGTCGAAGCCCTGCTCGCCCGGAATGCCCGTCGACGCCGGCTCGCCCAGCCCCCACTTGCCGATCAGGCCCGTGGTGTAGCCGCCCTCCTTGAGCTTCTCGGCGACGGTCACGTCGTCGGGCATCAGCGGTACGCGGGCGTTGCCGCGGACCCGGCAGTGCCCGGTGTGCAGCCCCTCCATCAGTGTCGACCGCGACGGGGCGCAGACCGTGCTGCCGGCGTAGCAGTCGGTGAACTTCATCCCCTCGGCGGCGAGCCGGTCCAGGTGCGGCGTCTTGATCCGCTTCTGCCCGTAGCAGCCGAGGTCGCCGTAGCCGAGGTCGTCGGCCAGAATGAAGATGATGTTGGGCTTGTCCTTGCGGTTCTCCGCCCCCGGCAGCGTTGCCGCCGTCCCGGCCATGGCCGCAGCCCCGGCGGCCGCCGACATTCTCCGCAGGAACCCCCGTCGCGTCATCCGCTGGCGTGTGTGCATGGACACTCTCCTTCCGCTCGTATGCTACGGGAACCCCCGGGGAAGCTCAATGTTTCGCGCGGGCGAGACGCGCCGCGGCACAGACGGCCTGGCCGAGGGCGATGCCCCCGTCATTCGGCGGTACGGTGCGGTGCGTGAGGACCTCGAAGCCGCCGGCGGTCAGGCGATCGGCCAGGCGGGCCGTCAGCCGGCGGTTGGCGAAACAGCCCCCGGACAGCGCCACAGTCGCCAGGCCCGTTCTCTCGCGAGCCCTCACGGCCGCGGCGTGCAGGAAATCCGCCACCGTGTTGTGGAAGCGGGCGGAGACCGCGGCGGCGGGCACGCGGGCAGAGATCTCGTCGGCGATGCGAACGACCATCGGGCGAAGGTCGATCTCCATCGGCCAGCCATCGGCCATGCGCCAGGGGTAGGCGCCGGTCACGGCGTTGTCGGCGACGGCCTCGAGACGCATCGGCGCCTCGCCCTCGAAGCGGTTCTCCCGTGCCACGCCGCAGAGGAACGCGACGGCGTCGAACCATCGCCCCAGCGAGCTGGCAGGCGGGCAGTTCGCCCCGGCGGTCAGCAGCTCCAGCGCGGCGTCGAACGCCTCGTCCGTCAGGGCCAGGCGCTCGACGACGGGGTGCCCCCTCGCCGCCGGGCCGAGGGCGTCGTAAAGGGCGGCGACGGCGGGGCGATGGCACTGCTCGGCTGCGCGGTCCCCGCCGGGCAGGGGCAGGTAGCGCAGGTGTCCCAGCCGCTCATAGCCGGCGAGGTCGCAACGGAAGACCTCGCAGCCCCACACGGCCCCGTCGTCGCCGTAGCCCACGCCGTCGCAGACAAGGGCCAGCGCCTCGTCGGTCCGGGCGTTCTCGGCCAGGCAGGCGGCGGCGTGGGCGTGGTGATGCTGGACGCGGACCAACGGCAGGGCCGGTCGCCCGGGCAACTCCCCACGGTGCCTCCGCATCGCGTAGTCCGTCGAGAGCATCTGCGGGTGCAGGTCGGCGGCGACGGCCTCGGGGGCGACGTCGAAAAGCTCCTCGAGGTGGTGGACGGTGTCGATGAAGTGGCGGTAGGTCGGCCCGTCTTTGAGATCGCCGATGTGCTCTCCGAGCACGGCCTGGCCGTCGCGATAGAGGCAGACGGCGCTCTTGAGCTCGGCCCCGACGGCGAGGACGGCGGGTGCGCGACGGTCGCCGTCGGTCCCGCAGTGGATGCGGACCGGCGCGGGGGCATACCCGCGGGCCCGGCGGAGGACGCACGGGCCGAGCGGCGTCCATTGGACGACGCTGTCGTCCAGCCGCCGCTGGATGTCTCGATTGTGCAGCAGCATCGCGTCGGCGAGGCGCCCAAGGCGGTTCAGTGCCTCGTCGTTGTCCCGGACCAGCGGCTCGCGCGAGAGGTTGGCCGACGTCATCACCAGCGGCCGGTCCACGTGGGCGAACAGCAGATAGTGGACGGGCGTGTAGGGCAGCATGATGCCGAGAGTGTCCAGGCCGGCGGCGACGGCGGGCGCGACCCGGCAGACGCCCGGGGGTGGCTCGTCGTCGCGGCGCCGAAGCAGCACGATCGGGCGCAGCGGACCGGTCAGCAGCTCTTCGGCGTGGGGCGGCACGTCGCAGAGCTCCCGGACCTGCTCCATGTCGCGGACCATCATCGCCAGCGGCTTGGCCTCGCGGTGCTTGCGGTCGCGGAGACGCCGGACGGCGGCCTCGTCGTCGGCCCGGCAGGCCAGGTGGAACCCCCCGAGGCCGCGGACGGCGACGATCGCGCCGTCCAGCAGCATCTCCCCCACGGCGGTGATGGGATCCTCGGCGTCGATCTGCTTCCCTTGGGGGTCGACCAGCCAGACGTGCGGCCCGCACCGCTCACAGGCGACGGGCTGGGCGTGAAACCGCCTGTCGGCGGGATCACCGTACTGCCTCGAGCAGAGCCCGCACATGCCGAACTCCCCCATCGTAGTGTTCGGGCGGTCGTACGGGATACGTCGGACGATCGTATACCGCGGCCCGCAGTTGGTGCAGTTGATGAACGGGTAGCCGTGCCGCGGGTCGTCGGGGTCGAACAGCTCGGACAGGCAGTCCGGGCAGGTGGCGGTATCGACGGTGACCTGCGCGTCGGTGAGCTCGCCGCCCTCGCTCGGGCGGATCTCGAAGCGGCTCTCGCCGGTCATGACCTCGGCTTCGGCGACATCCAGCGTGGCCATCGACGCCAGGGGGGGAAGCTCCTCGGCCAGCCGATCGGGGAAGGCTTCGATCGCGGCGGGCCGGCCCTGGATCTCGATCGTCACGCCGGCGGGATCGTTGCGGACCCACCCGGTCAGGCACATCTCCGCCGCCAGCCGGTACACCAGCGGGCGAAAGCCCACCCCCTGCACCTGCCCGGTGACGGTCAGGCGCCTGCGCTGGAATGTGTGCGTCGTGGTCATCTGTGCGTCACTTCGTTGCCATTCTACACCCCACCACCGTCCGCCGTGGGAGGCAATCCTTCAGCCCGGTCTGAGCGGCGGGAGCTTTTCCCGAATCTGCTCCACTTTCCCGTTGACGAGCGGCCGTCTTCACGGAAAATAGACATTTGTATGCAATCCGGGTAGTCCCACTTGAGGAGATTGCACGATGAAACATCACGTCATGCTGTCCGTCCTTGGCGGTGTGGCCCTGCTGGCCGCGGTGACGGCCGGCTTCTGCGGGGGCCACGGCAAGCCCGCCGGCGATGGGGTAGCCATCCGCATCGCGCCGAAAACCCTCTGCCTCAGCGCGCCCGTCCCTTGTGTTACGGTCCACACCAACATCCCGTTCGGCGAGGCCGACAATGAGACGCTGACGCTCAACGGAATCGAGCCCTATCTCGTCAAGGCCGACAATCTCGGCCTGACCGTGGCGAAGCTTCGTGCCCAGGAGATCAAGGCCCTCGTCCCGGACGGCGCCACGAGCCTGACCCTCACGCTCACCGGCGTGCTGACCGATGGCACGGCCTTCGCCGCGCCGGACACCCTGCGCATCGTGAAGTAGGGCTATCCGACCGGCCGGTCTGGCGGCCGGCCGCTTGCCGGCGCCCCCGGCGGGAGACGCTCTCGTCGGGGGCGTGCTATGCGCCCGACGGACGAAACCGGCGCTCAGCTTGACGCGGGGAAGGAGAAGGTGAACTTCGCCCAGCGGCCGTGATTGGACTCCGCCGAGACGGTCCCGCCGTGCAGTTCGGCCGTCCATCGCACAAGGAACAGCCCCAGCCCACTGCCGGGAACCTCGGCGGCGTTGTCCAGGCGGGAGAACTTCGCGAAGAGGCGCTGGGTATCCTCGGGATCGAAGCCCTCGCCCTCGTTCCAAACGGACACCACCACCTGCCCGCCCTGTACGGTGACCTCGAGCTTCGCCTTGCCCCGGCGCCGCCCGAAGCTCGCGGCGTTGCTCAGGAGGTTCTCCGTCGCCCGTCGCAGCATGTCCGGGTCGCCCTCGGCGGTCAGGCCTTCCGGACAGGCGATCTCCAGCTCGATACCCTTGGCATCCAGAAGGGGGCTCGTCCGCCGGGCCGCGGGCTCGACGATCTGCTCGCGGACATCGACCAGGGCCTTCCCCATGTCGGCCCGGCCGCTCTCGCAGGACGCCAGATCGCGGTAGTTCGCCACCATCCGTTCCATGCCGCCGGCCGCGCCGCAAAGCTGGGCCACCGTCTTGCGGACATCCGGCGGGAGGGGCTCGCCATCGGAGCCGGCAAGTGTCTCGGCCGTCCAGCGCAAGTCGGCGGCGGCCGGAGCCACGTCATCGCCGATGAACCGCAGCACGGTCCGGTATTGCTGTTCGGCGGCCTCGTGGGCCTCGCGGGCCTGCTCCACGCCGCGTTGCTGGCTGCGCAGGCGATTGTCCCGCTCCAGCACGGCGCCCTGGATGCGGCGGACGGCATCGGTCAGGCGAGACGGCTCGCGGTAGGTGCGCCCCGAAGGCAGCTCGGCCTGCCAGTTCCCGGCGGCCACCTGCTCGGCCGCGCCGGCCAGACGCCGCAGCGGGCGGGCGATTCGCATCCCCAGGACCATGGCCACCAGGATCGCCACCAGGCAGGCCGCCCCGGCGGGGACGAGCAGCCGGACGATCTGCCCCCACCGCTCATCGAGGAAAGGCGCTTCGAGCGTGGCTACGCGAAGCATGCCGATCGGCCGGCCGTCCGGGTTCTCAAGGGGCCGCACCCGCGTGCGATACCAGCCGTCCATGATCCACTCGCGCCCGGTGCTCGACTGCCCCTCCTGGAGGACGAGGCGCTCGGTCTGGTCATCGAGTCGCAGGCCGACGGCGCGTGTCCCGTTGTCGGTGCGCACGTTGGTTGCCACGGCGGTCCCACCGGCGTAGAGTTCGACGGCGGCGCGGGACCGCCCGCGGTACTCCTCACTCCCGGCGATGCCCTCCCGCAAGCGGTCGACGAACTCGTAGTCGAAGTTCAGGCTGTGGCCGCCATAGACCAGGGCAATCACGCGTCCGTCGGCGCCGGTCTTGGGCAGGGCGTACCAGAGGAACAGGCCCTGCGGCGGGCTCTGCTGCCAGATGTCGCCGGCCTCGGCAGTGACGGACACGGCCGTCTCCAGCGCCGTACCGCCCTCGAGCTCGACGCGGCCGGCGGGCAGGCGTGCGAGGCCCATGGCGGGCTCGCCGGCGAGGGCACGGCGGAGAACGGGGTCGTCGCTGATGGGCACCTTCACGTCCCGGCGGACGTAGCTGCCGACGAGGGGCACGCCGCTGTTCGTGCACACGTTCAGCAGATCGAGGCCGAGGTCCGCCCGGACGTCCATCAGCCGCGGGGAGGCCTTCTCGACGTCGCGCACGTCCACGGTGTCCACGGCGTCGAAGAACCGCCGGGCGTGGGCGTCAAGCCGCTGGGCGAGTTGGGCCCGCACGGACTCCACGTCCCGGTCGGCCCGCTCGGCGGCCCGGGCCTCGCTGTCGGCGTAGACGTTCCACACGGCGACAACGGTGACGGCCCCCACAGCCAGGACCACCAGGATGGTGACGCCGAAGATCAGCGCCGCTCGAATGGACACGCGAATTCCTCCCGGCCCGTCGGCGGGGCCATGGTCAGAGAGTTCCCTTGGTCGAGGCCACCGCGCCGCCCCGTGCGTCGTCCCGGGCCTTGGCCGACCGCAGTGCCCGCGCGACGGCCTTGAGCACCGCCTCGGCGATGTGATGATCGTTCCCGCCGTACGGCACGGTGACGTGCAGATTCATCCCAGCGCGGTTCACGACAGCCCGGAGGAACTCCTCCACCAACTGCGTGTCGAACGTGCCGATCTTCCCCGACGCGAACCGTACGCGAAACACCAGCGCCGGCCGACCGGAGAGGTCGATGGCGGCCTCGGCCAGGGCGTCGTCCATGGGCACGGCGGCCGAACCATAGCGGCAGATGCCCGCCTTGTCGCCGAGGGCCTGGCGGAGGGCGTCGCCGAGGCAGAGCCCGACGTCCTCGACGGTGTGATGGTCGTCGACCTCCAGGTCGCCCTCGGCGCGGACCGTCAGATCCGTAAGGCTGTGCTTGCCCAGGTGATCGAGCATGTGATCGAGGAAGCCGATGCCCGTCTCGGCGCGCACCTCGCCGGATCCGTCGAGATCGACGGTCAACTCGATGCGCGTCTCCTTCGTCTCGCGCCGCACACTTGCCGTTCGCTTGGCCATCCCAGTCGTCCTATGCGCCACTCGCCCGGTCGATCGCAGCCAGAAGGGCAGCGTGGTCGGCGTCCGTACCGATCGATATCCGCAGCTTGTCCGCCAGAGGCGGCTGTTTGAAGTATCGAATCAGAATGCCCTCGGCCTTGAGGGCTTCGTACAGCTCGCGTGCCCGGCTGTCGGGAGGGCCCACCAGCAGGAAGTTCGCCGCGCTGGGCCAGACGCGGAAGTCCCGCTCGCCGAGCGCCGCCGTCAGGGACGCCCGCGAGGCCTTCACCCTCTCGGCGCACTCCAGCTTGTGGGCCTGATCCCCCATGGCGGCGGCCCCGACAAGAGCGGGCACCGCCCCCACGTTGTAGATGCCCTTGACCTTCATCAGCCCGGCCAGCAACTCCGGACGTGCGACCGCGTAGCCCAGCCGCAGCCCGGCCAGGGCGTAGCCCTTCGACAACGTCCGCAGGACGATCACGTTCTCCCGCCCGCGCGCCAAGGCCAGGGCGTCTCCGTCGGCGAAGTCCGCATAGGCCTCGTCGATAACCAGCAACCCACTGGCCAGCCGCCCGGCGAGCTCGTCGAGCTCCTCGGCCCGGTACGCCACGCCCGAGGGGCTGTTGGGGCTGGAGACGAAGGTCACGTCCGCCGCGGCCTCGGCCAGGGCGTCGACGGGCAGGGCGAAGTCCTCGCCGTAGGGCACCTCGACGGGCTCGGCCTGCTGAACGTCCGCCAGCGTGCGGTAGAACGTGAAGTTCGGCGCCGGCCAGGCGACCCGTCGGCCGGGCTCGAAGCCGGCGTAGGCGATCATCATCAACAGCTCGTCGCTGCCGTTGCCCGGCAGGATCCACTCGCGGCCCAGGCCGTGGACCTCCGCGGCCGCGGCGCGAAACGCGTCGGCGACGGGGTGCGGATAGCGGCGCAGCCGCTCGGGGTCGAGTGTGTGCAGGACCTTCATAGCCGCCGGCGAGGGCGGATAGGGGTTCTCGTTGGTGTTGAGCTTGATGACGCGCTCGCCCGCCCCGGGCTGCTCGCCGGGGACGTAAGCGGCCATCGCCTCGATGTGCGGACGGTAGAAGCTCATCGGCTGGGTGTCCGGCCTCGGATGCGTACGGCGTTTGCATGTGCGGTGAGTCCCTCGCGCCGGGCGAAGTCAGCGGCGTCGGCGGCGTCGGCGGCGAGGGCGTCGGCGTCGTAGCGGAGTACGCTGGCGGCCTTGAGGAAGTCGTTGCAGCTCAACGGCCCGAAGAACCTGGCGGTCCCGCCGGTGGGCAGCACGTGGCTGGGCCCGGCGACGTAATCGCCCAGCGGCACGGGCGTGTGCGGCCCCAGGAAGACCGCACCGGCGTGACGGATTCGAGCCAGGGCCGCCGCGTCGTCGGCGGTCACGATCTGGAGGTGCTCGGTGGCGAAATCGTTCGCCACGTCGCAGGCCGACTCGATGTCCCGGACCACGATGATCGCGCTGTACTTGTCCATCGCGTCGGCGAGGGCGTCGGCGCGCTCCAGCCGGGGCGCCTGGAAGGCGATTTCCTCGGCGACGGTGTCGGCCAGGCCGCGGGAGGGCGTGACCAGCACGGCCGAGCCGGGATCGTGCTCGGCCTGGGCGAGCAGGTCGGCGGCCAGCCAGGCGGGCTCGGCGCTCTCGTCGGCGACGATCAGCACCTCGCTGGGCCCGGCGATGCTGTCGATGCCCACGCGTCCCAACACCTGCCGCTTGGCTTCGGCGACGAACGCGTTGCCCGGGCCGACGATCTTGTCGACGGCCCGCACGGTCGCGGTACCGTAGGCCAGCGCCGCCACCGCGGCCGCCCCGCCGAGGCGGTAGACCTCCTCGACGCCGAGCTCGCCGGCGAGGACCAGCAGCATGGGGTGGACGTCGCCCTCGGACCGGGGCGGCGCAGCGAAGGCGATCTCCCTGACGCCGGCGACCTGTGCCGGCACGACGGTCATCAGCACGGAGGACGGGTACAGCGCCCGCCCGCCGGGCACGTATACGCCGGCGCGGTCGATCGGCGTGTATCGAACGCTCAGCTCGCGTCCGTCGCGGACCAGCGGCGGCGGGGCCTCGTGCAGGATGCTCCGCTGGTAGGCCCGGATGTTCTCGGCCACGCGGCGGATGAGGGCGAGGAAGTCCTCGTCGGCGTCGGCGTGTGCGGCGGAGATCTCCGCGGGGTCCACCCGAAGCGTCTCGGGGGTCAGTTCGGCCTCGTCGAGCTTCCGCTCCCAGGCGACCAGCGCGGCGTCCCCGTCCCGGCGGACGTCGGCCAGGATGCCCGAGACGATGCCCGGCACGTCGAGTGACTCACCTTCGCCGGTGGCCACGAGCCCCCCGCCGCGCAGGCGGTCGCGCACGGCGAGGACGGCCGGTTCGTCCAGCGGCGAGTCGGTCTGGATGATCGCGATGCTCATAGTCCTATGACTATACGCTCCCGGCCCGCCGCCGGAAACCCCGGGCGCAGCGAAAGCGGCGGGCAGCACCGGCGGGGTTGACACGACCGGGCCACGGGCGTAGGTACTCCGGGGACCCCCTGCCCGGAGATGCAATGAACCCGCCGGATGACAATGCCGATTTCGCCGCCGTCGCGCGCGACCTCCAGCTACCGCCCGACGTCGCGCCCCGCTTCGCCGACCGGTGGAGCGAGCACCAGGCCGCCTGGCCCCCCTCCGGGCCGATGTTCCTCACCGATCACTTCGTCCGCGAGACGTGCGACGACCTCGGCCTGCCCACCGACGTCCGCGACGCCGTGCTTGCCGCCCTGCCCGCTTTCCGCGGCAGGCCGGCCCTGGCCCGGCTCGCATGGACCTGCCACCGCACGCTCTTCGACCGCCCCGCCGATCCCGGCCCCGACGGTTTCCAGCCCGCATCACTGCCCTGGCCCGGCCGACCGGACGCCCTCGGGCCGTGGGCTGAGATGCTCCACCCCGTCGTGCTGCTCTCCGGCGGGCCTTTCATGCTCGCCCTGCACCGCGCTCGCGGCATCCCCGCCGAAGTCACGCGCGACACCGCCGGCGACCTGGCCCTCTGGATGCGCCACCATCGCGACCGCACGGGCCGTTGGGGCCTCGGCGAGGCCGGCTGGCTGGTCAGTCACTTCCTCGGCCGCACGTATGCGCTGGGGCGGCTTCAGTTTCGATTCGAGCGGCTGGGGCAGCCCGTCCGGGCCTTCCGTCACCGCCCAACCGGTCGGGTGAGACTGTTGATCGGCGGCGGCGACGCGCCGAGCGGGCGGGCCGTCTCCCCCACCGGCATCGTCACCGACGAGTTGATCGAGTTGCCGCCGACCGAGTGGGAGTGCATCCTCCGGCCGGGCGATCCCATCCTGGGCATGCACATTCCGGCGACAGGCCCGTTGGCGTTCGACGCCTGCGGGGCGTCGATCCGGCGGGCGACGACCTTCTTCCCCGAACGCTTTCCCGAGTACCCGTTCCGCGCCTTCCAGTGCGGTTCGTGGCTGCTGAGCCCGAGGCTCGGGGAGTTGCTGCCGGCGGACTCGAACATCGCCCGCTTCCAGCGCGAGGTATATCTCTACCCCCTGCCCGGCGCGACGGACGAGCAACTCTTCGAGCGGGTCTTCGGTGACATGCCGGCGAACCCGGCTGCGGCACCCCGCGATACCGCACTGCGGCGACTCGTTCTCGACGAGCTCGCCGCCGGCCGACGCTTCCCCGCCGCCGCCTGCCTCCTCTTCCCGGGGGACCTTGACTGGGGGTCGGCCGTCTACCGTCGACAGGCGGCGCCCGACTGACGGCGGGTCCCGGCCTCAGCTTCTCCGTCTGCGGCGCAGCCAGGCGGCTGATGCGGCGAGCAGCAGCACGGCCGTGGCGGGCTCGGGGACCATGGGGACCAGGAGCGATTCGGTGTCATAGTCTTGCGCATCGAAACCGGGTATCGGGTCGCCCTGAGGGTCGGTCACGAAGAGCTGGGTGGCGTCGAAGGTCAGTTCCATGTCGCCGGTGAACTCCTCGGACGTCTCCACCCGGAACGTGCCGAGCACCTGCTTTTCCGGGTCGGTAGCGGCGGCGTAGATCACACCGTTGGCGTTGTCCCATGCATAGTCATACAGGCCGATGCCGTACGCCGGCGGGGCGAGGGTGTCCGAGCGGCTCTGCCTCGTGGCCGGGCCGTTGTTGGCGCCGAAGACGTAGGCCGCGTCCGCCGGGCGAGTGGCGAGGTTCAGCCCGCACGGGTCCATGGCCGGGGAGACCAGGTCCACCAGCCAGAACGCGTCGGCGGCGCCGCCGGCCTTGCCGGTGTTGGCGTCGGCGATCTCGATCACGATCTGGTAGCCGGCCAGCTCCGTCGCGCCGGTGAGCACGACGCCGAAGTCCACCGACCCACCGGGCAGGTAGTCCGCCCGGGACGGCTGGATCGAAAGCGACACGTCGCCTCTCGCCGCCGTCGCCCCGGCCAGCACGATCGTCAGGGCGGCCCCCGCCGCCACGCTCATCCACGTTGCCTTGAACATCTCCAGGCTCCTGGTGTCCATGCACTGCGGCGGCCGGCAAAACCTGCGCCGGGCACGCCGCGGGTCGTCTATCGCAGGCCGTACCGCTTCGCCAGGTCGCGGAAGTCCGCGGCGGCCACGTCGCCTTTCCATTCGCCGCGCCCCGCACTCAGGGCGTCCAGCACGTCCACGTTCCCGTCCGCGCCGGCAAGGGCTGACTGGTGCTGGGTCAGGCTCGCGTAGCGGCTGAACGCGTGCTCGGCCGCCCGGGCCTCGTCATCCGTCCGGGTCAGCCCATCCAGCAGGTCCAGGAACGCCTCGTCGCCTGCGACCTCGCGTGCCAGCCGCTGCCGCTCGCCGCGCCCCGCCGATGCGTTGGCCGGGTCCGCCAGCCGCTTGAGTTGATCGTGCGCGGCCGTCATCCAGACGGGGACGTACCGTCCGGTATCATCGAGATCGAAGGTGCTGACGGTGCCGAGCAGGTCGAGGCGGAAGTAGTCGCGATGGCTGTTGGCGACGTTGTCGTTCTCGTCGTCGCCGTCGAAGACGACGGTCGCCCCGGCCTGGAGTCGGCCCAGCAGCGCGTCGGCGCCGAGGATCTGCCCGGCCCGGGCGGCGGCCTGGCCGGTCGCGACGGCCGCGGCGGTCACCAGCGGCGCCGCCATCGACGTGCCGCTCCGAACCGTCAGTCCGCCGCCGGCGGCGAGGCCCAGGATGTCTCCGCCCGGTGCCACCATCGCAACATCCGCGCTCCGCTGGGAGAACGAGATCAGCCGGTCGGCGCCGCTGGTGTAGTCGCGTCCTCCGCCGCCCCAGTTGGCCTCGCCGCGGTCGCCTTCCCACACCGCGCCCACTGCCGCGACGTGCTCGCCCAACGCCATCAGGCTCACGCCCTCGGACACGCCCGGGGCGTAGTCGTTGCCCGACGCCGCCGCGACAAACACGCCCTTGGCCGCCAGGTCCTCGTACAGGCCGTCCAACTCCGCCAGCTCCTGGCCGGCCGAACCGTTGCCAAGGGCGAAGGAGATGTTGACGGCCGCGACGTTGTGCTCGGCGCCGTGGTCCAGCACCCATTGCAGGGCGTCGGCAATGTCCGAGACGTCGGCGAGCGTCGAGCCGTCCGCGGTGACCTTCAGGGCGACGACATCGGCGTCGGGCAGCAGGCCGGGCGCATGGTCGTCGGCCGAGGCGATCAGCCCCGCCACGTGCGTGCCGTGTCCGACGGTGTCCATGGGGTCGGCGTCGTCGGCGCCGAAGTCGGGGCCGAGGATGACCCGCCCGCCCAGGGCCGGGTGGTTGTAGTCCACGCCCGTGTCGATGACGGCGACGGCAATGCCCTCGCCGGTGAGGCCGCTGTCGGCGAGAACGACGTCGGCACCGATCAGCGGCAGGTAGGCGTCGTACTCGGCCAGCGTAGCCGCCAAGCGGTAGGCGAGCGGCTCGTCGCCGTAGTCCAGACCGCGATCACCGTCCACGCGGAGGTAGTAGTCCCGCCCGCCGACGACGCGCGTCGCCGCCGAGCCGGCCCCGGCGTCCTCGAAGCCGAGGGTCCAGCCGTCGTCGACCATTTCGTAGAGCGTCAGGTCCGGCAGTTCGCCGCCGGCAGCGCCCCAGGTGGCCGTCAGCTTCAGCGTGCCGCTGGCCGGGGCGGTCACGGTGTACCAGTCGGTATCGGCATAGCCATCCAGCCCGGCGCGCAGGCCGCCAACCCACGTCACCCGACTGGTCCCGTAGGCCGTCAGGTCGATCGCCCGGCCCGCGGTGGCGTAGTCGCCGACGTCGCCGAAAGCCTCGGCGTCCGGGGCGGTGCTCGGGGTGGGGGTCGTCTCGGCCGGGCCGGATGGGCCAGTGTCGCTGGGGCCCGATGGCGGGACGACGGCGTCGCCGGTGGCGTCCAGGACGGCCTGGCGGTCGGCCGCGTCGACGAGCCCATCGCCGGTGAGGTCGGCCTCGACGTTCCACAGCGCGTTGCCGGGCGCGGTGTCCATGGCGGCGTCGACGATGGCCAGGTCGTCGCCATCGACGCCCAGGTCGCCATCGGCGTCTCCGCCGAGGACGTGGAACGCCGTCACGAAGTCCCCGCCTGCCAGCGGCGACTCGGCGCCGTCGGTGACGGCCTCGGCGTCCAGGCGCAGCTCGTAGTAGCCGTCATCCAGGCCCGCGTCGGCCTGCCAGGTCAGCGTGTGGGCGGCGGCATCCCAGGCGAAGTCCGCCTCGTCCAGCGTCACGGGGGTGTCGGGGTCTGCGTCGGCGTCGACGCCCAGGTTCGTCAATGTCAGCGCCGAGCCGACCGTGCCGGCGGCAACCATGTCGGCCAGGGCCGTCTCCTCGCTGAAGAGCACGTCGAACGTGCCGACCGTGTGCCGCTGGTCCTGCCCGTCCTGGAGGATGAACTCCTCGACCCTCGCGGGCACTTCGGGCTCGACCTGCCGGCCGTGGTTCCGCAGTACGCGGAGCACGTCGAGGATGGTGACCCGCCCGTCGCGGTCCAGGTCGGCCTCGAGGTCCCAGCGGGAGAGCCCGTCGGCGGAGCCCATGGCCAGGTCGAGCAGTGCCCGGTCGTCGTTGTCGACGTTGCGGTCGCCGTCGACGTCGCCGTCGAGGACGTGGAAGTTCAGCACGAAGTCCCCGCCCGCGCCGTCGCCGTCGAGGGGGTTCTCGGCCGTGTCGAGCACGGCGTCGGCGGCCAGCCGCAGCTCGTAGTAGCCGTCGGCCAGGGGGTCCGCCGGCATCCAGGTCAACGTGTGCGTGTCGGCGTCCCAGGCGAAGGCGGTCTTGTCGGTCCCGCCGAGGGCCAGCGGGGCGTCGGGTTCGTGGTTGGCGTCGATGCCGAGGTTCGTCACCGTCATGGCCGCGTCGCCACTGACGAGGATCTCCGCGTCGATCAGGTCGCCGACGTTCGTCGCCTCATTGAACGTGATCGACAGCGTGTCCACCAGGTACCGCTGCTGCTGCCCGCCCTGGATCTCCACGCTGGTGACGACGGGGGCGGCCTGGTCGGCCGGGAAGGTCCACCCGGCCTCGTAGGGCCCGGTGCCCGGGTTGCCCGCCAGGTCCTCGACGCCGCGGGCGTCCACGGTTACGGCATACTCGCCCACCTCGCCGGTCGCGCCGCCGAGGCCCGCCAGGCGGAACGTCGTGCCCTCCGCGCCGACCGGCTCGATCGCCGCCCCCGCTGCCGCCAGATCCACCTCGGTTCCGTCGCGCGTCAGCGTCACGTCGTCCAGATCGAACATCGAGGCGGCGATGGGTTCCGTGAAGACCACGTCGAGCGAGTCCGTCGGCGAGGTGGTCAGCGGGTCGATGCCCTCGATGCCGTCCACGGCCGGCTGGAAGAGGTCCAGGACCACGTCGAACGTGGTCGGCGTGGCATTGCCGGCGTCGTCGTATACCGTGACTTCCAGCGTGTAGCGCCCGCCGAGGGGCTCGTCGAAAGTCAGCGAGAAGCTCGTGCCGGTCACGTCGGCCTCGCCGAGGTCGCGGCCGTTGGTGAGGTTCCGCACGCGGACGCCGAGCCCGGCCTCGCCGACCGTACCGGTCAGCGTGAGCGTCGTCGCCGCGGTGACGGCATCATCGTCGGCCACGCCGGTGTCGGGCGTGACGGCCAGGTCCGTTGCGGCCACGGGCGGGGCCCCGTCGCGCGTCCAGGCCACCATGCGGGTGTCGACGCCGGCGTTGCCGACGGCGTCTGTCACGCCGGCGGAATCGACGGTCAGCACGTACTGGCCGTCGAGATCGGTCAGCCCGCCCAGGCCGTCGATGCGGTAGGTCGAGCCGCCGACATGGGCGATCGCCACGCCGCCGTCGATGAGATCGTCCCCGCCGTCGCGGCTCAGCGTCAGGTCCTCGGGGCCGAACGTCCCGGCCGCCAGGGGCTCGCTGAAGACCAACTCGACCGACGCGACGTCTTCGGTGAGCACGCCGGTCGGCTCGTCGGTGACCGACGCGATGTAGGGGGCGTCCACGTCCATCTCCCAGGAGGCCGACTCCTGGCCGATGCCCTGCTGGCCGCTGAGGTTCTCGACGCCTTCGGCGCTGACGGTCAGCACGTACGTGCAGCCGGGGCTGGTCAACTCGTCGAGGCCCGAGATCCGGAAGACGTCATTGGCGGCCGTGATCGGCGTGACCGTGACGTTGTCGCCGGTGACGGGCACAACCTGGCCGTCGCAGGTTAGGGTGAGGTTCGAGGAGTCGAAGGTGGTCGGGTCGATGGGCTGGGTGAACTTGACGTACACCGTCCCGGCGGGCCGGTTGACCACCCCTGTCGGCGCGTCGATGATGCTGGCGACGGTGGGCAGCGTCTTGGCGCGGAACCAACTCGCCGACAGGCTGTCCGTGCCGGCGTTGGCGTAGAAGTCGGTCACCCCCGTCCCATCGACGGTCAGCGTGTACTCGCCGTCGGCGTCGGTGAGGTCTGCCAGGCCCTCGATGAGGTACCGTCCGCCCTCGATATGGCGGATCGTCACGCCGGCGGGCAGCGTCAGCGTCTCGGTCCCCCCGGGAGTGCGGCGGACGAGATGGAGGTCATCGCGGCTGAACGTCGCCAGGTCGATCGGCTCGCTGAAGACGACGGGGATCTCGGAGACGTCCTCGGCGACCAACGGCGAGGCAGGCTCCTCGATATCCACCAGCTCCGGCGGCGTCGTGTCGATGGCCTCGTAGACGAGCTTGTACCGCCCGGTGCTCTCGTAGTCGAGCAGGTGCAGCATGTCCTCGTACACGGGGCGCTTGCGCGACTCCTTGTAGCTGCGGTCGGTCTGCCAGGCGTTCGGGGCCGGCAGCTCGCCCAGTTCG
Organism: uncultured Planctomycetaceae bacterium; assembly: GCA_964385465.1. Lineage (GTDB taxonomy): Bacteria > Planctomycetota > Phycisphaerae > SM23-33 > SM23-33 > CAYLPJ01. Next base: position 2,286 of record CAYLPJ010000055.1, on the reverse strand, counting down.
TTGCCGGCGGCGTCCAGCCGCACCACGCGGTCGACGCGGTACAGCCCGCCGCCCGGATCGCCCACCTTCACGTACGACCAGCCCTCCGGCGACATGGAGGCCGTCAGGATCACTTCGAGGTCGTCGCTGCGGACCGGGCCGTCCACGACCGCGTCCGAGCCGGCCGAGACCGGCGCCACCGTGCCGTCGCTGAGGTGCAGCGTGTCGGGGATGGGCTCGTAGGTGGGGTCCTCCAGTTCGTTGGTGAGGAAGTCGTGGAGCCCGTCATCAAAGGCCCCGCCGGCGGCGACCACGCGGATGAGCTCGAAGATGGAGACGTCCTCGATGAGGCTGGTCCGCTCCCCGCCGAGCTCGTCGGTGTGTCGGAAGCTGGCGTTGTACTCGATGAAGTGGCCCTGGAGGGTGCTGGTCATCAGCCACCGTGCGACGCCGACATCGCCGGGGTCGATGGTGCCGAAGTCCACCGTCAGGGACGGCGTGGCGGCCTGCCCGTTCACGTCCGAGCCGATGATCTCGAAATCGATCAGCAGGCCCTTGACGTTCTCGACGATCTTCGGCTGGGCGGACTCGATGCGGAAGTCCTTCGCGGCGCCCTGGCCGTGGTTGACGACCATCACGCCGACGGAGAACGGCACGGAGGGCTCGACGGACTCGGTGAACGGGTCATCGCTGTAGACGTCCCGCTGCCAGAAGTACTTGAGGTCGAGCTTGGCGTCCGGCCAGACGGTCACGGGCGCCGGTTCGAGGTCGGCCGAGGCGCCCACGCCGTTGATGTCGTACGTCATGTACCCGCCGATGGTGTAGCTGGTCGGCCCGTCGGCAGCGGCCTCCTCGGTGGGCACGATGATCCATCGCGCCCGCCCGGTGGTATCGGCCTCGAGCCGCATGAGCTCCTGCCCGATCCAGAGCCCGTCCTCGAAGGGGTCATGCCCGGGCGGGGGATCGCCGTCGTCGGTGATGACAAGGTTGGTCAGCTCGGGGTCGAGGACGACGAACTTGTCGTTGGCGAGGTTTCCGTTGACGTCGTAGATGTCGATGCGGACGTTGAGGTCGTCCAGCGAGTGCTGCGTGTGGTAGTTGGTGATGTCCAGCGTGCCGGCGAAGACCTTTCGGGTCATGACGGCCTGCTGCTCCAGGTTCAGCCTGACATGGGCACAGACCCCGCCGTCGCCGGCGGCGGCGCGGGCCTTCATCTCGGCGTCGCGCGCGTCGGCGGAGACGGCCCGGGTAGACAGGCCCACGCGACCGCCCTCCGCGGCTGCCCGCATGGCGTCGGCAGCGTTGAGCGCGGCCTGGAGATCCTCGGTGGTTTCGACGCCGTCGGCCAGCAGGGCCCCGGCCACGCCGCTGCCGCTGACGTCGGCGAGCATCGCCGCCGGGGAGGCGTAGCCGAGCATCTGCGCGATGCCCACGGGGTCCTCGGGCATGAGGTCGGAGAAGTCGAGCGCTGCCAGCTCGGCCGGCAGGGCCTCGGCGGTCCCGGCCGAGCTGCCGCCGGCGCCGCCGAAGCTCTTGCACTTCTGCTCGACCAGCGTGATGGACTTCACGCGGTCGATGGTCTCGGTGTAGTAGGCCGCGCCGCTCTGGAGCTTGGCCTCGAACTTGTAGCCGGCCTCTGCCTTGACGCCCTTGAAGCAGGCCTGCCCGCCCCAGCCGGTGTCGGAGCAGTACTCGATTTTGCCGCTGAGCCCGCTGGAGACGCCGCCCTTGGCCTCGAAGCTGGTGGTGATGGACTCGGTGCCGAGCTTGTAGGAGACCTCCCCGCCGCCCTTGATTCCGGCGAAGACATCCGCCGACAGCGACACGCCCGCGCAGACCTTGGGGTTCCGCAGGAAGCACTCCGTGGAGACCTTTCCGTAGGCCTCGAACTTGCCCGTGACCTCCACGCCGGCCATGGCGTTGAACTTCACCGTCGCCTCGACACCGTTGCCGATGGTCGTCTCAAACTCCGGATTCACCGTAACGCCGAAGACCACCACCCCGGTCAGCGAGCCGGTCAGCGAGACCTCCGCCTCCCAGCCGACGCGGTTGTTCTCGCAGCACTTGCACAGCTTGGCCTTGATATCGAACTTCGGCTCGATCTTCGTGACGGTGATCCACGGCGCCCCCGCGGCGGAGAGCGTCGCCGCCAGGCCCTTGGTCAGGCCGCCGAGCCCGAACTCCAGCCCGGCCTCCTTGCAGGTCTTCTTGAACGTCGCCGGGTCGCACTCGCAGGGGTTCTTGGGCTTCTGGTAGTGCGGGTTGCCGGATTACGGCCCGGACGTCCCCCCCCCGCCGCCGCCGCCA
>CAYLPJ010000054.1:0-45202 GCA_964385465.1 uncultured Planctomycetaceae bacterium | reverse complement strand
GGGGGCGGACGCGGCCGCGGCGGGGGCGGTGGCGGCCGTGGCGGCGGCGGTGGCGGCCGTGGCGGCGGCAGGAGTTGAAAGGGCACCGCGTGCGAATCGCCGTATCCAGCGGAAAGGGAGGCACGGGCAAGACCACGGTGGCGACGAACCTCGCCGTCACCGCTGCCCGCGCCGGCCGGAACGTCGCCTACCTCGACTGCGACGTCGAGGAGCCCAACGGCGCGCTGTTCCTCAAGCCCGAGTTCGGCGAGGCCGAACCGGTCACCGTCTCCGTGCCGGAGGTGGACCGCGAGAAGTGCAACGCTTGCGGGCTGTGCGGGCGGATCTGCCAGTACAGCGCCATCGTCGCCATGGACGAGAACGTGCTGGTCTTCCCCGAGCTCTGCCATGGCTGCGGGGGCTGCTGGCTGGTCTGCCCGACGGGCGCGATCACCGAGTCCAGCCGGCGGACCGGCGAGCTCCGGATCGGCAGCGCGGGGGGGGTCCGGTGCGTCGAGGGGCTGCTCGATATCGGCCAGGCGATGAGCCCGCCGGTCATCGCCGCCGTCAAGGCCGCCGCCCCCCCGGCCGAGCTGACCGTGCTGGATTCCCCGCCGGGGACCTCCTGCCCGGTGATCGAGAGCGTTCGCGACAGCGACGTGGTGCTGCTGGTCACCGAGCCGACGCCGTTCGGCCTGCACGACCTGAAGCTGGCCGTCGAGATGGTCCGCGCGCTGGCCCTGCCGATGGCGGTGGTCATCAACCGCGCCGACGTCGGCGACGGGCAGACCCGGGATTTCTGCCGCTCCCGGCGGATCGATGTCCTCGCCGAGATTCCCGACGACCGTGCCGTCGCCGAGGCCTACTCCCGCGGCGAGATGGCCTGTGACGCCCTGCCGAAATACCGCGACCTCTACGAACGCCTGTTGGCGGACCTCCAGCAGCGAGTGGCAACGGCGGCCGACTAGCCCCGCGGACCAACTAAGGACACCCCGCAGCATGCCCGACAGCACAAAGCCCAAGGAGCTCGTCGTCATCAGCGGCAAGGGAGGAACGGGGAAGACGTCCATCGTGGCGTCGTTCGCGGCCCTGGCCGAGAAGACCGTGCTGGCCGACTGCGATGTCGACGCCGCCGACCTGCACCTGGTGCTCGAGCCCACGGTGGTCCGCAGGGAAAGCTTCTCCGGCGGTAGCCGGGCGCGGATCATGCCCGGACACTGCGTGGCCTGCGGCAAGTGCGAGGAGATCTGCCGGTTCGACGCCATCCGATTCGACGGGCCCGGAAACGGCCGGCAGGAGAAGACCTTCCGCGTCGACCCGATCGCCTGCGAGGGCTGCGGCGTCTGCGCGTGGTTCTGCGCCGAAGATGCAATCGAGTTCGCCCCGGCCGTCAACGGCGAGTGGTTCGTCTCCGACACCCGCCACGGACCCATGGTTCACGCCCGCCTGGGCATCGCCGAGGAGAACTCCGGCAAGCTTGTCAGCACCGTCCGCACAGAGGCGGCCGCCATCGCGGCCGACCGCGGCATCGACCTGCTGCTGATCGATGGCTCGCCCGGCATCGGTTGCCCGGTCATTGCCTCGATCACCGGGGCCGACGTCGTGCTGATTGTCACCGAGCCCACCGTCAGCGGCCTGCATGACCTCGGTCGCGTCGCCGACGTGGCCGCTCACTTCGGCATCCCCGCCCTCGTGTGCGTCAACAAGTGGGACCTCAACCCCGAAGTCGCCGGGCGCATCGAGCACGCCGCCGCCGATCGCGGCCTGGCGGTGGCCGGGCGCGTCCGCTACGACCGGGCCGTCACCGACGCCCAGGTCCGCAAGCTCGCGGTCGTCGAGCACACCGAGGAAGGCTGCGCCGCGGACATCCGGGCCGTGTGGGAGAGGATCGCGGCGTTCAGTCCGCCCGGGTGAGCCCGAGGTCCTCGGCGCCGATCCCGCACGCCCCCCGCCGGCCGGCGAGGCGATCCACGCGACATTCGCGCGGGCTGGGTCCGTCGGCGCTACCGGTTCGTGTGCTTCCGCCGGCCGACCGTGCACGGCGTAGAACCCCAGCACCTTCTCGTGGAGTTTGGCTCGGGGGCGCCATAGGGGTCGGGGTGCGTCCGACTTGATTCGTGGCATTTGTCGGCCTTTAATAGTGATAAGAGGCGGCCCGGCTCGAGCGATCGCGGCCGGGGCGACAGAGCGACAGTCAGAGGACACGCATGTCGGATAGCCCCCCGCTACGGGGACGCGATCGTTCCGCCGTGCCGCAGGGGTCCCACACGGGGACCGCCAAGTCGCAGACTCCCCGGCAGCCCAGCCCCGCCACCGTCTCTGCCGGTGCGTCGGCCGACTACTACCGCACCATCTTCAACTCCACCAACGACGCGGTCGTCATCCACGACGCCCGCACGGGGGAGATCCTGGACGTCAACCGCGCCGCCGAGCAGTTGTACCGTACCTCGCGGGAGGAGCTGCTCCACGCCGATGTGGCCCAGTTCAGCTCCGGCGAGCCGCCGTGCACGCAGGCCGATGCGGAGCGATGGATGGCGAGAGCCCTTTCGGGCGAGCCGCAGGTGTTCGAGTGGCACTGCCGGCGGACCACGGGGGAGTTGTTCTGGGCGGAGGTCAGCGTCCGGGCAGCGCGGCTGGGGGACGAGGACCGCCTGATCGTCGTCGTCCGCGACATCGACGAGCGCAAGCGGGCCGAGCGCGCCCAGCAGGAGAACGAGCAGCGACTGCGGGTCCTGTTCGAGCAGGCTGCCGACGCGATCTACGTCTCGGAGCTGACCGGGCGACTGACGCAGGTCAACCGGCAGGCCTGCCGGGCGAGCGGCTACACCCGGGAGGAGCTGCTGGCAAGGAATGTCGTCGAGGTCGATGCGAGCGTTCCCACACCCGAAGCTCTCGAGCAAGTCGTCGCCGGCATCGAGCCCGGCCGCCCCGTGACACGGGAGTCCAGGCATCGCCGCAAGGACGGAACGGTCTACCCCGTGGAGATCACGCTGGCCCGACTGGACACCCCGGCCGGGCCTCGAATCCTGGGCATCGCGCGCGACATCACGGCCCGCAAGGAGGCCGAGGCGAAGGTCCGCCAGAGCGAGCAGCGCTACCGCGGGCTCGTCGAGACCTCGCCGGACGCCGTGGTCCTCACGGATCTCCAGGGCCGCGTGGTATTTGCCAACGCCGGCTTCGCGAGCCTGCACGGCCTGGAGGAGCCGCAGGCGTGGTACGGGCGCAGCGCGCTGGAGCTGATCGCGCCGGAAGACCGCGCGAAGGCCCGGGAAGTGTTCCGGCAGATCACCGAGACGGGGCGGATCGGGAACGTCGAGTTCACGTTCCTCGGCCCCGGCGGGGCCCGGTTCCCCGCGGAGGTCAACGGGAGCCTTCTCGGCGGGCCGGATTCCGAGTCCGAAGGGCTCCTGGTGGTCGCGCGGGATATCACCGAGAGACGGGATGCCGAGGAGGCCCTGCGGGAGCGGGAGCGCTTCCTGCGGAACGTCTTCGAGGCGATCCAGGACGGCATCAGCATCCTCGACCGGGACCTGAACGTGGTGCGCACCAACCGCTGGATGGAGAAGATGTACGCTCACGCCGGTTCGTTGGCCGGCAGGAAGTGCTACGAGGTCTTCCAGCAGCGCGGCGAGCCCTGCCCCTGGTGCCCGTCGCTCGAGGCCATTCGGACCGGCCAGCCGCGCACGGCGGAGGTAGCCTATCCCGACGCCGACAATCCCGCCGGCTGGATCGACCTGTCCGCCTTCCCGCTGCGGGACGAGGACGGCGAAGTTACCGCCGTCATCGAGTACGTCAAGGACATCACCCCTCGCAAGCTTGCCGAGGAGGCCCTTCGGGCAAACGTGGCCAAGATGCGGAGCATTTTCGGGGCCGCGCCGGTCGGCATCGGCCTGGTGGCCAACCGCGTGCTGCTGGAGGTCAACGAGCGTCTCTGCGAGATCACCGGCTACGACGCGAACGAGCTGATCGGGCAGAGCGCCCGGATGCTGTACCCCAGCGACGAGGATTACGAGTACGTCGGGACCGAGAAGTACCGCCAGATCTCCGAGCGGGGCACGGGCACGGTGGAGACGCGCTTCCGCCGCAAGGACGGCGCGATCATCGACGTGCGGCTCAGCTCGACGCCCATCGACCCCGACAACCTCCTCGCCGGCGTGAGCTTCACGGTGCTGGACGTCACCGCCGCCAAGCGGGCCGAGGCCGAGCGGCAGAAGGCCCAGGCGCAGCTCGAGGCCGCCATCGCCCAGTCGCCCTCGGGCGTCCTTATCGCCGACGCGCCGGACGTGACCATCCGCCTGGCGAACCCGGCGGCCCTGGGAATCCGGGGCGGCGAGGCGGGTTCGCTGACCGGTATCGAGGTGCGGGAACATGCCGAGAAGTGGCAGACGTTCCGTCTCGACGGCTCGCCCTATCCGCCCGAGGATCTGCCGCTGTCCCGCGCGGTGCTCCGCGGGGAGGTGACCCTCGGCGAGGAGGTCATCATCCGCGATGCCGACGGCGAGGACCACTGGGTGAGCGTCAACGCAGCACCGATCCGCGACGCGGCCGGGGAGGTGACCGCCGGGATCGTGATCTTCCACGACGTGACCGACCGCAAACGGGCCGAGGACGAGCGGGAGCACCTGGAGGCCCAACTCCGCCAGGCCCAGAAGATGGAGGCGATCGGCCGACTGGCCGGCGGCGTCGCTCACGACTTCAACAACATGCTGTCGGTGATCCTCGGCAACGCCGAGCTGGCCCTGGAGGACGGCGACCTCGCCGGCGAGCTGCGGGAGTCTCTGGAGGAGATCCGCGCAGCCGGGAAACGGTCGGCGAACCTGACGCGTCAGTTGCTGGCCTTCGCCCGCCGCCAGACCGTCGCCCCGCGGGTGCTGGACCTCAACGAGACGGTCGCAGGGATGCTGACCATGCTGCGGCGGCTGATGGGCGAGGACATCGACCTGTCATGGGCCCCGGCGGAGGACCTGCCGCCGGTGCGGATGGACCCAAGCCAACTGGATCAACTCCTGGCGAACCTCTGCGTCAACGCCAGGGACGCGATCGACGGCGTCGGACAGGTCACCATCGAGACCGCCCCCGCGCGGTTCGACGAGGCGTACTGCGCCGACCATGCCGAATTCGAGCCGGGGAACTACGTGATGCTCGCCGTCAGCGACAGTGGCTGCGGCATGGACGACGAGACCCTGGCGAACATCTTCGAGCCGTTCTTCACGACCAAGCCCCCCGGCCGGAGCACCGGGCTGGGGCTGGCGACGGTATACGGGATCGTGCGGCAGAACGGGGGGTTCGTGAACGTCTACAGCGAACCGGGGGAAGGGACGTCATTCCGCCTGTACCTGCCCGCACACGGCGAGCCCGACGAGGAGGTCGCCCGGGCCGCATCGTCTGCGCCGCCGGCAAGAGGAGCCGAGATCATCCTGTTCGTGGAGGATGAACCGGCGATCCTCAACGTCGGTCGCGTGATGCTTCAGCGCCTGGGCTACACGGTGTTGACCGCCGCCACGCCCGGGGAGGCCCTGGAGGTTGCCCGGAAACACGCCGGGGAGATTCACCTGCTGTTGACCGACGTGGTGATGCCCGAGATGAACGGCCGGGAACTCGCACGGCGGCTGCTGTCGCTCTACCCGGAGGTCAAGCGCGTGTTCATGTCGGGCTACACGGCGAACGTCATCGCCCACCGCGGCGTGCTGGACGAGGGGGTGCACTTCATCCAGAAGCCGTTCGCCCGGGCCGACCTGGCTGTCGCGGTCCGCGCGGCGCTGGACGAGGGGTAGGCCCGCATCGGGCGCCGCGCGGTGCTTCGGTTGCGATGGTCTCCGCTCAGTTTCTACGGCGGCGCCGACGCAGCAGGGCCGCTCCGCCGAACGCCAGCAGCAGGGCGGTCATCGGCTCGGGGACCTCGCCGCCGCCGGTGTAGCTGTTCTCGTAGTGGCGCTTGTACGCGACGTAGTCGAGATAGTCGACCACGCCGTCGTAGGTCACGTCGCCGTTCCACCATCCGCCGGCCTGGCCGAAGGAACCGCTCATGATCGCCAGGTCGTCGCCGTCGACGGTGCGGTCCATGTTCAGGTCGCCCAGCAGCGTCACGCCCACGACCACGCCGTTGCCGTCATCGTAGCAGCCGATGCCCAGGTCCTTGCCGGCGACCAGGCGGCTGGTGATGCCGGACGTCCCGGCCCAGTCGCCGGCGCCCCGACCGGCCTGGATCTCCGTCCAGATGTCCGCCAGCTCGCCGCCGACCACGCGGAGCATGCCGTCTCCCAGGTCCAGCAGGCCGTCGCCCTCGAAGGCGAGGCTCAGCGCGTCGCTGTCGGCGTCGCCGAGCTCCAGTTCGCCGGCGACGGTCACCTCATCGGTGTGCGTGAAGCCGCCCATCCGCAAGGTCGCACCGGCGTCCACGCGGAGCGAACCCAGCGCCACGCCGCGACCGGCGAGAATGGCCACCTCCACCGGGTCCAGGGCGCCCGTGTAGAACCGCAGGTCGTCCAGCACGCCGCGGAAGCCGCCGAGGTCGTCCAGGTCCGTGAACGCCGACTGATCGTTCACCTTGCCGATCCCCGGACCGTTGCCGTGATCGCCGATCGTGTCGGCAACATCGTCGCGGCTGTTGGCACCCTCGCCGTCAACGTAGAGCGTCACCGTGCCCGTGTCATACACGGCCGCGACGTGACGCCACCCGGCCGCGAGGAGCCGGCCGGCATCGACGGTCAGCCCGGAGCTTTCGTTCTGCACGCGGGCGATGACCTCCCCGCCGTCGATGGCGATGCCGAAGCCGTTGGTCGCCCCGCCTTCTTCGTAGACCAACTGGGCGCCGTTGGCATCGTCCTGGCGGATCCAGGCGGTCACGGTCCGCCGGCTCATCGCGTTGTTGAACACGTTGCCGGCCAGGCCGACGAGGCCGCCGTCGCCGGCGACCGCCATCCCGCCGTTCTTGTAGCCGGCCACGCCGGTGGCGTTCTCGACGTTCCACGCGTCGTGCCCGTTGCCGGTGTCGTCCTTGCCGAGGTCGTTGGCGTCGTCGAAGGTGTAGTACGCCTCAAGGTCCGCGGTCGGCACGGCGGTGACGGACTGGCCGGACACCACCATCGAGCCGAGGTCCACCACACCGGAGGCGGCCTGGATGAGGCCCTCATTCTGGATGGGAGCCGCGTAGCTTCCCGAGCCGTCAAACCTCAGCGTTCCGCGGTAAGCCACGGCCAGGCTGTTGGCGTCGACCCGCGCCGGGTCGGTGATCGTGGCGACGCCGTCGGCCAGAACGGTCAGCGTGTCGCTGACCAGCGGGGCCGAGGCCTGGAAGGTGTATGCCCCGGCGACGTTCGCGTCCACCGCCGTCAGCGGCGCGCCGCCGAGGTCGATGTCCGCCGCCGGGCCCGTGATCGTCAGCGTGCCGAAGCTCGCCGACGAGGCCGTCAGGGCCCCGCCGACGTTGCCGCTGTCGGCCCGGACGTCCAGACCGCCGGCCGGCAGGTTGCCCGCCGGGCCGACGCCGACGTGCCCGACGTCCAGCGAGGCCGTCGGCTGGACGGTGCCCTCGGCCGTGATCGTGTGCACGTCCACGTCCGGCAGGACGAGCGTCGTGCCCGCGTCGGCCCGAAGCTCGCCCGTGCCTCCGGGGGAGGTGATCGTCGAGGCGCTCAGGTCCACCAGCCCCGCGGCGGCTCGCACGCGGCCGTCGACGGTCAGGGCCGCGTTCGGCAGGCCGACGGCGTTGCCATCGCTGTGCAGCGCCACTTCGCCGCCGGCGCCGACGTTCACGTCCGTCACGGTCGTGTGCGTCGCGTACAGCGCCGCGGTGCCGGCCTGGACGTCGAGGCTCTCGAAGTTGTCAACGGGCATGGCCCCGGGCAGGTCGCCGGTGAACTGGACCGTGCCGGGGCTGTCGACGAGGGCCTGGTACATCCCGCCGCCGTCGACCTCGACGCCGGACCGCAGATTGACGTCCCCGCCGAAGTGCGCGACGGGGGTGTTCGGTCCGGACGGCTCGACCGTGGGGTAGGCCAGGTACGTCGTGTTGCCGTCGGTCACGCCCAGCGTCAGCAGCGAGGGCACCGCCTGGGCGGGGTTGGCATACACCCGCCCGTACAGGGCCGCGCCGTCCTCGAGGATGAACTCGCCGGGGTTGAAGCCGTCGCCGTCCTCGTGGGCGGTGTCCGGCGTTCGCCAGGCGGCGTCCGGCAGGAAACCGTGATCGCCGAACCAGCTCAGCACCGCCCCGCCGGAGACGCGGATGCCCTCGAGGTGCTTGGCCGCGATGGCCGCGTCCTTGCCCGCGGCCAGCCAGTCGCCGGCCGTGGCGCCGAGGGCGTCCTGGCTGGTCTCGGTCTGGACGGTGGCAAGCTGCCCGTCGCGGACGAGCCAGTAGACCTTCCCGCCCTCGGCGTCCTCCTCGGTGAACAGCGTCCCGCCGGTGAAGAAATCGCCGGACTCGGTCTTGGCGATGTACGCCGTCGGGTGGTGCACCCGCCCCTGCCCGTCGGTGACGGCCGGGGTGGTGAACTGCATCTGATCGTCGCCCGAGCCGTTCCGCATGCCGAAGAGGTTCGTCGGCACGGCAACGGTGTAGGGCCTGGCCTCGCTGGAGCCGGCGTTGGCGTCGGCCAGCCAGGCCTCGGCGTCGACGGCGAACTCGAACGTATGGTGCCCTGTGCAGTGGGCGCCGTCGCTCTGGGCACCCATGGTCGCGTAGAACTCCACCGTCCCGCCGGGCATCACGACGGCCACCTGGCGATCGGACCGGTCGGCCCAGTCCACCCGCAGCTTCGAGCCGTCCTCGACCTGGAAGCTTCGCAGGGCGCTGCCGGCGTTGATGGTCGCATCCAGCGTGGCCCCGCCGGTGATGTCCAGCACGCCGTCGCCGGCGACGGACCGCCCGGCCAGGCTCAGCGTGCCCCCGCCGGTCAGCACCGCGTACTCGCCCGACCACGACCCGCCCGGCGTCAATCGCACGTTGGGATCGCTGAGCGTCACGGTCTTGCCGGCCGCCACGCTCAGCGTGCCGTCCAGCGCGACGTTCGCGTCGAGGTCCCCGCCGGTGCGGAAGGCCACCGTGCCGCCCTCGCCCACCACCAGGTCGGCCGTCCCGCCGAGGCTGCTCGGTTCGGCGACCTCCAGCACGCCGCCCTGGACGGTCGTGGCGCCGCGGGCGCCGCCGCCGAGATCGGTGGCGTAGGTGTTGTTCGAGTCGGCCCCGGCGGGGTCCTGGAGGACAGCCGTGTCCGTGCCGACCTTGATCAGGTTCGCCGCGACGCGGGTGAACGCCCCGTCGGCGTACCGCGTGTTGCCGTCGGCGTTGGAGCCGATGATGTAATCGCCCGTCCAGGGGATCGCCGCCAGGTCGTTGGCGTCCAGGACCCCGCCGGTGCTGGCGATCGACCCGCCCTCCATGCTCAGGTTGTCCAGCCGGGCCGTGTGCCCGCCGAGGTCGACCGAGCCTCCCTCGTGGACGTGGATCCACCGCCCGTCGTTGGGCTCGACCACGTCCAGCGCCGCGTCGGCTCCGTAGGCCAGGTCCATCCAGACATCCACGTCGCCGGTCAGCGTTGCCGGCGCGGCCAGGATCACGCGGCCCTTGGGCAGCGGGGCGTTGTTCGGATCGGCGGTGTCGTCCCAGCCGAACCGCGCGTCGGTCGCCCCGCCGTGATCCTCCAGCGTGTCGGCGACGGTCAGCACACCCCCGCCGCCGCCGAAGCGGTACCCCACGGCCGACGGCGTCAGGTTGCCGTCGAACGTCGCGGCCGACATGGCGCCGAGGCCCAGCGTATCGGCGGGGAACCGCGTGAAGTCGTAGTCCACGCCGGAGTCCGCCGACAGCGCCAGCACGCCGGTGGAGGCGTTTTCCACCTCCGCGAACGTGTGATCCTCGACGGACACCGAGTACGCGCTGCCGGCCGAGACGAACGCCGCGTCGGGCGCCGCCGCCATGCGGATCATGCCGCCGGGGCTGGCCCCGACGGTAACGCGGCCGAGATCGGTCCCGCCCCCGTCGAGCACGAGCGTGCCCTCGCCGGTCTTGGCCAGGTCGACGCCGCCGGTGAGGTCGCCGCTGAAGACGACGGTCCCGCCTGCGGAGACGCCCCAGGCCTGGTTGGCGTCGAGGGCCTCGTCGCCGGCGAAGGTCAGCGTCGCGCCGTCGGCGACGTCGTAGTCGACCGGCCACCACGGGTCGGCGGTGGCGAAGTCCGTGAAGGCGCCGACGTCCGCGTCGGCGCCGGCCTGGATCGTTCCGGCCAGGCCGAGCTCGAAGTCGGCCGACACGGCCGACACCTCGATCTCGGTCCGGCCGAGGACCGGCGCCGTCGGCGCGGTCGCGCCGACCATCGCGTCGCGGAGGATCAGCGTCCCGTCGTCGAGGTCCACGTCCAGCAGATTCGCGCCCGCGGCGGAGACGTCGATGACGTTCTGCCCGTCCAGCACGAGGTCGTACGGGCCGTCGGAAGCGAAGTTGGCGTCCGCCGCGGTGATGCCCAGCTCGGCGCCGGCGTGGAGGGTCACTACGTTCCCGGCCGCGCCGAAGGCGGCGTTATCGGCCATGACCAACCGCCCGGCCTCGACGACGGTGTCGCCGTCGTACGTGTTGCTCGCCGCCAGCGTGACGGTCTCGCCGCCGACCTTGCGGAACGAGCCGGCCCCGCCGATACCGCCACTGAGGGCGAAGTCCTTTCCAGAGCCGCTTTCATCGCCGAGGAGGATCTCGCCATCGATCACCAGCGGGGCCTGGAAGTCCGCCCCGGCCCGCAGGCTGCGAACGGCCGTCTTGAAGGGATAGTCGAAGTTCGGCGCGCCGGGGGCCTCGGCGAGCGTCAGCACCTGCGTGCCGCCCGCGCCGTCGGCCTGGCGAAGCGAGGCGTCCACCGTCCTGGTGTTCAGCACCAACTCGCCGCCGATGAGGTTCGGGTCGGCGTACCAGGAGAAGTCCACGCCCACGGGCACCACCGTCCCGGCCGCGACGTTCGTCAGCCGCAGGCTCGTGGTCTGCACCTCGTCGAGGACAACCGCGCCGCTGGCGTCGATCTCCGTGGTGTCGTACACGAAGATGCCCATGTCCCCGGCCGCGCCGTAGCCGGCCAGGTCGTGGTCGATCAGCAGCGTGCCCCACTCGACGACAACCTCGCCGTCCCAACCGGTGGAGTCGCGCAGCCGCAGCGTGCCGCTGGGCACGTCCATGCGCCCGGTGTTGAACTGGAGCGTCGTGCTCGACCCGCCGGAGAGCGGCCCGGCGGTGACCGTCACGCCGTCGTTGGCGTCAATCTGGAGCCCGCTGCCCGAGGCGCTGAGGTCCACGCCGCCGAGGTCCACGTTCGTCCCGGGCGTCATCGCCCGGACAGTGCCCAGGCCGGCGGCGTCCACGGACGTGGCGTCGAACGATACGTCGTAGCCGTGCCCGCCCTCGATCGTCACCACCGAGCCCAGCTCGGTGAAGCTCAACTCGCCCATCGCCAGCGTCCGCCCGCGACCGCCGCCGGCGTCCCGACGGGTGACCAGCAGCGAGGCAACGCCCGCGGCGTCGATGTCCGCCCCGGCCGAGCCGCCGCCGTTGATCGCGGCCGTCAACTGCCCGCCCTCGAGGCGGTAGCTTCCGCCGCCGAGCGTGGCCGCCTGCCGCATCACGAGGTTGCCGCCGTCGCGGACCGTCCAGGCCTGGCTGCCCTCGATGGGCCCGTTGGTGGTCACCTCGGCCTCGACGAGGCCGGCGCCCAGCGTGAGGTCCCAGTTGGAGACGTCGGTATCGCCGGTGAACGTCGCCGCGCCGAGGTCGAAGACCGTCCCGGCCGGGACGGTGAGGTCGCCGGCGGCGTCGGCGAACGTCGCCGTCTGGGCGGTCACGGAAGCGCCCTGGAGGAACTGGACTTCCCAGGTTTCCTGCGTCTGGTCGCCGTCGAAGACGATCCCGTCGGTGGTCAGGGGCCCGTCGACGAAGATCCGCCGGTCGCCGGCGAGGGTCAACTCGCCCGGCCCGGAGAAGCCGGCGATCGTGAACACTTCGTCGTCGTCGGTGTTGACCAGCGAGCCGGAGGTCTCCACCGTGCCGGTCACCGTGAAGAGGGCGTCGTCGTTGTCGAAGAACGCCAGCGAGGCGTTCTCGGTCAGCACCACGTTCCGCAGGTCCACCTTCCCGTTGGAGGCGGTGTCCGGACCGCTGCGGTGGCTCTTGATCGTCGCGGCCACGCCGGGCTGGACGATCAGGGCCGCGTCGACCCGGTTGACCGGCGGCTCGCTGACATCCGTCTCGCCGTTCTCGACGTAGATGTGCGTATCCCGCGCGCTGCTGTTGAGGACGATCTCCGCCCCGGTGCCCCACAAGGCGCCCTCGGCGCCGGCGCGGATGTGCCCGGCCGTCTCGTGCAGCTCCAGGCGCGAGCCGGGCTCCAGGCTGTCGGTCCTCCGCAGGTGGGTCTCGTTGGACGACTCGACGATCAGCGTCGCCCCGCCGGAGAGGACGAAACCCTCCTCGCCGTCCAGGTACGGCGTGGTGGTCAGTTCCAGGTTCTTGTTGCCGCTCATGGCCGCCCGGATCGTCACGTTCGGGTCCACGCGGTCGAACAGCTCAAAGTGCTTGGTGGCGTCGATGAGCAGCTCGGCGGAGGCGGCCGTTGTATGCACCGCCCCCAGCCGGAAGCCGTCGTTGGTCCGGCTCTTCACCGTGCCATTGCCGGCCAGCGTGAGGTTCATCACGTGGGTGTCGCTGCCGTCGTTGACCAGCCGCAGGACCACGTCGGGGTCGAGCCGGACGTCCTCGAACGCCGAGACGTTCTCGCCGGCGCTGTCGTAGGGAAGGCCCCCGCTGACCGTCGCGTCGTGGTCCGGGTCCCCGGTGTCCCGCACGAACACCGTGCCCAGGAAGCGGTTGATGTTCACGTCCTCGGGCTGGCAGGGTTCGTCGCAGTGCAGCTTGAGCGTGCCCTGGGCGGCCGCCAGCTCGACGGTCGAACCGGCGCCCCAGCCGGCATCGCCGGTTCCATCCAGCCGGCTCTGGCCGTGGCGGAGATTCAACGTGCCCGTGCTGTCCCACACGACGTTCACGCCGTCGAACGTGCCCATCAGGTCCAGGCTCTTGTTGTTCTGGAACGTCAACGTCTTGCCCGCGCCGTCGATGCCGTTGATCTCGACGCCGTCGTCGCCCATCGTCGCCGTCCCGTTGCCGTCCAGGCTCAGCGTGCCCACGATCAGAAAGGCGCTGTCGCGGTCCAGCCGCACCTCGGCGCCGGGCAGCAGGCGCACCTCGTCGAAGTAGCCGATCCGCATGCCCGGCATGCCGTTGCCGCTCAGCGACGCGCGGACCGTGCCGTCGTGGCCGGCCACGCCGTCGGGGGCGATGGTCACCGTGCCCATGAAGCGGTTGAGGTTGGCCAGGTCGCGGTCCACCGTCGGGTCGTTGGGCGACTGGGCCTCCACCGAGGCCGCACCGCTGTTGGTCAGTCGGATGTGCGTGTCGTGGCCCCAGCCGGCCTCGCCGACCTGGTCATCCCGGGCTTCGCCGTAATACATCTCCAGCGTATTGACGTGGTTCCAGACGATGTTGGCGTCCTCGATCGCCCCGTCGACCATCAGGTCGCCGAAGCCCTCGACGACGAGCGTCTTGTCCATCGCATGGATGACGCCCAGCTTCGTGTTGCCGCTCCGCGTCCGGAGCGTGGCGTTGCTGTCGGTCACGTACAGGTTGTCCACCCGCAGGTCGCTGCCGCTCTTCTCCAACTCGACGGTGGCGTCCTCGGCCAGGCGGACGTGCTCGAACCGCGCCAGCGAATAGCCGTCCCCGCCGGACTTGTTCGACCGCAGCGTGGCGTCCAGGCCCGGCGACGTGTTCGAGACCACCACCTCGCCGCGGAACCAGTTGACGTTGTCGCGATTGGGGTCCTCGGTCTTGTCGGCATACAGGTCCAGCGTGCCGTGGAACGACTCGCCGGGCCCGCCGGGCAGGCCGCCGAAGTCGAAGACGCGCCCGGCGCCCCAGCCGTTGTCGCCGAGCAGGTCGTTGGCGTCGGCGCCGCTGCCGTACCGGATGCGGAGCTGGTTGGTCGAACTGTCCGTGTCGCTGCCGCGGTAGACCAGGTTCGCGTCGATGGGGCCCCACAGGTCCAGCGTCTCGTCGGCCTCGATCCGCAGCGGCCAGTCGCCGCCGGAGACCACCCGCTGGATGTCCACGTCATCGGCGTACCAGTGGCCGATCATCGCCTCGCCGTCGGGCACGCTGAGCTCGCCGATCAGCATCATCGAGTTGTTCCGCTGGAAGGAAACCGTCGCGCCCGGCCGAAGCTCGATGTTCTCGAAGACGATCCTCGGGTTCGTGCCGTCCATATCGGCCCCGTCGCGGGCGCTTCGGAGGATGCCGTCCTGGTCGCCCGGCGTGTCCGTGACGACCACCGTGCCCAGGAACCGGTTGACGTTCGTCGCGCCCGGGTCGTTGGACTCCTGGCCCTCGAGACTAAGCGTCGACGCGTTGCCGAGGTCGAACGTCAGGTCCGCGCCCCAGCCGTTGTCGCCGATGTCGTCGTCCCGCGACCGGCCGTAGTAGACCTGGCTGTTCTGGTTGCCGTCCCGCAGCGCGATCCTGCCCGGGCCCGGATCGACGGCCAGCGACATCCTCCCGCCGGTGACCGTCAGCGTGTGCCCGCCGAGCTTGAAGGCCATGTCGTCCAGGCCGAATTCCGCGTAGGCGCCGGCATCGAGCGTGTCTTCCTTCAGTTCGGTGTCGGCGAAGGCCTCCAGCCGCGCCCAGTCGGCGGACTGCGTGGAGGCGAAGACCACGTCGGTGCTCAGCTCGCCGATCATGTGGGCGTTGCGGTTGCCCGCGATCGTCACCGTGCCGGGCCCGGCGATGTCGCCGTAGACGACGTGCGTGTCGTCCTCGGTGTTCAGCACGGTCGCGTTGCCGTCGGCGACGAGCTCCAGCAGCAGGTCGGCGGCGCCGTCCTTGTTCAGATTCAGCGTGGCCTGCTCGCCGAGATGCACGTCGGGAAGGTGGAGGATCGGGTGGCCCTGCACGCCCGGCGGCGTGCTGTCGGAGTGGTAATCGCGGTAGACCAATTCGCCGTCGACCGTCGCGGCATTGCCGTCTCCGGTCACGTCGACGCGAACGTCGTAGGGGATGTAGTACTGCACGCCGTTGGCGTCGATTGTCTCGTTGCCGTGCAGGCCCAGCCGCCCGCCGTCGGACAGCTCCAGCGACAGCCCCGGCGAGAAGGTCGCCCCGCCCTGAACGGTCGCGCCGTGGTACACCTGGAGAATCGCATCCTCGCGGACGGCGATCGTCCCGGCGTTCGGGTCGTGGTAGAGCCCGTTGTTGCCGCCGCTGAGGGTGAGCGTCTGCCCGCCGAGGTCGAACCGCCGGCCCGCGCCGGGAAGGAGCTCCTGCGGCACCTCGCTGCGGACCCAGCCGTTGTTGAGCTCGGTGTAGTTGGCGTCCGACGCCGTCAGGAACACGCCGCCCGTGCCCGCGTACTCCACCGGGGCGCCCAGCGTGCCCATCATGTGAATGTGGTCGTCGCCCGTCAGACGAAGCGTGTTGCCCGTGCCGGCGTCCGTGACGTCCACCAGGGCGATCCGCTGGCTGTTGTCGGCGTTGTGCAGCGCCGCCGGGCCCAGCAGCCCGTTGCCGTCCTCCAGCACCACGCTGACGATCGTGTCGGCCAGGCTGTCGACGTCCACGTCCGCCGTCCCGCCGTCGGGCAGGCGAACGTTCTCGTACCAGACCGCCCCGTGCTCGTTCACCGAGCCGGTCTGACGCGTGCGGCTGCTGATCAGGGCGGTCTCGCCGCCGAGCACCCGCACGGCCGCACCGACGCGGTTCATGTACGTCGCACACGGGTCGACGTACGTGCGAAGCCTCGCGTCCTCGGACAGCTCGATGACGGTGTCGCCGCCCAGCGGCGTCTGGCTGCCGTCGCTGTTGTAGACCACCCGCAGGATGGCCCCGCCGGCCATGGCGATCGTGCCGGCGTTGGGGTCGTCGGTCAGCACGCCGTTGGCGCCGTCGAAGAGGATCGTCTGCCCGCCGAGATCGAATCGCTGGCCCTGGCCGGGCAGGACGGGGACGGTCTGATCGCCGGGCATGTCGTTGTTGCCCGCATGGCCGCTGAACTCGCCGTCGGAGGTCGTCATCCACGCGCCCTGGTTGCCCGTGACGCGCACCGGCGCATCCAGCCTGCCCATGAGGAACACGTCCACGTCCGCCAGCAGGTGCAGGGCGTTGCCCGTCCCGGCGTCGGAGACGTCCACGATGGCGACCGAGTCATCCGGCCCGACGACCTCGACGCGTGCGTCCGGCCCGGCCGGGCCGTTCTCCAGGACCGCCGAGATCGCGATGTTGGCCTTGTGCGTCCGCATGTCCGCCACGGCGTTGGGCTCGAGGTGGACGTCGGTGAACCAGAACGTCCCGTCGGTCTGCGGGGCGGCGCCGAAATCGCCCTGGGCCCGCAGCGTGGCCATCGTGCCGGACTCGATGCGCGCCTCGCCGTTCCAGCGGGCCGTCACCCCCGTCGTGCGGTCCACCATGCCGTGGAGGGTCTGGTCCTGCCCGACGATGATCCGCCCCGTCCCGCCGCCGAACGCGGCCTCGTTGCCGTCGTGGCCGGTCCAGATGCGGCCGTGAGCTCGGTGGACCAGGCGGAGCGTGGCGTCGTCGTCGATGTCCCCCCAGATGTGGACGGTGAGCGTCTCTGCGGTCTGCTCGGGCCGACCCACCGTCAGCGTGCCGCTGCCGCCGAGGCGCGTGACCCGGAGGTCGCTGTCATTGTTGTCGGGGTCCTGCCAGACCGTGGCGTTGCCGTCCATCGCGGCCGAGAAGTACACCCCGCCGTGCTTGCCGTACTCCTCGATGTAGTTGCCCTGGTTGTAGCTGTCCTGCTGGATGCGGAAGACCACGCCGTCGCCGATGGTCACGTCCCGCAGCTCGACGACCTCATCCAGCCAGTCCGTGCCCGTCCCCTGATCGTGAATGCGAAGGAAAATCTCCTCGCCGCTGCCGTCTTCCAGCACGATCGGCTGGAGGACGTTCTGCACGCCGGACTGGTCCCCGAGCTGCATGTACAACTCCGAGCCGTTGTGCAGCACGATCTCGTCGGCCAGGTGGTTGTTCGGGTCGGGATCGAACAGCCTGGCCAGGATGACGGCCTGATCGTTGACGAACACCTCGCCGGTGTGCGCGCGGATGCTGCCGTCGAGCTGGAAGGTGTCGAAGTTCGCCAGTCGCAGCCCCTTGTCCATGCCGTTGTCGGTCAGGACGATGTCCCCGCGGACGTGCACGTCCCCGGCAGCGTTCTGGAAGGCCAGCTTGCCCGAGCGGATCGTGACCGCGCCGGAGTCCAGGTGCGTCTCGACGTTCACGCGGCCGGTCTGCAGGGCGCGGGCGAGCATGTGCGGGTTGTTGTTGCCCTGCGGCAGCCACGGCTCGGCCCCGCCGTCGTAGCCGATCAGCAGTTCGGCGTAGGTGTCGTCGTTGGCGTCGTCCGGCGTGTCGCCCCCGGACGAGAGCAGGTCCACCGCGTCGTTCTGGAGCGTCAGGCTCCGGCCCTGCGGGACGGTGAAAACCACGTTGGCGACCGATCCGTCGGTGCGGTCCATCAGGCGGATGGTCGTGTCGTCTGAGCCCGCGTCGTTAAGCGTCCGCCCGTTGTCGACCGAGACGGACAGGAAGCTGCCGTCGCCGAGGTAGATGCCTTCGTGCGGCTTGCTGGCCTGCACGACGAGGTTCAGCCGCGCGGTGTTGCTGTCGGTCGGCAGGCCCATCTGCTCCCAGTGGAAATCGTAGTCCCGGGTGACGAGCGTCCCGCCGTTCCAGTCGAAATGCGCCCCGCCGTCGATGCCGGTGCGGTTCTCGCCGTTGGAGACCACGAACGAGCCCTCGGCGACCTCGATCAGCCCCGAACCGACGTTCCGGTTGTTGAAGTCCAGCATCAGCACGGCGTTGGGACCCAGCGCCATCACGCCGTTGGCGTGCAGCGCGGCGTTGTGCCCCAGCGTGACCTTCCCGTTGTCGACCTGCCACGTCTGCCCGTCGCCGACGCCGCCCTCCTGCACGTGGAACGCCCGCGTGTTGAAGGCGCCCGTGCGGGTGAACACCGTCGCGTTGCCGTCCAGCGGGCTCTCGACCGTCAGCAGCCCCTCGCCCGAGAAGACCACGCCGGTGCCGGTGTTGCTGGTGTGGAACGTCGCCGTCGAGCCGAGCGTCGCGTCCGTGGCGTTCATCGACACCGCCAGCCCCTCGCCGTCGGTGCCCTCCCGCACCGTGCCGGTGAACTGTGAGGCCGTCCACGGCCCGTAGGAGACGCCGGCGTAGATGTCCGCGTTCGAGCAGGGGTCGTCGCCGACGAGGAACTGCTGGTTGCCCCCGAGGATCGCGCCCATCAGGCGGCCGGAGCCCAGGTCGTCGGTCGTCGGCACGGGGGCACCGGGCTCGGCGCCGAAGACCGCCCGGTCGTGCAGCACCACGTTCACCCCGGCTTCGTTCGGGTCGTACACGCTCGCGCCGCGGAACACCGCGCCCGTCGTGTTGCCGTCCAGCAGCCCGCCGGTCTGCACGGTGATCACCGGCAGGACGTCCTGTGCTTCGTTCAGCTTCACCCGCCCGCCGGCCTGGACGAGCAGGTCCGGCAGCAGCGACAGCGCCCGGGCGTTGTCGGCCTCGAGCGTACCGCCGGCGATCGTCACGTCCGCACTGTCGCCGGACCGCACGGCCAGCGTGTCGCCAACGCTCAGCCAGCCGCGCCCGGTCAGGCTGATCGAGTCGGCGAGGACGGGCGAGGCGGCCCCCAGCATGCCGCTGTTGGTGACGGTCAGGTCGGTGGCATCGGTGGCGCCCGCGACCGTGACCGTCCCGCCGTCGACCTCGAAGGCCGCGCCCGTCGCGGTCAGGTCCGCGTTCAGCGTCGCCGTGCCCCCGATCACGGCCGTGCCCACCGTCGCGTTGCCGTCGACCACCAGGCTGCCCGGCGCGGCCGTGGTGAGGGTGTCGACGTCGAGCGTCTGCTTCGCGTGCAGCGTGCCCCCGGAGACCGTCAGGCCCGCGCCGCCGACCGCGCCGTCCACCGTGGTCTGCCCGCCGGAGATGACCGACGCCTCCCCGCCGCTGCCGGTGAATTCCGCGTCGCCGTGGAGGTTCGCCGTGGCCGAGAACGCCGCCGTGCGGAACGTCGCGTTGCCGTCGACCACCAGGACCCCGGCGTCGCTGACGGTGGGCGTCAGCGTGTCCATGCTGTCCAGCACGTGCAGCGTACCGCCGGAGACGCCGACGACATCGGTCGTCAGCGGCTGGCTCATCACCACGTTGGCATCCCCGGAGACATCCAGCGTCGCGGCGTTGCAGGCCAGGTCCACGTTCCCGCCGCCGGCGGCGATGTCGGCGATGGTCGGCCCCGTCGCCGGGATGACCGCGTTGCCGTCGGTGACGATCAACGAGCCGATCGACCCGGTCATGCCGGAGGCGATGGTCAGCTCCCCGGCCGAGCCGAGGGCGGCCAGGTCCGCCGTGGCGGTCGCCTCGAAGGTCAGCGTGCCGCCGGCTGCGACGGTGGCGGCCCCGAAGTCGGCGTTGGCGTCGAGCGTGCCGGCGATCGTCGCCGTCGTGCCGGCCCCGACGTCCAGGCCCAGCCCCGCGTCCAGCGTGCCGTCGACGTCCAGCGTGCCCTCGATGAGGTTCACGCCCGTCGTCGCCGCCAGGCTCACGCCCGGCTCGATCACCAGCGACCCGCCCTGGATGCTCAGGATGTCCACCGCCTGGTCGCCCTGGGCGGCCGCGACCGTCACCGTGTTGCCGTCGATGAACGCCACGTCGTCGGCGCCCGGGGGATTGGCGCTGTAGCTGCCGTTGTCCTTCCAGCGGGAGAGCCCGCCGTCGACGTCGGCCCAGTTGCCGTCGCCCGCTTCGTCCCAGCTCAGGCCCGTGAGCGCCGGGAACAGCGAGCTGAGCCGCACGCCCTGAAGGCCCATGTGCGTGGCGGGCACGGCGCCGGTCTGCGTCGTCTTGGTGTAGATGGTCTCGACGGTGTCGCCGGCATTCAGCTCGGCGATGATGCCCGAGAAGTTGCCCGCCGCGGACGAGCCCTGGTGGTCCCGGTCATACATCCCGGTCTGGCCGTAGTCCAGCGGGTCCCCGCCGCCGTTGACGTCCCAGCCCTGGCGGGGCATGACCCGCGCCGGGTTCCCGTCGCCTTCGGTGTCCACGGCGGAGAGAAACAGGTAGTCGTCCGTCTGCGCCACGCCGATCTGGCTGCCGGTGTGTGTGAAGGCCACCGGGTCCAGCTCGAGCTCGTTGTCCCACCCCGCGGGAGTCCAGTCGTTCGGGTTGATGTTGTCGCCGTCGGTGTCGGTCAGGCGGATGTAGTCGGCCGTGTCCGGCAGCTTGACGATCGTCACCGCCGTCCTGCCGTCCATGATCGTCGACGTGGCTCCGGTCTCCTGCATGATCTCGACGTTGAGGATCGTGTCGATGTCCGTTGTCTCGACGATCATGCCGATGCTGGCGGCGCCCTCGTAGCACTGCTCGTTGTCCTGGTCGCCGCGAATGTAGACCGTGGTCTGCGAGCCTTCGACAGCCGCGCCGTTGAGTGTCAACCGCTGGATGTAGTTGGACCGGGCTTTGTCGTGGCTCTTCTCGATGTACGTGTTGGCAACGACGAGGTAGTGCCCGGCCTGCTTGAGCGTGATGTCGCTGTCGGCGTGGTCGAATGAGCCGGTGTCCAGCTCGTCCTGCGTGTCGTAGGTCACGTCGATGAAGGTGGAACCGCTCGGCCCGGTCTGGGCATCCACGGTCCGCGACAGGCGGCAGTAGTCCCACGCGTCGTCGAGCTTGAGCAGTTGGATCGCGTGGGACGCGTCGGCGGCGGCCGACCGTTCGGTCGTCGCGCCGTTGTTGACGTCGGACCGATAGGACTGGAGTTGGAGCGTGCTGCCGGGGTTGGCCTCGAAGACGCCCGCGCCGGAGGTGATCAGCCAGTTGCTGTTGTCCTGGCGGCGCATGAAGCCCTGCGACCATCCGGTCGCCAGGTCGGTGCCGTTGAGCTCCAGCAGGGACTGCACCTCGCTGCGGTTGCTCCCGCCGGTGGAGTCGATCTGCGTGTTGTACATCGCGAAGTAGTGCCCGCCCTCGACGAGCGTGATCTCCGAGCCGCTCAGCGCGTAGCTGCTGCCGGCGCCGTCGTTGCGGACCTCGGTATCCCAGTCGTGGCTGAAGACGCTGGAGGTGATCGCGTCGCCCCCGCCGACCTCGGTGAAGATGGCGACGTCCCCCCGCCCTCCCAGCGCGGAGGCGGCGAGGAAGCAGACGGCGGAGAGCCCCGTGACAGTCAACAGGCGTCTGGCGGTGGACATCGCGATGCTCCTTTTGATGCGGATTCCGGCGGCGGATCGTTCCGCTCGCCGACTATGCGAAGCGCGCAGGCTCGCGCGCGGGATGAGCAGATTCAGGACGTGCCGACGCGAACGGCTTGCGGCGGCCTCGCTGTCTCCGAAGAGCAGCGCAGTGCGCTGGGATGCAGCAACACGGCCTCATACGCGTTCCGGACGAGGGACGGCATGGGCCCTCGTCGGCCTCTCGAACCTCTCGTCGGACGGCGGCGGCGGGCGTTGCCCGCCAGCCCCGCCGCGTCTCCTTTCGCGCCCAATCGGCGCAGACTTGCCAAGTTCCACTATATGCCGAATGGCCGGTTCGTCAACCGCCGGGCGGGCGCAGGAGGCCCCCGCTGGGCGACGCTGCGGGGCCCGGGCCGGGCCGGCGGGCCCCCAAGTGCCCGTAACTTCGGGCATCCCACGTACTTGACCTGGCCCCCCGCCTCGGGCCCCGGCCCGGCATCTCCCGCGAACTCCCACGCGCCCCGGCAGAGCAGTACCTCACCGGCCCGGTCCCCCCGGTCGTCACCGGGCAGCGACCAACCCCTGGTCCATGCCGCGAATCCGCGGCAACGGATTTGCCCGGCCGGGGGGGGCAGTGGTATCATCGCCCTCGCCGGGCGGCCGGAGGGTCGCCCGATTCCCCTCGCATTTCGGAAGGAACGTACGGCCATGGATGGATTCGTTCACCTTCACGTGCACTCCCATTACTCGCTGCTGGACGGGGCGAACCGGATCAAGGACCTGGTGGCGACGGCGAAGTCCCACGGCATGGACACGCTGGCGCTGACGGATCACGGCAACCTGTTCGGGGCGATCGACTTTTACACCGCCTGCCGGGACGCCGGCGTCCGGCCGATCCTGGGCATGGAGGCGTACATCAGCCCGACGACGCGGGACGACCGCAGCATGGGCAACCAGCGTGACGCGGCCTACCACCTGCTGCTGCTGGCGATGAACGCCACGGGCTGGCGGAACCTGATCCGCCTGAGCTCGCGGGCGTACCTGGAGGGCTTTTACTACAAGCCCCGCGTGGACCGCGAGCTGCTGGCCGAGCTGAACGACGGGCTGATCTGCACGACCGCCTGCCTCGGCGGGGAGGTCCCGTCGGCCCTGCTGGCGGGACAGGAGGAGAAAGCCCGGCGGATCGCGGGGGAGTACCTGGACATCTTCGGCCCCGAGCGGTTCTTCATCGAGGTTCAGAGCCAGGGCATGGAGGACCAGGCGAAGGTCAATCCGCTGCTGCTCCAGCTCGCCGACGAGCTGGGCGTCGGCGTGGTGGGCACCAACGACGTGCACTTCCTCCACCGCGACGACAAGAAGGCTCACGAGGTGCTCACGGCGATCTCGACGGGCAAGACGCTGGCCGACGGCGGGGCCCTGGAGTACTCCCCCGAGCTCTACCTCAAGGGCTCCGAGGAGATGCGTGCGGCCCTGAAGGGCCTGGGCGCCTCGGCGGAGACGACGCTGAAGATCGCCGAGATGTGCGACGTGCAGCTCGACTTCTCCACCGAGCACCTGCCCCGCTACGACGCCCCCGATGGGGGGACGCCCGAGCAGCACCTGCGGGACATCGCCTGGGAGGGTCTCGCCGAGCGGCTGGGCACCGAGCAGTTCCCCGAGGACTACCGCACGCGGCTGGACCGCGAGCTCGAGGTCATCGAGGACAAGGGCTACAGCAGCTACTTCCTGATCGTCAACGATTTCGTCCAGTACGCCCGGCGCAACGGCATCCCGGCGGCGCCGCGCGGCAGCGGCGTGGCCACGCTGCTGGGCTACTGCCTGGGCATCGCGGACGTCGACCCGCTGAAGTACGGGCTGCTGTTCGAGCGCTTCACGGACCCCCAGCGGGAGGAGGCGCCGGACATCGACATCGACATCTGCCAGGAGGGCCGGGGCGACGTGATCCGCTACGTGCGGGAGAAGTACGGGCACGTGGCGCAGATCATCACGTACGGGACGCTGAAATCGCGTGCGGTGGTCCGGGATGTCGGTCGGGTTCTGGACATCCCCCTGCCGGAGGTGGACGCGATCTGCAAGAAGGTCCCCGAGGGCCCGAAGGTCACGCTGGACAAGGCGTTGGACGCCGAGCCGGACCTGAAGGACATGTACGAGGGCGAGCCCCGGGTCCGGGAGATCATCGACTACGGCAAGCGGCTGGAGGGGCTGGCCCGCCACGCCGGGGTGCACGCCGCGGGGGTGATCGTCTGCGACGAGCCGCTGGAGGACCTCGTCCCGCTGTACAAGCAGGCCGACAGCGAGGACGTGATCACGCAGTGGGACGGCCCGACGTGCGAGAAGGTCGGGCTGATGAAGATGGACTTTCTGGGCCTGCGAACGCTGACGACGATCCAGCGCGCCCGCGACCTGGTCCAGGCGCGGACGGGGGAGGACATCGACCCCGAGAAGCTTCCCTTGGACGATCCGGAGGTCTTCGGCGTCTTCAGCCGCGGGGAGACCGACGGCATCTTCCAGTTCGAGTCCGGCGGGATGAAGGACGTGCTGATGAAGATGCAGCCGGACCGCATCGAGCAGCTCATCGCCGCCAACGCGATGTACCGCCCCGGGCCGATGGAGCTGATCCCGTCCTACATCGCCCGCAAGAACGGCACGGAGCAGGTGGAGGCCGTCCACGAACTCGTCGACGAGATCCTCGCCGAGACGTTCGGCATCATGGCCTACCAGGAACAGGTCATGCAGGTGCTCAACCGCCTGGGCAAGCTGCCGCTGAACCGTGCGCTGACGCTGATCAAGGCGATCAGCAAGAAGAAGGGCAAGATCATCGAGGCGGAGAAGCCCAACTTCCTCGCCGGCGCCGAGGCCAACGGCATCGCCGCCGACGAGGCCGAGAGGCTGTTCGAGCTGATCCTCAAGTTCGCCGGGTACGGCTTCAACAAGGCTCACTCGACGCGCTACGCGATCGTGGCCTACCAGACGGCGTTCTTCAAGGCCTACTACCCGCGGGAGTTCCTCGCGGCGCTGCTGACGTTCGAAAGCGCCGATACCGACAAGGTCGTCCAGTACATGGCCGAGGCGCGGCGGATGGGGGTCGACGTCGCCCCGCCGGACATCAACACCTGCGACCGCGACTTCACCGTCGACGGCGAGTGCGTGCGGTTCGGCCTCGCGGCCGTCAAGGGCGTCGGCGGCAAGGCCGTCGAGGCCATCCTTGCCGCCCGCGAGGAGGTCGGGGGCTTCACCGACCTGTATCATTTCTGCTCCCACGTGGACCTGCGGGCGGTCAACCGGGCGACCATCGAGGCGCTGATCAAATGCGGCGCGTTCGATGCCCTCGGGGCCACGCGGGCGGCGATGACCGAGGGCCTGGACTCGGCCATCCGGCTGGGCCAGGAGGCGGCCGCCGACCGCAAGAGCGGGCAGTTGAGCTTCTTCGGCGCCGGCGGGCTGGACACCGAGGAACCCCCCCCGCCGCGGTTCCCCGATGTCGAGCCCTGGACCAAGGCCGAGATGCTCAAGGCCGAGAAGGATACCCTCGGCTTCTACGTCAGCTCGCATCCGCTGGTCGAGCACGGGCCGGTGCTCAGCAGCCTCTCGACGCCGTCCGGCGTGGACCTGACCCACCTCGATGACTACGCCGAGGGCACGCCGGTGACCATCGGCTGCATGATCTCCGAAGTCCGCCCCCGCGTGACGCGGTCCGGGCGGTCGGCCGGGAAGAAGATGGCCATGCTCACCGTCGAGGACCTGACCGGCAGTTGCGACGCGGTGCTCTTCGCCGAGGCGTTCGAGCAGTACGGCGAGCACATCCAGCCCGAGGCCATCCTGTTCGTCCGCGGCAGCATCGATCGCCGGCGCGAGCGGCCGAGCATCATCGTCGACGAGGTCATCCCCATCGAGCGGGCGGTCTCGGAGATCACGTCGGCGGTGCTGTTCCGGCTGGCGTCGTCGATCGACGTGGACGAGTCGCTCCGCTCGCTCCAGGAGCTGATCGAGCATCACAAGGGCAATTGCCCGCTGCACATCGAGTTGTCGCCGCTGTCTCGCCCGGAGGCGAGGGTTCGCGTCCGCACGGATGCCGCGTGGTCGGTCGCGCCCTCGGCGGCGCTGCTGAATGCGATGTCCGACCGATTCGGAGACAAGAGCTGGCTGCTGCGCCCCAGGCCGGCCAACGGCAACGGGCGAAACGGCTCCCGCCGACGCAAGGGCCCGCGTCAGGAGCGGATGTTCGCCGGGTCGGGGGCGTCCTCCCAACCGGCGTCGGCGGCGGTGACGCGGTTCGACTGAGCGGCCCCCGGCGGCAGGACGGCCGGGCGGATGGTCGCCAAACCCCCGTCAACACGGGCTGAAACGGCGGTTGCGGTTTTTGCTTTTGACAAGCGCCGACCGCGGCGGTAGAGTCTTTCCGCGTCGAAGATGCAGTCGGCCTTCAGGGATGACTTCAGGCCATCGTCACGGACGGCGAGCGGCGTCGGTGCTGTGTCTTGATGTTCCAGGATTGCTCGCTTGTGTTCCGTCGCGGTTCCCTTGCGCTTAGAGGGTGGCTTGGATGGCAAAGGTCGACCGCTCGCTGTGGCAACGTATCATCCAGCAGGTGATCTCCGAGGGCGGAAACGTCATCCGCCCCTGGTTCGCGGAGTTGGAGGCCATCTCGCTGGAGAACGGCCTGCTTGAGATCGAGGCTCCCGGCCGGACCGAACAGTCGTATTGCCGCCGGCACGCGGCACGGCTGTTCACGGAGGCCGCCCAGGCCGCGACCGGGCGGCTCGTCGGCGTTCACTTCCTCGCCAGCGCCGACGTGGAGGATGACGGTGCGATGCCGTCCGTCCACGCCGACGCCGGTGCCGACGCCGCCGACTCGCCCACGGCGGCGCCCGACGACACCGACCCGCTGGCGTTGTGCGAGGATTACCGCTTCGACACGTTCGTCATGGGCCCGGGCAACCGCCTGGCCTATGCCGCCTGCCAGGCCGTCAGCGAGACGCCCGGGCAGACCTACAATCCCCTGTTCCTCCACGGCAGCGTGGGGCTGGGCAAGACCCACCTGCTCTACTCGACCTGCCGGCAGATCCAGCAGAGCCGCCCCGACGTCCGCATCTGCATCCTTACCTGCGAGACGTTCGTCAACGACTTCATCGAGGCCGTCGGGCGGGGACAACTGCACGACTTCCGCTTCCGCTACCGCCACGCGGACGTTCTGGCCATCGACGACATCCAGTTCCTGGCCAACCACGAGCAGACGCAGGAGGAGTTCTTCCACACGTTCAACACGCTCTACCAGGCCCAGAAGCAGTTGATCCTCTCCTCCGACCGCGGCCCGGGCGAGATCGAGGAACTCGAAGAACGCCTCGTCAGCCGCTTCAACTGGGGGCTTGTCGCCCGCATAGACCGGCCCTGCTACGAGACGCGCGTGGCCATCCTCCGCAAGAAGGCCGTCGCCCAGAGGATCAAGATGCCCGAGGACGTGGTCTGCTTTCTCGCCGGGGCGATCGATTCCAACGCCCGGGAACTCGAGGGGGCCATCGCGAAAGTCCAGATGCTCGCCCGTGTCAGCGACCAGGACATCTCCATGGAACTGGCCCGCGAGGCCTTGGGCCACGAGGCCACGCCACAGCACCGCGAAGTGACCATCGACGACATCCTCAGGGCCGTCACCACGCGGTTCAACGTCCGCGTCTCGGACCTCCAGTCGAAGAAGCGCAGCCGGTCGATCGCGTTCCCGCGACAGATCTGCATGTACCTTGCACGGAACCTGACCCGCCACAGCCTCGAGGAGATCGGCGGGTATTTCGGGGGGCGCGACCATTCCACCGTGCTCCACGCCGACCGCACCATTCGAAGCCTGCGGGAGGACGACGTGCAACTCCAGGCGACCATCGAGAGGCTGACCAAGGAGATTCGCGCCACGGTCTGAACTCTCGCCCCTCTCCTTGCCATGTTCCTCCCGCACCGGCAAGGGTTGTTTCCTGCGCGGTCCCACGCGGTGCAGAGGACGGGGAAAACCTGTCGGTTGCCTGCGGGCTCATACGGGAGATTCCCACCGCCCGATCAGACGCCCTTGCGAACCTGTTTTCACAACCGTGTTGCCGACAGCCCGACGCGTGCTCAACTCACAGCATTTCCACGATGCCCGACCGATGAGCCTGCACTCCAAGCCATTGGCAGACGGAAACTTCCGATGGGATCGGACCGCAATGCCAAGAACCAAGAGGCCCTGTCTCTACTGCTACGGTGATTCTATTAATCCATAAGAAGAGAAGAGCGCCTCGCCATCGGGTCAGCGGTACCGCAGCCTGGCCAGCGAGTAGAAGGGCCTGCCCTGGGCGATGTACTTCCGTTCAAAATTCGTCCCCACCAGCTCATCTTCCTTGCCGGTCATCTTGGGGAAGGGCACCCTCGCCAGGCCGGGCAGGCCGTAGAAGATGCGGCGGATGTGGCGGAAGTAATCCAGGTGATCCGTCACCACGATGATCTGCCCGCCGGTTTCGAGCACCCGCCGGGCGTCCCGAAGAAAGGCCGGCTTGAGCAGGCGCCGCCGGTGATGGCGCCGCTTCGGCCAGGGGTCGGGGAAATAGACGTGGATCCGCCAGACGCTCTGATCGGCCAGGCCGCGGCGAAAAAGCTGCTCGGCATCCGCTCGCAGCATGCGGACGTTTGCCAGTCCCGTTCGCTTGATGCGATCGGCGGTGTAGTGGCAATACGCCCGGGCCCACTCGATGCCGAGGAAGTTCATCTCCGGTCGGGCCGCCGCGCGGGCCAGCAGGAACGTGCCCTTGCCCGAGCCGATCTCGATCTCGACCGGCCTGGCGTTGCCGAACACCGCGGGCAGGTCCACCCGCGCGCAGGTCGTCTCCTCGGGAAGCAGGACGCCCTCGACGTCCCACTTGTCCCGCCGCCCGTGGGAGAGCTTGCCGGGGGATGCCTCGCGCATACCGCACAGCATAGGCCGACGCACCGGAGCGTTCAACCGCGCCGGTCACTTCCGGGCCGCCGCACGGGCTTTCCCAGCGGAGGCTTGCGTCCCGGCCGCGGCGGGGCATAATGACGGATCGGGCGGGCGATGTGCGGCTGCGTCCGCCGGGCCTCGATTGCGATCGGAATGACGCCGCGGCCGCACGGTAACGGCAAAGGAGACGCACGATGAAGCTTGGCGTGATGGCAGCGATGTTCGGCGGGATGACTCTGGACGACGCGTTGGGCTACTGCCAGAAGCTCGGCCTGGACGCCATCGAGCTTCCGGCCGGGGCGTACCCCGGCGATCCCTGGGGCCTGGTCGGCATTCACCGCAGCAAGAACAAGCTCAAGGAGCTCAAGGCCAAGATCGCCGACCACGGGCTCTCGGTCGAGGGCATCGCGGTGCACGGCAACCCGGTGCACCCGAGCAAGAAGATCGCCAACGATCACATCAAGGCGATGCGCAACGGCCTGCAGCTCGCGGCCGAGTTCAACACCGTGCTGATCAACTTCTCCGGCTGCCCGGGCGGGGCCAAGGGCGACAAGACGCCGAACTTCGTCACGTGCCCCTGGCCGCCGGACTTCGAGGACGCGGCCCGCTACCAGTGGGAGGACGTGATCATCCCGTTCTGGGGCAAGTGGAACGACGAGGCCCAGAAGGCGGGTACGAAGATCGCCTTCGAGGCGCACCCGGGCATGACGGTGCACAACCCCGAGGACATCGTCCGGCTCCGCAAGGCGGGCGGCACGCGGCTGGGGGCGAACCTGGACCCGAGTCACTTTTTCTGGCAGGGCATCGATCCGGTCGAGGCCGCCCGGTACCTCGGCGAGAACAAGTGCATCTTCCACGTCCACGCCAAGGACTGCGCGATCGACCCGAGGAATTCGGGCATCACGGGCAACCTGGACATCAAGAGCTACGGCGAGGTCCGCCAGCGGGCATGGGTCTTCCGCACGTGCGGCTACGGGCACGGCGATGACTTCTGGAAGCCGTTCATCTCCATGCTCCGCCTGTACGACTACGACGGCGTGCTGAGCATCGAGCACGAGGACTCGCTGATGAGCATCAACGAGGGCTTCGAGAAGGCCGTCGAATATCTCAAGCCCCTCATCCTCCGCGAGAAGGCCGGCGCGGCCTGGTGGTTCTAGGCGGCGCCGAACCAGCGCAACACCCGCGGGCGGTGTCGGCAGCGAACCGGCACCGCCCGTCTCGCGCGCCGAGGCAGGGCTTCCGCCGGCCGTCCGGGGCGGATACACTCCGGTCATGCGGATCCTGCTGAGCAACGACGACGGCATCTTCGCGCCGGGACTGGCGGCGCTGTACGGGGCGGTGTGCGACATGGGAGATGCGACGGTGGTCGCGCCGAGCTCGCCCCAGTCGGCGGCGGGGCACTCGATCACGCTTCGCGAGCCGCTGGTCGTCCACCGCGTGCGGATCAACGACTCGCCCAACCCGTTCTGGGGCAACAGCGTGGACGGCCGACCCGCCGACTGCGTCCGCCTCGCCGCACGCAAGCTGCTGACCGAGCTGCCCGACGTCGTGCTCAGCGGGATCAACGCGGGCACGAACGTCGGCGTGAACGTGTTCTACTCCGGCACGGTCGCCGCGGCCGCCGAGGCCGCCATGCTGGGCATTCCCGCCGTGGCCTTCTCGGCCGGGTACGCAGGCGGCGTCGATGAGATCGAATTCCCCGCCGTCGCCGGCCTCTGCCGGCTCGTCCTGGATCGCCTGCTCCAGCGGGGCCTCGCCGAGGGGGACCTCATCAACGTCAACGTCCCCCCGCTGAAGCCCGGCTGGCCGAAGGGCGTCCGCGTCGTGGCCCAGTCGACCAGCGAGTTGGAGGACGAGTACCACGAGACCGTGGACCCCCAGGGCCGGCACGCCTATCGCCTGGGGGAGACCTACGGCTTCGTCCGCAGGCACGAGGACACCGACGTGGTCTGCCTCCATGAGGGCTACGTGACCGTCACGCCGCTCCAGATCGACATGACCCGCCACGCGTACCTGGAGGAGCTCGCCCGGGAAGACTGGCCGGAACTGCCCGAGGCGGCCGGCGACTGACGTCTCCCGCGGCGGCGGTCAGTCCTCGATGGCGGCGGCGTCGGCGTGGCGGAGGGCGCAGCCGAGGCAGTCCTCCGGCGTCAGGCCGTGCGTGCCCAACAGCCGCGACGGGCTCTCCGGCTGGCAGGTCCGGGCGGAAAGGTACATCGCGTCGATCGTGGCCTGGGTGAGGAGGTTCTCCCGACCGGAGCAGGCGAAGCGTTTGGGTCTCTCGGCCACGGCGCGGGCGAAGGCCTCGGCCTGGCGGACGAAGGCCTCGTGGGGGGCGACGTGGCCCTCGGTGCGATGCAGGACATTGCCATCAGGGTCGGTCAGCACACAGCTTTCATCCGTCGCCCGTATCGATCCCTCGCGGCCATGGAGGTCCAGCTCCTCGCTGACCGGTCCGCTGCGGCGGGTGGTGACGACCGACGCCATCGCCCCGTCGGGATACCGCAGGATGCCCGCGGCGGTGTCCTCGGTGTCGTAGATCGGCTCGGGCGTGCCGTCGGCGGCCTCCCCCCCGCGGCGCTCGGTGTAGTTCAGGCCGTAAACCTCCTCGGGCATGCCGAGCATCCACACGAGCAGGTCGACCGGGTGGTAGCCGAGCTCCAGCAGTGCCCCCCCTCCGGCGGAGGCCCGGTCGCCCCGCCAGCCCAGCCTCGGGCCCCAGTTGAACAGGTAATGCGCCCGGCCGAGGAAGACTCGCCCGACGCGCCGGCGGAGCTGCCAGGCCTCGTGGTAACCCGGCGCGAACCGCCGCTGCGTACCGACCGACAGCAGCAGCCCGGCGGCGTCCATCTGCTGAACGAAGCGGGCGGCCTCCTCCAGGTTCCGCCCGAGGGGCAGTTCCTTCCAGACGTGGATCCCTTGCTTGACGCAGAGCTCGATCAGGTCCCCGCAGACGTGCGGGGGCACCGCCAGGAAGACCGCCGCCGGGCGGGTCTCGGCCAGCAGGCGACGGGCGTCGGTATAGGCCGCGGCGCCGGTCTCCTGCCCGGCTTGCTCGGCGATGGTGGGCTCGCGGTCGAAGAGCCCCACCAGCCGGACTGCGGGGCTCTGCTGAAGCGCCTGGAGGGTCCACCGGCCGAAGCCGCCCACGCCGATCATTGCCACGGCCACCGGGTTGTCAGGGTCGTGAGGCATCGCGGTGACATGCCCTTGTTCGTGCCCCGAGCCGGGGAAGGTATCGAGCGACCGGAGGATAGGCCCACCCGCCGGCGGTGTCAAGGTGGAGTGTCAGTTCTGTCCACCCCCCAGGCAGTGGACACACAGGCAGATGGGGGTTCGTAGGCGACTGTTTTGTCGGGACTTGCGCTCGTGTCCCGTCTGTCCACCCGGTTGGGTGGCGGACAGGTGTCCAGGGGGTGGACACGGGAGGAGCCCCCCTCGCCCGACCCCTGTCGCTTCCGGCGGCCCCGGGGGGGTGTGTCGGTTCTGTCCACCCTGCGGGCAGTGGACACACAGGATTCGGTGTACGCATAAATAGCTGATAATAAAGTGTTTATGGTATATCGGTCCGTGTCCGGGCCATGGGCGGTGGGACAGGCGGGACAGGCAGGGGCTTTCGGGCGGCGGGGTATAGGGTACATGCCGTAATAGCGGCCGGGCAGCGGGGACCGGGCGATGCCCGCGACGCCGATATCTCAAAACCCAGGTTCCAGACTGCACGGCGGACGGGGGGCCCAGCCGCAGCTCGCCACGGGGACGGTTCCGCGCAAAAAGGAGGCCGGCGCCGCGGTGGGCGCCGGCCGGCCGTACATCCTTGTACGGTGATAGCATTCTTGTCGAACCCGCCGTCGTCAGCGGGTGGCCTCTTCCTCCCGCCGGCGGGCGGCGATGATCTCCTCGGCGAGGGCCTTGGGCACGAGGGCGTAGCGGGCCATCTCCATGGAGAACGTGGCCATGCCCTTGGTGAGGCTGCGCAGGACGGTGGCATAGCCGAACATGCTGGCCAGGGGGACCTCGGCTCGGATGATGGTGAAGCTTTCGCGGTTCTCGGTGGTCTGAATGAGCCCGCGTCGGGCGTTGAGGTCGCCGACGACCTGTCCCTGGTACTCCGAGGGCGTTTCGACCTCGACGGCCATCACCGGCTCCAGCAGGCGGGGCTTGGCCTTTCGGAACGCCTCGCGGAAGGCCTGCACGGCGGCGATGCGGAAGGCCATCTCGCTGGAGTCGACTTCGTGGTAGCTGCCGTCGTCGAGGCACATGCGGCAGCCGACGATCTCGTATCCCGCCAGCGGGCCCTTGACCATCGCCTCGGCGAAGCCCTTGCTGACGGCGGGGATGTAGTCCCGCGGGATCCGCCCGCCGGTGATGTTGTCCTCGAACTCGTAGGGGTCTTCGGCATCGTCCGGCAGGGGGATCAGCCGACCCACCACGTGGGCGTACTGCCCGGACCCGCCGGTCTGCTTCTTGTGCCTCGTGTTGAAGGTCGCCTCGGCCGTGGGGGCCTCGCGATAGCTGACGTTCGGTGCGCCCACCGCGACGTCGGCCTTGTACTCCCGCCGCATCCGCTCGATGTACACGTCGAGGTGAAGCTCGCCCATCCCGGCGATGACCGTCTCGCCGCTTTCAGGGTCCGTCGAGACGCGGAACGTCGGGTCTTCCTTCATGAACCGGTTGAGGGCCTTGGCCATGCGGTCCTGGTCGGCGCTGCTGGCCGGCGTGACCGACAGGCTGATCACCGGGTCGGCGACGAAAATGCTCTCCAGCGAGTAATTGACGCCCTCGCCGCACAGCGTGTCGCCGCTGGCGCAGTCCAGGCCGACCACGGCGACGATATCGCCCGGCCGGGCCTCGGAGAGCTCCTCGCGGTCGTCGGCGTGCATGCGGACGATCCGCCCGATGCGGACGGTCTGGTTCGTGCGGGCGTTGCGGAACGTCTCGCCCTTGGCCAGCGTGCCCTGGTAGACGCGGACGTAGCTGAGCTGCCCGAAGCTCTCGTCGACGATCTTGAAGACCATCGCCACCAGCGGCGCCTCGGGATCGCAGTTCAGGGGCACCTCGGCGCCCTCGTTGTCGTGGTCCCGCGCGAAGGCCGTGCGGTCCAGCGGGCTGGGCAGGTAGTTCGCCACCGCGTCCATCAGCGGCTGAACGCCCTTGTTCTTGAAGGCCGAGCCCATCATCAGCGGGACGACATCGAGGTTCAGCGTCGCGTCCGAGAGCGTCTCGTGGACCATCTCCTCGTCGATGTCCTGCTCCTCGAGCAGCCGCTCCATCATGTCGTCGTTGAACATGCTGAGGGCCTCGAGCATCTCCGCCCGCGCCTCGGCGGCCTCGTCGGCGAACTCCGGGGGGATCGGCGAGCGGGTGACCTTCTCCCCGGCCTCGCCGTCGAAGGTCAGTGCCTCCATGGCGATCAGGTCGATCACGCCGCGGAAGTCCTCGCCGGCGCCCATGGGCAGTTGGATCGGGATGGCATTGAGGCCGAGCTTCTCGGCCAGCTCCGTGCGGACGCGCTGCGGGTCGGCCCCGGTGCGGTCCATCTTGTTGATGAAGGCGATGCGCGGCACGCGGTAGCGCTTCATCTGGCGGTCGACGGTGACCGACTGGCTCTGCACGCCGCCGACGGCGCAGAGGATCATCACCGCCCCGTCGAGCACGCGGAGCGACCGCTCGACCTCGACGGTGAAGTCCACGTGCCCCGGCGTGTCGATCAGGTTGAGCACGTGCTCGCCCCAGTCGACCTGCGTCGCCGCCGAGGTGATCGTGATGCCCCGCTCGCGCTCGAGGTCCATGTAGTCCATGGTGGCCCCGCCGTCGCCGCCGCGGACCTCCTGCATGCGGTGAATCCGCCCGGCATAGAAGAGCATCCGCTCGCTCAGGGTCGTCTTACCCGAGTCGATGTGGGCGGAAATGCCGATGTTCCGTATCTTGCCAAGCCGTCTCATGATGCGTCCGTTCTCGCCTCGCGGGCGATGGGTCCTTACCTGACTGCTCGTCTTCGCTGTCGTGGCCTGCCGAGTCGGTACACGCACCGCCTCGTCCGTTCGTTCCTGGGAGTACAGCAGGATCCCTCCAGCGATACCCGTAGCCACGGGAGCACAACACTATAGCACATATCGACGGCTTTGTGCAAAGGTTTCGCCGGATTTCCGCGACGAAGGCGCGAAGAAACGGCAGACTCCAAACGGCAGACACCAGACGCGCCGGCCTGCGGCCGACGGAAGAGGTCCCTTCGGCGCCCGGGAGCTGTGCCCCCCACCCGGCAGCGCCCGGCGGCGGGTGTCTTCGTCTGGTGTCTGCCGTTTGCCGTTTGTGCGCTTCCCGGTGTCTGGAATTTGCCGTGTCCCCCTCCCAACGACCCTTCCCGCCATTGCGCCCGGGCCGTACAATCGCCCCGCGATGCCCGCCTGGCCCCCCGGAGAGCATGACATGGCGCGATTCACCGTCTTCACCAAGCCCTGGAAAGAGCCGCTGCCCGACCTCGCCCGCCGTGTGGCGGGCATGGGCTTCTGGGGCGTCGAGCTGCCCGTCCGCCCCGGCTACCAGGTCGAGCCCGACAACATCGAGCCCGCCCTCGGCGAGGCGGCGAAGGTCTTCGCCGACCACGGCGTGACCATCCACAGCGTCGCCGGGCCTGAGGATGAGCGGACCATCGCCGCCTGCGCGGCCGCGGGGGTGAGCATTCTCCGGGTGATGGCGAAGATCGCCGACGACGGCTACCTCGCGTGCGAGGCCCGTATCCGCCGGCGATACGACGAACTGGCGCCGGTCCTGGCCGAGCACGGCGTGACCCTCGGCGTGCAGAACCACTGCGGGGCCTGGGTGGGCAGCGCCGTCGGCATCCGCCGGCTGATCGAGGATCACGACCCCCGCCACGTCGCGGCCGTGTACGACCCCGCCCACTGCGCCCTCGTCGGCGAGCCGCCGGCGCTGGCGGTGGACATCCTCGCCGACCGCATGTGCATGGTGAACCTCAAGAACGTCTTCTGGTGGCGGACGAACGGCCCCGAGGCCGAGACGGCGGCGTGGCGGTGGCATTGGACGACCGGCCGGCAGGGCCTGGCGGACTGGGCCCGGGTCGCCGCCGAGTTGAACGCCCGCGGCTACGACCGCCCGATCTGCCTCTGCGCGGAGTACTCCGAGGAAGGCGCCGCCGAGCGCCTCGCCGCCGAGGACCTCGCCTACGCCCGCCGCCTGCTTGAGCCCGGCCGGTAGCCCCCGGCCACTGCCTACCGGCCGTTGGCAGCCGGCGTTATGACCTCGATACGGACGACGGTCCTGCCGGGCTCGGAGGCGATGCTCAGGCTGCCGCCGATGGCCTCGGCGCGTTCTCTCATGGAGGTCATCCCCAGGCCCTTGGCGCCGGCCCCGTCGGGGTCGAACCCCTTGCCGTCGTCCTCGACGGTCATCCGCAGGCGGTCCTGCTCTCTGCCCAGGCGGACGGTGATCCTCCGCGCCCGCCCGTGGCGGATGCCGTTGCCGACGGCCTCCTGGGCGATGCGGAACAGCGCGATCTCCACCGCCGCGGGCAGGCGGGATTCGTCGAGGCCGTCGTGGGCGACGATCTCGACGGCGACGTCCCCGGCGTTCCACACCCGCGCCGATTGCCGCAGGGCCGCGTAGAGCCCGAGGGCCTCCAGCGTGGGCGGGTAGAGCTCGTGGCTGATCTGGCGGACCTCCTGCGCCAGCGACCGCAGCGACCCGGCCAGGTCGTGCAGCTCCTCCCGCACCCGACCCTCGGGCGCGTCCGAACCGGCCAGGCCGTCCATCCGCAGGCGCAGGGCGATCAGTTGCTGGGCGACGGTGTCGTGCAGGTCGCGCGCGATCCGCTGCCGCTCGGCGTCCCGGGCCCCGGCCAGGCGGGCGCGAGCCTGCTTCAGCGCCTGCTGATCCTGCTTGCTCTCGGTGATGTCCCGCGAGAAGCCGACCACCCCCACGACGGCCCCGTCGGCGTCCCGAAGCGTCGTGTGCGTCGTCTCCAGCCAGTACGTCCCGCCCAGCGTCACGGCCGGGTACTCCACCCGCAGCGCTTCGCCCGTCTCCCACACGTGGCGGATGTGCCCCAGCCGCTTCGCCGCCAGCTCCGGCGGATAGACATCCGCCAGCTTCATGCCCCGAAGCCGCGACGTGGGCAGGCCGTACTTCCGCTCGATCGCCTCGCTCGCCCAGGACTCCAGCATCCGCCCGTCGTAGTCGAAGACCGTCACGGCGGTCTGGTGCAGCGAGCGCATGACCGCGCGGATCATCTCCTCGCTGTCGCGGAGGGCCTGCTCGGTCTCGATGAGCTCGGAGACCTCCAGCGCGATGGTCTCCACGTGCGTGGGCGTGCCCTGGTCGTCCCGCAGCAGGCGGCAGTGGCCGCGGTACCACGGCCTGCGCCCGCCGGGGCTTCGCATGCGGCACAGTATGCTGAATTCATCGAGGTTCTCGGCGACACACCGCTGGACCTCGCTGCGCAACCGGGCATAGTCCTCCGGGCACGTGACGTCGGCGATGCGGACCTGCCCGGAATAGAAGTCCCCCGGCTCGTAGCCGAGCTGACGGACGCTTTCGGAGAGGTACTCGACAGGGAACTCGTCGGTCACGCGCCACAGGGAGACGATCGCCGGGCTGCGGTTGATGATCCGTTCGAGGCCCTCCAGGCGCTTCAGCGTGGCCTCGAGCGTCTCGCGGTCACGCTCCTGCTCGGTGACGTCGCGGATGAAGCCCACGAGGCGGACGACGTCCCCGTCGGGGCCGAGCAGCGGGAAGATCCGGCTGTGGAAGCGCCGGCCCTCGCGCTCGTCTTCGTAGACCAGCGGCTTGCCCGTCCGGACGACGCTCTCGTGAAGGGCCCGGCGACGGCGGGCCACGTGAGGGGGCCAGTAGCTGTAGATGCTCGTGCCGAGAAGGTCCTCCCGGGGCCGACCCATCTGCCCGGCGAGCGTCTCGTTCAGCGCCACCAGCGTGCCGTCCGGCAGGGCGATGCACGCGGCGTCCGCCGTGGCCTCCAGCAGACCGTCCAGCAGGCGGTCCGGTTCGGCGGGGGGGAACGCGGGGGCCGACCGCCGCGCGGCGGCCGCGACGTACAGCGGCGCGAAGAGCTTCGCGTCCAGCACGGCCCCGTCGGCCTGGCGCTCGGCGAGGAAGCCCCGCAGCGTCGCCAGGGGCACGGTATGGACGGTGATGTCCTCGCTCTCGTCGCCCCCGCCGGCGTGCTCGCGGGTGAGCCCCTCGGCGAGGAAGAACGTCAGCACCTCGTCGCACAGGCCCGCCGAGGGTGCGCCGGCGTACAGGCGGCGCCACCGCGACGCGGTATAGCCGGTCTCCTCGAGCAGCTCCCGCTCGGCCGCGGCGCGGAGGCTCTCGTCCTGCCGGCCTTCCTCGTCGCCGACCAGCCCGGCGGGCAGCTCGATGACCGCGGCGTTCACCGGCGGGCGGTGCTGCTCGACGAGCACGATGCGGTCGTCGTCGGTGACGGCGACGATGACCACGATGCCGGTGACGTTCCGCCGCTCGACGTACTCCCAGTGCCCGCGCCGGACCATGCGCAGGTAGTCGCCCTCCCAGAGCACGCGGCGTGTGCGGTCCGATCCCAAATCGCTACCCCCGTCCGAGGATCCGCTGGAAGTTGGCGGCGTAGATGCGCTCCAGCTCGCCCGGGCCCAGCGCGATCCCCCGCAGGGCGGGGCGGTCGTCGGGCGTCATGAGCGGGTCGTCGGGGACGTCGAAGACGTCGTCGGTCTCCAGCCAGTGGCGGACCATCCAGCCGCGCTTCG
Organism: uncultured Planctomycetaceae bacterium; assembly: GCA_964385465.1. Lineage (GTDB taxonomy): Bacteria > Planctomycetota > Phycisphaerae > SM23-33 > SM23-33 > CAYLPJ01. The sequence continues at coordinate 7,243 of CAYLPJ010000054.1, read as the reverse complement.
GGCCCGTGCGATGCCGGGCCGCCCCGATATCCGTGCCGTAGAGGATGCGGTCGGCGCGGCGGACGAAGAACGCCCTCGCCGCCTCGGGGTCCCGGGAGAAGTTGTGGAACATCTCCACGCCCGGTGCGAGGTCGAGGTGGACGTTGGGCAGCTCGGCCAGCAGGCGCTCGGCGGCGGGCAGGTCCTGCGAGAGGAAGAAGAAGTGCGCCAGGATCACCTTCAGCCCCGGGTGCCCCCGCAGGGCGTTGAGGGCCTCGGCGTCGAGCTGCACCTTCGGCGGAAAGCTCTCGTCGTACCACCAGTTCTGCTGCCTGGCCCACAGGGGCACGGCGTCGCGGGTCCAGAACTCCGGCGGGTCCGCCACGTGCCACAGCAGCGGGATGCCCTCGGCCTCGAGGTGGGCAAGCAGCGGGGCGTAGAGCTCCCCGTCCATCGCATGCCCGATCGTCCGCCGGCAGTCCGGCTTGCCGCACAGCATCTTCACGCCCTCGCAGCCGGCGGCGCGCAGGGACTCGACCTGCTCGACCAAGGGCACGTCGGGCCGGCCACGCTCGGCGAGGCCCGCGTAGTCCAGCCCGCCGAAGACCGTCACCATCTCCGGGTGCCGGCCCTTGAACCACAGGGCCGCCTCGTTGGCCGGCGGATCGGCCCGGCCCGGAAGGCGCGGGGTGACGACGATGTTGAACCCGTCCACGCCCGTCCGACGCTGGTCGTCCAGCATCTTCCCGTAGGCGTCCCGGCCGTGGAAGTGAACGTGGCAGTCGAGGATCATCGAACGACCTTTCCAAACGGGCCAGTGTCCGGTGGGGGCTTTCCACATCGCGGCGCAGGGCCTATCGTACTGTCCGCCGGCCGCGTCCGCCACGGAAACCAAGGAGCTGCCCCCATGCCCGACCGCCGCGAGGTCGCCGACGTGCTCGACCGCACGCGAACCTACCTGACCGACGAGCTGCTGCCGTTCTGGCTGGACCGCTCGCCCGACGAGGAGGCCGGGGGGTTCCTGACCTACTTCGACCGCGCCGGGCGGGCCACCGGCGAGACCGACAAGACGTTCCTCATGCAGATCCGCATGCTCTATACGATGGCCTCGGCCCACCGCGCAGGCTACGGCGGGGGCCGATGCGCCGAGCTCGCCCGCCGCGGGGCCGACTTCCTCCTGGAGCACTACTGGGACGGCGAGCACGACGGGTGGTTCTGGATCGCCGATCGAAACGGCCGGCCGATCATCACCGACAAGGTCGGCTACGGGCAGGTCTTCGCCGTCTACGCCTTCAGCGAGCTGCACCTGGCCACCGGCGACCCTCGCGGGCGCGAGGCCGCCCTGCGAAGCTACGACGCCATCTGCCGCCACATGGCCGACACGCGCCGCGGCGGGTTCTACGAGCTGATGGAGCGCGACTGGCGCCCCAAGCCGCCCGGGCGGTCCGGCGGCGACCGCAAGAGCCTCGACGTCCACATGCACCTGATGGAGGCGGTGACCAACCTGCTGGAGATGACCGGCTCGCCCACGCACCGCCGCCGGCTGATGGAGGCCATCGACCTCATCCGCACGCGCATGCTCCACCGCGAGACGCTGCTGGGCTACGTGCAGTTCGCCCTCGATTTCACGCCCCTCCAGGCCATCCTCTTCGACACCGAGTGGGGCCGGGACGCCGCGCCCGAAACCGGGGACGCCCACCCGCTCGAGATGACCTCCCCCGGGCACAATATCGAGCTGGCCTGGCTGCTGGGCCACGCCGCGGACGTCCTGGGCCGCCCGCGGGAGGACTTCGCCGATGTCCTCGGCGCCGCCTGCGACCATTGCATCGAGTTCGGCATGGATCACGAGTACGGGGGCATCTACGCCGACGTGCCCCGCACCCGCGGGCCGGACTCGACGGAAAAGCAGTTCTGGCAGCAGGCCGAGGCGCTCGTCGGGCTGCTCGACGCGGTCGGGCTGCTCGGCGAGGAGAAATACTGGCAGGCGTTCCGGAACGTCCACGACTTCGTCTTCAACCACTTCGTCGCCGCCGACGCCGGCGGGGAATGGTACGAGCGCGTCGACCGCCGGGGCCGGCCCATCGACGACGCCCTCGGCCACGCGTGGAAGATCAGCTACCACACCGTCCGCTCGATGATCCAGACCGTCCGGCGGCTCGAAGCGTTGAAGGAGAAGACCTGAGACGCCGGCCCGCCAATCGAAGGAGTCCCCCATGAACGCGCCCGCACCGAACGTCTGTCTCCCGCTTGCCGCGGCCGTGGGGCTGCTGGCGACCGCCGCGGCAATGGCGGCCGAGGGCGAGCCCGTGCCCGCGGCGGCGGAGGGCATCCGCACCGAGGCGGTACGGCCGAACGACGGCCCCGCCGGGCGCCCGCTGCCCCTGGCGGCGAGTTGGAACGTCAAGTATTGGGGCCCGGACTACCAGGTGGAGATGGTGCGGCGGGGTCACCACGTCTTGCCGTGGATCGGCCACCCCAGCCCGCGCGCCCAGTCGAACCCGGAGTTCCGCGCGCGGTGGCTGGAGTTCAACGGCAAGGCCCTCGCGACGTGGCGGGCGTGGCGGATGCCCGTGACCGTTCGCGACCACAACTACGCCATGGACCTCATCCGCGAGCCGCTTGGCAACCTGCCGCCCGAGAAGAACCCCTGCACCATCCGCCCCGACGGCAGCGTTTTCCGCAGGCCCAGCCCGTTCGGGCCCGTCGGGCCGTGGAAGCGCGTCGGGCGCGGGCTCGTCGACGGGCCGCTGATGAAGGAGATCCAGCGGCTCTACCCCGACCCGCCGATGGTGATGTTCCTGTCCAACAACGAGACGCGCCTGCTGCGGTGGCACGAGCTGGGCGAGTCGAAGCGCTATCTCGACGCCCACGGCAAAGGGCGGGAGGGGACGTACAAGCGCAAGCTCGTCGCCGACGGCTGGATCGAGCGGTTCGGGGCGCTGCTGGGCGCGATGCGCGGCGCCCTGGTGGCCGAAGCGTGGCGGAAGAACGCGATGTTCGTCGGCTACAACGCCTTCGGGCCGAACTGCTACGGGCGCTGGGGCGGATGGAAGGCCTACGCCATCCCCACGCCCGACCGCATCGCGCCGGACCCGCTGTTCTGGGACGGGGGCAGCCCGAGCTACTACGACAACAACTGGGAGCCCCACAAGGCCGACTACCGAGCCTGGAGCTGCCAGACCGAGGCGATGAACTGGGTGTTCATGCTCCGGGAGGCCCACCGGCTGAACCCGGACTTCTGGTTCGAGATCAGCCTCTGGGACGGCGACCGCGGCGGCGACGACCCCAAGAACTCCAAGCCCGCCCGATACCGCAGGAAGGGCCAGCAATGGACCCCCCGGCGGTACGAGGGGGACATCCAGTACGGCCTGTGGCTGCTGCGCCCGCGGGCGCTGCGGGAGTTCCGCGGCAGCACGCAGAAGCGGGAGAGGTACCAGGGCTTCTGGGACGCCGTGCTCCGCAGCGTCGACCGCGTATGGGCCGACGAGACCCTGCGGCGGTTCTGGCGGAAGGGCCGGCTCGTCCCCAACCGCGCCCGCCAGCACCCCTGGGACGCCGGGCTTCTAAAAACGTACGCAGACGCCGACCGGTGGTTCCACCTCGATACGTCCCTCGACCAGCCCCGCCCGTGGAAGAACAGCACGGAAGTCCGCGTCTGGACGCTTGCCCGCGTGCTCGGCGAGAAGCCCGACCGCCAGTGGCTGCTCTACGCCCACGCGCCGCTCGGGACGGAAAAGGGCGTCCAGGTCACCATCCCCGACGGGCCGAACGTCACCGTCGATGCCCCGCCGGCCGGGTCGTTCTACGTCGTCGGGGAGGAGGGCAAGGCCCGGCTGGTGCCCGACCCGCTGACGCGCTGATCGGGCGGTCAGGCCAGGTCGATCGCGACGACCTCCATGTCCAGCTCGCTGGTCGCCCAGCCACGGCGTTCTGTAGTGCAGAGGGATTTCCGTGGGATAGAACGCCACGCACCCTCCGGCGCTGAGGACCGCGCCGTCGCAGTGCGTGCGGCGGAAGGTGTCCAGCCAGAACTGTGGGTCGTACGTACCCGGGTCGTCGGCGACCAGCGTGAGCTGGCCCCAGCGCATCGGGCGGTCCCACCAGGTCGTCTCCGGGTCGGGCATGGGAGTCCTTTCTGTGGTCCGCGCGGTCAGGACTGCTTCTCTTCCGCCCGGTCCGTGGCCAGCGGGGGCTCGGGCGACAGCGCGGAGATCTCCGCCCGCCATTCGGGCGTCATCTCCACTTCCGCGGCCGCGAGGGACGGTTCGAGCTGCTCGAGGTTCCGCGCCCCGATGATCGGCGCCGTCACGGCCGGGTGGTGCATCACCCACGCCACCGCCAGCGTCACGGGGCCCATGCCCTTCCCGGCCGCGTACTGCACGAAACGGTCGGCGGTTTCGTAGTAGGAGGGCTCGCCGTACCGTTTTGCGTAGCCGGGGTGCTCGACGATGCGCCCGGAGTCGGGGCGCTTGTCCACGCCGTACTTGCCCGTCAGCAGCCCGCCGCCGAGCGGGCTGTAGGGGATCACGCCGAGGCCTTCGCCGGCCGCCAGGGGCAGGATCTCCACTTCCGCCTGCCGCTTGACGAGATTGTACATCGGCTGGACGCACCGGAACGCCGCCAGCCCTTCCGCCGCCGAGATGCCCAGGGCCGTGGCGATCTGCCACGCCGCCCAGTTGCTGACGGCCGGGTAAACCACCTTCCCCCGGCGGACGAGGTCGTCCATGGCGCGCAGGGTCTCCTCCATGGGCGTGGTCTCGTCGAACATGTGGCAGAAGTACAGATCCAGCCGGTCGGTCCCCAGCCGCCGCAGGGAGTTTTCCACCGCAAGCATGATGTGGCGGCGGGAGAGCCCCCGGTCGTTGAGGTCGTCGCTCATCGGATTGTAGACCTTGCTGGTGAGGACCAGCTCGTCGCGGCAGTCGGCGATGCAGCGGCCCAGGATCTCCTCGGCGGCGCCCCTGGAGTACATATCCGCACAGTCGAAGAAGTTGATGCCGGCGTCCCGGCACCGGGCGAACATCGCCCGGGCGGTCTTCTCATCGGCGTCGCCGCCGAAGCTCATCGTACCGAAGCACAGTTTGGAGACCGTCACGCCGGTCGTCCCCAGAAGTGTGGTGTCCATGGGCGCCCTTCCTCAGCTATGTGTAGTCCATGCGAATGGCGTCAAACGAATGCAGCTCGGGTATGTGGACGGCGATATCGCCGCCGGTTGCGTCGAAAGTGTAGTCTGCATTGTTGGGCAGGCTGCGCGCCGCGGCGACGCCGCGAGGGCGGGCAAGCCGCACGGCGAGGTCCTTCATGGGGACCGGCTCGAAGAACGAGTTGCCGAAGTGCCCGGAGCCGTTGACCAGGTGCAGCATCGCGCCCGAGCCGTCGCGGCGCTCGTGCAGCGTGACTTCCACCATCGGCGGGAGGTTGCCGCCGACCGGGGCGACGCCGGCGAGGGCGGCCAGCACGTCGCGGGCGAAATCGAAGGTATTGGTGTGGCCCTGTCGGTTGTAGAGGGCGCCGGGCAGCCAGGGCACCCAGACAGCCCGGCCGCTGCCGTGAGGATGCACCGTAACGGCCGGGGCGCCGGTGATCTGCTCGTAGTAGCACCGCTCGGGCGGGCCGAAGTTGTGCGGCGGGATGAAGCGCCCGTGCAGCCGGGCCTGGGGGGCGTGCTCGGCGTGGGCGCAGGGGCCTGCGAGATACACCAGGTCCGTCTGGGCGAGGTGCGGGAAGGCGGCCTTGCGGTCGATGCGGAAGTACGCCGATCGGGCGTCCTGGCGGACGTGCAGGATGCGCTCGATACCGAGGCACGTCGCGAGCGGCTCGGCGGGCGGGCCGGTCGCGACGAGCGCCCCGCCGCCGGCGACGAAGGCGACGACCCGCTCGGCCAGCGTTGCGTCGATCTCGCCGGCCTCCGGCAGGACGAGCGCGTCGTAGCGGTCCCACGAGACGTCCGCCGCGGCGTGCGGGCGGAGCACGTCGAACAGCCAGTGGCCCTCGACAAGGACCCGGAACCAGCCGCGGAACTCCCCGCCCCCGCCGCCGATCAGCGCCACGTTCGCCGCCGACTCCAGGCCGATGTACTCGGCCTCGTGGGCGGCGTGGTAGTGGAACATCTCCTTGACGGCCCGGAAGCCGCTGCGGTCGGCGTGGTTGTCCAGCCGCCCGATGAGGTAGTAGTCCAGCCCGCCTCCGGCGGCGAGGTTCTGCGCCAGGCGCAGCCGCTGCTGCGCCGGCGAGACCGCCACGTGCCGGGCCGGGTAGTCGATGAAGTCCACCGTCGTGTTGCTCGATACCATCTCCGGGAACGTCCCCCGCGCCCACCGCGTGTTCTCCGACGCGCTGTACTGCCAATGCGGCAGCGGCCGGCCGAGGGCCGTGTTCGACTCCTGCCGGATGAACCCCCGCCGGAAGGCCGTGTGGTTGGCGATGCACAGCCCCGGCTTCAACTCGGTGAGGAACCCGACGACCTTCCGCCCGTGCTCGGCCGCGACGCGGGCCTTCCACCGCTCGTACGCCCGCCAGCGGTCGGCGTCCGGGCAGTCGGCCGTGGGGACGTCCATGCCGCAGGCCTCACGAAAGCCCCGCCGGCAGGCGTCGCAGTGGCAGGGCCCGTAGTGGTTGCCGCTGTAGTCCCGCGTCTGGAAGCCGCCCATGTTGAAGAAGATGCCGTCGAAGTCGTGCGTCGTCAGCAGCTCCTCCATGATCCGCAGGGCGTAGACCTGCTGGTACTGCCCGGCCAGGCAGGCGTGGACGTCGCCGTTGTAGTCCACGATGTCTCCCCCGGCCGTGCGGTAGGCCCAGTCGGGGTGCTGCTCGTGGATGGGCCGGCGGACCTTGGAGAAGTCCGTCCTGGCGATCACGCGGATGTCGGCGTCGTGGCAGGCGGCGAGGATGTCCTGGAGGCTGTCTCCGGTGAGGTACGGGCTCTGGTAGTGGAAGGGGAGCTTCGTGGGGTAGCTGGCGATGATCCCGGCGGCGTTGATCATGGCCACGTTCGCCGCGAAGGCTCGCAGGTCCGCGACGTACCGCTCCGCGTCGATGTCGGCCATGTCGATCTCGCGGAGGTTCGTCTGGATCAGCCGCCAGGGCCTGTCGGTCCACCAGTCCGCCATCGCGGGCTCCTTGCCGTTGCCGGGCTCTCTCGCCGCAGCCCGCTACGATGGCCCGGGAGGGGGGGGAATGCAAGGCCGAGCGCCGCGTGGAGGAAACAGCTAACCCAAGTTCGCCAGTTACGTTCGTAAGTTCTTTGTTTACGTTCAAAACACCC
>CAYLPJ010000053.1:0-46221 GCA_964385465.1 uncultured Planctomycetaceae bacterium | reverse complement strand
AAACTCCCGCCCAGCTCGCTGCACACCAACGGCACAAGCACGGCGGCGTCAAGCAAACCGTTCCTTACACCACCATCTGACACGAGCGTATCAGGAAAGTCAAGCGGCAAGTCCCGGGGAATGTGCCGCGGGAGGTCCCGAGGGAAGGCGCCGCTTCCAACCAGGACTTCTCGTTCCATCATCGCCGCGTCTCTCGGCGAATGAAGGCGCGACAGGTCTCACGGAGGCGTCCGGCGATCTCCGTTACGTCGGGAGGAAGCCCCGGTTCCCAGTCGATTTCTTCCCGCGAGGCCGGAAGCGGTAGAAGCCCCGCGAGTGCGCGGACCCGTCCGTCCGCGCTATATCCGGGCGGGATGAAGATGACTGGAGTGCCGAAGGCGATGCACGGCAGCGCGACGTGGACCCGAGTCGTGATCACAAGACGAGCCATCCGGTAACGGTCAAGCAACGCCCTTGCATGCAGCAGGTTCCGTGCGTCCTTCTCGACCCCATCGGACGTGTAATGCGTCAGGGCGACCGCGTGCCGGCGAAGGTCAGGGGGAATCACGGAGTGATCCCCGATATCCACCACGAGCACCTCGTCGACCCGAGGCCCGACCCACCGTGGGAACGTCAACGTGAGGCAGCGAGACAGGTAGGCATCGATGCCGCGAGACTGGAACCGCTCGAGCGTTCTGCTATCGCGACATCCGATCGGGGAGTGCTTCCTCAGGTGCTCAGTAGCGCTGTCACTGTCCAGCACCCAGTCATGGGCGATGTGGACGGATACGTAGAGCGGATCGAGGTTGTCCGGGTACTGGAGGTGTCCGCCGTGCATGTACCAGCCGTTGGCGATGATCTTGGAGGGAGGCAGATGCGCCGATGCCGCCAGGTCATCCCTATCGACCCAGTAGTCAACACGAGGAAGGAACTGCATCGCAGCGATCGTCTGGATATGGTCGCCGAGGTTCGTGCTGTTCGAGTATCGCAGTGCGCTGAACAGTTCACCCATAGCCCCGGCTCCATGATGGCGTGTATGCGTGTCGGGCAGCCGCGCACGTCCGACAATTGAGAAGATAGAGCGGCTCGGTCGAGACGTCAAGGCAGGTCTGCCCATCAGTGATCCCTCATCCTACGGCTTCGGCAACGCCCGGCCGGGATCTGCCTCGCAGTGGCGTGGGCCGACGTGCCCCATCGGTGACCTCCTCCATGCCCACCGGTGGCCAACTTGGTGCCATATGGTAGCCTGGGCATGTCAGCGGATGTCGCTGCTGTCCGCGGTGGTCATACGCAAGTCCTCGGTACGAAGTCCGCACAGCAAGACAAGTCTAGGGTGCGATGCAGACACGAGGCGAACTACGACTGATCGTCCGTTGCTTCCGTTTGCTGAGGACCAGTGCCCCCAGCCATGGCTACACGAGACCCTCGTGTAGCGTATTCGATAGTAGTGGCAGCGCATTCCGCCCGCAATCTGCACCGGGCACCAGGGGCTCCACCTGCCGTCACTCGTGCTCGAAGTCCCAGGCCGCAACGGCGTACCAGGTGGCGTAGGACGCCTCGTAGCCCCAGGTGCCGTCGGGCGGGAACTCGGTCGGGCGGTCAAGGGTGCCGAAGCGGACGGTGCTGTAGTGCGGGTCGGCGGTCTCGACGTGCCAGTCGGTGCGCCAGAGGTTCTGCTTGTCCTCGACCCAACCCTCGCCGAAATCGTGGAAGGTCTCCTCGTACCACGGCTCCGTCGGGACGAAGAACCACTCCATCGTGGCGTACATGCCGGGGTGCAGGTCGGTGACGCGGCCCCACGGGGAGCCTCGCCAGGCGTAGCCGTCGGCGTCCGTGCCCTCGTATGGCCCCCAGCCGGACTCCCACCAGTCGCTTTCCCACCAGAGCGAGCCGCCTGGGAACCACGACCGGCGCAGGATGGCGTCGGGGTCGGGGCCCTGGCCAAAGGTGCAGACGTGCCGGGTCTTCTTGAGCAGGCTGATCGCGGCGTGGAGCTCGTTGAAGACCCACGGGCCGATTAGGTCGCCATGGCGGGCGCGGCCGTGGGTGGTCACCAGGTCCGGCTTGGCGGTCTGGTCGGCGGCGAGCCGCCAGGCCGTGCCGTCGTGCTCCATGAGCTTGCCGTTGAGGTTGGCCCAGTCGTCGGCGGTGCGGAGGTGGTCGCGGCCGATGTACATCCGCCAGCTTGAGCCCTGAAGGCCCGGGTGCACGCGGACGACGGTCCCTTCCGGCGCATCGAGGAACGTCCACTCGCCGGGATCGGCGTCCCACCGGGCGACCTCGCCATCCTGACCTTCCCAGTCACCGGTCGCGCCGAAGGCGACGGCGTAGTAGAAGCCGTCCTGTGGACTTGCCGGCGGTTCGTTGCGGATGGTGTCCACGAGGTAGTCCCATGCCTTCGCCCACGTCGCCAGCGACCCGTTGTTGTGGTACGACGGCGACGGGTACCGGAAGCCGGTCTCCCGCGGCAGGGCCATGTAGGCCATCTGCGTGCCGGCGATCCGGTGGGCCTGGTAGTGGTCCGAGCCCTCGCCGCCGTAGACCCAGTAGGAGCCGTTCCACCGGGCTCGCAGGCCACCCATGCCCTCCCAGGCGCCCGTGGCGCCCGCGGCGACGAGGTAAACGTCGGACGTGTTTGGCTCGGCCGGCGGATCGGTCCGGGGCGGCTCGGCCGCGATGAGGTAGCGCCACCAGTCGTCGGCCACGCGGGACCAGTACCGGGCCTTCTGCCCGGCCGTGCCCCGGGCGCCGATGGCGGCGATCTCGCGCGGGAAGCGGCGGGTGAAGCCGGCGGGGTAGTTCTCCCACCGGCCGGTCTGCACGATGAGCGTCGCCTCGATGTCCCGCATGGGGTAGCTGTTGCCGGGCGGCGTCCATTGGCCGGTGCCGCCCGTGGCGTTGACCTGGACGGTGTGGCCGTCGTCGGGCGTCTCGAACGTCCAGTAGTAGTACGCGGGGTCGCCGTCGGGGTCGTAGACGCACTCGGCGATTTGATTGGCGTGGCCGGCCCAGTCACCTGTCGGTGCCCACATGACGGCGAACCGCTCGCCGACGTGGGCGTATCCTGGGCTGTACGGCGGTGAGAAGCCGTAGCCGGTGAGAACCTCATCCACCGCCCGCAGCCCGGCCGCGGCGCGGGCGCGGTTCAGGCTCATCATCGGGATCGACGCGAGGATGCCGTCGATGTCGTCGGCTTGGGGAAAGTCCACCGTGTTGACGAACTTGCCGGCCCCGGCGAGGTGCTCGGTGTGGGCCTGGAGCATCGCCCACGTCGTCACGCCGAAGTAGTAGTTCGTGTACGGGCACGCGCTCTGGACCTGCCAGCCCTGCCAGCGGTCCGCTTGGCTGTTGTACGTCAGCACGAGCCCGTCGTCGGTCTGGATCGTGCAGTACGTCCCCGGCGTGGCGAAGTCCCATCCGCCGGCGGTCCTCGTCGCCAGCGTATGGCTGTGGCCGGCCCACTCGCTCTCCGGGTCGGCGGCGAGGACGGCGAAGGTGTCGCCAACCTCGGCGTCCTCGGGCGGCCGGCGGGCGGCGGCCTTCACGTCGTGCGACGCGAGGACCACGCGGTACCAGTGCCCACCTTCGCGCCACTGCCCGCCCGCACGCCAGATGATCCGCCCGTCAGGCAGCTCGTAGCCGCCGTAGTTGTAGCCGCCGAAGCTCCAATAGCCCGGATCGCCCGCGTGCCAGGTCGCGAGGGTGTTGGGGTTGCCGGCCCACGCGCCGGTCGGGGCCTCGGCCGTGGCGTACTGCGCGCCGTCGGCGGGCGCGCCCGGCGGGTCGTTCTGCCAGCCGTCCAGCCAGCCGTTGGCGGCGTAGGGGTTGTCGAGGTAGTCTCGCCAGTTCTTCTCGCGGCCGTACGCGGCCCGGTACCGCTCGTCCAGCGCGTCGGCGAACTGGCGGATGAAGTCGATGTCCGTCCAGTCCGTTCCGGCGTCGGCAGGCAGGCCCGTCCATCCCATCGTCGGTGTCCTCCCTTACGACGGCGGGTTGCCGTGCATCCGCACGAAGTCCCAGACCTCTTCGACTCCCTCGCCCGTGCCCTGGGCTTGGAGGACTTCGTACTCGGCCGGGTCGGCCGGCCGCCAGGGCGCCACGCCCAGCAGCACCACGGCCCACCGCTCGCCGACGCCGGGCTGCTTCCAGAGGACCCGAGCCGCGCCGTGCTGGCGGGAGGCGAGCTTCCACGGGCTGCCGTCGAGCACGTCGGCGTAGAGGTGCGCCTCGTCGGTGACCTCGACCTTCACAGGCGTCAGGCCCTGAATGGTCGCGCGGCCGATCTTCCACGCCGCGATCGGCTCGGCGAGAACGAGGAACTGGCCGAGGTGGTCGTCCTCGTCGGGCGTGCGGCCCTCGAAGGCGAACGGTTCGCGGAGGAAGGCGTCCTCGTCGTCGGTGGGGTCGAACAGCACGTCCTCGATGCCGAGGACGGCGAACCGGTCCAGCTCGTTGTAGCTGGCGTTCTTGACCGGGACCGTGATGGCGCTGGCTGGGAACCGCAGCTCCCCGCCGGACCGGCCGAACTGGCGGGCCAGGTGGGCGTTCGCGGCGTCGGCGAAGGCGTTCCAGTGTTCGGCCCGGAAGCTGAACTTCTGGCCCCGCTTGACCTTGGGCACCCGATTGGCCATGGGCTTGTCCTCCGTAGCTTCAGCGAAGGAGGGCTACTCCGGCGCCCCGGGCGGTTCGAGGTCGGCAAAGTCGCCGGTGTCGTACACGCGCTCGACGTGCACGGCCACGGGCCGTTTGACCAGCCGCTTGGGGTTGGCCGACTCGTCCACAGACTCCGCGTACTCGACCCAGAGGTACTCCCAGCCCTTCTTGTCGATGTCGGAGATGTCGCCGACCATCAGGTTGGTGGCGTTGGGGCTGGCGACGAAGCTGAAGGTGATCTCCCAGTCGCCGCGGCCGCGCTTCGAGCCGGAGGCGCCCAGGAACAGCACCTCGCCCTCGGCGAAGCCGCCCCAGGCGTCGTCGTTCGTCTTGCCGGTCAGGCGGAAGAGCTTGCCCTTGTACTCGGTGGTGACACGGCTGTCGGCGATCAGGTGCGTCTCGCTGAACCGATAGACGGGCACGGTGATGTCCACGCCCTCGATCCCGTCGGGCGTCACACCGATGGCGCCCTTGTAGTCGGCGGCCGTCTTGTCCGGCGGGGCGAAGCTGGCGACGTGGGCTTTGGCCTGCGTGATGTGCTGGCTGCCGCCGCCCGTGTCGAAGCTGTATGAGGACTCGCCCTCTTCCAGCTCCTCATCCGGCGGGCGGTACTGGACGGTCGCCTCCCAGTGCCAGGGACCGGCCGGCTCCAAGGTGATCTCGCCGCGCTCCAGTCCGTTGTGCGTGGCTGGCGCCTGCTGGCGGACGGCCTGCGCCGCGAGAAGCTCGTCGTCCGTGCCCCGGACGAGGAAGTGCCGCTCGACGGACAGGAGTTCCTGCTCCGCGTCGCCCTGGCCGGAGTCCTTCGTTGGCCGGCTGAGGTACTTTTCCTCGACGGTGATGGGCATCCATGCCCCTTTCCGCTACTCGAACGTGTCCTCGGCGTCCTCGAGCAGCCGCTTCATGTCGCGGGTGTTCTTGGCGACCTGCTCGGAGGCGACGGCCGTTCGCTCCATTGCCGAGCCCGCCCCGAAGCCCGACAGGCCGGCGGCGACGTTGAACGTGCCGCGGACCGACCGCTTGATCTGGTCGCTCAGCCCGCCGGCCGCGGCGCGGATGCGGCCCAGCAGGTCGTCGGGGCCTTCGAGCCGGCCGGGGCCGGCGTCGCCCTCGACCTTGGCCTGTCGCTTGGCGTGGGCGTCGGCGAGGGCGGCCTTCCACTCGTCCCGCGCGGCGGCGAGCTCGTCCTCCGCGGCCTTCATCCGGTCGCGGTACTCGTCGGCCATCTCGTCGCGCTTACGCTGGTGGGCCCGGCCGATCTCCAACATGCGGGCCTGATGGCGGCGTTCCTCGCCCTCGCGCTTCTGCTGCCGATGGGCTTCGCGCTCGGCGATGGCCCGGGCCTGGTCGTCGTCGATCTTGGCGATCGCGGCGGCCTTGGCCCTGTCGATCTGTGCGTACTCGGCCTCGACGTTCACCGAGTCGTCGAACAGGCTCTTGATCCACGTCCACGCCTTCTGCGCTGCGGCCGAGAGCTGGTGCCAGGTCCGCTTGAAAAAGCCGACGAACCGGCTCCACGTCTTCGACAGGAAGCTTGTCGTCTCGATCCAGCCGATCTCCAACCCGTGCCAGACGAGTTCCCCGAGCGCGAGCGCCCCGTACCACGTGCCGTAGACGAGCTTCAGGAAGCCGTGCTTGAATCCCAGCCACACGTCGAGCAGGGCCTGGACGCCGCGCTTCCACTGGACCTTCAGCGTCAGCCAGAGGATCTTCGCCGCCATGCCGAGGTCCCCGGCGGCGAGCGCGTCGCCGATGCCCAGGTAGGCCGCGAGGGCGTCGTCCTTCAGCGTAGCGAACTTGCCGCCCAGCCAGTCGAGGGCCTTCCCGCCGGCCTCGGTCGAGGTCAGCAGGTACGCGCCCAGCGCACCGACGGCAGTGATCACCATGCCGATGGGCGACAGCAGCGCGCCGAGCACGGTCGAGGCCACGCCGATCAGGCTGGAGAACAGCGTGATCGCCTTGCCCGTCGCGATCAGCGCCGCACCGGCGGCGACGACGCCCGCGGCGAGTTGGGCCAGCGAGACGATCAGGCCGCGGTTCTGGCCGATCCAGGAGATGGCCGCGGACGCCCACGATGCCATCCGCTCGCCGATCTCCGTCAGCGCAGGCGCCAGGGCGGCCCCGACCTGGAAGACCACCATCTTCAGCACCTTCCAGAGCTTGTCGAAGGCATCGGTGAGGTCCTCGGCCGCCTTGGCGTCCTTGCCCGACATCGTCAGGCCCAGCCGGCGGGCCTCGGACTGGAGCTTCTCGATCCCGGCCGCCCCGTGGGCGAACATCGGCAGCAGGTTCGTGCCCGTCCTGCCGAAGAGCGTCATCGCGATGCCCGCGCGGCGCGTGGGATCCTCGATCCGCGAGATCGCCTCCGCCAGCAGCTTGAACTGCTGCTCGGGCGAGAGGCCGTCGAGGTCCTCGAACCGCAGGCCCAGGTCGGCCAGGGCGTCGGTCTGCGTGGACAGGCCGCGGCCGGCGTCGTAGATGGACCGCTGCATCTTGCGGAAGGCCATCTCCAGCGAGGCGAACTTCGTGCCGGTCTGGCTGGCGACGAACTTCAGCTCGCTGAGCGTTTCGACCGACAGGCCGGTCCGCTTGGCCATCTTGGCAACCTGGTCGCCCATCTTGGCGAAGGACTTTGCCGCCACGACGGCTGGGGCGGCCAGGGCGGTCCCGACGGCGAACACACGCGTGCCCCACGCCGTCACGCCGGCGCCGAAGGCCCGCAGCCGGGCCTGGGCGCGCTTCAGCCCGGCCGTGAGCTTGTCGCCCACGCCCAGCTCGACGTACGCTCGGCCGGCCTTGATGCCCGTCGTGTTGGCCACGGGTTTTCCTAGAAAGAGTCCTCGTACGTCACGCGGATGTTCTCGCGGTCGATCGCGCCGATGAACCGCCACACGGCCCTGCGGGCGCCCGCCTTGCGGGTGTACGCCTCTCCGCCGTCGGCAACGATCCGGCCGTTGGCCCGAACGGCCCGCCATCGCCAGCCGTCGCGGGCGCGGTAGATGCAGAAGGTGGTCGTCGTCAGCCGGGCGGGCCCGGGGGCCCGCTCGCGCTGGCTTTCAGTCAGTGTCTGCGTCATGGCCTTCCTCACTTCACGGAGTCTTTCCAGAGCTTCGGGAACTTCGGCGCTTCCTTCGCCAGGGCGGGCCCCATGAAAGGGCGCGCCCTGATCCGCACGCGGCGTTTCCGGCGGCGCCGGCGCGTGCCTTCGACGACCACTGTCATCCCGCCGTGTTCCAGGGCGGCCGGGGCCGTGCCCGCCTTCTGGTTCAGCCGCATGGGCCCGACGACGACGGTCTTGCGCGACGCGTCGTAGCCGAAGAAGATGAAGCGTCGCAGCAGGCCGGTGTGCGAACTGGGCGGCTGGCCCGGCGGCGACGCGGTCTTGCGCTTCCGGATGCTGTGCCTGGCCGTGGTGCGGATGAAGGCGCCAGCCCTGGACAGGTTCTTCCGGTTGGCCCGGTCTGCGGCGCGGAGGACCACCGTGCGATCAAAGAACATATCCAAGCTGACGGTCTTCATCCGCAGCACGGCAGGATCACCCAACCCCGGCCTTGGCCTTCGTCTTCGTGATCGTGTCCTTCACCGTGCCGTACTGCCCGCTGGCCGTCGCGGCGCTGGCGATGGAGCCCTTTACGGCCGACTGTGCGTCGGCGGGGGCGGCCTCGACGCCGCGGACGATCGCCGTCAGGGCGGCCTTGGCCCGGCCCGCGAACTTCGCGTCGACCAGCCACCAGATGCCGATGCCCAGCACGGCCGCCAGGGCGATCAGAAGCACCCACGGGTAGACCTCGAACAGCACGCCGGCGGCGATCAGCACGGCGCCCCCGGCGGCCACGGCCAGGCCGAGCACCACGCGCCCAGCCCAGATCGCCACGACGATCCCCGCCAGCAGCGCAAGCCCGCCGATCATGCAAAGCAAGACCGGCCCGCGCCGCACCGCGTCGGTGATGCTCTCCATGCCGCCGCCGCTGAACGATCCGCCGCCGCCCTTGACCTCCATGCCGTCGCTTCGGAAGTCCGGCAGCTTGATGCCGTCGGCCTGGAAGGGCTTGATGGCCGAGACGGTCTTCGCCGGGTCGCTGCCCCACGGCGGTGCGATCACGGTCGTCTCGCGGCGGTAGGTCCCGCCGTCGGCCTCGTACGTCACCGCCGGCCGAGGCGGGGTAACCTCCACCTTGCCGTCCTTCGCCGGGGCGGGTCCGTCCGCGCCCGGGCACACCGCCGTCATCATGGACACGACCAGCGCCGCGGTGATCCACGTTCCTGCCTTCATGGCTTCGTCTCTCCTTGACTGGTTCCCGGGGGTCTCGTCACTTCGCCCTGTCTACCGGCAGGCAGGCTTGACGCGGGCGTACACCGTCTCGGCGTGCTCCTTGCCGTCGCTGTCCCGCCAGCGGCCGGTGCCGACGGGCACGTAGCGAAAGCCGCCGTCCGTCGCCGGTGCGGCCTTGATCGCGACCGACTGGGGTCCGTTCCACGCCTCGCTGAACTTCGCCCACTGGCAGCCGACGACCGTCAGCACCAGCAGCACCACCACGACCCATGCGATCCATCTCATCTCTGTGGCTCCTTCTTGCCTGGCCTGGCCTTGCCGGCCGGGCCGTCCACGAAGACCGTCTTCAGCAGTCCGATGTTGTCCCTCATGATGGGAATGCCCTTGCTCCGCTTGCCGCCCCGCTCGTAGGGGTGGAGCTTGGCGGGATCGATCATCTTGGCCCGAAACGCGCTGAGCGCCGCGGCCGCGATCGTGGCCGAATGGTCCCAGAGCCGGCGGTTGCGGCCCTCGGCCATCCACAGCAGTTCGCGGATGGTCAGGGGGCCGGGGTCGGTTCCGACGAAGCCGGCGAGTTCCCAGACGAGTTGCCACGGTTCGACTCGCCTTGCTCGCTCACCGCGCCGAGGGCCTCCAACGCCGCGTCGGCCGCCTTCGCCAACTCCGCGTCGGCCCTGGCGTCCAGGACGTCCTGGGTCCGATCGATCAGCTTCCACGTCGCGTCGATCACCTTGCGCGCCCGCGCCCGGTCGCGCGGGCTCGGGGTAAAATCCGCAAGCTCTTCCAGGAAGGCGCGGGTCGCGGCGTCGATCACGTCGCCGGCCATCGCCCGGCCGAACTGCTCGTCCGTGACGTTGGCCCCGTCGGCCTGGTCCTTGCAGATGACGTACAGTACGTCCACCAGCAGCACCGGGTCGGCGATGAGGCGGTAGAGCAGCCCGTTGCCCGGCTCGGACTCGTTCCCGCCGAGGTCGAGCAGGTCCACGCCCAGCAGATCGCGGACCTTCTTTACCGCGTAGACGTTCAGCGTGATGGTCCAAGTCCGATCGGCGTTGTCCTTGAAGCTCCGCATGGCTTAGCTCCCCGATACGACGTACCAGTCGGTGAAGCTCGACGGCTTCAGCGTGACACTGACCGTGACCGCCTCCTCCAGCGGTTCGTTCCGCGTGAAGCTGGTCACCGAGCAGTTGCTGGCCAGGCCCTGGTTGCCGGCCTCGTCGATCGCGCCGTCCATGGCCGCGATGGCGATCTCGCCGGCGGCCAGCCAAGCCGCCAGGATCGCCGCGAACGCCGCGTCCGAGGGCTTCCAGAGCATCTCGAACTCGATGGTCGCCTCCTTCAGTGTCGCGGCCGTGGCTCGCCAGCCGTTGTTGGCGCGGGTCGTGACGTCGGCCTCGCCGTTCTCCTGCTGGAGGTTCACGTCCTTTGCGTTGTCGATCTCCGTCCAACCGGTGCCGTCGGGCGGGCCGGTCAACAGGGCCGTCTTGAAGTACAGCTTGCAGTCCATCCCGAGCGTGAAGTTGTCACTCATCTCTCAGGCCTCCTTGCCTGTCTGCGTGCCTGTCACTTGGCCTGAGCGGGTTCGCCGGCGGGCTCGGCCGCTTCGAGCTGTGTTAGCTTTGCCGCCAGGTCATCCCGCTCGACCTGGAGCCGGGCGGTCTCCGCCTGCTGGGCGGTCAGGCGGCGATCGAGGTTGGCGACGATGCGACGCAGGGCGTCGACGTCGACTTCCTGCTGCCGCGCGTGGACCTCTCGGATGCGAAGCCGCTTGCCCTCGGCGGTGTCGATGATCTCGGTGGTGACTTCCCTTGCCATGGATGCGATCTCCTATCTGCGGCCCGGCTTGCCGCCGTGTCCGCACCAGCCGGCGCGGGCGATGGTGAAGCCGGCCTGCTTGACCTTGTTGGCGAAGTACGCGCACTCGCAGTGCGTCAGGGCGGTCCCGTCGGGGGCGTGGCCGAAGGCGAACCACGGGGGCTCGATCTTCTCGAAGACCGGGCGGCGGACCCGGACCAGCCCCATGTGGATCGCCGTCGGGTCGGCCCAGGTCTCCATGTGCGGGACCGGGTACTCGCAGCCGACGACGTCGGCATCGGCGGCGAGGAAGGGCATCGCCGCGGGGCCGGGGCGCATGTCCCGGTCCATGAACACGAAGTCCGTGATCTCGGCCGGGCTCTTCAGCGCCACCTCCCGGACGGACAGGTTGCGCGCCGCGGTCAGGTCCGTGGCGCACAGAGCGAGCACGTTCTCCGGCGGGAGGATGTTGTAGAGCCACGCCGCGGCCTCCCACGTCAATGCGTGGTCGGGCCAGGTCAGGACGATCGCCCGCGTCTTGGCGGGGTTGATGTTGAGCTTGAGCTTCTGCATTCGGAGGGTTCCTTACACCGAGCCGTCGGCGTTGATGTAGTACCAGGAGCCGTTGCAGTAGAACTCCAGCCGGGAATTGCAGCTGCACCAGCGGAGTTCCCCGTTGGTCGAGCCGCTGTAGCACGTGGGGATCGTCAGCGGCGTGCACATCGGCCCGGCGATGTAGATGCGTTGGGGTCGATCCATCGTCAGTTGCTCTCCGAAGGAATAGCGCAGCCGCAGAGGGGGCAGCGGCGCAGTGGGATGTCGTCGAGTCGGACTTCCAGCTTTCCGCCCTTGACGGGCTGGCGCCGGCGCGTGACCAGCAGGTCCACTTGGCTGTCGTCCTCGTAGATGCCGGCGTGCTGGAGGACATCGAGGACGGGCTTGGCGATGTTGTCGAGGTCACGACGCCGCCTGTCCGGCGGGAATGCGTCCATCGCCAGGGCAATCCGCCCGTCAGCCGGTGGCTTGCGCGGCCCGCCGCCGCCCAGGAGGGCACAGACGTTCTTGCGGAACGTCCGCCCCTCCCGGCTGAGCAGCGTGCGGGGCCCGACCCGGCGCCAGTAGTGGTTGATGCTCGGGGGGTAGGGTAGCGTCAGGATCATCAGTACGGCGCCCCGCCAAGAGCCCAGAGACTCCTCATGCCCTTGCGACCTCGTTCGTCGCTGAAATAGGGGGGGACGTACGTGTTCTGGAGGTAACCTGCCTTCTGAAGCTGGCGAAGCACGATCTTGCCACACCTATGGCAATAGCGGTTCTTGCGGTTGCCGATTCGTTTGCCACACCTCTCACAAGTCGGGTCCATGCCGCACCTCCTATCGCTTCCAGGGCGGCGTGTTGTCACCCGACGGGGCCTGCTGCGGCTGGCTGGCAGCGGCCGCCTTGGGCTCGTAGCCCTTGATCTCGTTGGTCAGCTCGCCAGTGTCCTGGCGCTTCTTGAGCTTCACGACGATGACCAGCGGGATGTTGTGCAGCTCGACGCTGTCCTTGGGCTGCATCACCCCAACGGCCCGGCAGATGGCCGAGAGTTCGCCCCGGGCGATCTTGACAGCCGTGGCGTTGGGGTTGTTGAGGTTCAGCCGGGCCCAGAGGACGCGGTTCTTGTACTCGCCATCCACGATCGTGAAGGTCAGCTGGAGGTAGCTGCCGTTGCCGCTTTTGGTCGGCTTCATTTCCGACTCGGTGACCGCCGCGAGGTACTTGCCCGCGGGGATCGGGTCGAATGACGTGGTGGGTTCGACTTCGTTCGCATTGAATCCGTTCAGGTTTGCCATGGGGTCAGCTCTCCTTGCTGTCGGGGTTGGTCTCGGGGTTCGGGGCGTCGATCAGGGCCTGCATCAGGTCAGGCCACGACAGGGGCAACTCGGGCGGCAGGTCGTAGCGGTTCTTCGCCACGCAGGCGGGGCTGCCGACGCACCGCAGAATGCGCTCGCCCCCGTCCTTGCCCAGGCCGGCCGCCGTGGTACGGGTGCGGTTGAAGCCGGCCTCCTCGGTTTTGGTGATGATCTTGCGGGTCGCGAACAGCACGGCGTCGACCCACTCGGTGATCAGGGCCGTCGCGTGCTTGTGCAGACGAGGCGAGTAGCGGTCGTAGGCCGAGTGCTCGGGGTCATCGAACTTCTCGACCTTGGCGTGGGCCAGCAGGATCACGCACATGCCCCGCTGGCTGCGGAGTGCGTTGAGATCGCTGAGGATCGACCGCCAGGGCGTCAGTGCGTGCGTGTAGCCCTTGGCGTAGCCGCCATCGACCTTCTCGATGCTGGTGACCCCGTACTGCTCGCACAGGGAATCCCAGATCAGGCGCTCCAGCCAGTCGGCCGAGTCGAGGACGACCGTCTCGAAGTCGTGCTGCTCCTGGAGCAGTGCCTGGAGGGCCGCCTGGACGTCGGCCAGTGTCTGGGCCAGCGGGAACGAGTTGCAGTCAATCTGGTCCAGGCCGTCCTCGGTCGGAATGAAGATCGGGTTGGGCGCCTGGGCCGCCGTGGTAGATTTGCCGATGCCCTCGGTTCCGTAGATCAGCAGTCTCGGTGGCGAGTGGCGTCGGCCGCTATGGACTTGCTTCATCAAGCTCATGGGCGATTCCTTCTTGGTCGTGGTTCTCGTTTTCCGTCACACCATGGCTGGCCAGCCAACTGGCAGGTGCGGGAGTCGAACCCGCGTCCCAAGGCTTATGAGGCCTCGGTAGCCCGGCCCTGCCGGAGGGCGCCCGGGTGGGCGAGGGAGTCCGGCCGCGTTCTTCCGTGAAGGCATCCCTGCCACACGGCACGCCGGCCCACCCGGGCGCGAAGGAGCGATCAGGGGAAGTCGAGAGTGCGCATCTCCTCGTAGCCCGTGGGGAACTCGTTCCTCGCACAGGCCACACGCAGCCTCCGGATGGCGGCCTCGTTCTCCTTGCGGGCCATGGCGAGAGTGTTCTTGCCGAACGGCCAGACCCCGCAGCGGTACGGCTCCTGCTTCTCGACAGCGATCACGTGAACGGGGATGGATTCACCGATGACGGCTTCGAGCACAGCCTGGTAGAAGGCCATCTGGTTGGCGTAGCGATACCTTCTCCCCTGGACAGCGAAGTAGTCGAGATCAGCGGTGGTCTTGAGGTCCACCAAGCCATGGTCCGGATGCACCCAGTCGAACCGTGACTGGCAGAGCGTGTCGCAGTACGTGGTCCGCAGAACGCCCTCGGATCGGCCGTGGCGAAGCAACTCCATCGCCTCATCGTTCATCTCCACACCGGCAGCCAGCTCCTCGATCTCGCGTGTCTGCTGGAGAGTGAGGGTGGGCTTGGCGTGCGCGGCCTTCCACTCGGCCACGACCTTCGTGTTGCCGTGGTAAGGCTTCCCCGTCGTGCGGTTGATCGGCCAGTCCGTAGCGTACTGAGCTTGGAAGGCGCCCCGGCCTTCGAGGATACGCACGTGTGTCGCTCGGCCGAGGAAGAAGGCGCTCGTGTCCTTGTCCCGTGCCAGGCCCTGTACCTTCCTGAGATACAGCCGGGGGGATTTCATGAAGTCCAGGAGGAGGTGGCTGCTGAGGTACTCGCCGGCCTTCGCGTGGTACTCGTCTGCCGTCTCAGCGGTCAGCACCCCCAGGTCGATCAACAGGCCCTTGGTCTCTGTCTGCGGCATTCTTGGACTCCCTTGCTCGGACTGGGGCGTCTGTGCCTCGTCCGCTCGCAAGGGTTATTTGCCGCTCGGGGGTAAACATCGCATGCAGTGCCATCGCCCCAACCGGCCATGTCACCGCGCCGCAACGTGCAAGTCGCCCGTTGGAAAGCACCAATCGCAGTTCGCTCTCCCCGCAAAACACATGTCTGACATATGTCTGACATGTCACTGCAAGCCCTGACAGCCTTCTGACAGCCTTCCTGACATATGGCTTTCGCCAGACAGCTCCGGCTCTACATCTATGTCACCGCTCTCCCCCTGAGCATCGCGATCGGCGGTTGGGAATGGCCCGACCGTGAGATCAATCCCTGTTTCGAAGGACGGATCGCGATGACTGAAAAGCAACTGCTGGACCAGTACGAAGGAGCGTTTGAGGCGTGGAAGGCGAGCTTGGCGTTCAGCCGCATCAAGGCGATGGGCTTCCCCAAGCGCGACTGGGCGGACCTGATGCAGGAACTGGCCATCCTCATCATCAAGTTCGACTACGACCCCGATCATGCCAACGGGGCCACGGAGCAGACCGCGCTATACGCAGCGATCAACCGCCACTTGCTGTTCCTGATGCGCGGCCGCTGCCGGGACCGCCAGGGCTTCGATCGATACCTCCGCAGCCTGGGCGTCCACGAGGATGGGACGTACGTCGGCCCCGAGCCGTGCATCGAGGTCGACTATGCGCTGAAAGTGGACGTCGAACAGGGGATTGGCGGCCTGTCGCAGTTCGACCAGGCCGTCGCCAGGGGATTGGCGGCAGGTATGACGAAGGCGGGTGTCGCGCGCAAGCTCGACTGCGAATGGAACACGGTCAACAAGGCCGTCCGGCGCATCCGAGAGCATCTCGAGGAGATGGGGATTGATGCGGAGGCGCTGCGGTGAGCGGCCAGACATGCCTCTGCGAGCCAGTCCAGAGAATCTCGCCGGATGGGCAGGAACCGACTGGACAGTCTTTGAACGTTGAGGCTCAGTGTGACCCGGCCGGCGGCGACGGGCCGCTGGAAACAGCATGGATTTCCGAGGGATTGGTCGCCCGAACGCAGGACGTATGGGGCCGATACCTCCAACGCGAAGTCGACCGGAAAGAGGCCATTGAGATGCTGGTCAACGTCAAGCGGATTGCGATGGTCTTCTACCAGGCTGGACAGGAAGGAGTGCGCGAATGAACGTGGTGATCTGGGCAAGGGTTTCCTCGCGGGAGCAGAGCGAAGGCTATTCGCTTGACGCGCAGATTCGGATCAACCGTGACAAGGCCCAGCGCGAAGGCTGGACCGTCATCCGCGAGTTCGTCATCGCCGAGTCCGCTCGGCGCGGAGCGGCTCGCGTCGCCTTCAACGAGATGTACCGGTGGGCGAAGAAGAACGCCAAGCGGCTAAAGATCGGGGCCGTCCTTGCCCACAAGCTCGACCGTATCTGCCGGAACATGCGCGACGCCGTGCGCATGCAGGAGCTCGAGGATACCTGCGGCGTGAAGATGGCGTTCGTCGACAACGAGTTCGGGCCCGGCGCCGCCGGGGCGCTCAGCTTCAACGTGATGGCCGCCATCAGCCAGTACTACAGCGACAACCTTCGCCAGGAGGTCCGCAAGGGCCAGGAAGAGAAGATCCGCCAGGGCTGGATGCCGTGCGGCGTTCCGTACGGCTACATGAACAGCGATGACCGGGACGAACCGATCAAGCCGCACCCGGCGAAGTCGAAGCTGGTAGTCCGCGTCTTCGAGCTGTATTCGCAAGGCGGCATGACATTCGACATGATCGGCGGGCAGTTGAGGGAGGAAGGCTTCGTCTATCGGCCCAGCGCGCCCCGCATGTGCCCGGGCAGCATATCCTACATGCTGGCCAACCGGTTCTACGTCGGCGACATCGTGTGGAAGGGCCAGATCTACCCCGGCAAGCACCGGCCTCTGGTCGATCGAGGCACGTTCCAGCTTTGCCGCGACCTGCTGAAGGGCAAGAATCGACGCACACATCGGTTCACACACACCTTCGCCAACGGCCTGCTGCTCTGCGAGCACTGCGGCAGCATGGTCACCGGCGAGCGCATCCGGCGGAAGCGAAGGGACGGCACGGTCAGAGTGCACATGTACTACCGCTGCGCGAACAACCGCCGGGGCGACGACCACCCGATTGTCCGTTGGCGCGAGGCGGACCTCGAGGATGCCGTCCTCGCCGAGCTGGACGCGTTGAAGATGCCGACGCCCGAACTGTCGGAATGGTTCGGCGTGGCCCTGGATGAGGGGTTCAAGCATTTGCGCCGCGACGATCAGCAGCAGAGGCGTATCCTCGCCCGAAAGAAGGCCGAGCACGAGAAGCAGAACGAGCGTCTGCTCTCGCTGTACCTCCAAGGCCACGTCGATGCGGTGACATTCCAGGACAGATCGACAATGCTGCAGGGGCAGATTCAGGAGGTCGATAGGGCCCTGGCGGCTTGCAGTGACATTGATCCGGCTTGCGGTGACATGGCTCGCGCGGTCTACGACTTCACGCAGAACGCCGTGGAAGTCTGGAACGGTTCAAATCAGGAATCCAAACAACGGATTTTGCGGGCGTTTTCTTTGAACCGGACCTTGAGCGACACAACTCTCTGCCTAGAAAAGAGAAAGCCGTTCAGCCTTATCGCTGAACGGCTTCCTGTCCGAACAAGTCGGGGCGGCCGGATTTGAACCGGCGGCCTCGTGCACCCAAAGCACGCGCTCTAGCCAAGCTGAGCTACGCCCCGCGACGAACGCCTGCGATTATACCGCGGCGGCCCGAAGACCACAACGCGCCCGAGCCGCTTACGGAGTGAAGACCGGTGCCGAGCCGGGGGGCTTCGACGCGAACGCCCGGGCCCGTGAGTCGTTTGGGCGTGGTCGGGGGCGATTCGGTCTTTCCTCTCCGGCCGCGGGAGCGTACGATCGGCCGCGCAGTTCCCGTTCGCCGTGAAAGTGGACACGTCCAAAGGAGCCGCCGAATGAAGGTCAAGCGCGAGGTCGTCGAGAGTCAGCCGGCGTGGGTGGTCGGCAACGAGCAGGTCACGCTGGCCGTCACCGAGTTGGGCGGGCACATGGCGCCGGTGACGTTCTTCGCCGACACCGACGAGCCGGTCCAGCCGTATTACGTCAGCCCGTGGCAGCACGAGGGGCGAAGCCTCGACGAGCCCTGCCTCGTGCCCCTCCGCGGGGACTTCTTCTGCTTCCCCTTCGGCGCCAACGCCGAGGCCTACCGCGGGGAGCAGCACGTCCTGCACGGCGAGACGGCCACGCGGAAGTGGACCTGCAAGGGCGCCGAGACCGCCGGCGGCGTGACCTGCCTGACGATGACCCTCCGCACGCAGGTCCGTCCGGGCACGGTGACCAAGCGCCTGCGGCTGCGCGAGGGGGAGAACACCGTCTACGTCCAGCACGTGCTGGAGGGCCAGTCGGGGCGGACGAGCCTCGGGCACCACGCCACACTGGCCGTGCCGGAGGAGCCCGGCGCCATGCGCGTGGCGACCAGCAGCTTCCGGCTGGGGATGACCAACCCCGGCGTGGTGAGCGACCCGGCGGAGAGGCAGTATCAGTCGCTGGCGATCGGCAAGGAGTTCACGAGCCTCCGAAAGGTTCCCACGCTGTGGAAGGACCCGGCTTGGGCGGACTGCACGGCCTTTCCGGCGCGGCTGGGCTACACGGACCTGATCGCGGTGTTCCCCAAGCCGACGAAGACGCCGTCGTGGACGACCGCCACGGTGGGCAAGGACCGCTGGCTGTGGTTCGCGCTGAAGGACGCCGAGTTGCTGCCGGCGACGATCCTGTGGATCAGCAACCGGGGCCGGCACAACGAGCCCTGGGACGGCCGCAACCGCTGCCTGGGCCTGGAGGACGTCTGCGGGTTCTTCGCCGACGGCCTGGCGGCGTCGCTGAAGGCCAATTGCCTGAAGAAGGCGGGGATTCCGACGTCGGTGAAGCTCTCGGCCCGCAAGCCGACGACGGTGAACTACATCGAGGGCGTCGCCCGCGTGCCGCGCGGCTTCGACTGCGTCCGCTCGGCGGCGTTCAAGCCCGGCGAGGTGCGGTTCACGTCGGCCGGCGGCAAGAAGGTCACCGTGCCGGTGGCGTGGGAGTTCCTCCAGACCGGCGAGCTGTAGCGCCGGGCCCTACGCGTCCAGCGCGCCCGGCAGGTCGGCCAGGCGGGAGATGGTGACGTCCGGCTCGCCGCCGGGCGGGGCCGGACTGGCCGCGTGGACCTGCCCGCCGCAGCGCAGGCATACCGTCCGCCAGCCGAGGGCGTTGGGGGCGACGAAGTCCTTGGCGAGGTTGTCGCCCACGTACACGCACTCTCGGTGCGCCGCCCCCAGCCGCCGGGCGATCTCCCGGAACCCCGCCGGCGAGGGCTTCCAGCACTCCCGCCCGAGCTGCTCGGTGAACACGACCGCGTCGAAGTGCCCGGCCAGGCCTGTCGCCTCGAGCTTCAGCCGCTGGGCAGGCAGGTACCCGTCGGTCAGCAGCCCCAGCCGCCGCGGCCGCAGGGCCGCCAGAAGCTCGGCCGCGCCCTCGCGAGGGCGGATGGCCGGGCGATGGCGGCGGTAGACGTCCACCAGCGCGGCGATCTCGTCGCCGGACAGCCCCAGGGCGAAGTGCTCGTTCATCGCGTCGAATGCGCGGTCGGCCCGGCCGGCGAGGAATCGCTGCCAGAGCCATTCGGCAAGCTCATCGGCCCCGGCGTCGCGGCCGCGAAGGTGCTCGGCGGCGGCGCGGTAGCCGCTGCGGACGTAGTCGCGTTCGGGGAAGAGGGTATCGTCGAGGTCGAAGACGACGGCCCGTGGGGGGGCGTGCGTGCGGGTCGGTCTGGGGGCGCGGTCGCTCACGTGAGGGTCAGCGGAAGCTCGGCGTATCGAAGCCGGGCAGGTCCTCCCGGTCCTGGTCGCCGAGAGGGACGAAGACGGCCTCGTCGTAGCGGAGCATGAGGAGGTTGTCGGTGAAGGCGTCCTTTTCGGCGGAGATGTCCATGCCGAGGACCTCTTCGAGGAGGTAGCGGGGCAGGTCGGCGCCGGCGGCGATGGACAGCGGCGCGCCGCCGCCGAATCTCGGGTTGATCTCGAAGAACCGGGGCTGCCCGTCGGCCTGTCGGCGGCACTGGCAGCAGAAGACGCCCCAGACGCTTCCCAGCAGCCCGGCGAGCTTTTCGGCGGCGTCGATCAGGTCGGGATCCTTGACGGTCACGCCTTTGACGACCTCGCCGGAGCGGACGGCCAGGCGCTGGCGTGGCACGACGCAATGGACGGTCCCCTGTCGGTCGCGGTAGATGTCGATGGTGTACTCCTGGCCGGGGACGTACTCCTGGACCAGCAGCAGCTCGCCGTAGGTGGCCACGTGGGCCCGCATCTCCCGCTCGTTGCGGATCAGCCCCGTGCCGACGCTGGCCGAGCCGCGAATCGGCTTGACGAAGCAGGGGTAGAACGGGTCTTCGGCGAACTCCTGGAGGGGGCAGGTGCGGATGGAGCCCAGGCCGTTCTCGGCGAACAGGTCGTTGGTTCGGGCCTTGTCGCGGCACATCTTCACGTCGGCCTCGGTGCCGATCATGACCGTGCAGCCCTGCTCGGCAAACCGGGGGGCCTGGCGGGCGAGGCAGCGCAGGTCCAGGTCCGTCAGGGGCACGATCAGGCCGACGCGGTGCTTGCGGACCATCTCCAGCAGCGCCGGCAGGTACTCCACACGCCCCACCGGCGGGACCAGCTCGTGGACGTCGGCCGTGTGATACGCCGCGCTGGCCGGCGACACGTCCGCGGCGATCAACCGGCCCTCGACGTCGAGGGCGTCAAGCGCGGTGCGGAAGGCGTTGAGCAGCGCCACGCGCCGACCGGCACACGTGAAGAGGATGTTCATCTCACCGGCGCTGATGGATTTCCCTTTCGTGCTCCCGGCTGTACCGGCGTTCGTAGACCCCGCGACCCCGTCCGACCAGGACGTTCAGGGCCGTGCGGAGCAGAACCTCCGCATCCAGCCTCGCGCTGAGGTGCCGCACGTAATACAGGTCGAACTCGATCTTGTCCTCCAGCGGCATGGCCGCCCGCCCGTAGGCCTGGGCGTAGCCCGTGATTCCGGGGCGCACGTCCAGCCGGTGCCTCTGTCGCTCGTCCCAGAGGGCGGCCTGGCGCTCATACAGCGGCCGCGGGCCGACCAAGCTCATCTGCCCGGCCAGGACGTTGAGCAACTGGGGCAGTTCATCGAGGCTCCTCTCGCGGAGCCAGCGTCCCACGCGGGTCAGCCGCGGGTC
The DNA here is from genome assembly GCA_964385465.1 of uncultured Planctomycetaceae bacterium. Classification (GTDB taxonomy): domain Bacteria; phylum Planctomycetota; class Phycisphaerae; order SM23-33; family SM23-33; genus CAYLPJ01. The sequence goes on along the minus strand of CAYLPJ010000053.1, from coordinate 25,585 downwards.
GTCCCCGCCGCGAGGCGAGGGCCCGTAGGCCTCGACGTCCGCTCGCATCGTGCGGAACTTCAGCATGTCGAAGGGCTTGCCCCGCCAGCCGACGCGGCGCTGACGAAACAGCGCCGCCCCGGGAGATTCCAGGCGGATCGCCAGCGCAACCGCCAGCATGGGCAGGCCCAGCACGAGCAGCCCGACCGCCGCCAGGATCGTGTCCGCCACCCGTTTGCCGACGTGAACCACCGACTCGGCCTCTCCCTGCGCCCCGGCCGGGGCGTCCGTCCGCGGGCGCCTGCGGGGCTTCGCACGCATTGTAAGGGAACTTCGCACCGGAAACAGCACTTATCCCGGGGGATCTTCCCGGCCGGCCATCCGGCCGCGCTCGTAGGCGATCACCTGCTCCAACGTCTGCTCGAGCGTATACTTGGGCTCGTAGCCGATCAGGCGATGGATTTTCGTCAGGTCGGGCTGCCTCTGGAGCATGTCGTCGAAGGGCCTGCCGTAGGCCTGCTCGTAGCTGACGGTCCGTTTCTCCGAGTTCGAGCCGGTCATCTCGATGATCTTGTCGGCCAGGCCTTCGATGGTGACCGGCTCGGTCGTGCCGATGTTGATCACCTCGCCGACGGCCTCCTCGCAGACGATCAGCTTCATGAGGGCCTCGACGACGTCGGCGACGTTGCAGAAGCAACGGCTCTGCTTGCCCGTTCCGTAGATGTCTATCGGGTGATCGGCGAGGGCCCATCGCACAAAACGCGGCACGACCATGCCGTAGGCCCCCGTCTGCCGCGGGCCGACGGTGTTGAAGAACCGGCAGACCACCGCGGGCAGCCCGTACTGGTCGTTGTACGCCAGGGCGAGGAACTCGTCGACCATCTTGCTGGCCGCGTAGCTCCAGCGCGAGAACCGCGTCGAGCCCAGGACCGTGTCGTCGGCCTCGTTGAAGGGCACGTTCGTGCTCTTGCCGTACACCTCGCTCGTCGAGGCCACGATGATCTTCCGCCCGAACTTGTTGGCCAGGTTCAGCACCACCTCCGAGCCGTGGATGTTCGTCTCGATCGTGTGCACCGGGCGGTCGACGATCAACTGCACCCCCACCGCCGCGGCGAGATGGAAGATGACCTCGCACTCGGCCACCAGGGCCGTCATCGTCATCTCGTTGCGGACCGACTCGCGTACGAACCGGAACTTGGCGTTGCCGCCTACCGCCTCGAGGTTCTCCAGGCTGCCGGTGGACAGGTCGTCCACGACGACCACGTCGTGGCCCATGCGCAGCAGCGCCTCGGCCAGGTGCGATCCGATAAAGCCCGCGCCGCCCGTGATCAGTACCTTCATCAGCGTCTCCCGTCCGCGGTAGCGTCCTGCAAAGGGCGCAAGGATAGCGTTCCGCCCCGGCGAAGGCAACGCCGGGAGAGGGCGAATACGGGGAATGCCACGCCGCGCGCCCCCCACCGGCGTCTCGGCTGGGCAATGCGTCCCTTTCGGTTCGAGGGGCCGGGCGATAGAATCCGTCGGCAGCAGGTCGGCACAGGCGCGACACGGCCCGGGGAGATGGCGATGAGACACTCAGGGCGGCGGTATGGATTGGCGGCGGGGATGGCTCTTCTCGCGGGCGCGGCGGCGCGGGGCGGGGAGGCGACGGACTGGCCCATGGTTCAGTTCGACGCCGCCCGGCGGGGCGCCTCCCCCGACCAGCCGGAGCCGCATCCCCGCGGCGGCTACAAGCTGATCTGGCGGCGGGACTTCTACGCCGCGGGGGCCCTCTCCGATGACTACCTCCAGAGCCGTGTCCGCAAGCAGCGCGACCGCGACATCCACCGCGCCATGGTCAACGACTGGCCGGGCAAGGACCCCGAGCTGATCATCAACAGCGCCCAGCCGATCTGCGTCGGCGGCGTGCTGTACGTGGGCACGGGCAAGAACCGCGTCTATGCCCTCGACGTCGCCACCGGCGGGATCGTGTGGCGACACCAGTGCAGGCCCCGGTCGGGCGGGTTCTTCTGCGGCGGGGCCTTCGCCGAGGGCAAGGTGATCTTCGCGTCCTCCGACGGGAGCGTCTACGCCCTCGATGCCGAGGGCGACCGGCAACGGCGGACCACCTCCGTCGTGTGGGAGTTCCGCCCCGCCGACGGGATCGGCGGGTTCCTCACCGCCCCGGCCGTGGCGGGAGGAAAGGTCTTCGTCGGCTCAGACGACGGCGTGATGTACGCCCTGAACGTCGCCGACGGCAAGCCGGTATGGGCCTTTGGGGCCTCGGCCCGCATCCGCAACTCCCCCGCCGTAGACACCCAGGCCGCACGCGTCTACTTCGGCGCCGAGGACCTCACCGTCCATGCCCTCGACGCCGCCACCGGCCGGGCAATCTGGAAGAACAGGCTGACCGGCACGCTAATGGAGTTCTTCCCGGTGATCTCGCGGGACGGCTCGACGGTGTTCTGGCGGACCAGCCCGTCCGGGGAGGGTCACGAGGCCCTCCACGACGCGGACGTGGCCATCGCCCGCGCCGCCGGCGTGGACCCCGGGGCCGATCGCAAGCTGACGGGCAAGGATCCCGGCGCAACCGGCCGGGCCCGACCGACACCCGCCGGCATCGCCCGGGAGAACGCCGCCATCGCCGCCATGCTTCGCGCCGACCCCGGGCTGGAGACGTTCCACGCCCTCGACGCGGCGACCGGCAAGAAACGCTACCTCGTGCCCATCGCCTGGTGCGGCGGCGAGGGGCAGGCGGGCATGCCGCCGGTGATCGCCCGGGACGGCACGGTCATCGCCCGGATCCGCACGTACTACTCGGCCTACGACAGCCCGGGGCTCGGCACGGCCTGGCCGTTGGCGGGGCTGGGCACCATCGACCTCGACACCGGCGGCGTGCGGCCCCTGAACCCCGACGGCGGGCACATGAACGTGTCCATCTCCGACGAGGTTTACGCCGCCTCCATCGGCGGGCGGAGGCTCTTTCTCGCCAGCCACAACGACACGCTAAACACCCTCGCCCTCGATCCGCCGCGCACCGCGGCGGCCCTCCTCACCACGCGCGACGGCGTCTACTACACGTACTCCCGCAACGTGCCCTTCCTTGGCGAGACCGGCCGGCGATTCCTGCGCAACAGCTTTGACGAGCGCGGCGTCCCCAGCATGGGCCCGGTCGTCTACGGGCGGTACGTCCTCTGGGTCGCCGGCGGAGTCGTCGGGTGCTTCGGCGGCGTCGAGGAAGGAGGCCGACCGTGAGACCGCCACGCTACGCAGACCTTGGGGTCTTGGCAACCGTGGCGGCGCTGGCCCCGCTGGCCGCCGCCGCGCCCGCGCGGCCCGCACCGGACATCGACGTCCTCCGCTCGCTCGTGCTCCGGCCGCCGAAGGCAGCCACCGACGCCAACGCGGCCGCGCCGCTGCTGAAACGCCTCCGGGCCGAAGTGGAGGGCTTCCTCGACCGCGGGCCGTTCGCGCCGCTGCTGGTGGATGTCGGCAAGCCGTCGCCGAAGATCGAGTTCGCCGACCCGGCCGACACGCTGTACGCCCTCTCGATCGCCCTGCCCCACCTGCCGCCCCCCACGGCCGAGCGGCTGAAGGCCTACCTCGCCCGCCTGGTCAAGGACCGCAACCCGCTGGCGACACGGGCGATCGGTCTGGCTGACGGCACCCGCAGGGAGTTGGCCCCCCTCGGGGAGCACATGCGCATGCTCCTCGACGCCCCGTGGCGCGGCGGCTTGGGGCCGATGACCCTCCGCGAGCCGGCCGGGAGGCTCTACGCCGTCTGGGCCTACTGTCACCACGCCGGCAACGCGGAATTCGCCCGGGCGAACTGGTCTGCCATCGCCGCCGCGTCCGAGCGGGCCGGCAAGGACGCCGCCGGCGAGAACGCGAAGATCGCCTCGCTGATCGGCTACGCCCGGCTGTGCCGCATGGTGGGCGAGCCGCACGCCGAGGGCGCCGTCGCCGCCGCCGTCGCCGCCCTGGGCGCACGCGTGGCGTGGGAGCGGGCCAACCAGCCCACCGACGATCCGGCGAGCTGGTTCTTCGAGCGCGGCGGGGTGTTCATCCGCAGCAGTTGGGGGCGCGGCGGACGCATCCCGCGGTGGGATGACCTGACCCCGGAGATCGGCCGGCTCCTCGCCCGCTACTGCCGCGAGGAAACCGCCCGCCTGGACCGCTTCGTCGACACGGCCGTGCCCATGGCCTGGGCGACGCAGACGCTGGCGACGTACACGCGGATGGAGAACTCCGGTCAGTGGCCCCGGGACGCGCGGGCGGTCTTTCTGGTCAAGGCTCTGGCGCTGGACTACACGCCGGAGCAAGTCCGCCGTTTCGTCAGCGCCCCGTGGTGCCGCGCCGACCCCTGGTACGTCGAGAAGCTCGTCCACGCCATCCGCGCCTTCGACGGGGACCGGCGGCGCTGATCGGCGGGGCTCGTCGCCGTTGGCCCGGACGGGGCCCGGGCCGGGCGAACGCCGCCATGGAACGCAACGGGGGAAGGGAAGAAATGGGAGCGGGTGGATTCGAACCACCGAAGGCTTACGCCGTCAGATTTACAGTCTGATCCCTTTGTCCACTCGGGCACACTCCCGTGCGAGTCGTGTAGATTACGTTGTCTTGCCGGCCTCGTCAAGCCCCCCACCGCACGGAAATGCGATTTCCGGTCCGCATCCCGATCTGGCGGTGCGCGCAGACCCCGCCCGGTGGCGGGGTGCGTGGATCGGGGGAGGCACGGCCGGCGTGGGCGTCCGCGGGGGACGTGGGTCAGTGGCCGGCGGGATCGGTCGGTGGCGGGGGGAACTCGACGAGGCAGTTGACCGGGCCGTCGGCAGCGCTGGCGACGTGCATGTGGGCCCGGAAGACGCCGCGGGCTACGCGGCAGCCCTCGGCGGCGACGGCATCGGCGAAGGTCTCGTACAGCCGCTCGGCCTCGGCGGGCGGGGCGGCGGCGGTGAAGGCGGGGCGGCGGCCCTTTCTCGTGTCGGCCAGGAGGGTGAAGTTCGACACGGCCAGGACCCCGCCGGCGACGTCGAGGCAGGAGAGGTTCATCTTGCCGGCCTCGTCCTCGAAGATCCGCAGGTGGGCGACCTTCTCGGCGAGGCGGCGGGCGTGGTCGTCGCTGTCGCCGACGCCAACGCCGACGTAGACCAGCAGGCCCTTCTCGATCCGCCCGACCTGCTCGCCGGCGACGGTCACCTCGGCCCATCCAACGCGCTGGACGAGTGCTCGCACGGTCAGTCCTCCTCGGCGGGCGGGCCGCTGTGGCGCTCGGCGACGGCGGCGGCGGTCTCGGCGGTCCGCCGGCGGAGCTCGGCCGGGGCGAAGACCTCCACCTCGTCGCCGTAGCCGAGCACCCACCAGGAGATCTCCCGCAGGCCGTCGACGCGGACGCGGAAGTCGATCGAGCCGTCATCCCGCCAGGTCACCTCTTGGCTGGGGTGCCACTGCACCTCCGCGACGTTGCCGGCCACGAGAGGGTCGAACCGCAGATGCACGTCGTAGAGCCTCCCCTCGGGGATCATCGACCACGCCTGACCGAACGGGCGGTCGGCGTCGGCCTCGGGCGGCGGGGTGAAGGTGCGGTTGGTGACGGTGAGCTTGCGTATGCGCCCGAGCTTGTAGGTCCGCCGCTGCTTGTGGCGGGGCGTCCAGGCCAGCAGGTACCAGCCGCGGTTGAGGAACATCAGCCTCAGCGGGTGGACGGTAACGGTGATCTGGGCGGCCTCGTGGAAGCTGATGTAGACGAGCTTGCAGACCTTCCGGGCGGTCACGGCGGGGGCGAGGCGGTCGAAGAGCTCGTCGACGCCCTCGTGGCGGCTTGTGGGCCCGAGGTTCATGTCGAGGCGGTCCAGGACGCTGCCGACATGCTCGCGGACGCTGTCGGGCAGGGCGCCCTCGACCTTCATGGCCGCCCGGGCGGCCTCGCCGAGCAGCGGCAGCTTCGCCGACGCCCGGACGCGCCCGGTGAGCAGGAGGATGGCGAGCGACTCGCTGAGCGTCAGGTTGATCGGCGGGAGGAAGAAGTGCCGGCTGATGCGGTAGCCCCCGCGTTCGGCGTCATGGTAGTAGGGAATGTGGGCCAGCTCGAGCATGTTGAGGTCGCGGAAGACGGTCCGCCGGCTGACCTCCAGCTCGCGAGCGAGGTCATCGGCGGAGTAGCCCCGTCCGCTCTGGAGCAGCGTGATGAGGCGCAGGAGCCTGTGGATTCGGCTGATACTCATCGTCTGTCGCCCCCGGTTCTCGCATGCCCCGGTGACAGCCCTATGTCACCGGGGAGCCGGACCGCCGCCCCGGAGCGTCTCGAGGGCGCGGGGCAGCTCGACCGAGACGCGGTGGCGGTCCAGGATCGTCCCGGTCGTGCGGGCCAGCTCGGCCATGGCGTTGTTGTAGTCCACCAGCGCCTGGAGTTCGGCACGCTGGGCGTTGGCCAGCGTCTCCTGGGCCTGGAGCTTGACCCGCAGGAACTCCGGCGTCAGGCGGGCGCGGATCCGCTCGGTGTCCTCGAGGGCCTGGAGCTGGACCAGCGCGGCCTCGACGGCCGCCCGCTGGGCGAGCGCCTCCTCGTACGTCGTGCTGATCTGCCGGACCCGCTCGCTGACGGCCACCGCGATCTGGTCGGCGGTGTTCTGCATGGACACGACCGACTTGGTCCGCTCGTAGCGGCGCTGGCGGAGGTTGGCGCGGCGGTCGCGGTTGCCGATCGGGTACTCCATCTGAAGCCCGATGGTGTAGCCGAGGTGGTCCCCGGTCCACATCTTGTCCCTGCCCGTGCCGAAATGCCGGTGCATCCCCTGCATCTCGGCCGAGTAGATGAAGTCCAACTGCGGCAGGAGCTGGTTCTCCGCGACGTCGACGTTGATCTCCGAGGCCGCGATCGCCAGCCGCGCCTGCTCCAGCAGCGGGTTGTGGTTCAGGGCCGTCAGCAACTGCTCGGTGGCGCTGACGTGGACGCGCTCGCCGAGCAGGTCGGTCGACGGGACGACCTCGATGTTGCTCAGCGTGTTGACCTGCGGGTCGGCGATCAGCCGCGCGAGGTTGTCCTGGACGTCCCGGATGATCTTCCGGGCGCGGATCAGGGCCGCCTGGCGGATGCGCCCGGAGGCCTCGACCTGCTTGATCGTCGCCTTCGTCGCGTCGATGATGTCCCGCTTGCGGACGCGCTCGTAGGTCTCGCGCGTCACGTCGAGCAGTTCCTCCTGGATCACGTAGTCCCGCCGCGCCTGCACCAGCCCCCAGTAGGCGCCGATCACCTGGGCGACCAGCTCCTCGAGCTTCGCCCGGAAGTCCGCCTCGGAGATCTCCGTGTTGATCCGCGCCACGCGAAGCTGGGCGAGGTTGAACTCCGGCCAGGCGTTCCGCAGCAGCGGCTGGGTCACCTGGAGCGTCACCACCGGCTCGTATCGCGTTGTCAGGGAGTTGAACGTCGAGGCGTCGTGCGTTCGCGTCAGGGCCCACTCCAACTGCCAGTCCGCCCCGGTGACCGTGTGCTGGCGAACGCCCGCCGACCACGTCCGCAGGTTGACTTCCTCGGCCGTCGAGCTGCTGGCGCGGATCTTGTCTTCCTTGCCGTAGGTCGTCGAGCCGAACAGCACGAAGTCGAACGCCGCCGCGGCGCGTACCATGTCCTCGCGGGCGATGGCCGGGTCGTAGCTGACCACGCGGATGTCGAGGTTGTTGACAAGCGCCCGCTGGATGGCCTCGACGAGGCTCAGGTGGACGAGGTGCCGGCTGTCGAGGACGAGCGAGCGGGTGTCGGTATCGCGCCCGGCGCGTCGAACGAGGACCTCGCGGAGGTCCTCGGGCAGCTCGTCGAGGACGGTGACGCGGGGCTTGTCCTCCTCGACGGCGACCTTGGGCGCCAGCTCCCCGGTGACGGGATCGCGGACGAACGTGGTCGTGCGGATCTTGCGGCGGATCTCGATGCGCTTGCGGCCCTCCAGCTCTTCCAGCAGGCGGTAGGCCTCGGTGGTCTCGACGACCCGGCGGCGCTCGACCGGCTCGGTGCGGAGTTCGGGCCCGACGGGCGTCTCGGCCGGGCGGAGCAGGCCGATGCCCCCCTTGCCCTCGCGGCGCTGGGCGCCCTGGCGGACGAGGGCGCGCTGGTACCGCTGGACGAGGGTCTCGTCGAGCGTCCCGGGCCGGACGCACCCGGCCAGCAGAACGAGCAGGAACGTCAGGGCGGCGGAAAAGCTGCGCGGTCGCATCATGGCATTGCGGCTCCCTGTGAGCAAACGGCCATGGATTATAGGTGACCCCCGGCGGCTGTCAAACGCCGATTGCGGATTGCAATCTCCTTTCGGATCGTGGATAAACGTCGGCGAGGCCGGTCCAAGAGAAAGGGACGACCATGGCGGCGATCGACAAGGTATTCAAGGCATACGACATCCGGGGCCTCTACGGCGAGGAGATCGACGAGGACCTGGCCTGGAAGGTCGGCCACGCCACGGCCCAGTTCCTCCGCAGCCTGCTGAGCGGCTACGACCGGGGGCAGGCGTCGAGCAACCGCCTGGTGGTCGGGCGGGACATGCGTCCGCACAGCCCGGCCCTGCTGGATTCGCTGATCGACGGCATCAGCGCCAGCGGCGCCGGCTGCGCGAGCATCGACCTCGTCGACACCCCGATGCTCTACTTCGCCATCAACCACCTCGGCGCCTGCGGGGGCATCCAGGTGACCGCCTCGCACAACCCCATCGAGTACAACGGCTTCAAGATCTCCGGGCACAAGGCCCGCCCCGTCGGGCAGAACACCGGGCTCAACGAGATCAAGCACATCGTCAGCACCCTCCGCCGGATGCCCGCCGGGGCGTCGATGGCGCCGGTCCACAGCGTCGACCTCTGGGACGAGTACCGCAACCACGTGCACAAGTTCCTTCGGCCGGCCCGGCCGTTGAAGGTCGTGGTGGACGCCTCCAACGGCATGGGGGGCAAGATGATGCCGGAGGTCTTCGACGGCGTCCCGGACCTCGAGATCGTGCCCCTGAACTTCGAGATCGGAGGCGAGTTCGCCCATCCGCCCAACCCGCTGGTGGACGCCAACCTCCAGCAGACGCGCGACGCCGTCGCCGAGCACGGCGCGGACCTGGGCATCTGCATGGACGGCGACGGCGACCGGTGCATGTTCGTCGACGAGGCCGGCGAGATCGTCCGCTGCGACATCATGACCGCCCTGATGGCCCGCCACTTCCTGGCCGACAACCCCGGCTCGATGGTCGTCTACGACCTCCGCTCCTCGCGCGTCGTCGCCGAGGAGGTCCGCGCCGCCGGCGGCGTGCCCAAGCGCGAGCGCGTCGGGCACGCCTTCATGAAGAAGGCCATGGCCGACGGGCACGGCGTCTTCGGCGGGGAGCTGTCCGGGCACTTCTACTTCCGCGACAACTACAACTGCGACAGCGGCGCCATCGCGTTCGCCTCGGCGCTGACGATCCTCTCCGGGCAGCCGCGGAAGCTCTCCGAGCTCGTCGCGCCGCTGAAACGCTACGCCCACAGCGGGGAGATCAACTTCGAGGTCGAGGACAAGGCGGCCAGGATGAAGGAGGTCGAGGAGGCGTTCGCCGACGCCGAGATCGACCACCTCGACGGCGTGACCTGCCAGTACGACGACTGGTGGTGCAACGTCCGCCCGTCCAACACCGAGCCGCTGCTGCGCCTGAGCCTCGAGGCCCGCGACGACGAGATGATGCGAACGAAGGTCGCCGAGCTGGAGAAGATGCTGGGAAAGCCCGTCGCCCACTGAGGAGCAACGCATGAGCCAGCCGCCGCAGATGCCCTCCACCCCCCAGCCGCCCCAGCAGGCGCCCGACCCGCAGCCGTCCCAGCCGCCGAAGCGGTCGGCCTGGCCCACGGTCATCGGCGTGATCTCCATCGTCCTGGCCGCCCTGGGCATCGTCTGCACGCCGGTCTCCCTGGGCATGCAGTCCGTCAACCCCGCCCAGAAGCAGATGCTCCGCCACTTCCCGGACTGGTGGCCGACGTGGATCCTCGCCTCCAGCGTCCTCGGCGTGGGCTTCGGCGTGCTGCTGCTGATCGCGGGCATCCTGCTGCTGAAGCGCCGCCCGGCCGGGCGCACGCTGCACCTGCTGTACGCCATTGCGAGCATCGTCATGGGTGCCGTCGGCGGGGTCCTGACCGCCCTGGCCCTGGGCGAGGCCCTGGGCGACCTTCCCGGCCCGGCGCGCGCGGGCGCGATCGGCGGGCTGGCCGGCGGAACCTGCGGCGGCGCTGCCTACCCCATCTTCCTGCTGGTCTGGTTTTTCCGGGGCAAGGTGCGAGCCGACGTGGCGGCGTGGGAGTGAGCCCGTTCGACCGTCACTCGGCCGGCACGCCGGCACGCACGTCGAAGACGTGCAGCTTGTCCCACCAGCGGATGTACAGCCGGCCGCCGCAGACGACCGGGTGGCTGAGCAGTTCGCCCTTGGCCTTGGGCAGGCGGAACTCGCCGGCGACATCGCACTTGCCCGGTCCGACGTCGAGCAGTCGGACGCGGCCGCGGTTGTCCACGGCGTAGACCAGGCCCTCGGCCCAGGTCAGCGAGCTCTTGGCGAAGTCCGGGCGGTTCCAGTGCATCGTGCCCGTCTCGTAGTCGAGGCAGACGAGCCCGCGCTTGTAGAGGCGGCAGCCGCTGCCGATCAGGGCCCCGTCCAGCAGCAGCACGCCGCCGTGGCAGTTGTCCTGCTTCTCGGTGTGCCACAACTCCCGGACCCCCCGCCCGTCCTCGGCGAGGCGGAGCACCCGTCCGCCCGTCCGGTGCCCGCTGGCGACGTATACGCAGCCGTCATGGTACAGCGGCATGGTGACGTTCTGCCCGGCCGGGGCCGCGTGGCGGTGCGTCCAGAGCGTCTTGCCCGTCTGCGGGTCCACCGCCACGACGTGGGCGGCCAGGACGGTCACGAGCTGCCGTCCGGTCTGGTGGGGGACCATCAGCGGCGAGCAGTAGCCCGGACCGTCGCGGAGGTCGGTGTTGGCCCAGATCTCCTTGCCGCTGCGCTTGTCGAGCGCGACGATCCGCCCCCTCGCCCCGCCGGGGGCGGCGAAGACCGCGTTGCCGTCGACCAGCACGTTCTCGCTGAACCCCCACGTCCGCGGGCGGATGTGGTATTTCCTGGCGAGGTCGACGGCCCAGAGTTCCCGGCCGTCGTCGAAGGCCAGGCACGCCAGGCGCCCGTGTGGGCCCATGTGGTAGATGCGGTCGCCGTCGATCGTCGGCGTGGTCCGCGCGCCGGGGTACGCCCGCTTCCAGCTCTTGCCGTTGGCCGTCCGCCAGAGCACCTTGCCCTCGCCGTCCATGGCGAAGACGGCCTCCCGCTCGCCGAAGTCGCCGACCAGGACGATCCGCCCGCGGTCGATCGCCACGGCGGAGTATCCGCCCCCGCAGCCGTCGATGGTCCGCAGGAGCTTCGGCCCGCCCGGGGGCCAGCGTTTCAGCAGGTGAGTCTCGGTGGACATGTTGTCCCGCCGGGGCCCGTGGAACTGCGGCCAGTGGCCGGGGGCGTCTGCGCCGGCCGCCACCGCCGCCAGGATGCCGAGGATCGCCGTGTTCATGCGTCGTAGTGTACCAAGTTCCGCGGCACGGTATTCCGGGAATCCGGTCTTCCGGCAATCCGGTCGCACGGCAATCCGGCCTCCCCGTCTTACGAGCCGCGCGCGATTTCGGCTTCCATGGCGAGGTGCCTGGCGAGGAACTGGCCGGTGTAGCTCTTCTTGTGGGCGGCGACGTCTTCGGGCGCGCCCTGGGCGACGATTCGCCCGCCGGCATCGCCGCCCTCGGGGCCGAGGTCGATGATCCAGTCGGCGCACTTGATCACGTCGAGGTTGTGCTCGATGACCACCACCGTGTTGCCCATGTCCGCGAGGCGGTTGAGGACATTGAGCAGGTTGTGGATGTCGGCGAAGTGCAGGCCGGTGGTGGGCTCGTCGAGGACGTAGAGCGTGTGTCCGGTGGCGGTCTTGCCCAGTTCGCTGGCGAGCTTGACCCGCTGGGCCTCGCCCCCCGACAGCGTGGTGGAGCTCTGCCCGAGCTCGACGTAGCTGAGCCCGACGTCGTTGAGCGCCTTGAGGAGCTGGCGGGTCTTGGGGAAGCTGTCGAAGAACGACAGCGCCTCCTCGACCCGCATGGCCAGCACGTCGGCGATGGTCTTGCCCTTGTACTTGACCTCGAGCGTCTCGCGGTTGTACCGCGTGCCCTTGCACTCCTGGCAGGTGACGAAGACATCCGGCAGGAAGTGCATCTCGATCCGCTTGGTGCCCTGGCCCTGGCAGGCCTCGCAGCGCCCGCCCTTGACGTTGAAGCTGAACCGCCCCGGCTTGTAGCCGCGTATCTTCGCCTCCCGCGTCTTGGCGAAGAGCTGGCGGATCTGGTCGAAGACGCCCGTGTACGTCGCCGGGTTCGACCGCGGCGTCCGCCCGATCGGGGACTGGTCGATCTCGATGACCTTGTCGATCCGCCCGGTGCCCAGGATCTTGTCGTACTCGCCGGGCTTCTCGCGGGAGTTGTTCAGCCGCCGGCGCAGCGCCCGCAGCAGCGTCAGGTTCACCAGCGTGCTCTTGCCCGAGCCGCTGACGCCCGTGACGCAGATGATCCCCCCCACCGGGAACTTCACGTCGATGTCCGACAGGTTGTTCTCCCGGCAGCCGCGGAGCTCCAGGCACTTGCGCTTCGACAGCGTCCGCCGGCGCTGCGGGGTCTCGATCCGCAGCCGCCCGGAGAGGTACTGCCCGGTGATCGATTCCGGCGCGTCGAGGATCTCCTCGACGGTCCCCTGACCGACGACCCGCCCGCCATGCCGCCCCGCCGCCGGGCCCATGTCCAGCACCTCGTCGGCGGCGCGGATGGTCTCCTCGTCGTGCTCGACGACCAGGACGGTGTTGCCCATGTCCCGCAGGTGCATCAGCGTGCGGATGAGGCGGGCGTTGTCCCGCTGGTGGAGGCCGATGGTCGGCTCGTCGAGGACGTAGCAGACACCGACCAGCCCGCTGCCGACCTGCGTGGCCAGGCGGATCCGCTGGGCCTCGCCGCCCGAGAGCGTCGCGGAGGTCCGGTCGAGCTGGATGTAGCCGAGCCCGACGTCGGCGAGGAACCGCATGCGGTGGCGGATCTCCCGGAGGATCGTCTCGGCGATCTGGCTGCGCTCGACGTCCAGGTCCAGGTCCCCGAAGACCTCCAGCGCCTCGGCGATGCTCATCCTCGTGACCTGGTGGATGTTCTGGCCGGCGATGGTCACCGCCAGGCTCTCGGGGCGCAGCCGCGCCCCGCCGCAGGTGCGGCAGGGCTGCTCGGAGAGATACCCGTGCAGGCGGGCCTTGACGTACTCGCTGTCGGTCTTCTCCCACCGCCGGGTGAGGTTGGGGATCACGCCCTCCCAGTCCTTCTTCTCGTCCCCGTGCATCAGCGCCTTGACCGCGCGCTTGGTGAGGTCCTGGTACGGCGTGTTGGTGGAGATCCCGTACGTCCGGGCAAACTGCCGGATGAGGCGGTTGTAGAAGATGTTCATCCGCTTGCCGCCGTGGCGCCAGGCGTCGATCGCCCCCTGCGACAGCGACAGCGACGCGTCCGGGACGATCAGCTCCTCGTCGAACTCCAGGATCGTCCCCAGCCCGTCGCAACTCGGGCACGCGCCGTAGGGAGAGTTGAAGCTGAACATCCGCGGCGTCAACTCCGCGAGGTTCGCCTGCGGATGCTCGGGGCAGGCGTACGTCGCCGAGTAGACCTGGTCCGTCCACGAGCCGTTCGCCGTCCCCGCCGGGTCCGACGACTTGTCCGGGTGCTCGGGGTTCTCGTACGTGATCGTCACGATGCCCCCCGCCAGCTCCAACGCCGTCTCGATGCTGTCCGAGAGCCGGATCCGGACTGAATCCTTGAGAATCAAACGATCCACCACCACCTCGATCGTGTGTTTCTTGTACCGGCTCAGCTCCGGTACGCTCTTGAGGTCGTGGATCTCTCCGTCGATCCGCACACGGACGAATCCCTCCCGCCGAACGTGCTGGAGGACCTCGGCGTGCTGGCCCTTCTGGCCGCGCACCACCGGCGCCAGCACCATGAACCGCGTCCCCCCCGGGAGATCGAAAACCGTGTCCACGATCTGCCCGACGGTCTGGCTGGTGATCTCCCGGCCGCAGATCCAGCAGTGAGGCACGCCGACGCGTGCGAAGAGCAGGCGGAGGTAGTCGTAGATCTCGGTGGTGGTGGCGACGGTCGATCGCGGGTTGGCCCCGCCGGCCCGCTGCTCGATGGCGACGGTGGGCGGGAGGCCCTCGATGTGCTCGACGTCGGGCTTGGAGAGCTGCTCGAGGAACTGGCGTGCGTAGGCCGAGAGGCTCTCGACGTACTTTCGCTGGCCCTCGGCGTAGATGGTATCGAAGGCGAGGGAGCTCTTTCCCGAGCCGCTGAGCCCGGTAATGACGACCATGCGGTCGCGTGGGATGCGGACGTCGATGTCCTGGAGATTGTGCTCGCGTGCCCCGAGAATGACGATCTGGCGGTCGCCACCCTGCGCTGCGCCGGTGTCGGCGTCGGGTTCGGTCGCCCCTTCGCCACCCGAATCGGGGAGCTCGCTGCGTTCGTCGTCCAAGGAAGTCCCTCTCCTCTTGGCGTTCGCGGATGAAACCCCGGATTATACCCGACCGCCGGCGGGGGAGCAATGGGCTGGCGCCGCAGCGCGCAAGAACGCTCCCGGTCGGGAGCGTTGGGGTGATGCTGCACGGTCGAGGACGAGGGGGCCTCGGCCGACTGTTTCAAGCCAGGCCGATGCGGGCACCGAGGTCCGGGGTCGCGACGCCCGGCCCGCGATAACCGATCGGCCTGTCCGCGGGATTCCTCTGTCCCGGGGGGCCCGCCGACCTGACACGAGGTCAGATCATGGACCTGGCAAAGAGCGATGAGCCTACGGGACCGGATGGCATGAGCGTTGCTCTCCGGTCCACCTCACTGTCCCTATGCTACCGCCGGAGGGCTGTCCTGTCAATCGGAGAAACGCATTTCTTCTCGAAATCCGAATATTACGAAAATCGCCTACAGACTCACGCCGCACAACCACCCCCCGCCCCGCCCCCTCCGGTCTGTCCGCCATGTCCCACTGTGCAGACAATACCCGGGGTGGACAGAGCGATGCAATGCAATAAGTCTATAATTAACAGGAACTTATGTAGACACACCCCGTCTGTGTCCACCGTGTCCGGGGGTGGACAGAACGGACACACCCGCCCCGCCGGCGTCTCATCCGTGCAGCTTGACCGCCAGGGTCCCGATCGTCCGGCCCCAGGCGGCGCACTGCTTCCGCGACCGCTCGTCGAGGTCCCCGATCGCCACCGGTCCGTAGTGGTCGCCCCCCGCCCGGCCCTGGATCACCATCCCGTGGATCAGCAGGGCCTTGAGCATGTCCATGATCGTCGTCTCGTTGCCCCCGCCGACGTTGGCGGCACTGGTGAAGGCCCCGCCGACCTTGCCCGCGAGCTTGCCGTGCAGGCGGACCGAGTCGTCCAGCAGCCGCTTGATCTCCGCCGCCATGGACCCGTAGTAGGTCGGCGAGCCGAGGATGACGGCGTCGTAGTTCCGCAACGCGTCGACGCTCACCTCGTCGACGGCGAGCAGATCCACGACCGCCCCCTCGACGCCGGCGGCGGCGTCGCAGATCGCCTTGGCCATGTTGGCGGTATGCCCGGTGCGGGAGTAGTAGGTGATGAGGATCTTCGCCATGGTCGCAGCTCCTTTCGTTCGCGGCCGGTGGAGCATGATATCCCCCGCGGCGGGCGGGGAGTCAAGGGATCGCGCGACGCGATGCCGCCCGCGGCCCGGCGGCGGTCAGCGATAGGACTGCCGCAGGAAGCCGATGGTGGACTGGAGGATGCGCCGGCGGAGCCCGTCATCGCTCCCCGCGGCGTCGGCGCGGCGGATGTCATCGAGGTTGGCACGGCAGTACTGGCAGCCGAGCTTGTCGAGGTGGAATCCCACGTAATCCGCCCACGCCTCGTCCAGCGTGCCGAGGTGCCACGCCCCCAGCGTGTTCCGCTTCGGGCAGCTCAGCCGGCGGGTCTCCCAGACGTGCGTGAGCATCGCCTCGGTCTCGCCGCCCTCGACCTCGGCGCGGACGCCCGACCGCCGCAGCCGCCGCTGCACGTCGTCGGCGATCCTCTTGAGGGCGCGGTGCTTGATCAGCGCGACCTGCTTGTCCCCGATGCCCGCGACCTCGGCCGACTCGCGGTTGCCGAGCTGGCAGTAGAAGAGCATCTCGATGATCTTCAGGTCGCGGAAGTTCAGCGCCTTCTTGTAGCCGTTGATCAACTCGCGCAGCGCGGCGGCGAGGGCTTCCCGGCGCAGGCTGTCCCGCTCGTCCCGGCGGGCGTAGACGCTCGCGGTCGGGTCGTCGCCGGGAACGTTCGCCAGCGGCTCGGCGCCGGGCTCCTCGCCCGGACGGACCACGTCGTGAAGCAGGCAGACGCTCACTCGCCGCCCGCGGTAGAAGTCCACCAGCCGCCGGCGGAGCAGGACGAACAGGAAGGTCTCGACGGCCGCCTCCCCGCGGAACGTCGGCAGCGCACGCAGGAAGGTGACGAACGTCTCCTGGACGACGTCCTCGGCGTCGGCGGCGCTGCGGAGGCGGCTCTTGGCGAAGGCGTACAGCCTCCCCCGGAAGCGCTCGACCAGTCGCGACCACGCCTCGCCGTCGCCCCGCCGGATGCCCTCCAGCAGGTACTTCTCAGCCTCGCTGAGTTCGCCCATCGTCTCCACGCCCGCCGCCGTTCCGCCTCCCGGCGGGCGGCTAGCTGAGCACCAGCAGGAACAGCACCCCGCCGACGACGACCACCACGGCCGCCAGGCGGAGCAGCCAAGCATAGTATCCCTTCGTTGCGGCGTTGAGGACAAGGTACGCCGCGAAGATCAGCACCGCCAGCGCGCCGATGGAGCTCGCCAGCCGCCACCAGGTGGCGACCACGGTCCGCCGCGTCCGGGTGCTGACGGTGACGAGCTCGGCCGCGACGCGATCGAGGTTCTCCGGCGAGACGTCCAGCAGCATCGCCGTGCGGTACAGCGCCCCGTAGGGCCTGTCGAACCGCTGGATGAACCGATCGCGGACGAGTCCGCGGCTCCGCAGCGCCCGGCGGGCGGCGCGGCGGAGGTCGGCGTCATCCACGCCAGCCGCCCCGCCCGCCGCGGCCGCCTTCCCGGCCACGGCGTCCTTCAAGTGAGGCAGGACGGCGTCGACGGCGGCGTCGGCGAGGTCGCCATCGGCCTCGGCGGCGTCCGCGGCCGGGCGGGGCGAGCGGACCATCACCAGCCCCGGCTCGGCGCCGGCGAGATACCGCGCGAAGTTGGCGGCCCACGGTTTGTCCACGTAGCGTGCGGACCGGCTGACCTCCTCGCCGGGCCCGCCGAGGACCACGCGGACGGTCCCCTCGCTCTCGCCGTCGACCAGGACGGTGCAGACCACGTCGGCGTCGTCGCGGTGGCCGGCGTCGGACGGGCTGACCACCGCCGCCCCGTCCAGCAGCGTCCGGTCGCGGAGGACCGCGGCGACGCGCTGGAGCACCTCCGTCGAGGCCTGCCCGGTGACGGCGGCGTTGGCGTCGGCCGAGCCGGCGAGGACGCGTTCGGCCGACCGTGCGACGTCCATCGCGACCGCCTCGACCGCCCGCGCCTTCGACGGGTACACGTCGGCGAGGAAAGGCAAGTCGTCGGGAACGCCGGACTCGACGTGGGGCGTGCGCGTCCCACCCGCGACCGCCCTCGCGGGGGCCTCCGCTGCCCGTGCCCTTCTTCGGGCCTGCTCGATCTCCGCCTCGACGGCGTGCCTCCGCGCGTGCGACCGGGCGGTCTGCCGCATCGTCGCGACCGGCATGGCGATGAAGAACGCCAGCACCGCCAGGACCGCCACCCCGCCCAGCACCGAGCCGACCACCCACCGGGCGGGGCCCTTGAGCAGGACGGTGAGAGCCACCAGGCCGGCGACGACCAGCCCCGCCAGCACCAGCACCGGAGTGACGAACAGCCCCAGCATCGCCACGGCACCGACGCCCAGGACGGCCAGGCCCAGCAGCCCGCCGACGACGCCCAGGAAGACCGTCCGCGCCCGCCCCTTCAGCAGGAAGATCGGCAGGATCAACCCGGCAAGAAGCAGGGCCCCGCCCATCAGCGCCAGCAATCCGGATGGCAGGATGGCCATGTCAACTCCCGACGACGTCATGATCGCACCTCGGTCTCGTTACGCCCCGGCCGAAGCGCCGCCCGAACCGGCTTCGACGGCCAGCAGAGGATCACCACGCTGGCCAGCAGCAGCGCCGCGGCAAGCACGGCCGACGGCTCGTGGAGGTGTTGGAGGAACAAGCTCACCGACGGCGTGCCAACGTCGCGGCCCCGGCCGGCGATCTGGTCCCACGGGATGCGCTCCAGCGCCCCCTCCATCGCCGCCGCCGTCATCAGCAGCCCGAACGCCCCGGCGATGGCGCGGAACATCGCCGCCCCGCCCCGCTTGCGGCGGGCAATCACCATCGCCACCGCCGCGAAGACCATCACCAGCCACATCGCGATCTGCCCGAGGTCCCGCAGTTCCGTCTGCCAGCGCGGGCCGAACTCGGCGGCGAGATTGCTGGCCAGGCCCTCGTCGATCAGCCCGGCGGCGATCATGGCCGGCAGATCGACCGCGACGGCCAGCCCGATGAGGATGGCGGCGAACAGCAGCACGCCGGCGACGAGGGCCACCGCGGGCGCGAACCAGTTGCCCGCACCGACCGGCCCGGGGCGGACGCGGCGCGTACGGGTGAGGTCGGCGGCCCGGCCGGCGGAGTCGACCTCGACCGCCCCGCCGTCGGCCGTCCGCAGCTCGTCGTCCCTCTCCCAGACCAGCAGGACGTTGCCGTCGGCGTCGGTGAACTGCCCGGCGAGAATGAGGATGAGGTCGATGAGTTGCCCGATGCCGAACACCCCGCCGGTCAGCAGCCACAGGAACCCCGTGCCGATCTTGCCCACGTAGAAACGGTGCAGCCCCCCGAGCCCGGTGAACCACCCGACCGTCAGCAGCGCTGCCCAGAACCGCTTGCACTTGCTCACCCCCGGCATCGACGCGCTGACGCTGTCGCTCCCCCCGCCGGCGCCCGACGTTTCATCGGCCCCGCCCGCACGACGCTCGTCCCGCGCCATCGGGCTGGCGACCTGCACGACCAGCACGATCCCCGCCGCGATGCCCGCCGCGAAGGCCATGATCCCGTCGAACGCCGCCGCGAAGCCCAGCGCGATCCCCGCCGCACCGAACGCGTGACCGACGTTCATCCGCTCCCGCCGCCCGGGCAGGGTCGAACGGAGCCAGTTCAGCAGGACCATCGCGATGCACACCGCCCCCGCCGTGCCGTACAGCTCCTCCCGCGCCTGGTGGCTGAGCCCGCCGCCGGGGAAGATCAGCAGCACCGCCGCAACGGGCAGCAGCACGCCGAGGCAGCCCAGCCCGCCGTAGCCGAGGCGGACCACCATGGCGTTCTCGCCCTCGAGGCGCAGCTTCCGCGCCGCCAGGCGGATGCCCGTCGCCCCGCCGAGAATCATGAACAACGCCAGAACCACCCTCGCCGACGGATCGAAGAACACGCCGTGCCCGTCGGCGATCAACCCCGCCCCGGCCGCCAGGATCACCGTGGCGATCATCGCCAGCAGTTTCCGCTGTCCCGCCAGCAGCGGCGGGACCGACGACGCCGGCCGGGCATGACGACCCCGGTGCCGCCCACCATCGTAATGGACATGGACGCCCCCACCGTGATGCCGCTGCGGCTGTACCGGCGGGGAATCGGGCACGGGGGTCAGCACCGGCGGGGAGTTCGGGATCGGCGGCGGGGCGACCGGCGGCGTCGCGGCCCCGGGCGGCGTTGCCGGCGCCGGCGTGGTCACCTGGCCCGCGGCCCGCCCGGCCACGAGGGTCAGGCTGTTCGGCGCGAAGACCGAGACGCCCTCTCGGATCCGCTCGGCCCCGAAGACGTCCTCGACCATCTCCTGGACCGTCGCGTAGCGCTGCTCGGGGTCGCGGGCCATCGCCTTGCGCACGGCCGAGGCGAAGGGCTCGTCCAGCGCCCCGACGTCCGGCTGCGACGACATGTGCTTCATCAGGATCTCGCCGACGCTCGAGCCGGTGTACGGCGGGCTGCCGCGGAGCATCTCGTAGACGATGACACCGAGGGCGTAGATGTCGATGTTCCGCCCGTACCGCCCCTGCCCGATCTCCGGGGCCATGTAGTGCACTGTACCGACGGTGACGGTCTGGCCGGTGTGGCAACTGGGCGCGATGGCCTTGCTGAGCCCGTAGTCGCCGATCTTGACGTACCCGTCCTCGTAGAAGATGTTCCCGGGCTTGAGGTCGCGGTGGACGATGCCGCACTCGTGGAGGAATGTCAACCCCTTGGCGATCTCCCGCAGGAGGTACGCCGTCTTGTCGGGCCCCAGGCCCGTCGGGGCCTCGCCCAGCAGGTCCGCCAGCGACGGGCCGGCGACGTACTCCATCACCACGAAGGGCCGACCCCGCTCGTTGTGCTTGACGTCGAAGATCGTCACCAGGTGCGGGCTCTTGAGGTTCATGCACTGGCGGACGCCGCGCAGTTCGATCTGCTCGTAGCCCTGGATCGCCTTCAGCGCGACCTGCCGCCCCCCGTCGCTGAGGGCGTAGTAGACCTCCCCGAACCCGCCGCGCCCGATCGCGTGCTGGATCGTGTACCCCGCCAGGGGGCGTTCGCCGTGCTGGTATTGATATCCCTGCATCGGTGGCTGTCTCTCTTCGACGCCCGCGGCGCTCGGGAGTTTATCCGACGCGCGAAGCATGCTCTACGCCCTCGTCAACACCACGCCCACCGGCCCGACCCGCACCGGGACGTCCATCGCCAGCGGGGCCGTCGCGTCCATCGCCGCCCCGCCGCGCGTGACGGGCAGCTCGGTGCGGCACAGCAGCCGGTCGTCGCGGAGGTGCAGGACGGCGCGCCCGCCGGCGTGATCGGCCCGAACGTGCGACGCCGAGCCCGGCCCGAGAATCATCTCACCGTCCAGCAGCACCACGCGCCGCACGTCCGCCTGAGGCAGGCGGGCGCTGGTCAGCTCCAGCACCCCCGTGCCGCTGGCGGGCGTCGGCAGGCGGAACCGAAGCCGGCACCGCGGCGACAGCGCGATCGTGTCGCCGTCGCTCAGCAGGCAGCCGCGGGTGGGTCTGTCGTTGACCGTCACCTCCATCTCGGCGCGGAGGAAGTAGTCCCCGTCCGTCCGCTCCAGCGTCACCACAGGCAGGGACGCATCCGCCAGCAGGCCCAGGTCCGGCCGGCCGGAGGAACTGACCGGGCCCAGCGTCACGCGGCGCCCGCGGCAGACGAGAAAGCACCCCGCGCCGTCGACCCGAAGGGCGAATCGCTGCGGCAGCGAAGTGGCGGTATCCGGAACGCCGCCGGCAGGCAAGAGGCCCGATGCGGCGTCGGCGCGGGGCTCCTCTGCAGCCTGGGGCGGGATGTCGACGGCGCCGGGCTCGTCACCGGCGTCGGCCGACAGGGGGATCGCGCCCGGCCCGGACGGGGCGGGCAACATGCCCAGCGGCCCGGCGCGGAGGGCCTCGGTGGCCTCGGCGGCCGACTCGCCGCACGCGACGGCCTTCTTCAGCCACTTCGCCTCCGGCAGCATGGCCTCGGCGCGGCGGAGCACTTCCGTCGCGCGGCGAAGCTCGCCGCGACAGACCCAGCGCCAGCCGCGGCGGCACTGCTCGGCCACGCGCGAGAGGTCCTCGACCTCCCCGTGCGTCGCCGCGAACGCGCGAAGGCGGGCCAGCAGGCTCTCCGCCAGGTCAAGCCGACCCCGTACCAGGTCCGCCCGCGCCCGCTCGCAGCCGGCGGCGGTAATCTCCGCCTTGGCCGCCACCACCGCCTCGCCACCGGGTCGGTGCCCGGCCGCGGCGTTGGCGTCGGCCATCGCGGCCGCAAGATCCCCGCGGTCCAGCGCCGCCTTCGCCGCGGCCAAGGCGGCCTCGGCGGCGGCGCGGCGACCGGCGGCCGCCTCGCGAAGCGCCGCGGCGCGGGCGTCGTCACCGTCGGCGCCCCGGCCGTCGGCCAGCAGACCCTCCCCGATGGTCAGCCGGCCCTGATCGATATGTTCGGTCGCGGCCGCCAGGCGGTCGCCTTCGCGACGCCGCCTCGCCCGCGACGCCGACACGGCCCGCTCGACGCCGGCCCGAAGCTCCGCCGCCGCCGGGAGGTTGCCCCCCAGCTCGATCGCCCGGTCGCAGTCGGCCAGGGCCCGGTCGGGTCGGTCGGCGGCCAGGTGCTCGCGTCCGCGGGCCAGCAGGGCCTCGACAACCTGTCCGGCGAGCTCCTGCCCGCGGCGGTGGCTTCGCAGGTCGGCGTCGGCGAGCAGCTCGAAGGCCTCGTCCAGCCGCCCGTCGGCCAGGGCCGTCTCGGCTTGTCGTATGCGAAGGATTCGCACCGGGGAACTCCATCCGTTCAGACGCCTCGAGCGTGCGGCGTCTTCGACCCGTCGTCGCGACCACGCCGCAAGCCTCTCCACCATGCCCGCGGACTGCGCACCGTGGAAGTCCGCGAGCGACCCGTCGCGCCGCAAGACACCTATCCTACAGCGCGACGGGCCGTTGCGAACGAGTCAGTTGATCTCGTCGCCGGCGACCGCAGCCGGGGCCTCCTCGGCCGCGAGCGCCTCCGACGGCTCGGTCGGGGTGGTCGGGCCCTGCTCGGGCTCGCCGTCGAGGTGGCGATGCACCTGCGTGAGCAGGTCCGCCTCGTCGATCACGTCCACCTCGATCTCCTCGACGAACTGCCCCTCGCGGGCCAGCACGCGCTCGGCGACGTCCAGCCGCTTCTTGATCTCGCCGATCAACTCGGACGTCTGGGCCAGCTTGCTGTTCTCCAACTGGAACTTCGAGCCCACCGACGCCGCCTGCACCAGCCGGTGCTGGGCCGCCAGCGACTCGATCCGGTCGGCCAGCAGGGCCTTCTGCCCGCGGGCCTTCTCCAGCATCCGCACCGCGCCGGTCAGCGACTTCTCCCGCGCCGCCAGCAGCTTCCGCTTGCCCGCCAGGACCACCTCGGCCTCCTTGAACCGCTCGAAGCGCCGGGCGAGGTCGCCCTTGACGTCCTGGCGGTCGTACCGCCGCCCGCCGATGCGGTAGACGTCCTGCCGCTCCTCCAGCATCCCGCTGAGCCGGCGGATCTTCGCCCGCTCGTCGGCCAGGGCGCCCTCGCACTCGGCGATGTCCCGCTTGAGGTTCTCCACCTCGACCTCCTCGCGGGCGATCAGCCGGATGTTGGCGTGCATCTCCGGGACGATGTCCTCCAGCAGGTCGCGAGCCCGTTGGAGCTCGAAATCCAGAGGCACCGATTCCTTGACGCTGTGGCGGATCGACCGCGCCGAAGAGCTCACATAGCTGCCCAGGTCCGTCCCGAACAGCACCCCGCCGACCGCCCCGACGACCACGACCGGCACGACCACGTACTTGATCACCTTCGTAAGCATCGCAAGACTCCTTCCATCGGAACCCGTTCTTCGCTCTCTCACCGGCCCGGCCGCTACCGGGCCCGCACCGGTGTGGTCGTGACGGACGGGTGGATATTTCCGGGTTTTCTTCAGACCCGACGCGGGCGCCCGCTCCGGGAACGGCGTTTCGCACATCGCCGGCGAAAATCCGGCAGCCCCCTTGACCGCTCGCGAGCAAGGTGCTAAAAGAACGGATCGGCATCTGCCGATACAACCAGACCGCGCCGTCGGCCCCGCGCCGGCGTGCCGAAACAGACCCACCCGGGGCCGTAGCTCAGTTGGGAGAGCGCCTGCATGGCATGCAGGAGGTCAGGGGTTCGAACCCCCTCGGCTCCATTGCCGCAAGTCAAGTCGACGCTAGGAATAGCGTACCTGCCGAAGCTCGGCAGCGCGACCTGAGGAACCCGCGAGCCAAACGAGTATTACTCGTTTGGCTCGGGAAAGGAGTCGCGCGATGCCGAGATTGACGAAGAAGCTCCCCAAGTACCGGCTGCACCGGGCATCCGGTCAAGCCATCGTGTCGCTGAACGGCAAGACGTTCTACCTGGGGGCTCACGGGTCCGAGGAAAGCCGGGCGGAGTACGATCGGCTGATCGGGCTTTGGCTGGGGAACGGGAGGCAGCTTCCCGGAGATGCGCCGGGCGAGCCGGCGGCGGGCGATGCCGCGGGCGGCGGGAGCGGCAGGGACGCCGGCAGGGCCGGGGCGGCGGGCAAGGCGCCCGCGAGCAAGGCGGGGCCGGCGGTGACGGGGCCGGCGCCGGAGGACATTACCATCGTGGAGATGATCCTCCGATACGACCGCCACGCCCGGACGTACTACCAGAAGAACGGGGAGCCCACGAGCGAGTTCTTCGAGATGCAGCGGGCGGCCCGGCCGATGCTGCGGATGTTCGGCAACTTGGCGGCCCGCGACTTCGACGCCGCCCGCCTGGAGGAAGTGCGGGAGAGCTACATCGAGGCCGGCCTCTCCCGCGGCGTGGTGAACCAGAGCACCGGCCGCATCAAGCGAATCTTCAAGTGGGCGGCCCGCAAGAAGCTGGTGCCGATGTCGGTCTATCAGGACCTGGCGCTTGTCGAGGGCCTCCGCCGGGGGCGGAGCCGGGCCCGCGAGACCGATCCGGTCCGGCCCGTCCAGGAAGCCCTTGTTCGGGCCATCGAGCCGCACGTCGCCGGGCCGGTCTGGGCGATGGTGCAGTTGCAGTGGCTTACCGGGATGCGTTCGGGGGAAGTGGTCATCATGCGGGGGGCGGACCTGGACACGCGCGGGCGGGTGTGGGTGTACACGCCGGCGAGCCACAAGACCGAACACCACGGCCACGCCCGGAAGGTGGACCTGGGCCCCCGCGCTCAGGAGCTCATCCGGCCGCACCTGACCGGGGACCCTCAGGCCTTCCTGTTCGCCCCGCCGTCCGGGCAGGGCAGCCGGGGCGGGCACGCGTACCGGCGGAAGAAGAAAGGCGGGCGGACGGGCCGGCGGCTGGGCGAGAGGTACACGACGGCGAGCTACCGGCGGGCCATCACGCGGGGCTGTGACCTGGCCTTCCCGGTGCCGGCGAAGCTGGGCCCCGTGGAGGGCGAGACGCTGGCGGCCTGGTGGGCGCGGCTGCCGGCGAAGCGGCGCGCGGAGGTCAAGGCGTGGCGGAAAGCCCACCGCTGGCATCCGCACCAGCTCCGCCACGCCGCGGCGACGCGGATACGGCGAGACCACGGCCTCGACGCCGCACGGGCGATTCTCGGGCACCGGACGCTGCGGATCACGGAGGCCTACGCCGAATTCGACCGCGAGCGCGTCCGGGACGTGGTGGCGAAGATCGGGTAGGGGCGGGCGAGCCCGGGGAGCTCGCCGGTACCGCGACGGCCGGACGGGACGCGGGCGCCCGTCCGGCCGCGGGAGCTTGGGGAGCTCCAGGCCCCGGCGTCGAGGGCGCAGGGGGAGCCGAGGGGGAACGGGGGTTTCCCACGTGGATCGCGCGGCACCTCGCGCAGGCCCTCCGGCCGGAGTCGCTGCCGGCGGCGGTCGCCGGGCCCGGCAAGATCATCCCGGGGCCGGGCACGGCCACGCCGGCGAGCCGCACGGCCGGCAATGCGGACCGTTCCCCGAGACCGCCCGGACGGCCGAAACGGAGGCGACGGGTCGGGGGCCGG
>CAYLPJ010000052.1:0-48470 GCA_964385465.1 uncultured Planctomycetaceae bacterium | reverse complement strand
ACATCCACTTCGAGCCGTTCGAGGACGAGTTCAAGATGCGCTACCGCATCGACGGCGTGCTGTACGAGATGCTGCCGCCGCCGAAGTCGATCTCGGTGGCCATCGCCTCGCGGATCAAGGTGATGGCGAACCTGGACATCGCCGAGCGCCGCATGCCCCAGGACGGGCGGATCGAGTTGGTGGTCGACGGCTCGCCGGTGGACCTTCGCGTCTCGGTCCTGCCGACGATGTTCGGCGAGAGCGTGGTCATGCGTGTCCTGGACCGCTCGAACGTCTCGCTGGATCTCGACCGCATCGGCATGCGGGAGGACGACCTGCGGATCTTCCGCCAGTTGATCCACCGCCCCAACGGCATCGTGATCGTCACGGGCCCGACCGGCTCGGGCAAGACGACGACGCTGTACTCGGCCCTCAACGAGCTCAACAGCGTGGAGACGAAGATCCTCACCAGCGAGGACCCTGTCGAATACGACATCGACGGGCTCATCCAGGTGCAGATCAACCCGGAGATCGGCCTGACGTTCGTGCGGTGCCTGAGGCACTTCCTCAGGCAGGACCCGGACATCATCCTCGTCGGCGAGATCCGCGACCTCGACACCGCCGAGATCGCCGTCCAGTCCTCCCTCACCGGCCACCTGGTGTTCTCGACGCTGCACACAAACGACGCCCCGTCGGCGATCGCCCGCCTGCTGGACCTCGGCCTCGAGCCGTTCCTGATCACCGCGACGCTCGAAGGCATCTGCGCCCAGCGCCTGGTGCGGACCATCTGTCCACGCTGCAAGGAAGAGGTCAAGCCCACCGAGGACATGCTCATGGAACTCCAGCTCTCGCTGGACGTGCTCAAGGAGCGCACGTTCTTCCACGGCACCGGCTGCGAGTACTGCCGCGGCACCGGCTACAGCGGGCGGATGGCCATCTTCGAGATCATGCTGCTCGACGACGACATCCGCGGGCTCATCATGAATCGATCCAGCACCGGCGTCATCCGCGAGGCGGCCAGGAAACGCGGCATGCGTACGCTTCGCGAGGCCGGCCTGCTGGCAATCTATGACGGGCTGACCACCATCGAGGAAGTGACCAGCCAGACCATCGCCGAGGAGGTCGACGCCTGAGGCCTCGCCCCCCCGGCCAGGAGTATCGGACATGCCCACATTCCAGTACGAAGCCCTCAACTCGGTCGGCCAGACGGTCAAGGGAGCCGTCGACGCCGGGACCAGCGAGGAGGCGGCCTCCAAAGTCCGGGCCATGGGGAACTTCCCCACCAAGATCAAGGAGAAGGCCGGACGCCGCAAGAAGGGCGGCGGGGGCGGCGGCGGTGCGACCACCACGGCCCAGCCCCAGCAGAAGACCCGCCGCAAGGTCGGCAAGGTCCCGGCGAAGCTGCTGACGCAGTTCACCCGCCAGTTGTGCACGCTGATCGACGCCGGCCTGCCGATCCTCCGGTCGCTGCGCATCCTCGAGCAGCAGCAGAGCCCGGGACCGTTGAGGGTGGCCATCCGCCTGGTCGCCGAAGACGTCGAGTCCGGCGTGACGCTCTCCGACGCGATGAGCCGCCACGAGAAGGTCTTCGATTCCCTCTACACGAACATGATCCGCGCCGGCGAGGTCGGCGGCGTGCTGGACGTCATTCTCGGCCGGCTCGCCGACTTCATGGAGCAGAGCCAGTCGCTGAAGCGCAAGGTCCGCGGGGCGATGATCTACCCCGCCGCGGTCGTCAGCTTCGCCGTGCTCATCGTCCTGGGCATCATGATGTTCGTGATCCCGTCGTTCAAAAAGATCTTCAACGAGATGGGCCGCGAACTGCCGGCAATGACCCAGAGCCTGATCGACATGAGCGACTGGATCCTCGAAACCGGCTGGATCGTCATCCTGCTGGCGCCGCTGGGCGTCTTCTTCCTGTTCAAGCTGATCAAGATGTCCCCGGCCGGGCGGTTCCTGCTCGACCGCATCAAGCTGATGGTCCCGGTGCTGGGCAAGATCAGCCGCAAGACCGGCGTGGAGCGGTTCTGCCGGACGCTGGGTACGCTGCTGTCGGCGGGCGTGCCGATCCTCGAAGCGCTGAACATCACGCGGGAGACGTCGGGCAACGAGGTGTTCTCCCGCGCGCTGCGGAAGGTCCGCGACGGCATCCGCGAGGGCGAAAGCTTCGCCGAGCCGCTGCGCCAGAGCAAGATCGTCGAGCCGATGGTGGTCAACATGATCGACGTCGGCGAGGAGACCGGCGACCTCGACCGCATGCTCGAAAAGGTCGCCGACACCTACGCCGAGGAGGTCAGCGTGCTGGTCAGCTCGATGATCTCCCTGCTGGAGCCGCTGATGGTCATGAGCCTCGGCGGCATCGTCGGCTACATCGTCATTGCCCTCTTCCTGCCCATGATCCACATGCTCAAGGCCATGCAGGGCGGTTGAGCTACGCCAGAGGAGTACGCACATGAAACACCAGGCGACACCCCGGCCGCGGGGCGGCGGCTTCACGCTGATCGAGCTGCTGACCGTCGTGGCGATCATCAGCCTGCTGGTGGGGATGGTGGTCCCGACGATCCAGTCGGTCATCGCCCTGCTGAACAAGGCCAAGACGCTCAACCGCATCCACCTGCTGGACTCCGGCGCCCAGCAGTACAAGATGGAGGGGACGGGCAACAAGTACTACCCGGGCCAGCAGTACATCAGCGAGATCGAATCCTCCGATGCCGGAAGCTGGTGGCTGGCCCGGTGCCTGTTCACCAAGGGCACCGGCGACGACGCCAACTTCCCCACCAGCAACTACGCCACCTATACGCAGGACATGCTCGACCCGCCGGTCAACCAGGGCAGCTCCACCGGCCGGGACACGCCCGTCGCCTACAGCATCATCGACCAGGACAGCGAGCCGATGGCGATCCTGTACTTCGTCTCCCGGCGAAACCAGGAAGGGCACCTCGGGCAGTACGTCAACGACGACAACGCCGCCTATTACACCGACGACAACATCGCCACCTACGACGACGAGGGCGACGAGACCGACATGACCATCCGCGAGTACGTCGGCAAGGAGAACGACGACGGCTCGGTCGTCATCTCCATGGACGGGCGGTTCGTCATCCACGCCGCCAGCACCGACCGGCTCTACTTCCAGGGCGACCTGAACAACTACAAGCAGGATTGAGGCCGCACGTGAACCGAACGCCCCGCGCCAACCCGATCGCGTCCCGCCCGGCCGGCGGGTTCACGCTCGTCGAGCTGCTGACGATCATCGTCATTCTCGGCATGTTGATCACGCTGGCCAGCCCGTCGGTGCTGACCGCCAGGCGGCTGTTCAAGATCGAGCAGTCCCGGGGCGTGGTCAACATGGTCGCCCAGGCGACCGAGCAGTTCCGCCACGAGGTCGGGGCCTACCCGCCCAGCGACGGCGGCACGCCCGTCGACGAGGACGGCGACCAGGCCGTCGAACGCTGGCCCACCTTCAGCGAGGGTCGATACGCCCTCGTCCAGGCCCTCACCGGCTACGCGCCCGCGACGGAGGACTGGAAGGACGGGCCGGGGTTCCGCGCCAAGCGCCGGGGGCGCGTCCACGGACCGTACTTCACGGCCGGGGAGCAGACGTCCGGCGACCCGCCGGCGTTCGTGGACGCCTTCGGCAACGACATCTACTACTACCGCTACACCGCCGCGGGGTACGTCGCGTCGCACAACACCGACGGCCCCGACGTCGGCGGCGACTACCTGAGGGACCCGCAGGACAACTTCTACCGCAAGGATTACGTCCTGCTGACCCGCGGCCCGGACCGTCGTTGGGCCGACGTCGATTCCGACACGATGCCGGACGACGTGGACGACATCGCGAACTTCAGCCGGTGGGCCCAGGAGTAGGAGAGCGAGATGCCCATGCCCGACAAGACAACCGGCGCGGGGGCCCGGCGCGGCGGCTTCACGCTGGTGGAGCTGCTGGTGGTGATGTTCGTGATGAGCGTGCTGGTCGCGCTGGTGGTCAGCGTCGGCTCCTACGTGATGACCCAGGGGCGAAAGAAGCAGACGATCGCCAAGCAGGACCGGCTCCTGGCGGCGATCGACGCCTACAGGAACGTCACCGGCGGCGTGCCCCCGCACCCGCAGGACGCCAACGACAGCATGAGCCAGCTCCTGGACTACCTCCTCGGCGGCCATGCCGGCGACGACGACGCCAGGCGGGAGATCGTCAAGGCCACCCGCCCCATCCTGGGCACGAACCCGTCGGCCCACGGGCGGGACACATGGGGCGCGACGATGCGCTACTACAGGGACCAGGGCGTCGGCGGCAAAGTGCTGATCATCTCGCCCGGGCCCGACGGCGACTTCGGCGAGTACGACGAGGACAACCGAGAGGACAACATCCGCAGTGACGTGCGAAACTGACCGCGCGGCGCCAAGGCCCCGCCGGAACCGACCCATGAAAGACGCCAGACCACAAGACCGACAGCCCCCCCGCCCGGCCCCACGCCGGCAACGGACGGGCTTCACCCTCCTGGAGATGATGGTCGTCGTCGGCCTGGTCATCGTCCTGGCCACCGTGACGCTGCCGAGCATCATCGCGCTGTTCAACGCCGGCGCCGACGCCCAGGCGTACAACCTGCTGGCCGCCCAGCTCACCGCGGCGCGGGCGCTGGCGATCGAGAAGGGCGACTACGCCGGCGTGCACGTCCAACTCGCCGACGCCGAGGACGAGGACGACCCCGGCGCGCTGCTCCGCCCGGAGCTGGAGCACGTCTGCTACTCCGCGCTGGTCAACCGCCGCTCCTCCACGCGGATGTTCAAGGTCTACGAGACACCCCGCCGCGTGCCCGGCAGCATGTGTTTCGGGAAAATCGTCTCCGGGGCCGGCGGAACCGTCTCGGGAGAAAGCTACACCAGCGCCTCCGAGAACGTCTCCCGCTTCACGACCTTTACCGTGGTCTTCGACCCCTTCGGCTCGGCCGTGCGGACCGTCCAGGGCGGTCCGGTGCAGTTCGACCCCAACGACGCGGTCTTCACCGATCCCGACCCCGGCGAGATCGAGGACTACCTCGGCTCCCAGCGTCTGTGGGAACTCGACGATCAATACTGCCAGAACCAGAACGCCGTGACGGCGATGACGATGTTCGACTTCGCCGGATACTACAACCCCGCTGCCGGCAGCGGCGACAACGGCTACCTCAACGAGAACGCCCAGTTCCTTCCGCTGAACATCCACACGGGGCAACTGTACCCCAGGGAGTGACCGCCATGCGTACCGCAAGACACCGCAGACACCCGGCCGCCCGTCGCGGCGGCTTCACGCTGACCGAGATCATGATCGCCCTCGGGGTGCTCGTCGTCGGCATGGGCATGATCGCCGGCGCCCTGCACGCGGGCATCGCCAATCACATTCAGACCGTCGACGACATCATCCGCACCATGGTCGGGCAGAACGCCCTCGCCCTGGTCAACGCGCGGATGGAAGACGCCGCCGCCGCGGCCGCGTTCGACGACCAGCCCAAGCTCGTCGGCGACACGCTGCTGGGCAGCAAGGACCGGACGTACCCCGTGGCGTTCGCGACGACGCGGGGCTTCGTCGCCTACATGAAGGAATACCGCGAGGACGAGAACGACTACCAGCTCCAGGTCGTCCCGTACGTCGTCGAGGGCGAGGGCGAGCCCGATGCCGGCGGCTACAGCATCGGGGTGACGACCGTCGATCCGGCCCAGGTGAACATCTCGGTCGGCACGGGCAGCGAGGGCACGACGACCGTCAGCTCCCGCCGGGAGATCATCAAGTTCCTGCCCGGAAACCAGCTCGGCGCGACCGTCGTGCAGGTCCAGACCAACGGGGAGACCGTGCTGGCGCGGGTGACCGCCAAGTCCGGCCGGTCGTCCGTCATCCTGGACGAGCAGCTCCAGCCCAGCAACCAGGCGGGCCTGTGGGTGCTGTCGGTGCGGAACAGCGCCGGGCAGATCGCCGACGGCTGGGAGGCCGACTTCAAAGAGCCGTTCCTCGCCCGCACCGCCCTGAAATGACGCCGGGAAGGACCCACGAGTGACGTACCCGACAGACAACCCGACCCGCAGCACCCCCCCGCACCGCCGCGGCCGCGCCGGCCTGACGCTCATCGAGATGCTCGTCGCCGTCAGCGTCCTGGCCGTGATGATCCTGGCGTTCAGTTCGATCCTCGTACAGTCCCAGCGGTTCATCACCACCGCCCAGCGGAGCCGGCGGAGCTTCCAGCTCGCCTCCTCCCTGGCGAGGATCATCCGGACCGACCTCCGCCGGGCCAGCCAGCAGGGCTTCCTCGCCATCGCCACCGACGGCGAGGGAAGGCCCATGCTCATGTTCACCGCCGCCGGCATCTCCCATACCGTCACCACCCACATCGGGCACGGCACGGGGATGTTCATCTGCTACGGGCAGGTCGACAACAACGCCGACGGCGCCAACGGCGACATCCTCTGGCGCCCGGGGTACGTGCTGGTCGATCCGGCCGGGGCGTCCGAAGACGACCCCGAGGGCGACCGCTGGCGGTTGGGACTGCCCGAGCTCCAGGCAATGAGCATGAACGACCTCAACGACCTGATCAACGGCATCTCGGGCCTGGCCAACGCCGCCGGGAGCGAGCTGCGCGTCCCCCCCGACGACGTAGACGATATCGACCAGCTCTGGCAGGTGCTGGCGCACGACGTGGACCACCTGAGCATCACGTGGACCGACGGCAGGACGACCGACGCGGGAGGCAACCTCGTCTGGTTCGGCGTGGACAGCCAGCGCGAACCCCAGGCCGTCCTCCGCGCCGCCGACGACGTGACCCTCTCGGCCGAGTACAAGAACGTCGTCGAGTACGACGCCTACAACAGCGGCAGCAACTACCGGGCGGTCTGGACCAACGAGGTCCAGCCGCTCTGGCCCAAGGCGATCAAGATCCGTTTCCTCATCCGCGACGAGGACATGCCGGAGGAGTTCGCCGAGCGAGGCCTGTACTACGAAGTCATCGCCAACATCGGGCAGTGAACCCGAGAATGCCGTCGGCGGCGATCGTCGGGGGGCCGGCGGCCAGAGGAGCCGAACCATGCCTGCTCGAAACCAGCGACGCGGGTCCGTCCTGCTGATGGCCGTCGGACTGCTGACGATCCTCTCCATCCTGGCCTCCACGTTCCTGATCGTCTCCAACCTCGACGCCCGCGAGGCCGACGTCCTGCTGACCAAGGCCTACTCCGACCCCATCGCCGAGGGCGCCCTGCGCAATGTCGCCCAACTCATCGCCGCCGACCTGCACATGGACGCCAACCTGGCCTACGGCGACACGGCCGACGGGCAGCCCGGATGGGAGCAGTTCGTCGACGTCCCCGCCATGTCCGAATGGGGCGTCGCCGGAGGCGACGTCTGGCTGGCCACCCCCGTGGACCCGAACTTCAACCGCGTCGGGCCCAAGCTCTCCAACGTCTTCGGACGCCAGATGCTCGACCAGGACGGCGGCACCATGGCCGCCAACACCCCGCACTGGCAGACCTTCTACCCGGGCGCTTCCAACGCCAACTACACCGACGCCGACGGCGACGGCATCCGCGACGCCCGACTCTACTACGCCTACCCGATGTCCAATCCCGACCCCAACGACCGCGAGCCCAAGTACCGCGCGGCCGTGCGGGTGGTGGACCTGTCGGGCAAGCTGAACGTGAACACGGCCGGCGAGCCGTGGACGACGGGCACGGACGCGTCGCAGTGGCCTCGCGGCATCCCGCAGGTTCACCTGGACCTCGCGGGCTTCCTCCGCGACACGACGTACCAGACCTACAGCGGGGGAGCCGGCGGGGTGCATTCCTCGCGATGCGGCGGCACGCCGGCGGTGCTGCGGGACTACGGCTACGAATGCGTTCGCCGCTTGCTCAGCCCGGACACCGACTACGACCCCTTCGGCATCGGCGACGAGGTCTTCCTGCTGTGGCACGCCTCCCTCGACGAGCGGGCCGTCAGCCACGTCGGGCGCCTGTACGACCTCCTCCACGAGGACCTGGAAAGCATGAACGCCGGCGGCGGGGACCCCAACAACAACCGCGGCGACCGCATCAAACGCCAGCTCACCACGTTCAACTGTTCCTCGCCCGCCCTGCGATACCCCCAGGGCACGCTGGCCGAGAAAATCCATCTCGACGTCCGCAACCATCCGCAGGAAGCCTACGAGCAGATGCTCTGGATGCTCAGCGAGCTGGGCATCGGCGAGGACCCCAACGACGCCCTCGCCCGGCAGAAGATGGCCGCCCACTTCGTCGCCAACTCGCTGGCCTATCTCTCGCCGGGCGAGTACGGCGAGGTGACCGAGGGCTGGCCCTGGGCGTTCCAGCCGGAAGGGCTCGGGTTCGTCGCCTTCGGGACCAAGCAGGACCTCGTGATCGTCGAGGCCGTCGCCAGACACCTCGGCCCGACGGTCAAGCCCGATGGCTCCACGGAGGAGGACTGGGCGTGCGGCTACGCCTTCGAGATCCTCAACCCCACCGGGCGGGCGGTCGACATGGCCACGGACAGGTACCAGCTCGATGTCGACGGAGATGTCGTCGGGCTCGCCGGCACGGTCCCGGCGGCAACCGGTACGACGCCGGGACGGCTGGTCGTCTACAACTACATCTCCGGCGGGGACGCCAACGCGCCGGAGGAGAAAGAGGTCTTCAATGTCAGCGATCTGTCCGGCTGGACCAAGGCGTCGAACCTGGACCTCCGGGGCGAGGGAGAGCACAAGGTCCGCCTGCTCCGCCAGGCGCTGAACGTCCAGGTCATCGGGGCCCCGACAGGCCAGACCACCCACCTGGTCCCCATCGACGAGTTCACCAACGGCGAGGACGAGCTGGCCTACAGCCCCCCCGAGAGCCCGTCGCAATGGATCGACGACGAGGCCGACGTGCTCCAGGCCATCGCCCGCGACGACCGGTACGTGGTGGATGTCGCCGCCGGGCAGACGCGGAAGATGACCAACTACAACCTCGCCTACTGGACCGACGTCAAGGACACGCATACGCTCGGCAGCGACAACGGCATCACCAACGCCGATACCCAACTCCGCAAGGGAGACGACGGCGTGACCTACGCCGTCGGCTTCAGCGAGGCCGCGAACGAGGGCCCGATCAACATCGAGAACTCCTCGGCCGGGAACGAGCGCATCTTCCGCAGCATCGGCGAACTGTGCAACATCTACCTGTGCGGGCCGATCGAGAACGAAAGCGGCTTCCCCCAGAGGATCATCAACTGGGAGGGCTCGCCGATCTTCGCCGACTCCCCCGCAAGGGGCCGGCTGGCTTACGCGCCCACGACGAGCGCGCCGGACTGCGTCTCCGAGGCCGAGGGCGTCCACTACGGCGGCTACCGGCTGGAGGATACGCCCTCCGACCGCTACCCCGACGTGCCGATCGGCTGCTTCTACGGCGAGTTCTTCACCCGGGTATTGCGCCACCGCCGCGCCGGCGAGCAGCGGTCGCGGACGTACGGGCTGCTGAACATCAACACGGCCACACGCGAGGCCCTGGCCAGTCTGCCCTGGCCGGCGAGCACGGATATCCCGGTGATCGGCAACGACGCGGCGCGGTACACGATCAACGTCCCGCAACTGGTCGAGGAGATCCTCCGCTACCGAGGCCAGTACGAGCGACGGGTCTACGAGGACGGCGAATTCCGCAACATCGACCGCGCGGACTACGCCCAGATCACCGAGCTGCGGGAGGCGTCGAACCAGGTCCACGGCTTCCTGACGCCCGGCGAGTTGGCGATCCCCCTGGCCCACTACATGGACGACGTCATCGCCACGGCGGGCGACCTTCAGACCGCACGACGCGACCCGGACTACCTCAAGACGCGCCACGCCCTCTACACCGCCGTCGCCGACTGCATCACCACCCAGAGCAACACCTTTGCCGTCTACGTCACCGTCACCTACGGGTCCAACAACCGCTACACCTGGAACTACGTCGCCGTGCTGGACCGCAGCGGCATGACCTCGCCCCAGCACGCACCCGCCGTCCTGCTGTTCAGTGAAGTGAAGTAGCCCCGCCGACGGCGGACCGCTCCCAGTGTGGGCGGTTGAGCACCGGCCGCTTGCCGCCAGGCCGGCGGACACGGACACCCGTACACGCCCCGCGCCGCGCCGTTCCACCGGCCACCGGCAGACTGCCCGCTGATCACGCGACGGCCGGGCCGCAGCCGGTCAGCAGCATCACCACCAGGCGCGAGAGCGTGACCAGCTCGCGGCGGTGCGCGCCCACGACGGCGGCGACGCCCGAGGCGTCGGCGGTCGCCAGGAATCGCTCCCATGCCTCCCGCGCCTCGGCCGGGCCGACGTCCGCCCCCCCCGGCCGGCCCGTGAGCAGCCGCTCCAGCGACGCCGGGCGGAACCGCCGAATGTCCTGCTTCCATCGCGCGCGAAGCTCGCGCCGAAGGTCCAGGTGCGGCGGGCGGCGGCGCGGACGGGGCAATTCGATCTCCGCGGCCTCGATGGCGTCGGTGAGTGTCTTGAAGTCCCCTCCGCTGTCGGGGAACGTCGCCACGAGGCGGGCGCCCAGCCAGGCCTCCACGAACGCCGTCAGCACCGCCGCCTCCTCGCCGGGCGTGCGGGCCAGCCACTGCTCGAAGCCCAGACCCCCACCGTCCAGCCGGGCCGTCGAGATCAGGAAGACCCGCCCCCCGCGACGCTCGGTGGCGGCCGCGGCGGCCAGGAGGACATCCCCCGGCCCGGCGTCGGCGAGATGGCACATCGCCGGCGAAGCCGCCAGGCCCGCGTCGTCGTCGAACCGCTGGCGGGCGCCGCGAAGGACGGCCGCGTACTGTCGAGCCGCCTCCCGCGCACCGTCGACCGCCTCCTCAAGCCGCCCGGCAAGGCGGTAGCATTCGCCCCGGCGGTCGAAGGTCCGGACGGCGAACGGCCCGCCGGGGCAGGCGGCCTCCAGGGGCGCCGGCTCGGCCCGGGGCGCGGGCGCCGGGGCGTCGGGGGCCTCGACCTCGTCCGGCGGTTCGCCCGGCGGCTCGTCGGGCAGTGCGGGTCCCGGCGGGCCCGGGGCCATGCGCCCGCCGCGGGCCTCGTCAAGCAGTTCCGACGCGGCGGCGAGATCCCCCCGCGCGATCGCCTCGCGAAGCCGTTCGGCCTGGCGGCGGCGGGCATCCGGGTCGGACATGGTCGCCTCCCTGCACCCGCGCCGTCATGGACGCTGGACGGACCAGAGAACGTGCCGCCCGGGAAATCCCTTCAACTCCAGCCCCGTGTGCGGCTGCCAGTGCAGGGCGGCGTGCTCGGCCGCGCCGTCTTCGTCCACGTGGTTCCTCGCCTCGCTGCTCAGCCACACCTCCGCCCCCTTGGGCGCCCCGACAACGCGAGCGGCGTAGTTGACCGTCGTGCCGAACGCGTCGTCGCCCTCGACGGTAACCGGGCCGACGTGCACGCCGGCGCGAACCTGGATACGCGGGTCGCCCGGCTCGGCGTGGACGGCCAGGGCGAAATTCAACGCGTCGGCGGCAGCGCGGAACGCGGCCATGATCGAGTCCCCGATGTTCTTGATGACGTACCCGTCGTGGCGCTCGACGAGCTCGCGCGCCTGGCGGAAATGCGCCCGGCGGAGCTCGTCCATCGCACGGTTGCCCAGCTTGCGCCCGAGG
Organism: uncultured Planctomycetaceae bacterium; assembly: GCA_964385465.1. GTDB lineage: Bacteria > Planctomycetota > Phycisphaerae > SM23-33 > SM23-33 > CAYLPJ01. The sequence continues at coordinate 36,877 of CAYLPJ010000052.1, read as the reverse complement.
GCGGAGGAGGAGACGATATCCGAGAACGCGATGGCCAGCGTCGCGCGGCCGGAACCTGCCCACTGCCGAAAGCCCCCTTCGGCGGCCGGCTCGGTCGAGGGCGTCTCGGCCGGTTCCGGCGGCGGGGGCGGCTTGGGCGCGGCGGGTTCGGGCTTGCGGCGCGGCCCGAACGAGAACATTGGCGACATGCGGTCGCGAGGATCACTCATGGCATCGTCCTCCCACCGCGACCATAGCCCGCCAGCCGGGCGCTTTCAAGAGACCGCTTGACCGCCGGGCGGGCGCGGCGTATACTGTGTTCGGTAGATGTTAGGATATGGAATCCCATGAGAATCGAGCAAATCGGCGAGCCGATCCGCGTGCTGGCGGCGTTTTCAGGCGGGCGGGCCAAGCCGCTTCGTTTCCGCTGGAACGGGCGGGAGTACCGGATCGACCGGATCAACGCCGAATGGACTGACCGCCAATGCACGGGCTGCCGGCTTCACTACAGCGTACAGGTCGGCGAGGAGAGCTACAATCTCCACTTCGCCAGCAGCGATCTCCAGTGGTGGCTGGACCAGGTCGCCCTGGCGGGGTGAGGACACCCGAACGCCCCGAACGGGGTCAGGTCTTCAAAATTCAATTTTCGGGCCTCGTATCGCGGCCGGCAACGCAATTCAGGCGTCGGACCCGGGTGAGAGAAGCGTCCGGGACACCGGCGAAAATTGAATTTTGAGGACCTGACCCCGGAAATGACTGACCCCGGAAAGACCAGCCGATGCCTCGCGAATCGCGATTGATTCTGCACGTGGACGTCGATGCGTTCTTCGCGTCGGTCGAGCAGTTGCTCACGCCCGCACTGCGCGGCCGACCGGTGATCGTCGGCAGCGGGTGCATCGCCTCCTGCTCCTACGAAGCCCGGCGGTTCGGGCTGCACGCGGGGATGTCCCTGCGGCGGGCGCTCGAGCTCTGCCCAGACGCCGTACGCCTGCCCGGGCGGTACGCCACCTACCGCTGCTTCGCCGAGCACATCTGGCATATCTGCCGCCGCTACGTGCCGGCCCTCGAGACGTTCCTCGACGAGGCCTACGGCGAGGCGACCGGCTCGGCCGGGGGCTACGGCGGGCCCGAGGGGCTCGGCAGGCACCTTCAGCAGGCCGTCGCCGACGAGGTCCGCCTGCCGGTCTCCGTCGGGCTGGGCGCCAACCGCCTGCTGGCCAAGGTCGCCTCCGCCCGGGGCAAGCCCGGAGGGGTCGTGTGGGTGCCCCCCGAGCGGGCCGAAGACTTCCTCGCCCCCCTGCCGGTCGACAAGCTCCCCGGCGCCGGGCCGAAGACCGTCGAGACCCTCGCCGACCTCAACGTCCGCACCGTCGGCGAACTCCGCAAGCTGCCGCGGGCGACGCTGCGGACGATATTCGGCCGGCGTGGCGAGCTGCTGCACGACCGCAGCCGCGGGCTGGACCCCCGCCCCCTGCGCCCGGACGCGCCGCCGAAGAGCATCTCCCGCGAGACGACGTTCCACCAGCCCACGCAGTCGCCCGGGGAGATCGCGGGCATGCTGCACTACCTGCTGGAGCGTGCCCTCCGCGCCGCCCGCAAGCACGCCCTGCTCGCCGGGCGCATCGAATTGACCATCCGCTACGACGATTGGAAGGACCGCGCCGCCGCCCGGACCCTCCCGGAGCCCACCGACGCCGACGACGACGTCCTCGAGGCCGTCCTGGACCTGCTGGCCCGGCTGCACACCCGGCGGGTGGCGATGCGGCACGTGGGGGTCGTGCTCTCCCGCCTGTGCCCGCGCCAGATGCAGCGGCGCCTCTTCGAGCCGCCCGCCCGACGCCGCGGGCGCGACGTGACCCGCGCCGTGGACGCCATCCGTGACCGCTGGGGCCACGCCGCCGTCGTCACCGGGCGGTCCGTCGAGCTGCTGGGCAACCTCCAGCAGGACGACTACGGCTTTGTCCTCCGCACACCGTCGCTGACGAAGTGACGGGCGGAGAACGCCCGCATGACCCGCCGACAGCCCATCACGCCGCTGATCGCACGCAGCGGGTACTCCGCACTCCGCGGCCCGACGCCGCTGGAACGCCTCGTCCGCGACGCCGCCGCGCTCGGCCATGAGCACCTCGCACTGACCGACACGAACGGCCTCTATGGCCTGCGGCGGTTCTGGCGCCTCGCCGCCGACGCCGACCTGACGCCCATCGTCGGCGCCGAGCTCCGCGCCCCCGCCGGCCCGGCCGCGACCGCCCTGGTCGCCGACGAGGCAGGCTACCGAAACCTCTGCCGCCTGCTGACGGTCGGACACGCCGACGGCGGGGCCGACGGCTTTGCCTTTCCCCCGCCCGCCCGGATGGTCGAGCACCTCGCCGGCCTGCGCCTGCTGACCGAGGACGCCGCCCTCGCCCGACGACTGGTCGGCGCCGGCGCCGCGGCGGATCGGCTCTTTCTGGCGGTCGATCCCGCCGCCCAATCGCCCGCCGACCGCCGGCGGATCGTCCGCGAGGCCGAGGAGCTCGGCCTGCCGATCGCCGCGGCGGGCAAGGCGCTGTTCGCCCGGCGGGAGGAGTACGAGGTCGCCCGCGTCCTGGCCGCGGTACGGACGCGGACGACCCGCGACACCGTCCCCGCCGACGCGCTGCCTCCCCCCGGCGCCCGCCTTCGCGGCCCCGAGGAACTCGCCGGCGCCCCGGGCGACCTGCCCCCCGCGGCGGCGAGGAACAACCGCCGGCTGGTCGAGGAGTGCTCGGGCTTCCGCCTGCTGCCGCGGAAGCCGGTGTTCCCCGGCTACGACACTCCGGACGGCGAGGCCCCGCCGACGATGCTCCGCCGGCTCTGCCGCGAGGGCGTCCGCCGGCGCTACGGGCGCAGCCGCCGGGCCGTGGAGGACCGGCTGGCGAGGGAGCTGGCACTGATCGAGCGCCGCGGCTTCGTGGAGTATTTCCTGGTGGTCCGGGACATCGTCCACACCGCCCGCGGCCGCGGGGCGCCGGTGGCGGGTCGCGGCAGCGGCGCCAGCAGCCTGGTCGCCTACGTGCTGGGGATCACGAACGTCTGCCCGCTGGCGTTCGACATCCCGTTTGAGCGGTTTCTCAACGACCGCCGGACGGACTTCCCGGACCTGGACATCGACTTCTGCTGGCGGATTCGCGACGACGTGATCGACTACGCCCTCGCCCGCTGGGGGCGCTCGCGGACGGCGATGATCTGCACGCACAACACGTTTCAGCAGCGCTCGGCGTTCCGCGAGACCGCCAAGGCGTTCGGGCTCTCCGACGAGCAGATCTCCGCCCTCCGCCCCGCCGACACCGAGCGCGACCCGCGGCTGGCGGAGATCGGCCGGCTCAGCCACCGGCTGATCGGCCTGCTGCACAATCTCTCGGTGCATCCCGGCGGCGTGGTGATCGCCCCGGCGGGCATCGACCGCCACGTGCCGGTCGAGCCCGCCCCCAAGGGCGTGCCGATCACGCAGTACGACAAGGACGGCGTGGAGGACATCGGCCTGGTAAAGCTGGACCTGTTGGGCAACCGCAGTCTCTCGACGATCCGCGCCGCCTGCGACCTGGTCCGCGAGCACACCGGGCGGGTCGTGGACGTCGAGGCCCTTCCCGGCGAGGACGCGCCCACGCTGGCAACGCTGCGTGCGGCGGACACCGTCGGCTGCAACCAGATCGAGTCGCCTGCGATGCGCCACCTCCTGCGGGCGCTGGCTCCCGACGATCCCCGCGGCCTGATGCAGGCGCTGGCGCTGATCCGCCCGGGTGCGGCGAGCATCGGCATGAAGGAGACATTCATCCGCCGGCGCCGCGGTCTGGAGCCGGTCCCGCCGGACGTCCCGGCCGTGGCGGGCATCCTCGGCGGAACCCACGGCGTGATGCTCTACGAGGACGATGTCATGTTGGTCGCCGCGGCGATGCTCGGGTCGGACCTGCCCGACGCCGACCGCTTCCGCAAGGCCGTCCAGAAGTGCCGCAGCGACGCCGAGCGGCTGGCCCTGTCGCGGGAGTTCGTCTCGCGCTGCACCGCCCGGGGCCTCCCGGCCGACTACGCCAAGGGCATGTGGGTGCAGATGGCGAAGTTCAACGCCTACTCGTTCTGCCGCGCCCACGCGGCGAGCTACGCGATGCTGGCGTACGCCTCGGCATGGCTGAAGACGCACCACCCGCTGGAGTTCTGGATCGCGTGCCTGAACAACAACCAGAGCATGTACCACCCGCGGGTGTATGTCGAGCAGGCCAAGCGCGGCGGCGTGCGGTTCCTCCTGCCGGACGTGAATCGCTCGGGCGAGGACTTCACCGCCGACGAGCACCCCGACGGCGGGCGGGGCGTCCGCGTCGGGCTCGGGCGGGTCGGCGGGCTCGGGCCGGCGGGCGTCGAGGCCATCCTCGCCGCCCGTCGCGAACGCCCCTACGACAGCCTGACGGATTTCCTCTCGCGGACCGCGCTGGGGCGGGACGAGGCGCGCACGCTGATCCAATGCGGGGCGATGGACGCCCTCGGACCCAACCGCCCGACGCTGATGATGGAGCTGAACCTCTTCCTCTCGATGCGCCCCCACCGCCGCCCGGACCAGCCCGCGCTGCTGGCCGCCCGCCCCACCGTGCCCGTGCTGCCCGACGACTACAGCCCCACACGGCGGTACGTCGAGCAGCGGCGGGCGCTTCAGATCAGCGTCGGGCCCCACGTGATGGGCCTGCACCGGCCCCGCCTCGCCGGGCAGAGCGACGCCGACAGCCGCGACCTGCCCGATCGTGTGGGCCGGAAGGTCCGCATCGCCGGCGTGCTCGAAGCCCAGCGGGCCGCCCGAACGCAGGCCGGGCAGACCATGCTCTTCCTGACCCTCGACGACGAGTACGGGCTGTTCGAGGCCACGGTGTTCCCCGGCGTCTACTCGGCCGTGGGCGTGCTGGACCGCTACGGCCCGTACCTCATCTCGGGATGGGTGCAGGAGCAGTACGGCTCGGTAACGGTCACGGCCGAGACGGTCGAGGCCTGCCACGCCCGGGTGGCGTGACCGCCCCCTGTGCGGTCGGGCGCATCGGCCCGCGGCCGCCGCCCCGGATTACCATACAGCCGCCCTGCGGTCATTCCCGTATCCAACTCTTGAAGCGCCTGGCGGCGTGTGCGACAATGCAACGACTTGCTTCCACAGATGCCACACGCATTCCGTACCCCCGACGCGCGAGCACCGCGTCTCGCGTCGCATGCCAGGTTCCTTGCGCCGGGAACGGAGGGTTACGGACGAGGTCTCCACAGATGCCGCAGGCTCCCAATCAAGGCCCGGCCGAGAGGGTCTCTCTCGACCAGCTCCGCGACGCGCTGCTGACGGGGCAGACGCCGCGCACGCTGGGCGACCTCGAGCCGATCGTCGAGGGCATCGCCCGCCTTGCCGAGGGTGGGGAGCTGCGCTACGCGGCGGAGGTCTTCGTCCGTCGCCTGGACAACGGGCGCGTGTTCATCTGGCTGCCCGCCCCGGCCGAGGGGCTGGAATGCGTCCAGGCGTTCGTCGGCGGCGCGCGGCGGCGCCGGCAGGTTCAGAAGGCCCTGTCCAGCCGACACCTTGCGTTCTTCCTCAACGAGGCGGGGCTGCTTGCCCAGATGGCCGGCGACCTCCGCGACGCCGTCCCGTACTACAAGGACGCCACCGAGATCGACCGCCGCTCGGGCGACCGCCGCAACCTCTCCATCGACCACCAGAACTACGCCGAGCTGCTGGCCAACCTCGGCGACCTGAGCGAGGCCGAGACCTCCGCCCGCCAGGCGCACGTGCTGGCGCGCAGCCTCGCCGACCCCAAGCGGGAACGGGACACGCTGGCGACGCTGGGCTACACCCAGGCGATGCGCGGGCGCGTCGAGCAGGCGCTGGCCTCCTTCCAGCAGGCCAACGCGCTCGCCCGGGACCTCTCGGAGGGTAAGGACCTCTACAGCATCCGCGGCGTCTGGTGGGCCGACCTGCTGATCCGCATCGGCCGGCTCGACCAGGCACGCGAGCTGACCGCCGCGAACATGCGCATCTCCGAGCGGTACAGGTGGTCGCAGAACGTGGCTCGCTGCCACTGGATCCTCGGGCGGCTCTCCGCCGCCGATGGTGACCACCGCAAGGTCGCCGATCATTTCACCGCCGCCTTCCAGACCATGCGAGAGGGGCGGATGCTCCAGGACCTCCCCTGGGTGCTGGTCGCCCGCGGCGGATATGCCCACCAACGGCGGGCGTGGGACGACTCCCTCACCACGGCGGAGGAGGCCCTCGACGTGTCCGGCAAGCGCGGCCTCGCGCCGGCGCAGGCCGAGGCGCGCATCCTCCGCGGGCGGACGATGCTCGACCGCGCCACCATGGCCGGCGGGAACAACGGCCTGTCGGACGCCGCCGCCGCGGCGCGCGACGACGCCGGCGAGGCCCTGTCCATCGCCCGCCGGACCGGGTATGCTTGGGCCCAGCGGGATGCGCTGCGCCTTCTGGCCGACGCGCTGGAGGCCCTTGGCCGACACGATGCCGCCGTGTCGCGACGCCACGACGCAGAGGGCGTCGCGCGAAGGCTGGACATCCGTCCCCACGCCGAGTAGGCCGGCCCCGGCGCTTCCATCGCGCATCGGTTGCCCGCCCGCACCGGGACCGCGCCGCATGGACACCAGACACACCTACATCGTCGGCACGAGCGGCTATTCCTTCCAGGACTGGGTGGGCAGGTTCTACCCCGCCGGGACGCCCTCGAAGGAGATGCTCGCACGCTACGTGAGCCACTTCGAGACGGTCGAGGTGAACTTCTCGTTCTACCGCATCCCCACGGCGCGGACGATGGCCGCCATCGCCGGCCGGACCCCGCCGGGCTACCGCATCTGGGTCAAGGCCAACCGCGGGCTCAGCCACGAGCTGGACCGCTCGGTCGTCCAGCCGTTCCGCGAGGGCATCGCCCCGGTCATCGAGGCCGGCAAGCTGGCCGGCGTGCTCGTCCAGTTCCCCCAGCGGTTCCACCGCACGGTCGCCAACCGCACGTTCCTCGCCGAGGCGATCGGGGACCTCCGCGACCTGCCGCTGGCCGTCGAGTTCCGCCACGCGTCCTGGCAGCACCCTTCGGTGGCCCAGGGACTCCGCGAGCGGAACGTCACCCTCGTCGTGCCCGACGTGCCGGAGATCGCCTCGCTGTTCCGCTGCCCGCCGGCGGCGACCAGCCGGATCGGCTACCTCCGGCTGCACTCGCGCGACGCCCCCAAGTGGTACGCCCCCGAGGGCACGGACCGGTACGACTACTGCTACGACACGAACGAACTGACCGACATCCTCGCCGCGTGGGAGGACCTCGACGAGCCCATGGACGAGGTGTACGCGTTCTTCAACAACTGCCATCATGCCCAGGCCGCCGAGAACGCCGAGGCCATGCGGCGAATCCTCGGGCAGATCTGAGCGACGGCAAACCCGGGCGGACTTCACCGCCCCGGGCCGAATCGCCGATACGTTCAGGGGCACGCCCGATGCACCCGTCTGCCGCCGTTCGGCCGACCGGGGGCCCGGAGCGGCCGTTTCGGGAGGCATTCATGGACGCCAACGTATCGTGGGACGTCGTATCCCGCTGGCGGGGCAACCCGCTGATCCGGCTGGAAGACATCCCCTTCCGGTGCAGCGACGTGTGGAACGCCGGCGTGGCGTTCTTCGAGGACCAGTGGTACCTGCTGGTGACGGTCGAGAGCCTGCGCGGGCACACGGAGGTCTACCTGGCGCGCAGCCCGGACGGGCGGCGGTTCGAGGTCGACACCGAGCCATTCCTGGACCCCGCCCTGACGGGGCCGACGTCCACCTACGAGGCTACCGGCGTCCGCGACGCCCGCATCACGCCGATGGACGGGCACTACTTCATCGTCTACGTGGCCGATTCCCCCATGGGCCTGCGGCTGGGCCTGGCGCGAACGGAGGACTTCTCCGACGTCGAGCGCCTGGGGCTGATCACCCAGCCGGACACCAACGGCGGGGCGATGTTCCCCGAGATGATCGGCGGGCGCTACGCCCTGCTGGAGCGCCCCAACCCCGGCGCGAGCATCTGGGTGAGTTACTCCGACGACCTGACCTTCTGGGGCGACTCCCACTGCGTGATGACGCCGCGCGGAGGCTTCTGGGACGCCAGCCGCATCGGCCCGGCCGCCCCGCCGGTCCGCATCGAGCAGGGCTGGCTGCTGATCTACTACGGGCAGAAGCACACGTCCGCGGGCCCGCTGGTTCGGCTGGGCGCGGCCATCCTGGACGCCGAGGACCCCTCGAAGGTGGTAGCCCGCAGCAACATCCCGGTGCTGTCTCCGCGGGAGCGTTACGAGCGGATCGGCGACCTGCCGAACGTCGTCTTCTCCTGCGGGGCCATGCTGAGCGACGACGACGAGATGCAGATCTACTACGGCGGGTCGGACAGCTGCATCTGCCTGGGGACCGCGCCGCTACGGGACATCGTGGGCATCTGCCTGGCCAGCAAGCTGGAGTTCTGACATGCCGGAACGACACGGACGCGACCTGCTTCACCGCTGGAGCCGCAACCCGATCATCACGCTGCGCGACGTGCCCTACCGCGTCAACACCGTCTTCAACGGCTCGCCGGTCAAGCGCGGCGACGAATACCTCATGCTCCTCCGCGTCGAGGGCCAGCAGGGCTACTCGTTCTTCGCCCTCGCCCGCGGCAGCGACGGGCTGCACTTCGAGCTGGACGACGCCCCCTGCATGCTCCGCGCCGAGGAAGGGCCCTTCGCGCTGTGGGAGGAGAACGGCATGGAGGACCCACGGATCACCGAGATCGACGGGACGTACTACGTCATGTACACCGCCGTCTGCCGCTACGGGCATTGCATCGCCCTGGCCAGGACCGACGACTTCCGGACCTACGAGCGGATCGCCCCCGTTTCCGGGCCCGGCAACAAGGACGGCGTGCTGTTCCCCCGCAAGGTCGACGGCATGTACGCACGCCTCGACCGCCCCTTCGGGCACGACATCGGCAGCATCTGGATCTCCTTCTCGCCGGACCTGGTCAACTGGGGCCGCAGCGAGCTGCTCTTCGCCCCGCGCCCAGGGCTCTGGGACGCCTACCGCATCGGGGCCTCCGCCCCGCCGATCCTCACCGACCGGGGCTGGCTGGAAATCTACCACGGCGTCAAGATGACCTCCGCCGGGCCGATCTACCGGATCGGCACGGCGATGCTGGACCGCGACGACCCCACCAAGGTCCTCGGGCGCTGCCTCGAGCCCGTGCTGTCACCGCGGGAGGACTACGAGCGGATCGGCGACGTGGGCAACGTGGTCTTCGCCTGCGGCGCGGTCGTCGAGCCGGACGGCGAAGTGAAGGTCTACTACGGCGCGGCCGACACGTCCATCTGCGTGGCCCTGGGCACGCTGGATCAGCTCATCGAATCGTGCTTCGAGACGTAGCGCCCCCCCGCACGGGGTTTACTTCTCGTCGTCGGCGGGCTTTTTCAGCGGGATGTGCCGCCCGGTGTCGCGAGCGTAGAGGACGGCGTTGCGGTAGATCTGGAAGCAGGACTCCGGCTCGTAGCCGGCGCAGTTGTAGCAGGGGTAGCCGACCAGCCCGGCGGTCAGGTCCTCCTTGCTGAAGATCACCGCGAACCGCCGGCGGACCTGCACGCAGCGGATGTTGGGGATCTCCCGCAGGCCTCGCTCCACGCGGGCCTTGCGGCGGTACTTCACCTGCTCGATCTCGCACCCGTCCCGCTTGAGGATCGGCGAGTCGGTGGCCAGCCTGCGGACGCTCCGCCTTCCGAAGACGGCCTCGAGCATCGCCTCGGCGGAGTCGGCGAACTCCATCGACCCGCCGGCGGCGTCGACGATCAGCGACCCGCCGGTCTCGAGGTACTTCGCCAACCGGGCGCGCTCCATCATGTTCAGCTCGAACGCCTTCGTGCCGGTCATGACGGCCACGTCCGGCGTGTTGGCGTCGTCCCTGCCCAGGTCGGCCAGTGACACGGGGTCCATGAGGTGCACGCGGATGCGCTGCTCGCGGGCCATCAGGCGACGGAAGCGCTCCAGCGCCAGGGGCTCGGGGTCCCAGTTGCCCTCGTATTTCAGTCGCCCGACGCGGACGGTCTTGCGGGGAGTGACCTTCACTTCCGAAGGCCAGTGGCTCACGCCCCGCGGGCGCAGCTGGCCCTTGTCGGTCACGTACATCAGCACGTTGGACGGGCCCTGGAAGTCCCCCGCCGCGGTCCGCCGCATCTCCATCTGCCAGCTCTTGGAGAGGTCCTGGTCGGTGTGGATCACCAGCGGGCGGATGCCGTTGGTGATCGTGTAGAACGTCGGCCGGCGGTAGAGCTTGTAGTGGATCTCGTACAGCGGGCTGTCCGTCGGCGCGGGGGCGAGCTTGTAGCCCGGGAGGATTCTCTCGTAGGCCTTGCGGATGCCCTGCCCGAAGCCGCGCCCGCGGCACTCGGTGACCGACAGGATCGTCCCGCCCTGCCAGATGAAGTTCCGGAGCTTCTCGATGTGCTCGTCGGTGAAGTTCGGGTCCTGCGCACCGGAGATGTAAAGGATCGGCGCATCGTGCCACTCCTCTACCGGCGCCTTGGCCGAGATGATCTGCCAGTTGAGCTGGCGCTCCAGCGTGCCGCTCATCCACCGCGTCAGCCCGGCGAGGTCGCGGGGGCGGTTGTTCCAGTCCCCGCCTTCCCACTCCAGCTTGTTGAACGCGATGGCGTGCTGCCCGCGGACGAGGAACAGGATGGCGAACGAGGTGGAGATGTGCGCGTCGCGCTTGCCCCGCCACGAGCCGTTGCCGTTCTGCATCCGCAGCAGCTCCGTCGCGCCGAGCTTGTACCAGTCCTTATCCCCGAAGTACTTGAACCCGCTGGCCAGGCCCACCCGTTCGACGCCGTAGAGGAAGTAGAAGATGTCGCCGTGGCCCATCAGCCCCCCCTGGCGGACGCGCAGGGCGGCATTGAAGTTCTCGTCCATCCACTTCAGGCCGTCGACGATCGGCTGGTCGTTGCGGTTGCTCACGTCGCACTGGATGAACCGGTCGGCGTAGGCGCTGTCGTAGCAGACGAACAGCGTGGCGACGCCCGCGGCCGTCATGGTCGCCGTCGAGGAGCCGCGGCGATAGCTCCACCCGCCGTCGGTGTTCTGCGCGCCGGTCCAGTACTTCATGACCAGCAGCCAGTACTGCTCGGGGATCTCCTGGCGCGCGAGCTTGCCGCCCCACACGCCCAGGACGCCGTACTGGCTGTTGGAGTGGTCGCCGTGGCTCTGCCCGTTGCCGTTGCAGTTGTAGTTGTACGCCCCCTGCTTCGTGGAGGTCAGCAGCAGCTTGAGGTCCTTCTTGAACGGCTCCATGTACTTCCCGCCGGTCTCCTTGTTGGCGAGGTACCACGCCTGGCAGCGCAGGCCGAGCCCGTAGGTCTTGTTGGTCTCGGTCTCGGCGAGGAAGTCCAGGGCCTTGGCCATCCGCTCCTCCAGCGGGCTGACCCCCGCGGCCAGCAGGGCGTAGGCCGCCAGCGCCGTCGTGCCCGTCGGGTAGCGGTTGTGCCCGCCGTAGGGAGGCCAGCTCCCGTCCCCGCCCTGGCAGGACCAGAGATACTCGATGCCGGCCTTGATGGCGCGCTGGACGGCCTCGTTGGAGAACCCGTCGTCATCGCCGCCAACGCCCCCGCCGGGACCCGCGCCGGCGCTGCGGCGCCAGGCGTCCCAGTCCCACGCACCGATCGCTCCGCCCCCGTCGTCCTCTTGATCGTCCGCCGCCAGGGCGGGCGCCCCACCGAGAAGACAAGCCAAAACCACCAGCATCCACGCCTTCCGCATGCTTGCTTCTCCTGAATCCTTGACTGACCCCGCCGCACCAGGCGCCGGCGGCCGGGCAGCGCTATTGTGCCACACCTTCGCCCGAGTGCAAAGCGCCAAACCGCCTCAAGCGTCCGGCTCGTCGGGCACGAGCGTCACATCCTCCGGCGCCAGGGCCAGCGTCACGCCCCGGCCGGGCTCCAGGCCCGGGCCGCTGTCGGCCAGGACAGAGACCCGCCACCGCTGCCCTCCGGGCAGCTCGCAGAGGTACTGGCGCATCTCGCCGAGATACATGCCCGCGACAACCGTCGCAGACAGGGCCCCCCCGCCGTCCGGCGCGGGCGCCGCCTCCGCCGCGCTCAGTCGCACGCGCTCCGGGCGAACGCAGCACAGCACCCGCCCCGCCGGCGGGCGGGCGTCGTCGGCCCCGGCCAGGACTCGCCCGACGGGCGTCTCCACCTCCGCCACGCCGTCGCGGACGCCTTCGACGCGGCCGGTGAGGAAGTTGGCCTCGCCGAGGAAGTCCGCGACGAACCGCGTTCGCGGGCGGTTGTAGACCTCCACGGGCGAGCCGACCTGCACCACGCGCCCGTCGCGCATCACGGCGATGCGGTCGGCCATCGACAGCGCTTCCTTCTGGTCGTGCGTCACGTACACCGCCGTCGTGCCGGTGGACTTCACCAGCGAGCGCAGCTCCTCGCGCATGTGCAGGCGCAGGCGAGCGTCCAGGTTGCTCAGCGGCTCGTCGAGCAGGAGGCAGTCCGGCCGGGCCGCCAAGGCGCGGGCCAGCGCGACGCGCTGCTGCTGGCCCCCGGAGAGCTGGTTGGGCTTGCGGGCGGCGAGCTCGCCCATCTGCACGCGGTCGAGGTTGTCGCGTGCGAGCTGCCGCCGATCCCCCCGCCCGACGCCGCGCATCTTCGGCCCGAACTCGACGTTCTGGGCGACGGTCATGTGCGGCCAGAGGGCGTAGTTCTGGAAGACCAGCGCGGTGTGGCGATCCTCGACGGGCTCGTCGGTGACGTCGCGGTCGCCGAGCACGATCCGCCCGCCGGTGGGCTCGGTCAGCCCGGCGACGATCCGCAGCAGCGTCGTCTTGCCGCACCCGCTGGGCCCCAGCAGGAAGAAGAACTCCCCGGGCTCGACGGTCAGCGTGGTCTCCCGCAGGGCGTCGACCGCCGCCGTCCCCGAGCCGTACCGCTTGGCCACCTTCTCCAGACATATGCGTTTCATGGCTTCTCTCGCAACTCCGCCGCCGGTCAGGCGCGGAAGATCGCCCCCAGCCGCCGGCCGAGCAGCGCCCCGGCCACGGCGAACGTCCCGGCCAGCAGCAGCATCCCGTAGACGCCCAGCGCCGAGGCGATGCTGGCGGCGTCGACGTTGCCCGAGGCCGCCTGCCGGTAGATCTCCTTCGTGATCGGATAGTGCATCTGCCGCTGGGCGAGGATCAGCGAGTCGCTGACCTCCAGCATGGCGAACGCGAAGGTCAGCACGCCGGCGGCGATGACGTTGGCGGCCACCAGCGGCAGCGTGATCCGCCAGATCGCCCGGGGGCGCGAGGCCCCGAGGTTCCGCGCCGCCTCCTCCAGGGCCACGGGAATCTGCTGGAGCCCGGCCGAGACGCCCCGGACCACGAACGGCAGCCGGCGGACGGTGTAGGCGATCACGAGGATCAGGAACGGGTTGCGCCCAGGGCCGATGGACTCCAGCATCGTCCCCGGCGCGGTCATGGCAACGTACCCGGCGGCGAGGATGATTCCCGGCACGGCAAGGGGCAGCATGGCCAGGCCGTCCAAAAGGGACCGCCCCCGCAGCCGCGCGCGGACCAGCACCCACGCGGCCAGGCCGCCGATGACCAGGTCCGCCGCCGTTGCCGTGCCCGCGTAGGTCAGGCTGTTGAGGATGCAGTTGTACGTCGCCGGGCGGGTGACGACGAACCGCAAATGCTCCAGCGTGTAGCCGCTGGGAAGGATCGTGTTGACCCACCGCTCGGACAGGGCCGTCAGCACCACGCCGACGTGCGGCAGCAGCGAGGCGAAGATCACCACGCCGAACAGCGCCCACGCCCCCAGCGTCCCCGCCGGGCCGAGGCGGCGGGTCTCCTCGGCGACGGTCGCCTTGCCCGCCTCGTTGGCCGAGCCGCGCCCGAAGACGAACTTGCCCAGCACGTACAGCCCCACCGCCGTGGCGAGCATGATGAACACCAGCCCGTACGTCCGCGGGCTGACCTCCGCCTGGGAGAGGTCCTGGAAGATCGTCACCGGGATGACCTCGTCGTAGCCGACGATCAGCGGCGTGCCGATGTCCGTGAACGCCCAGATGAACACGATCGTCCCGCCGGCGAACAGGCCCGGGCGGATCAGCGGAAGTGTGATGCGGAAGAACGCCCGCAGCGGCCCGGCGCCGAGGTTCCGCGCCGCCTGGGCCATCGCGGGGTCCACGTTCGCCAGCGAGGCCGAGACGTTCAGGTACAGGATCGGGAACAGGTGCAGCACCTGGAGGATCACCACCCCCGCGAAGCCGCTGCCCAGCCAGTCCGGCGGCCCGGCGGCGAAGTCGATCATCCCCACCTTCGCCAGCAGCAGGTTCAGCACGCCGTACTGGCCCAGCAGGCGGCGCATCGACAGCGCGCCGACGAACGGGGGCAGGATCAGCGGCACCAGCAGCAGCCCGCCCAGCAGGCCCGAGCCGAAGAACCGCCACCGCGTCCGCACCGCCGCCAGCGGGATCGCGATGACCATGCACCCGGCCGTGGTCGCGCACGCCAGCGCCAGCCCGTTGCCCAGTTGGCCCAGGAGGATCTCGTTGGTGACCACGCGGCGGAACCAGTACAGGCTCGCCTGGCCGTCGCGGAAAAAGCCCGTGGCGATCGCCAGCCCGACCGGCACGAGCAGGAAGGCTCCCAGGAACAGCACCAGGCCCAGGGCGATCAGCTTCGCCGCGCCCCCGGCCGCCCCCGCCGGACGGGGTCGCCCCGCGACGGGGGCCGAACTGTCCGACGCCTCACTCACGGGCCACACGCACGTACTTGTCGCGGAAGTACCGCTGCCAGTCGGTGGTGACCCGCTCGGCCGCCGCGCGGTCGCGGAGCTTCTCGGCCGTGGCGGCGATGTCCGCGAACGTCGCCACATTGCTCGGCAGGCGGTGGAACTCCGCCACGCGCTCGGGCTCGAAGCCCGTCTCGATGAGCCGCCGCTTGGCGTTCTGGAGGAAGGTGCGGTTGTCCACCGCGGCCGCCTTGACCAACTGCCGCAGCACGCCGTAGCGGACGTTCCACTGCTCGATATCGAGCTTCATGGCCGTGCCGGCCTCGTAGGGGTTGACGATGCGCGGCAGGATGCGCCCGGCGTACTCATCGTAGACGTCGCGGCGGATGGGCTGTCGGCCGAGGGGGTTGCGGACCGGGCCCTGCGGGTCGCCGACCTTCAGGAACCAGAGGGCCTGCCCGCGCTGGGAGAGCACGAAATCGACGAAACGCTGGGCCAGCTCCGGGTTCGGCGGGTTCTTGAGGATCGCGATCGGGTCGGGGTTGAACGCCGTCTGGCCCTTGGGGCTCACGTAGGCGAGATGGTCCGGCGCCTCGGCCACGCGGAGGATGCCGTAGAAGTCGATGCACGTCGCCACGGGCGCCTCGCCGAGGCCGGGGGCGTTGGCGGCGCCGCTGGCGCTGTCGACAAACCGCTTGGCGTTGGAGAGGATATCCAGCAGCCTGGCCCAGCCGTCGGGCCAGTCGCTGCCGGACTGGACGATCATCTCGTACGCCGCGGCCGCCGAGCCGGACTGCGTGGGGTCGGCCAGCGCGATGCGGTTGAAGAACTGCTTGCCTCCGAGGTCCTGCCACTGCTCGGGCGGCTGGACTTCGAGGCGCTCCAGCAACGAGCGGTTGTAGAGGAAGCCGAACCCGCTGAGGGCCGAACCGCACCACAGGCCGTTGGGGTCGTGCATCGTCAGCCCGCCGAACGTGCCGGGGATGTTGGCCAGCACGCCCTCGTCGAGCGTCATCGGCTGGAGGATGCCGGCGTCGGCGAGCTTGATAAAGGTGTAGTCGCCGCCGCCCCATACGATGTCGATCTCGGCGGTGTCGCTGTTGGCGTAGATGTTCTGAAGATACCGCAGCACCCCCCCGCTGCCGCTGCCGACGTCCCGCCACTGGAGGTCCACCTTCTTGCCGTGCTCCATCGCGTGGTGCAGCGAGAACGCCCACTCGTACTCGTTCTGGATGCTCTCGTTGTGCGGGCTGATCAGCACCAGCGAGACGGTCGGCAGCTCCGACAGCGGCTTGCCCCACTTGGCCTCGATGGCCGCGCCGATTGCGCCCGCGCAGGGGTCCGCCTCGCCGCCGTCGCCGCAGCCGCCGACCAGGGCAGCCCCTGCCAGCACGATCCATACCGCATGTCGCACACCCGTCATCGCTCACTCCTCCCTCGTCGGGGTCCGCCGGTGATTCTCGCAACTCCGCCCGCAAACGCAAGCGGCTGAAGGCAAAACGCGGTCCCGGGCTACCCCGGCCTCCCGGGCGGCGCCAGAATGAATATGGGACAAGAAGGCATGGGGCGGCCCGCGAGCCGGCCCGGCCTTGACGCTTGCGGGGGCGTGGAGTACCGGGGTCGGCGGCCGCCCGCCACGCAAGGAGATCGCCGACATCGGTGTCGCGCGGCCCGGAGCATTCCATGGTCAGGCGGTTCGCCGGCTCGCGGGCAGCCACCGACGTGGACATCACCGGGCACGAATCCGCCGCCGGCGCCTACCTCATCGGCCCGGTGGACGGCAACTCCTGACGGCGGCGACCGGGCCGCGACAGCGACGAGGCGATCGCCTTGAGTGGGACCGTCCCACCGGCTATTCTCGACATACGGCCGGAACGCCCCGGCCCGCTTCGCGCCGCCGCGATGGGAGGAGTTGACATGACCTGTGCGCGTTCTCTGGCCCTGCTGTGCGGCTGCCTGTGGGCGGCCATACCCCTCGCCGGTGCCGACACCCCCTTCGGCGTCACCGTGCACGTCGGCTGCGGGGATGGGGCGGCGACGTTGGAACTGGCCGACGGCTCGGGCGGGCTGGTGCAGGGGCTCGATGCCGATCGCGAACGCGTCGCCGCGGCGCGGCGGCGGTTCCTCGAGGCCGGCCTCGCCGGCCGGGTCACCGCGGCTGTCTGGGACGGGCGACGACTGCCCTACGCCGACGGGCTCGTCGATCGCCTGGTCCTGGCCGGGGGCGTGGACGTCGCGCCCGACGAGATGCGCCGCGTGCTCGTGCCCGGCGGGCGGGCGATTCGCCTGCCGGACGGGCGGTCGCTGCTGACCAGGCCCCGCCCGAAGGCAATGGACGAATGGACGCACTTCCTCCGCGGCCCGAGCAACAACGCCGTCTCGCGGGACCGCCTGGTCGGCCCGCCGCGGTGCGTGCAGTGGGTATCGGGCCCGACCTACGGCCGCCACCACGACCGCCTCGCCAGCATCAGCGCGATGGTCAGCGCCGGCGGGCGGCTGCTGACGATCGAGGATCGCGCGCCCGCGCTGTCGATGCGTCAGCCGGCAGACTGGCGCCTGATCGCCCGCAACGCATTCAACGGCGTGACGCTCTGGCAGCGCCCCATCGCACGGTGGGAGTCCGCCGCCCGGGGCTTCCGCAGCGGGCCGGTGCAACTGCCCCGGCGGCTGGTGGCCGTCGCGGACCCCAACGCCGGCCCGCCCGGCGAGGCGGTGTACGTCACGCTCGCCTATGGCGGCCCGCTGCTGCGCCTGGACCCGGCCACCGGGCGAACCGTCAAGACCTACAAGGGCACCGAGGGCACCGACGAGGTCCTCTACCGCGAGGGCACGCTCTACCTGGCCGCCGGCGGGGCCGGAGGCAAGGCCCGGCGCATCCTCGCCGTGGACGCCGGCACCGGTGCGATCCGCTGGCGGGCCGCCGACGGCCCCGCAGCCGCGATCCTGCCCGGCACGCTGGGGACAGACGGCCGGCGGGTGTACTTCCACGACGGCGGCGGCGTGGTCGCGATGGAGGCCGGCAGCGGCGACATCGCTTGGCGCCGCCCGCTTCCAAGCGTCGAGAAGCGCCCATCCTGGTCGGCGCCCACCGTGGTCGTCCACGACGGCGTGGTCCTCTGCGGCGACCGGGCGGCGGAGTACCCCGAGCCGTGGAGCAAGCACGCCGCTTTGGTCGGCGGCATGAGGACCCACGGCGGGCTGGCCCTGCTGACGGCCATGGACGCCGCGGACGGCGAGGTCCTCTGGCAGGACGGCGCGGCCGAGTGCTTCCACAATGCCGTGGACGTCTTCGTGATCGACGGGCTGGTCTGGGCGTCGCGGGGTCCCGCGCGCTTCTTCTTCGAGCGGACGCGCCCGATCCTGGCCAAGATGATCGGCCCGGAGTTCCACGTCGAGAAGGTCGTCGGGCGCGACCCGCGGACCGGCGAGGTCCGGCGGTCGGTCGACGCCGCGGAGGCGTTCACGCTCAGCCACCACCACCGCTGCTACCGCAACAAGGCGACGGCTCGCTACCTCATCCTGGGGCGGACGGGGATCGAGTTCATCGACCTGACCGGCGGGCCCAGCCTCCGCCACAACTGGACGCGAGGCATGTGCCAGTACGGCGTGATGCCCGCCAACGGCCTGCTCTATACCCCGCCGCACCCCTGCGCCTGCTACAACGCCAGCAAGGTTAACGGCTTCTTCGCCTACAGCGCCCGCAAGCAGCCCCCGCCGCCGAACTACGACAGCCGCAAGCCGGTGACCGCCTCCGCCGCCGGGGCCGACGGGCCCCCCGCCGACGAAAACGACTGGCCCACCTACCGCCGCGATCCCGCCCGCACAGGAAGCACGCCCGCCACCACGGCCGACCGGCCGGACGTCGCCTGGCGGCGCGAACTCCCCGGCCGGCTCAGCGCGGCCACGTCGGCCGACGGCAAGGTCTTTCTGGCCTCGGTGGACCGCCATACCGTCCACGCCCTGGGCCTCGACGACGGCCGCACCCTCTGGTCCCACGTCGCCGGCGGACGCGTCGACTCCCCGCCGACATACTGGCGAGGCCGGGTGATCTTCGGCTCGGCCGACGGGGCCGTCCAATGCCTCGGCGCCGACGACGGCGAGCTGCTGTGGCGGTTCCTGGCCGCACCGCGGCGGTCGGCGATCGTCGCCCGCGACCAGATCGAGTCCCCCTGGCCCGTGGCCGGCAGCGTGATCGTGCGAGACGGCGTCGTCTACGCCTTCGCGGGGCGGTCGTCCTACCTCGACGGCGGCATGATGCTCATCTCGCTGGATGCGGCCAGCGGCAGGCTCAAGGCCAGCAGGCAGATCCACACGCGCGACCCCGCCACCGGCCGCCAGGACGAGAAACGCCTCGACAACCTCTACATGCCCGGCCTGCTGTACGACGTCCCCTCCTGCTCGCACGGCAGCCTGTTCCTTCGCGAGGCCCGGCTGTCGCTGGACGGGCATTTCGTCGACGAGCCGGCCACCCACCTCTACAGCCCCGGAGGCTTCCTGGACGACAACTGGTGGCACCGGTACTACATGATCTACGGCTCGCGGTTCCGCAACGGGCCCGGCCGGGGCGTCGGGCGGTCCGGCGGCGCGCCCTCCGGGCGACTGCTCGTCACCGACGGGCGGTTCGTCTACGGCTACGGGCGCGATCGCGGGCGGCGGTACCGGCTGTTCTGCTCGCCGGCCCGCGGCGGCGGCGAGCGACGCAAGGGGCGACGCCGCGGCGCCGCGGGTTCCGTCTGGGCGGACAGCCAGTTTCCCATCCTCGTCCGCGCCATGGCCCTGGCGGGGCCGACCGGCGAGCGGGGCGCCCCCACCGGCCTGCTCATCCTGGCCGGCTGCCCCCGCGAGGCCCTCTTCGCCCCACCCGCCCTCGGCGGGGACAAGGGCGGGAGGCTGGCGGTAGTCGACGCGGCCACGGGCAAGCGGCTGTCGCAGGCCCGCCTGCCCGCCCCGCCGGTCCACGACGCCCTGTGCATCGCGGCCGGGCGCGTGGTCATCCCGCTGGCCTCCGGCGAGGTGGTCTGCATGAAGTAGCAGGCCGGTGCGAGTCAGTCGCGCGCGGCGCCCTCGCCGGCCAGCCAGACGAGATCGAAGCGGGCGACGGTCAGCGCGGCGGGGTGGTAGTGGTTGCCCCTGGCAGCCCCGCGCTCGTAGATGCACCAGACCGTTCCGTCCGGCGCCGCCGCGAGGTCGGTGTAGCCGCCGGGGCCGCGCTCGAGGACGCGGGCGACCGGCCAGGTCTCGCCCTCGTCGTAGCTCAGCCGGACGGTCACGTCGCGGCGGGCGTGGCTTTCGCGGTCGTTCTCGCGGCGGTCGGCGCCGGCGTTGTGCGGGTTGGCGAAGACGATGCGGTTGCGGTCCTGCGGCCCGGACAGCGTGACGCGGAAGATGCTGCCCATGCACGTCGGCTCGCTGAGCCCCTCATCGAACCGCCACGGCCCCCAACCGGTCGCGCCGTCGGGCCCGATCACCACCCCCCGCCGCTGCCGGGGGGATTCGTTGCGGAAGTTCAGCATGACCCGCCCGTCGGCCAGTTCGACGACAACCGTCTCGGAAGGGTTCCTCGGCTCGGGGTCGCGGACGATGATCTCGCCGGCCCGCCATCTCTTCCCGCCGTCGTCGCTGAACACCGTAGCCACCACGCTCGGGCGATGCCCGTGACCCCCCGTGCCATCGCTAAGCCAGACCGGCACGACCAGCCGGCCTGTGCGAAGCTGGATGCCGTGTCCCGGCCCGGCCGCCAGGACCCTCCAGTCATACCCGTCGCGAAAGGCCTCGAATGCCCCGGTGATCTCGGTCGGCTGGGAGAACGTCTCGCCGTCGTCCTCGCTGCGCATGTAGAAGCAGCGTGCGTATTCGATGCAGTAGAGCACGTGGACGACGCCCGGTTCGCGGTCGGCGATGGCCACGACGTTGTTGCACGTTACCTCGTCGGGCTTCGCGAGCCCCTTCTCGATAGCGACCTCGTTGGGCCGTGCGTCGGCCGGCGGGGCGACGATCTTCCGCGCCGGCAGCCACGTCTTGCCTCCGTCGGTACTGCGGCGCATCCAGATGTCGATCGTGCCCCAGTCGCCCCGCCCGCGACGCCGGGCCTCGCAGTAGGCCAGCAGCACGCCGTTGGCCGTCCGGCAGATGCCCGGCACGCGGAACATCGCGTACCCGTTCTCCCCGGCGGTGAACACGTCGGTCTTCTCGATCATCCCCCACTCTCCCGCCCCGCCGGCCAGGGCGAGGACAACGCACATCGCGACCATGGGATCTCCTCGCGGGACCCGCAGCATTTCCCGGCCAGCGAACATACCAGTCCGGGTGATATCGGAAATACACATCAGCGCAAAAAAAGGGGCGAGACGGTGCTTGCTCAAGGCATCGTCATCGCCCTTCGCCTTGGTAATGGTCCCCTCGTGAGGCTGCGCTGCGAAACTCCGACGGAGGAGGGTTCGGAGTATACCAGCAGGCGCTCATCTCCGCTGGCTTTCGCACTGGCGCTTCAGACCATTACCTTCGAAGGACCTCAAACGTAATCGCGCTGCCCAAGGAGGATATGGGCGTAGTCCGCGGGTGCTCAAGTCCGCTTCTGCTCGACTCCGTTATAACAGAGGCCCTCCGCAGTGAGGCTCATCGCTCGCCATTCCCCGGCCGGCCCGGAGGCCGGGCCCTGAGAGGGCGAGGGTACACTCGGTTGTCATCCGGATTGCCGTGCCGTCTCCGGGGCGTATTGCCCGGCACCTTCCAACCTGGCCTGGCGGCGAGCGGCCGCCTGGACGGCGTGGCAGAGAATCGCGCGCCACTCTTCGACGCGGACCGGCCGAGTCAGGTAGATCGCTCCGCCCTCACGCGCAGCCATCTCATACTCGCCCGAGCCGCCGTCGCCGACCACCGTCACGGGACAGTGGGGCCAGCGGTTCTTCAACCAGCGAAGACTCCTGCGAACGGTCTCTGCCGGGTCACGCGTCGCCAGGATAACCAGCGCCACAGGACCGGCCGGGCCGTTGGCCAGAAGGTCTTCCGCCTTCAGGTACGACACGAGGCATCCGGTATTCAGTTCTGAGAGGCAACGACCAACCTGGTCGGCCTCCGAATTGTCAGAGCATGCCATCACAACGCACACGCCCTGACGGGAGGTCGGCCTCAGCGCCGACTGATGCTGCTCCCTTCCGCTCCTCAATGTCAGGCTCCTCTCCGCCCTATTACTTTGCAATGCCTGTGCCGGAGCGGCGGTTTCGTTCTCGCTTTTTTTCATCCGATTGTCCGGAAAGCACTTATGTGAGCAAGCGTCTTGCCGAGCGTCTTGGGCTACCCCGGACCGACCTGTCGCAGAATGCGGCACGCGCGCCGCGTTCCGCGACGGCGGTGACGTATTCTGCGACAGCGCCGGACTTTGAGGCGCTTCGGGGAGTGTATCGGCAGCCAGGAAGGGGTTTCCTGAAGCGTTTTCCGCCAGGCCCTGAAATCCCCCACCGGCCGGAGCGACCGGCACGTACGCAACCGCCTATACAGGCGGCTTTTGTGAGCCGACGTCCAGCGAGTACGTCTTGATCTTGCGGAGCAACGTGCTGCGGTGGATCTCCAGCAGCCTCGCCGCGGCCGTGCGGTTGTAGCCCGTCAACTCCAGCGCACGCTCGATGGCCTGCTTCTCGGCCTCGGCGAGCGAGACGGCCACGGGGGTGTCTTCCCCGACGGGCATGCGGTCCGGCGCGGTGTGTACCGGCGCCGCGAAGGAACCGCCTTGCTCGTCCCACAGGCCCAGCTTCGGCGGCATCGGCGGGAGCCCGGTGGCGTAAAGCCTTTCAACATAGGCACAAAGCTCGCGAACGTTGCCCGGCCAAGGGTACTCGCGCAGGCACGCCCGCAGCCGCCGGCCGATCTGCACGCGCGGGCTGGCATACTCGGCAGCGTACTGATCCAGGTAGAAATCCAGCAGCGGCTCGACGTCCTCGGGCCGGGAGCGAAGCGGCGGGATCTCGATCCGTACGATGTTCAGCCGGTGGTACAGGTCGCTGCGGAAGTCCCCTTCCAGAACGCTCCTGGCGAGGTTCCGGTTCGTCGAGGCCACGAAGCGGGCGTCGACGTCGATCGGCTCGGCGGCCCCCACGGGCGTGATCTCCCGCTCCTGGAGCAGTCGCAAGAGCTTGGGCTGGAGGTGGATGGGCAGCTCGCCGACCTCGTCAAGCAGCAGCGTGCCCCCCTCGGCGGCGCGGACCACGCCGAGGGTGCTTGTCGCGGCGCCGGTGAAGGCCCCCTTCACGTGGCCGTAGAACTGGCTCTCGAAGAGGGAATCGCTGATCGCGGCGCAGTTTACGGGGATGAACGGACGGCTGTTCCGTCCGCTGCGCCAGTGAATGCGGCGTGCCAGCAGCTCCTTGCCGGTCCCCGACTCGCCCTCCAGCAGGACCACGCAATCGTTGGTGGCTACAGAGTCCACCACGCGCAGAACCTGTTGGAAAAGGGGGCTGGGGCCGATCAGGGCCGCGCCGGTATGCGTCGCCTCCTGCGGACTTTCCTCCGCCGGACGCGAGGTATGTTCTCCTCCGTCATCCATTCTCGAACTTGCCTGAGCAGGGCCGTCGAGCCTCGCTTTTTCCGATTCCTTCGAGCTGATGAAGGTACTGCCTGCGACACCTGAGCAAGTGTCGCACCTCCGAGACCATCTTATACCCGACATGTCCGGATTTGACAAGTGGAAAAATCGCGATTCCGTTCGCCCAAGTCCGCGCAACCCCCTCCCTGCACGGGCCTTCCCTCGCCCGCGCGGGCGGGGGGATTCCCCCCCCGAAAACCGGCGCAGGCAAAGCCGCCCGCCCAACCGGCCGATACGTCCAGGGGCCGGGCTCCGCGCAGGGGCCGCGCCCGACAACCGCCGGCACAGAACCCACGCGATGCACAGCGAGAGACGCAAGAACCCCTGGCGCGTCGGGCTTCAGGTGAAAGTCGCCTTCGTCCTGACGCTGACGATCCTCGGCGTAACCGCCGCGGGGGAATGGTTCTACTACGCCACCGCCAGCGGGTTGCTTCGCAGCAGCGACCGCCGCCACGCCGAGCAGCTCACGCGGGCGCTCGGCGTCGCCGCGCAGCACGATCTCCGCAACGGGCGGACCACCAGCCTCCAGCGGCTCGCAAGCGACAGCCTCCGCAACAGCCGCATCCGCTTCGTCGCCGTCCTCGACGACCAGGGCCTGCCCCTGGCGACCGCCTGCGGCAACCGCGACCCCGACCGCTGGGACGAGCTCGTCGAGCTGCCCGTCAGCGTATCCCTCGCCCGCCAGGTCGGCGACGACTTCCTCCTGCTCGCCCAGCCGGTGGTCATGCACGACGTCCTCTGGTACGGCGAACGCCTGGTCGGGGCCGTCCGCGTCGTCGTGGACACCCGCGAGACCACCGCCCGGCTGGCCAGGGTCCGCCGGCGAATGGGCATCGCCGCCGGCGTCATCGCCCTCTGCGGGCTGCCCATGGGGTACCTGCTGGTCTGGCACCTCGTGGTCAAGCCGATCCGCACGCTCGTCGCGGCGTCCGGCCGGCTGGGGCGGGGCGAGTTCCACTGCCGCACCGGCATCCGCCGCAGCGACGAGATCGGGCGGCTCAGCCGCGCCTTCGATACCATGGCCGACGACCTCGCCGCCATGCGGGACGAGCTGCTGCTGGCCAACCAGGAGCTGGAGGCGAAGGTCCAGGAGCGGACGCGCGAGCTGCACGTCGCCAACGGGCGGCTGCGGAGCGAGATGGCCGAGAAGGAGGAGTTCCTCCGCGCCGTCAGCCACGACCTCAACGCCCCGCTGCGGAACATCGCGGGGATGGCGACGCTGGTGATGATGAAGTGGCGGGACGAGCTGCCCGAGGACGTGGTCGCGCGGCTCCAGCGGATCCAGGCCAACGTCGACGCCGAGACCGAGCTGATCGGCGAGTTGCTCGAGCTGTCGCGTATCCGCACGCGCCCCCAGCGGCGGGAGGACGTGGACTTCGGCGCCCTCGTCGCCGAGGTCGCCGACACGTTCGACTACGAGCTCCGCAGCCGCGACATCGCCTTCACCGCCGACGAGGGCATGCCCGTCCTGCACGTCGAGCGGACCCGCCTGCGGAAGGTCTTCCAGAACCTCGTCGACAACGCCATCAAGTACATGCACCGCGAGCACGGCGGGCGGATTCACATTGGCTATCGCCTCGCCGACGGGCTCCACGAGTTCCACGTCGCCGACAACGGGCCCGGCATCCCGCCCGACGAGCAGGAGAAGGTCTTCTGCGTCTTCCGGCGGGCGTCGGCGGCGGCGTCCGGGGCCGCCGGGGGAAAGGGCGTGGGCCTGGCCATGGTCCGCAGTGTCGTCTCCAACTACGACGGGCGGGCGTGGGTGGAGTCCGCCGAGGGAGAGGGCTCGGCCTTCTTCGTCGCCCTCGGCGTCGAGAACACCAACCCTGCCGACGGCGACACCCCCGAGGAGGCCGACGCCGGCCGGGGCACCGACGCCGATACCCAGGAGCACACCGTTGCCTTCCGGTGATGACATCCCCGCCGGCGTCACCGTCCTGCTGGTGGACGACGACCCGGACATGCGCCTGCTGATGCGGGACGTGGTCTCGACGCTGTCGGCCGCCGTGGACGTCCGCGAGGCCGGCGACGGGCTGGAGGCCCTTGCGTACCTCCGGCGCGAGGGCCGATTCGCCGGCGCCCCCCGCCCGGACCTGGTGTACCTGGACCTGGAGATGCCGCGGATGGGCGGGCAGGGCGTCCTGCGCGAGCTCAAGAACGACCCCGATCTGAGCGATATTCCCGTCGTGGTCCTCACCGGGCTCGACGACGACGAGCAGCGCCGCATCGCCACCGACAACGGCGCCGTCGCCTACGTTCTCAAGCCCACGGACCCGCGCGGCCTGCTCCGGGACGTCGCCGGAGGCGTCCGCCGCTGGCTGGAAAACCGAACGCCCCCGGCCGGGGCCGCCCCAACACCCCCGGCCGCTGGAGGGATATGCAGATGATCGACCCCGCACCCGACACCGCCGACCGCGCCCCGGCGATCCTGATCGTCGAGGACGACCCCGACCAGCGCGAGCTGATCCGCGAGGCGCTGACCATCCACTACGCCCCCGCCGAGGCGAGGATCGCCACCGCCGGGACCGCCGCCGAGTGCCTCGCGACGGACCTGGCGGCCTTCGACGTGATCCTGCTGGACTACAACCTGCCCGACGGCGAGGGGCTGGACCTGCTGGGGCAGGTCCTCCGCCAGGCGGACCTGCCGGTGATCTTCGTGACCGGGGAGAACAACTCCGCCCTCGCGGCCGAGGCGATCCAGCGCGGCGCGCAGGACTACGTGGTCAAGATGGGCGACTACCTGTTCACCATCCCGGTGGTGATCGGCAAGTCGATCCGCCAGCACCGGATGCAGAGGGAGAACGCCGAGCTCCGCCGCAAGCTGGAGCTGATGCTCGAGGAGCTCCGCGTCAAGAACAAACAACTGGAGGACTCGCTCGACCGCCTTCGCGAGATGGCCGACAGCGACCACCTGACGGGCCTGGCCAACCGCCGGCGGTTCGCCGAGGAGCTCGAGCGGCAGTTCAGCGAGGCGGTGCGGTACGGGCACGACCTGTCCTGCTGCATGTGCGACCTGGACCACTACAAGCAACTCAACGACGCCCTCGGTCACCAGTTCGGCGACCGCGTGCTGGTCGCCACCGCCGAGGTGATCCGCTCGATGCTCCGCCGCAGCGACACCGCCGCCCGCTACGGCGGCGACGAGTTCGTCCTGCTGCTGCCCCACACCGCCCGCGAGGAGGCCCTCGGCGTCGCACGACGCCTGCGGGACGACCTCGCCATCCGCATCCGCCGGATGAGCAACTTCTCCCGGGCGGTCAGCCTCTCGATCGGCATCGCCTCCATCGCCGCCGATCAGCCCACCAGCGCCGACGGGCTCGTCTCCATGGCAGACCGCGCCCTCTACGCCGCCAAGGCCGACGGCAAGGACCGCGTCGTCCCCTTCAGCCACAGCGCCGAGACCGCCTGACCACCCCGCCCCCCCCGGGCACGTCCAATACCCGATGTGTCAGTTCTGTCCACCCTTCAGTACAGTGGACACAGATCGCATCTGTTTTTGTAACTTAATATGTAAAAGTTACTTATAGCCTATCCCGCCCTGTCCGCCCCGGGGGCCGGGTGGACAGGGTGGACAGGGGTGGACACGCCTTCGCCCCCCGTCCCAGCCCGGCCGCCGGGTCCCCGGGCCTTCGCCGGGAAATCTCAAATATCAGGTTTTCCATATCAAAGGTCGCAGGCCGCGTATTCCGCTTGATCCTCGCACACCCTGCATACCGTACAGGCCCACCATCCACATCCGCCTTGCCCGCGTTCCCCGAAGCTCGATCCCGGGTCCGCGAGACGGCGTGGCGATATCCGAGGCCGACCGACCTCTCGGCCGGAACCGACCGTGGACACCCCCGCCGCCGCGCGCTATGATCCGGCTCGACCCGCCGCGGGCGTCGTCGGCGGGGCCGCCGACAGCATTCGAAAGGAGCACCTCGTGACCAAGCTCATCCTCCTGGCCTGTCTGCTCGCCGCCGCCTGCCTCGGTTGCGCCAACGGCGGAATCGACGCGGGCGCCTCCACGCCGCAGCTCGGCAAGCTCCGCCACGTCGTCCTCTTCGCCTGGAAGCCCGACACCCCGCCGGAGACCGTCGCCGCGATCGAGGACAAGTTCCGCGCCCTCCCGGCCGAGATCCCCGAGATCGCCGGCTTCGAGTGGGGCACCGACGTCAGCGTCGAGGGCCTCGCCGACGGCTTCACCCACGCCTTCCTCGTCACCTTCGACAACGCCGACGCCCGCGCCGCCTACCTGCCTCACCCGGCCCACAAGGCCTTCGTCGAGTTCATGAAGCCCCACATGGAGAAGGTCCTGGTCATCGACTACTACGCGCAGAACTGACCCCTCCGCCGCCTCCGCGACGCCCCGGACGCCCGCGGAACGAGCCGTGCGCGCCTCCGGGGCGGCACGCGCGTCCTCGAAGAGCCCCCACGGAAACCGAGGCGGTGGCCGCAGGTCGTGGGGGTTCCGGTGCCACCGGCGGCAGGCGACAGGCGGCGCCCGTCGCAATCGCTACGCGACGTGCCGTGTCACAGGGCGACACGCCTGCCCACGCCGCGAGAGCTCCCGCCTGGTCGAGGCCTGCCAACCGGCGTGATCGCGGTCGCCGCACGCCCTCCAACGCCGTTGAATGTCACTGACCGCCCGCAAGCGCACCAGACGTACGCGCCAACCCGTAGGCGCTTTTCGGGGCATGCATGTACAGACACCGGGATGGCTTGCGGCAGGCGCCCGGGCCGTCGCCGTGGAGGTTCCGCTCGCTGCCGCCCGAGCGGCTGCCCGGGTTCCGTCCTGCTTCACTTGCCGCCGGAATCCTTCTTGGGCGTCCTGGCTTCCTGGATCCAGATGTTGCGAAAGCGCACATCCTGGCCGTGCTCCTGGAGCTTGAGCCCCCCCGGGCTCGGCCCCACCTTGATGCCGCCGTTGACGAACTTGATGGCGACATTGTCATGTATTTTGACGCCGTTCCACCAGACGGTTGTGCGTGCCGGTGCGACGCACTTCTTGCCTTTCCAGCGGGCGGCTTTGAAGACGAAATGGAACGCGTGCCATTGCCCGTTGGGCCGCCAGGCATTCCTGTCCGGCGGACGCTCGCCGATGATCGCGCCGATGCCGTGTCCGCCGATCTTCCATTCGGTCGGGTTGGCCACGTCCTTCTTGCTCTTGGGCGACTCGATCTGGATCTCGTACCGGTTCTGCAAGTACACGCCGCTGTTGGAGTACCCCTCGACGCGGTCGTCGCCGCGCTTGCCCATCAGCACGAAGTCGACGTGACCTTCGAAGTCGGTGTACTTCTTCTTCGTGACCAGGTCGTGGGTCCCCCACCTCTTGCCGCCGTTGGTCATCAGCGTGTTGCCGTCGTCCGTGGGGCTTTCAGCCAGGCGCCATGTGATCTTCATGTCCGCCTTGGGCCACATCTCCCAGTTCTCCTCGATGGACTTCTTCGTGCCGTCGAACGGCACGTCTGCGCCCTTGGGCGGCGGGGCACCCACGTCCTTGGTCTTGTCATACCCCTTCGGCGTCTTGCCGTCCTTCTTCGCCGACGATTCTGCCGCCCGCAGGCACGGGGTGCAGGCGAGCGCGGCCACGGCCGCGATCAGGCCAAGTGATGACATGCTCTTCATCTTCTCTCGCTCTCTTTCCGGTTGTCTCTTCGGATGTTCCTCCCGCATCGGAAGGGACCATCTGCACCAACCTCGGACGATTCTGCCGCATTCCGGAGGCCCATGCCAGCGCAATCCCGCCTCCGGCTCGCGTCGGATGCGATCGAAGCACAGCGCAGGGCCCCGGAATCCACCCCGCTGCCGGATACGCGGCCGCCGTAGCGGCCGTGAGACCGAGGCGATGATCGGCTTGACGGAGCTTGACGGATCGGTTAAGCGAGGTCGCCAAGAGCCGCCTTCGGCGTGCACCCATGGGGGCCATCGCCCTCTCGGCTCGTGTGGCTGGTGGTGGCCGCCTGGCTGCACGACGGAACGGGACTTCGCACGACGGACCTCATGCGTTCGGCGAACAGTGCGGGATGAGCTACAGACACTTCAACCCGACCATCGCGGCCGTGGCGCTCCTGACGGGCGTCTTCGTCCTGCTGATGGAGCTCGGGGGCATCGAGCCCGTCGAGGATTCGCCGCTGCCCAACTCCCTCTGTGCGCTCTGTCTCAGCATCGCCATCGTCGCCGCCGTCTCCTGGTGGCGACGGCGGTACGGATGAGAACGCCGGCGCTGCCTACGGGTTGACCGTAACCTTGACGTGCTCGGGGAACGACGGGCCGAGGCGGATGTGGCAGGTGCGGCGGGGGGCGATCGTGACGGTGACCTCCGCCCTGCCGTCGTATCGCCAGGCGACGCGGCCGAGGGAGGTGTGCAGGCCGTCTACCCGCATCGGCCGGCGGGCCCAGTCTTTCGGGACGCCTGCGCCGAGGACGAGGGTCGGCTCGCGGGCGGACTCGTCCACGCAGGCCAGCATGTCCAGTTGGAGCAGAAGCATCTCGGCGGCGGTCCAGTAGTGCGGCGTGACGTGGGGCGGCCTGACCCAGCCGCGGTAGCGGGGCCAGATGCCGAAGCTGTTCTCTTCCCCGTCGCCCTCCCAGTACGTGTAAAGGCCTGGCGAGCACTGGTTTGCCCAGAAGTACCGCAGGGCCCGCCAGACGATCTCCGGGCGGCGGAGGAAGAGCCACTGGTGTGCCTCGGCGACGGTGAAGTACGTCCATTTCGGCCGGTGGGCGAGGCTCTCGCCGGCGGCGAAGCCGCGCCGCCCCAGCGCGTCGGCGTAGGGCTGGAAGTCCGGCCCGACGACCCACGTCGGCCAGATGCCCGAGATGTAGGTCCGCGGATTGCCGGCCTCGCCGGTGTGGAACGCCCTCCGCCAGCCCTGTCGGATCGTCTCGGCGGTCCGGCGGTACGCGCGTGCCCGCTCGGCCCGGCCCAGGCGGTCCGCCAGCCCGGCCGCCCTGCTCATGCCGCGATAGGACACGGCGTTGATGTAGAGCGCCGGGTAGTGATGGTCCATCGAGCCGTAGATGACGCCGTCCTTGGCGGCCTTGCAGATGACGTGCGGCTCGGCGACGTTCGCCAGCACGGGCCCGACCCACTGCTTTTCGACGGGTGCGGCGGCGTGGAGCATCTCGTGGATGATGGCGGCCTTTCGCCGGACGTGCGGCCAGATGAAGCGGTCGAACCCGGGGTCCCGCAGCAGCGCGGCGACGTCCGCCAGCGCCCCGATGGCCGAGCCGGGCGCGTCGCCCTCGGCGCCAAAGCCGCCGAAGAAGTCGTTCTCGGCGAAGTAGATGGACAGGTCCCGGGCGGTCTCCAGCCGCCCGCAGCGGGCCATGGCGACCACGGAGCAGGCCCCGTCCCGCTCCCACGCCAGCGGGTAGTTGGTGGGCTCGCCGGGGCGGGTCTGTCGCCCGACGCAGCCCATCATCAGGTTCGCCACCTGGGCCTCCAGCGAGGCCTCGAACCGCTCGTCGGGCAGGTCGCAGGACACCGTCGAGCGCGTGTCGGCGAAGGCAAGCGGACTGGCGAACTGCGGCTGGGTGTCGCGAATGGAAAGCTCCAGGTCCGTCCCGCCGGGCAGGACCAGCCGGGCGTAGCACCAGCCCTCGTCGTCGGTCACGGCCCTGCGGGCCGGGGCGGCGCGTGTCCAGCCCTTCTCGGCCTCCGTGCCGAGATGGACGGCCTCGGGCAGGGGCCTGGGCGTCAGGACCCACCGGTGGTCGATCAGCAGCGCCCCGCCGTCGAAGCGGATCGCCTTGACGCCCCCCCCGGCCGGGCCGGGGCCGCGGATAAGGACGGCCAGGTCGCGCCTCGGCTCGCCGGCGCCCCTCAGGTTCAGTCGCCAGCGTCCCGGGCTCTCGCAGGACCACCGCGCCCGGTAGTGGTCCGTCTCGGTGAGAATGGCGGGGATGTTCGCCTCGCCGGACCAGTCGTAGCGCTGCCGGATGCTCTCGAGGGCGATCGTCTCGCCGGTGGTGAGGATGTCCGCGTCCTCCCCGAGCACCCAGACCGAGACGCCGAAGCTGCCCGGAGCGGGGCTGAAGCCGCCTCCCGGCTCATGGTACGCCTTCTGTGTGCGTGGGCTGCCCGGCTCGGCGAGGAGGACGTGCCCGGTTCCCCGCGGCCAGGGGTCCCCGGGGCGCTGCTTCATGGCGTCGAGGAGTACTTGCCTCTGCGTGCGCCCGCCTCCGCCGCCGTCGGCGGCGAATGCGACGGCCGCCGCGAAGGCCCCGAGAACGAGCGCGGCAACAGGGAAGGCATGCATGTCGGTCATCGCCGCCGGGGTCTCCCGGTCTCCCAATCCGCCGGTCTCCCGGCAATCCGGTCCTGCGGCCTTGCCTACTGCCCGATCTTCGTGGTGAGGATGAGGTCTTTGACCTTTTCGCTGGGGAGGCTGAGCGCGCCGAGGTTTTCCGCGGCGGCCATGCGGACGGGGCCGGCGCCCTTGACGACGATATCGACGATGGCCTGTGCCTGGCGGTCGTCGATGGCGTTTCCGAAGCGCCGGACGGACTCGTCGAGGGCCTCGAAGGCGTCGACGCGGATCTTCTCGTCGATGGCGGAATCCAGCGCGAGGTCGGCGATGGCCCGCTGGGCCTCGGGGCCGGGGATGGTGGCCAGGGCGGCGGCAGCGGCGGTCTTGACGTTGGCCCGCTCGTCGGCGAGCGCCTCGATGAGCACGCCGCGGGTGCGGGCGATGTCGTAGACCGGCGTGCGGGTCAGGCCGAGCATGCGGATGGCCTCGGCGGCCCGCTGGGCCCACTGCCCGGCCTCCTCGGGGGAGAGCGGCTGGCCCGTGGTGGCCTGGACGAGTTCGGTGACGGCCTCGCCGACGACCTCGGGCTTGGCCTTCGGCGGGGTCAGCCTGATGCGCCCGTCGTTTCTGGCGAGCATCTGGAAGCGGTCGGTCTGGGCGGTGATGACGATCGGCAAGGTGGCCAGCAGCGGGTCGCGGCGGACCATGGTCACGCCGGTCATCGGCTCGGGATCGTTGGAGAAGACCGCCACCTCCACCCCGTCGAGCTTGCGGACGGCGTCGAGGCCCTCGGCGGCGTTGTCGGTGTCCACCACCTCGTAGCCCAGCGCCCGGACGGCGTCCTTCAGCTCGTTCCGCCGCTCCTGGTCGGCCGCGACCACCAGCGCCGCCTGCTTGCCCGTCTGGCGCAGGGCGCCGGAGAGGATGGGCATGACGAGCTCGTGGCCGGCGAACTCGTGCTTGGGCAGCGCCGAGGCCAGCGAGACGGCCGCCCAGTAGCGGACGACGCGGTTGGAGCTGTTGAGCGCCTCGACGAGCGGCTGGGCGCCGCCGTCGACGGGCTGGACGAGCGTCTTGGCCCCGGCGGTCCGCCCGAGGGCCTCGATGGCGGCGACGGCGACGGGCCAGTCCTTGTCCCGCAGCGCGCGGGCGAGGACGTCCTGCTGGTATTCGGCGCCGGCGGCGAGCATGTAGAACCGCGCCGGCGGGTCGTCGGCTTCCTTCGTCGGATCGGTGGCGCCCTTGGGCAGGTCGACTTCGCGTTTGACGTTGGCGCCCAGCCAGAGGGAGACGGCGGGGTAGAACTTCGCGTCGTGATCGAGGGTCATCCGGGCCATGCGCATGGCGTAGAGGTCGCAGAAGATCTGCCTGGGCACGGGCTTGTAGGTCAGCCCGTCGAGGTCCTCGTCCCAGTACCAGACGTTGGCGGTCTCGCTTCGGATGTCGGGCTGGAGGCTGTCGGCGACGTAGTAGAACTTCTCGGCGAGGTCGTAGGCGAGCTGTGCGACGGGCTTGTCCAAAATGCGGCTGTCCCCGCCGGCGCAGGCGATCAGGGCCGCGCCGACGATCCGCCGCGTCTGCGGCTGGAGGTCCTTGCGGTCGTGGAGCTCCTTGAGCCGGGGCAGCGCGTGGGGGTACTCGATCCGCCCGAGGGCGTTGGCGATGATCTGGCGGAGCTGCGGGTCGGTGGTCTGCAGCGCCGCGGCCAGCGGGAGGACGGCCTCCTTGCCCAGCATGGGCAGGACGATCATGATCTTCTCGCGGAGGGCGTTGCTGGTTTCGGGGTCCTCGAGCGTGCGGAGCAACTGGGGCACGGCGTACTCGCCGCTGGTGACCAGGCGGTCTCGCCCGCGGAGGTAGGCCCGCTGGGTCCCGCCGAGCAGGTCGATGGACTTGCGGATCTGCTCGGGGTCGGACCGCTCGATGCGGTAGCCCTCCTCGATGACCGTCAGCAGCTTGTCGACGATCTCCTTCATGCCCTTGAGGTTGCGCCCCCGGGCGATGGTCGTCGCCGAGCCGGGATACTCGACGGTCAGGTCGTAGACCTCGTCGGGCTTGGCGCCGAAGTCGAGGACGGCCTGGCCGAAGCTCCTTGCCGCCTCGTCCTGGGCGAGGCGGATGTAGTGGACGAGATTCTCCCAGAGCACGTCGAGCTTCTCGTCGCGCGGCGTCGCGTCGGCGCCCGGCGCCGCGGGGGCGTCCGCCGCCGGCGCGTCCTGTGCCCAAACCGCCGGGGTCAGCAGTGCGATCACCGCCCCGATGCATGCCGCTGCAACGAATCCCTTCTTCTGCGTCACCATGGCATCTCCCAGATTCGTCTGTGGAACCGCGCACCGTGCGCACGGCGCGCCGTGGCGCCCTGCACTGGACATTTCGCGTGCGATTATAGATGGCGCGCGGGAGGTGTCAACAAGTTAGGAAAAACCGCTCCGCGACCCCGGGCGCCGACCCCGCCGGGCGCCGGCGCCGCGGCGGGCCGGCCCCGGCGCCGCGCGCGACGCGCCGAAAACCGTTGCATCGCGGCGACGGTTTGTGCAGAATACCCGGCTCCCGGCTGTGGGGTGGCTCCCTGCGCCCCGGCCGGGGTGAACGTGGCAGTGTGAGGACGGTCCGGCGCCCGTGAGGCGGACCTCGAACCCCCTGGAACTCGAAGGAAACGCAACGATGTCACGACGCATGGTCATGATGGACGGCAATCAGGCGGTAGCCCACGTGGCGCACAAGGTCAACGAGGTGGTCGCGATCTACCCGATCACCCCGTCCAGCCCGATGGGCGAGCACGCCGACGCCTTCAGCGCCGCCGGCAAGAAGAACCTCTGGGGCACGGTCCCGCTGATCTCGGAGATGCAGAGCGAGGGCGGCGCGGCGGCGGCCGTCCACGGGGCGCTGCAGACCGGCTCGCTGGTGACGACGTTCACGGCGAGCCAGGGCCTGCTGCTGATGATCCCGACGATGTACAAGATCGCCGGGGAGCTGACGCCGACGTGCTTCCATGTCTCGGCGCGGTCGCTGGCCTGCCAGGCCCTGAGCATCTTCGGCGACCACTCGGACGTGATGAGCGTCCGCCAGACGGGCTTCGGCCTGCTCAGCAGCGGGACGATCCAGGAGGCGATGGACCTGGCGCTGATCGGCTCGGCGGCGACGCTCGAGAGCCGGGTGCCCTTCGTGCACTTCTTCGAGGGCTTCCGCATCTCCCACGAGGTCTCCAAGGTCGAGGAACTGACCGAGGACGACATGCGGCAGATGATCGACGACGAGGCCGTGCTGGCCCACCGCCGCCGGGCCATGTCGCCGGACCGCCCCACCATCCGCGGGACCAGCCAGAACCCCGACGTGTACTTCCAGGGCCGCGAGACCGTCAACAAGTACGTCCAGGCCTGCCCCGAGGTCGTCCAGAAGGTCATGGACCGCTTCGCGAAGATCGTCGGGCGGGAGTACCACCTCTTCGACTACATCGGCGCGCCCGACGCCGACCGCGTCATCGTCATCATGGGCTGCGGCGCCGGGCCCTGCGAGGAGGCCGTCAACCACCTCAACGAGAAGGACGGCGCCAAGCTCGGCGTGCTGAAGGTCCGCCTGTACCGCCCGTGGAGCAGCGAGGCCTTCCTCGCCGCCCTGCCCGAGACGGTCAAGGCCGTCGCGGTGATGGACCGCACGAAGGAGGCGGGCGCCAGCGGCGAGCCGCTCTACCTCGACGTGGTGGACACGATCAACCACTCCGACCGCGACGTCAAGGTCGTCGGCGGGCGCTACGGGCTCAGCAGCAAGGAGTTCACCCCCGCGATGGCCAAGGCCATCTACGAAGAGCTCGCCGCCGAGGCCCCGAAGAACCACTTCACGATCGGCATCGACGACGACGTGACCGGCACGAGCCTGGCCTACGACCCGTCGTTCTCGACCGAGGGCGAGAAGGTCGTCCGCGCGATGTTCTACGGGCTCGGCAGCGACGGGACGGTCGGCGCCAACAAGAACTCGATCAAGATCATCGGAGAGGAGACCGACAACTACGCCCAGGGCTACTTCGTCTACGACTCCAAGAAGGCCGGGGCCGTCACCGTCAGCCACCTCCGCTTCGGCCCCCAGAACATCCGCTCCAGCTACCTGGTGGACCGGGCGAACTTCATCGGCATCCACCAGTTCACGTTCCTCGAGCGGTACGACGTGCTCTCCTCGGCCGTCGACGGCGCGACGGTCCTGCTCAACGTCCCCTACCCCAAGGAGGAGGTCTGGGATCGCCTGCCGGAGAGCTTCCAGCGCCAGGTGGTCGAGAAGAACCTGAAGCTCTACGCGATCAACGCCTACGAGGTGGCCAAGGCGACGGGCATGGGCGCTCGGATCAACACGATCATGCAGACGTGCTTCTTCTACCTGTCGAGCATCCTGCCGCAGGACGAGGCCATCCAGGCGATCAAGGACAGCATCAAGAAGACCTACGGCAAGAAGGGCGACAAGATCGTCCAGATGAACTACAACGCCGTGGACCAGTCGATCGAGCACCTCCACGAGATCGAGGTCCCCGCGGGCGCCGACAGCGGCATCGCCAAGCCGCCGATCGTCCCCGACGAGGCGCCGGAGTTCGTCAAGAGCGTCACCGCGAAGATTCTCGCCGGCCAGGGCGAGTCCCTGCCCGTCAGCGCCATGCCCGAGGACGGCGTCTGGCCGACGGCGACGACGCAGTGGGAGAAGCGGAACATCGCCCTGGAGATCCCCGTCTGGGACCCGGAGGTGTGCATCCAGTGCGCCAAGTGCTCGGTCGCCTGCCCGCACGCGACGATCCGGGCGAAGGTCTACGACCCGTCGGAGCTGGACAACGCCCCGGAAACCTTCAAGAGCGCCGACGCGCGCGGCAAGGACTTCAAGGGAAAGAAGTGGACCATCCAGGTCGCCCCCGAGGACTGCACCGGCTGCGGCGTCTGCGTGCACGTCTGCCCGGCCAAGAACAAGGCCGAGCCGAGCAAGAAGGCCATCAACATGGCCTTCCAGCCGCCGCTGCGCGAGCCGGAGCGGGAGAACTACGACTTCTTCCTGGGCCTGCCCGAGCATGACCGGTCGGCGTTGAACCTGCGGCGCGTCAAGGACAGCCAGCTCTGCCGGCCGCTGTTCGAGTACTCCGGCGCCTGCGCCGGCTGCGGCGAAACGCCGTACGTCAAGCTGCTCAGCCAGCTCTTCGGCGACCGAGCGGTGATCGGCAACGCCACGGGCTGCTCGAGCATCTACGGCGGGAACCTGCCGACGACGCCCTACTGCGTGGACACCAACGGGCGAGGCCCG
Source organism: uncultured Planctomycetaceae bacterium (assembly GCA_964385465.1). Lineage (GTDB taxonomy): Bacteria > Planctomycetota > Phycisphaerae > SM23-33 > SM23-33 > CAYLPJ01. The sequence continues at coordinate 73 of CAYLPJ010000052.1, read as the reverse complement.
ACGTGGAACAACTCGCTGTTCGAGGACGCCGCGGAGTTCAGCTTCGGCTTCCGCCTGACGCTCGACAAGCAGA
>CAYLPJ010000051.1:0-49679 GCA_964385465.1 uncultured Planctomycetaceae bacterium | reverse complement strand
GACCTGACCGGGCAGGTCTGCGCCGACTCGCTGGGCTACCAGTTCTACAGCGGCATCGGCGGGCAGGTGGACTTCATCCGCGGCGCCGCACGCAGCCGGGACGGCAAGGCCATCATCGCCATGCCCTCCACGGCCAAGGACGAGGAGGTCTCCCGCATCGTGCCCCACCTGACCGAGGGCGCCGGCGTGGTCACCACCCGCGGAGACGTCCACTACGTGGTCACCGAGTACGGCATCGCCTACCTGCATGCCAAGAGCATCCGCGAGCGCGTGCTCTCGCTGATCAACATCGCCCACCCCAAGTTCCGCAACATGCTCATCGAGGCCGCCAAGAAGCACAACTACCTGCCCCCCGACCAGATCGAGCTGGCCTGGGAGCAGGTCCGCTACCCCGAGGAGCTGGAGCACTACGAGACGCTCCGCGACGGGACGCAGATCTTCTTCCGCCCCGTCAAGCCCACCGACGAGCCCGCCATGGCCGAGATGCTCTACTCCCTGAGCACCCAGTCGGTCCGCACGCGGTACTTCACGCACACCATGACCTTCCCCCACCGGGCGGTGCAGAAACTCACGAACGTCGATTACGTCAACGACCTGGCCATCGTCGGGGTCGTGCCCAGCCCGCAGGGCGAGGAGATCGTCGCCGTCGCCCAGTACTTCCTGGACCCCAAGACCCAGGCCGCCGAGGTGGCCTTCCTCGTACAGGACGAGTGGCAGGACAAGGGCATGGGCACGTACCTGCTGAACTACCTCATCCAGATCGCCCGCCAGCGAGGCGTCAAGACGTTCTACGCCAAGGTCCTGCCCAGCAACCGCCCCATGCTCAACGTCTTCTACAACTCCGGCTGCGAGGTCACCACCGAGTTCGACGGCGAGGCATACAGCATCCGGTTCGATCTCACCAGACGCGCCGAGGGCTCCCCCGGCGCACAGTAGCGACGGGCCTTCGACCCCGGCGGCCGATGCTGGGGGCCTTCGGGCCCGGTGGCCGGTGGAGCAGTAGTCAGGCGGAGGCTGACGCCTCTCGTGCACGCCCGGGTTCTTTCAGGCCACCGGCCACTGACTGGGCTGTGTCTGACATATCGCTTCGAGGCCCGAGCGTGGGCTGGCTTGTTCCCGGCAAAGACGTCGAAGCGGGCGATTCCTCTGCGAATCGCCGATACAGGCGGACGCCGCCAGGGGCAACCCGGCACACGCGAAGCCCGAATTGGATGTATCAGACACAGACTAATGGCCGTCGGCGGCGGCGATGGCGGCTCCGGCGGCGGGGAGGTAGCAGCGCAGGGCGTAGTCCTTGACCATTCGACGGGCGCTGAACCGCCAGGCCAGCGTGCGGATGGCGCGCTTCTGGCGGGCGATCCAGCCGTGGGGAATGCCCTTCTCGTCCCGGTCGTAGAACAGCGGGACGATCTCGCCTTCCAGCACGTCGTACAGCGCGGCCGCGTCGCGACGGTCCTGCTCGCCCTCGTCGGAGCATTCCTCCCCGTCGCCAACGGAGAAGCCGTTGCCGCCGTCGTAGGCCTGCGCCCACCAGCCGTCGAGAACCGAGAGGTTCAGCCCGCCGTTGAGGACGACCTTCTGCCCGCTGGTCCCGCAGGCCTCCATGGGCCGCCGCGGCGTGTTCAGCCAGATGTCGGCTCCCTGGACGAGGTGTCGGCCAACGTTCATGTCGTGGTCCTCGATGAACGCCAGCCGCCCGGCGAAGCGCTCCTCGCGCGACATCTCCACGATCCGCCGGATCAGCCGCTTGCCCTCCTCGTTGCCCGGGTGGGCCTTGCCGGCGTAGACCACCTGCACCCGCCGCTCGTCGTCGCCCACCAGGGCCGCGAGGCGGTCGGGGTCGCTGAGCAGCAGGTCCGCCCGCTTGTACTCGGCGAACCGCCGCGCAAAGCCGATCGTCAGCGCCTTGGGGTCCATCGGCGGGGGCTCGTCGAGGCCCTGCCGCCGGCACTGGCGGGCGATGCACCGCTGGATGTACTCGGTCAGGTGAGCGTTGAGGATCTCGTGCTGCTCCCAGAACTCCGCGTCGTCGATCCCCTCGGCGGCGTCCCACGTCCGCGGGTCGTCCAGGCGCTCCAGCCAGTCGGCCCCGAGGTGCCGCTCGTACAGAGGCACGATCGACGTCGCCAGCCACGAGGCCACGTGCACCCCGTTGGTGATGTGCCCGACGGGCACCATCTCCTCCGGCACGCCCGGCCAGACGTCGCGCCACATCGCCCGCGTCAGCCGCCCGTGGCGGGCGGAAACGGCGTTGCGCCGCCGCGACATCCTCATGCCCAGCACGGTCATGCAGAAAGGCTCGTTCTCGTCGTCGCCGTGAACGCGCCCCAGGGCCATCAGCCCCCCCTGCTCCAGGCCCAGCCGCTCCCGCAGCGGGCCCAGGACGTGCTCGACGAGCTCGGGATCGAACCGGTCGTGCCCGGCCGCGACGGGCGTGTGCGTGGTGAACACCGTCCGCGAGGCGACCTTCTCGCGGACCTCGCCGAAGTCCCGCCGCTCGCGGTCCATCAACTGCCGGGCGGCCTCGAGGACGGCGAAGGCGGAGTGCCCTTCGTTGAGATGGATCACGCCGGGGCGGATGCCCATGGCCTCGAGGGCACGCATCCCGCCGACGCCGAGCAGCAGTTCCTGGCGGATGCGGCACGGCGGGCCGCCGCCGTAGAGCTGGGCGGTCAGGGCGCGGTCCTCGTCGCCGTTGCCCTCGACGTTGGTGTCCAGCAGGACCAGCCGGCTTCGCCCGACGCTGGCCGACCAGATGCCGGCGTGGATCTCCGCCTCCCGCGTGCGGACGCTCACCCGCAGCATGTTGCCCTCGGCGTCGGTCGCGCGGTGCAGCGGCAGGCGCTCCACGTCCGTCGGGCAGTAGTCCTCCTGCTGCCAGCCGCTCTCGTCGAGGCGCTGGCGGAAGTAGCCCTCGCCGTAGAACAGCCCCACGCCCACCAGCGGCAGGCCGAGGTCCGAGGCGCTCTTGAGGTGGTCGCCGGCCAGCACGCCCAACCCGCCGGAGTAGATCGGCAGCGATTCGTGCAGGCCGAACTCGGCCGAGAAGTAGGCCACCGGCCTGGCCGACAGGGGCCCGGCAAACCGCGCGCCCCAGGTATCGGGGGCGGCGAGGTATTCCCGCATCTGGTGGAACGCCTGGCTGACGCGCGCGTCGAGGGCGAACTCCCCGCTCTTGCCCTCCAGCTCCTCCGGCTCGAAGCGGTGGAGGAACTCGACGGGGTTGTGCCCGACCTCGCGCCACAGGGCCGGATCCAGGTCCCGGAAGATCGCGATCAGCTCCGGGTGCCACGTCCAGTACAGGTTGCGGGCCAGCTCGCGAAGGCGCTCGGCGATCGGCATCTCGTCCTCCCCGGGTCGTTACCCGCTGTGCTGGGCGGCGACCATCCTGTCCACCTGCCGCCGGGCCTCGTCCAGGGTCGGCAGCGTGGGCTGGCCGAGCACCTCGCCGGCGGCATCGGCCTGGCGGGACCGCCCGCACGCCGCGGCCGCGAGCGCCCGCCCGTCCTTGACGTACCACGCCAGGAAGTCCTGCTCGTCCGGGGCGCCCTCGAAGACCACGTCATCCCACTCGCCGGCGCAACCGATCATGTCGGCGATGACGCCGTGCTGGCTGGTCCAGAAGAACGGCACGCCGGCGTAGGGCACGTCCCGCTCCAGCATGTTGCGCGCGGCGACGCGGCCGAGCTGCTCGGCCAGGCGCCAGTGCTCGATGCGGATCGGCTCGCCGGTCCGCCAGTCGGGGAACCGCGCGGCGTCGCCGGCGGCGTGAACGTCCGGGGCGGCGCGGAGGTGCGCGTCGACGATCAGGCTGCCGTCGTCGGCCTTGGCAAGCCCGTCGAGGAAGTCCGTCGCCGGCCGGACGCCGACGCCCACGATCACGAGGTCCGCCTCCAGGGCGTCCCCGCCGTCGAGCACGACGCGGCGGATGCGTCCGTCGCTGCCCTCGAAGCGGTCCACCTTCGCCCCCATCCGGAACGCCGTGCCCTCGGCCTCGTGGGCGGCCTGGAGCATCCGGCCGATGCGCTCGCCGAAGGTGGCCTCGAACGGCACGGCCTCGGGGGCGACGACGGTGACCTCCAGCCCCCGCTGGGACAGGGCGGCGGCGGTCTCCATACCGATGAAGCTCGCGCCGACGACGACCGCCCTGGCGGCGTCGCCGACGGCGTTGCGGATGGCGTCGGCATCGGCGGCGCGGCGCAGCGCGAAGATGTTGGCCAGGTCCTCCCCGTCGACACCGAGCGTCCGCGGCACGCTGCCGGTGGCGAGCAGCAGCTTGTCGTACCCGATCGTCTCCCCGTTGCCGCAGGAGACCTTCCGCCCCTCGGTATCCACGGCCGTGACCTCGTGCCCGGTCAGGACCTCGATGTCCCAGTCGTCGTAGGCCTGCTTCGGCCGCAGCAGCGGCCAGGACGCTTCCGGGTCGGCCAGGTAGCGCTTGCTCAGCTCCGTGCGGTCGTAGGGGGCGCACTCCTCGGCGGTCAGCACGGCGATGCGCCCGCGAAAGCCCTCTTCGCGGAGCGTTTCGGCCGCGACGCAGCCGGCGGCACCGCTGCCGACGATGACGAAGGTGCGCGGGTCCTTGGCGGCGTCCCGGTCGGCGCGGCGGGGCTGGCGGGACTCCGGCGGATGACTGGGCACGGCGACGATGACCTTGTCGTCCTCGACGCGGACGTCATAGTGCGGCAGGCCGTCCAGCGCGGGCGGCTCGATGAGCTTGCCTTTCCGCGCGTCGAACAGCGCCTGGTGCCAGGGGCAGCGGATGCGGCCCTGGTGCAGCAGCCCGTCGGCCAGGGACGCCCCGTGATGCGGGCACTCGGACACGTACGCCTTGTAGGACCCGTCCACGCGAACCAGCAGGATCGTGCGGTCGCCGACCTCCACTTCCTTCATCTGGCCGTCGGACAGGTCGTTCGTGGATGCGACAACATGATCGGTATTCATAGCGGTCTCCTGCCTCCCATGGTATGCGGGGCGTCACCCACCCCCGCGGGGGCTACTCCTCGCTGCCCATATCGGGCGCGATCTGCCTCGGGCGGATCGGGCCGGACTCCCCCTCCCCCTCGAGGTCCAGCTTCAGCGAGAGGAACTTCATCAGGTCCTTCAGCGCCAGCAGCCCCTCGAGCCGGCCCTCGCGGACGACCATCAGCCGGCTGACGCCGTGACGGTTCATCTGCTCGAAGGCGTCCACCGCGTCGTGGTCCGGGCCGATGGTGTTCTCGTCGGAGCATTCCGAGCCGATCTCCCCCACCGTCGTCTCGGACCACTGCTCGCGGGGCACGTCCTTGATCGCCTTGGTGGTGATGCAGCCGGTCAGCCGGCCCTCCTCGACCACCGGGAACATCTTGAAGTGGTGCTCGTAGACGTACTCCTCGACGAGGCGGTCCACCGTCAGCGACGGCGGGACCGTGATCGGCTGGTCGTTCATGAATCGTTGAACCGGCTCGCCCTTGAGCGCCTGGCGAATCAGCACCTGCCGGTAGCCGCTCTTGGCCGCGCCCCGAATGAACAGCCCGATCAGGATCCACCACATGCCCCCGATGGGATTGAGGAACAGCAGGTTGAGGATGCCCAGGCCGATCAGCACGGCGCCGAACCCGGCGCCGATGCGCGAGGCCGTCTGCGTCGCCTTGCGCAGGTCGCCCTTGAAGTGCCAGATCGCCGCACGCACGGCCCGCCCGCCGTCCAGCGGGAAGCCGGGGATCAGGTTGAACGCCACCAGGATGGCGTTGATGAACCCGATCCAGCGCACGACGCCGACGACGGTATCCGGCCAGCCGGCCAGCCCGCCGAGCCAGGCCAGGGCCAGGAACACGCCGGCGACGACGACGCTGGCGGCCGGGCCGGCCAGGGCCATCAGGAACTCGGCCTTGGCGCTGGGGGGCTCTTCGCTCATCTCGGCGACGCCGCCGAAGAGGAACAGGGTAATGCCCTTCATGGGCAGCCCGTAGCGGCGGGCGACGAGCGAGTGGCAGAGCTCGTGGAAGACGATGGAGGCGAACAGCCCCAGCGCGGCGACCAGGCCCATGGCCAGGTAGGTCCCCCAGTGGAGGCCCTCGTACTGGCGTGGAAAGACCGCCCCGGCCAGCGACCATACGACCAGCGCGGCGATCAGCAGCCAACTCAGGTCGATGCGTACGGAGAAGCCGAACGCCTTGAACAGCGTAATGGTCTTGCCGAACATCCGCTCCTCCCGCTCACTCGCCGTGGGCGTGGGTGTGGCCCGAGCCGTGGGAATGCCCGTGCTCGTGGCTGTGCCCGCCGGCCTTGGCCGCCTTCTTGCCCATGTAGGCCTTCTCGAAGGCGTCGAGGTCGCGCCGCAGCTCGGCCACGTGGTTGAGATCCGTGGTCTGCTTGGCCTTCATCACGCTGACGAGCATCTGGTGGCAGAGCACGACCTTCCTGACGTACGCGGCGTCCTCGGCCCCGGCGGGTTTGATCCGCTGCTGGAGGAAGTAGGCCGTCACGATCTCGGCAAACCGGTTGGCGTGGTCCTCCTTGTTCATGACCCAGCGAGCGAGCTGGTTGGCGTTCTCCGACGGGTCTTCGCGGAGCACCTTGATCTGGTTCATCGACTTCTCGATGGTCCGGATGTGCTCGGCGAGCAGGGAGAACCGCACGGGGTCGTTGTAGATCCCGCAGGGGATCTGGCAATGCCCGCGGAGGTTCACGACGATGGCAAGGAGGAGGAACGCCCCCACGGCGGTGATCGCCAACATCGATCGTCTGCGGTTTCGCAACATGGTCTGCTCTCCTTTCGGCGCCGGCGGTGCGACGCGGCTACAAGGGTCGATCGCGTTCGCGTCATCATAGGCGCCGGCGCGCCGAACCCGACCCGGCCACGGCGGGCTGGACTTGCCAGCCCCAAGTTCGTACGATTGATGCGGGACTCGGGAATCGCCGTCCCGGCCGCGCCGCCACGGGAGTACGTCTCGTGCCACAGACCGAAGACGTCTACCGGCAGTACCTCGCCGATCTTCTCGCCGGCCGGCGAACCCCCTGCGCCGATACCGTCCGCGCCTTGCTGGACGAGGGCGTCGGCATACGGGATATCTATGTATCGCTATTCCAGCGGTCCCTGTATGACGTCGGCAGGCTGTGGGAGACCGGTCGCATCTCCGTCGCCACCGAGCACCTCGCCACCGCCATCACCGAGGCCCTGATGCCCCTGGTCTACCCCGCCATGTTCGCCGCCGAGCGAGCCGGACGATCCGGCGTGATCTCGTGCGTGGCCGACGAGCAGCACCAGATCGGCGCCAAGATGGTGGCCGACGTCCTCGAACTCCACGGCTGGGACGGCTACTTCCTCGGCGCCAACACTCCCCTCGCCGACCTGCTCGACCTCATCGAGCAGAAGCAGCCCGACCTCGTCGGGCTCTCGTTGAGCGTGTACTTCAACATGCCCAAGCTCACCGCGGCCATCGCGGCCGTGCGCGACCGCTTCCCCGACACGCCCGTCCTCGTCGGCGGACAGGCCTTCGCCTGGGGCAGCGTCGACGACCTCGGCGACTTCGGCCACATCGAGCACATCCCCTCGCTGGCCGACCTGGAAGCCCGGCTCGAGGCGCAGCGATGACCCCCCCAGCCGACGCGCCCGCCGTCGCCGACGCGCTCGCTTCCTACGTCCGCGAGACCGCACCCGTGCTGATGCTCCGCCTCGACGCCGACGGCACGGTGACCGAGGCCAACGCCTATGCCCGCGAACTGCTCGGCCGCGACATGGTGGGACGGGCGTTCCGGGGGGCCTTCGTGGACTTCGACGCCGAGGCCGCCGGGGCGCTGCTCGCCGGCAAGGACGGCGGCGAGCGGCGGATGAACGTCAACACCCCCTCGGGCACGCCGCAGACGCTGCGCGTCCGCGCGGTCGCCGCCGACGGCGGGCACCTGCTGCTCGGCCGACACGACATGCCCGAGCTGGACGGGCTCCAGCGGGAGGTGCTTTCGCTGAACCGGGACCTGGCCAACACCACGCGGGAGCTCCAGAAGGCCAACGCGGAACTGGCAAGGCTGAACGAGTTGAAGAACCGGTTTCTGGGCATGGCCGCTCACGACCTCCGCAAGCCCGCCGGCGTGGTACTCAGCACCAGCGAGCTCCTGCTCGACGAGCTGGAGGGCTCGCTCGACGACGAGAACCGCGAGTTCCTCCGGTTCCTCGTCGACGCCGCGGCCGAGATGGTCCGCCTGATCGCGGACTTCCTGGACGTCTCGGTCATCGAGTCGGGCACGCTGCGGCTGGCGCTTGCCCCCGCCCGCCCGGCCGAGGTCATCGCCGACGCCCTGCGCTACGTCCGCCCGGCGGCCACCCGCAAGGGCGTCGAGCTCGTCGTCGAGCCGGGACGGGACGCCCCCGAGGTCGTCATGGACGCGGCGAAGATCGGCCAGGTCGTCGCCAACCTCGTCTCCAACGCCATCGAGCACTCCCCCGCCGGCGGGCAAGTGTGGATCGGCTGCGAGGGCGGCGACGGCGAGGTGGCCTTCCACGTCCGCGACACCGGCGGGGGCATACCCCCCGACAAGCTGGACAGCCTCTTCAAGCCCTTCGGCGACGCCGGCACCAGGAAGACCGGCGGCGAGAGGAGCGTCGGGCTCGGGCTGACCATCGCCAAGAAGATCGTCGAGGCCCACCACGGCGCGATCCGGGCCGAAAGCACGCCCGGCGAGGGCGCGACGTTCCGCTTCGTCCTGCCCCTTGCCCCCCCCCAAGAGGAGACCGAGACATGACCCGCGAGGAGCTGATCGCCTCGGCCGCCGAGCTGCCCCAGCCCCCGGCCGCGGCGGCAGAGGAATTCGCCGACGCCGCCGACGCCCTGGCCGCCGAACTCAACCGCCGCATGGCCGACAGGCCCGACGTCGAGCGGCTCGTCGGCGAGGGCAACCTGCCTATGATGGAGGACAACAGCCGCAACATGGCGCGGTTCCTTGCGTCGGTCTTCGCCCGCCACGACCCGGCGGTGCTGGCGGGCACGGCCCTGTGGGTCTTCCGAACGTACCGCATGCACGGCTTCCAGGTGGCCTACTGGCCGGCCAACCTCGATACGTTTACCGAGATCGCCCGACACCGCCTCTCGCCGGAGACGTTCGAGGCGGTCTATCCGTTCCTGCACTGGCTGATCGTGAACATACCGGCCTTCACGGCCCTCAGCGACGAGGCCCTTGCCGAGGCCGGACAGCCATAGCATGGGGGCCTTTGCCCCCGCTTTCTTCTGAAGACATGGCTGCATGAGCACTGCATCGCAAGACTTGTCGGGCGTCGAGCAGGCCGGGGCGAAGCTCCTGGTCGTCGACGACGATCTCCGCGTGGTCGAGACCACCGCCGGGACGCTGCGCCGGGCCGGCTACGAGGTGGTCACCACCACCAACGCCGGGCAATGCCTGGAACTGTGCCGCCGCGAGCGCCCGGACCTCGTGCTGCTCGACGTGGTCCTCGGCGACGCCGACGGGCGCGACCTCTGCCGGCGGATCAAGGAAGACGAAGGCCTCGCCGACACGTTCGTCATCCTCATCTCCGGCATGGCGACCTCCTCGGACAGCCAGGCCGACGGGCTCGACGCCCTCGCCGACGCCTACCTCACCCGCCCCCTGCCGGCCCGCGAACTGCTGGCCCACGTCCGCACCGCCGCCAGACTCCAGGCCACACAGAAGGCCCTCCGCCGGAGCGAGAGGACCTACCGCCTCCTGGCCGACAACACCCTCGACGTGATCTGGTCGATGGACATGGACCGGCGGTTCACGTACGTCAACCCCGCCGTCGAGGACATGTTCGGCTACACGCCGGCGGAGTTCGTCGGCACGCGCCTGGACGACCACTGCGATCACGAGCACCTCGATCGGATGCGCGAGATCATCGGCGACGAGCTCGCCCACCTCGCCAACCATCGCGGGGTGATCTTCGAGACCATCCTGCTGCACAAGGACGGCCGGGAGGTCGATGCGGAAGTGCACGGCTCGTTTCTGCGGGACGAGTCGGGCCGGCCGGCGGGGATGCAGGGGACCACGCGAGACATCACCGATCGCAAGCGTTCCGAGCGCCTGATCGAGGAGTTGGCGCGGTTTCCGGCGGAGAACCCCTACCCGGTGCTGCGAATCGGCCCCCAGGGGGAGGTCCTGCACGCCAACCCCGCGGCGATCGGCCTGCTGAGCGACCTGGGCTGCAACGTGGGCGGCCCGGCGCCGGCGGACTGGCGCGAGGCAGCCCGGCGGGCGATACAGGACGTGGCCGTCGTCCGCTGGGAACACGCCCGCGGCGAGACGGTCCACGCCCTGCACTTCGTGCCCGTCGCCCAGGGGCGGTACGTCAACGTCTACGGCGTGGACATTACCGACCGCAAGCGGGCCGAGCGCGCCCTCGTCGAGAGCGAACAGCGCTTCCGGGGGCTCTTCGAGCGGATGCCTTCCGGCGTGGCCGTCTACCAGGCCGAGGGCGACGGGCACAACTTCGTCTTCAAGGACCTCAACCGCGCCGCCGAGTGCATGGAGGGCGTCCGCCGGCAGGACGTGATCGGGCGGCGCATCACCGACGCCTTCCCGGGCATGGAGGACTTCGGGCTGCTCGACGCCCTCCGCCGCGTCTGGCGGACCGGGCGGGCGGAGTTCCTCCCCGCCAGCCTCTACCGGGACCGGCGCGACCCCGGCTCCTGGCGAGAGGTCTGGGTCTACAAGCTGCCCTCAGGCGATGTCGTGTCGCTGTACAACAACGTCACCCAACGCATCGAGGCCGAGAAGGACAGGAAGGACCTCGAGGAGCAGATCCGCCGCGCCCAGCGCCTCGAGGCCGTCGGACGCCTGGCCGGCGGGGTCGCCCACGACTTCAACAACATGCTCTCGGTCATCATCGGAAATGCCGAACTGGCCAGGGGCAAGCTCGACGCGGGCAAGCAGGTGACCGGGCACCTCGACGAGATCCGCAAGGCGTCCGAGCGTTCGGCCGACCTGACGCGGCAGCTCCTGGCCTTCGCACGCAAGCAGACCGTCGCCCCGGAGGTCCTGGACCTCAACGAGACCGTCGGGGGGATGCTCAAGATGCTGGGACGGCTGATCGGCGAGGAGATCGACCTGGCGTGGGTGCCCGGAGCGGACCTCTGGCCGGTGCGGATGGACCCCGGGCAGATCGACCAGATCCTCGCCAACCTCGCGGTCAACGCACGCGACGCCATCGAGGGCGTGGGCACGCTGACGATCGAGACCGGCAACGCCACGATCGACGAGGCGTACTGCCAGACACACCCCGACTTCGCCCCCGGGCGGTACGTCCGGCTGACCGTCAGCGACAGCGGCTGCGGCATGGACGAGCAGACGCTGGGGCAGGTCTTCGAGCCGTTCTTCACCACCAAGGAGTCGGGCAAGGGCACCGGCCTGGGCCTGGCCACCGTCTACGGCATCGTCCGCCAGAACGAGGGCTTCATCCACGTCTACAGCGAACCCGGGCACGGGACGACCTTCCGCATCTACCTGCCCCGCCACGAAGGCCGGGGCCCCGACGCCGCCGAGCCCGACGAATCCCAGCCGCTGCCCGCCGCACGCGGCGAAGAGACCGTCCTGTTCGTCGAGGACGAGCCGGCCATGCTCCAACTCGGGGTCGAAATGCTCGAGGACCTCGGCTACCGCGTGCTGAGCGCCGCGACCCCCAACGAGGCCCTCGACACCGCCCGCGAATACGACGGAGAGATCCACCTGCTTGTCACCGACGTGGTCATGCCCCAGATGAACGGCCGGGACCTCGCCGGGAGGCTGCGGGCGCTGTACCCCGGCATCGCCCGTCTGTACACCTCCGGCTACACCGCCAACGTCATCGCTCACCGCGGCGTCCTGGACGAAGGCGTCCTGTTCCTCCAGAAGCCGTTCGCCGCCCCGGCCCTCGCCGCCAAGGTCCGCCGGGCCCTCGACGGCCCGTAGCGGGGGGCGGCCCGGCGGGAGGCCCGGTTGGGTAAGGGCTTGACTGGCCGGGGCGGACAGGCTATCCAAGGAAGATGCGGCCGTTGTCCCCCTCAGCCAAGAAGGCCAGGCTCTTCCGCGCCTGGGCGAGCAGGCACCCGATCTGGTGCGCCTGGCAGGTGACTTACCGCTGCAACTTCCGCTGCCGGTTCTGCCACTACTGGTGCGACCCCATGGGCCGCCGGCCGGAGCCGACCGTCGCCGACTACGCCGACGGCGCGCGCAAGCTCGCGGGGTACGGAACACTGCTGATCTCCCTCGCCGGCGGCGAGCCCATGCTGCGGACCGACCTGCCGGAGATCGTCGAGGCCGTCGGCAAGGTCCACTTCCCCTTCGTGACCACCAACGGCTGGTTCGTCACCCCGGATTCCGCCCGCGACCTGATGCGCGCCGGCGTCTGGGGCGTGTCGGTCAGCATCGACTACGCCGACCCCGCACGCCACGACGCCGCCCGGGGCATGGACGGGGCGTGGAGGCAGGCCTGGCGGGCCGTCGAGCTGCTCGGGGCCGCCCGCGTCCACAAGTGGCAGCGCGTCAACGTCATGACCGTCCTGCTGGACGAGAACATCGACGACATCCCCCGGCTCGTCGAGATGGCCGCCCAACGCGAGGCGTACTTCATGGTCCAGCCCTACGGGCAGCTCAAGACCGGCAGCCGGCGGTTCGTCCACAACGACGGCCCCGTCGGCCCGCGGCTGCTGGAGCTGCGGCGGCAGTGGGGCAACTTCCTGTCCAACCCCAGCTACCTCGGGCAGTTCGACGCCTTCCTCGCCGGCGGCGTCCCCGGCTGCCTCGCCGGGCGGGCATTCTTCAACATCGACTCCACCGGCGACGTCGCCATCTGCGTCGAGCGGCGCGACCGCCCCGTCGCCAACCTCTACCGAGACAGCGCGTCGATCATCCACCAGCGCCTCCGGGCCGCCTCCCGCGACAACCCCTGCCGGGCCTGCTGGTACAACTGCCGCGGCGAGGTCGAGAGCCTCTACCGGCCCGCCGGAGTGTGGAAGTCTCTGCCGACCTACCTCTTCGACCGCGGCCGGGCCGCCGCCGGCCGGTCCGAAAAGGCCTAAAGGGAGGGAAGGGGATTGAGTTCCATACCTCATATTCCCCATTGCATATGGGTGTCAGGCCACGGAGGCCGGATGCCAGGTTCCCGATGTCATATTCCAGATGTGACTATCCGGTTTGACAGGTGAGATTTGAGATCTGTCTCCGGGATGTAGGGGTCGTCCCGCCGCCGTCCGCCCCGAAGCCCGCAAAGTCCGGCCGCCGTCTGCCGATACAATATGGGGGAGACCGCGCGAACATGAGGAGCGCGACGATGACGACCTATGCGATCGAACGGGCGGGGTGGTGGCTGGCCTGGCTGGCGGGCATCGCGGTCCTGCTGGCCGCCGCGGCGGCCGCCGGGGCCGCCGAGGACGCACGCACCGTCTTCTACCAGGTTACCTACACCAACGGGCGGACCGCAGACCTCCCGGCCGTGCCGAAGACGAACCGGGGCATCGCCCGCGTGCTGCGGGTGGTCCGGGCCGAGCAGGGCGACCGGGGGTACGAGATCCTCTCGACCGGCCCCCAGCCGCTGACGCTCGTCAGCCGCGGGCAGACGTACCGGACGGACATGAGGTGGAACGGCTCGGCCTGGGTGGCGCCCGAGGACAAGCCCGCCCCCGCCGAGGCCTCCGGGCGGCCCCGGCCCGCGCCGGACGCGAACCTCCCGGACATGCTCGCCACCCGGGGCCGGCTGCTGAAGCTCGCCTCGAACCTGCTGGAGACCGAGGCGAAGCTCGCCGCGGCCGCAAAGGCCCTCGACGCCAACACCCCCCCCGCCGCCGCGCTCGCCGAGGCCCGCCGCGAGCTCTGCTCGGCCGTGCGGGACATCCTGACCACCACGCGCGGGCTCCCGGGCGGCGCCGCGGCGGCGCCCCCGGCCGAGGCGACGGGCAAGGTCACCCCCGCCGACGCCGCGCCGGCCAGGCCGGCGGCGGCGGGGATCGTCCGCCCGACCGACCGCGTGGCGGCCCTGGGCCACCGGGTGCAGGTCTGGCCCGTCCCGCCGGGGCAGGGCGCGCGGCGGCACGTCCGCGTCTCGATGGCCCACCCCGAGGCGGGGCTGACCGGGGCGTTCTACTACGTCGCCTACGCCGACACCACCGGCGACGGCCGACCCGACACGCTGGTCGCCCGCTCCCCGCTTGCCCGTGCCGACCGCGCCGGTCAGTGGACGCAATGGCGGTTCGCCGCCGCGCACTCGCGGCTGTGGGCGGGCAAGGCGTGGCTCCGCCCGGACGCCGCCCACTACCACGTCGAGGGCGTGCGCATCGACGACAACTGGCGCGGCCCGCCGCCGCGCGTGTACGTCGCCGCCCACCCCTGGGCCGTGCCCACCCGCCGCTGGGGCCCCTGCGCGGGCAACCTCCGCGTGTGGGTCGAGCCGTAAGACGCTCCGCCCCCCCGCACGGTGCCCCTCACCACTTGCCCGAGGCGATGTGCTCGCGGAAGGCGGCGTTGAGCTTCTGTGTGATCGGCCCGGCGGCGCCGTCGCCGACGGGGTCCTCGTCGATGCGCGTCACCGCGATAACCTCCGCCGCCGTGCCGGTCAGAAAGCACTCGTCGGCCGCCCGGAGGCGCTCGACGGTGACGGTCTCCTCGGCGACGTCGAGCCCGAGCTGCCCGGCGATGCGGATGACGAAGGCGCGGGTGATCCCGGGCAAAATGCTGGCCGCCAGCGGGGGCGTGACGACGCGCCCGCCTTCGACGATGAAGAGGTTGTCGCCGGTGCACTCTGCGACGTTGCCGGCCTCGTTGAGCATGATGGCCTCGGCGACGCCGGCGTCGATGGCCTCGATCTTGGCCAGGATGTTGTTGAGGTAGTTGAGGCTCTTGACCTCCGAGGGCAGCATGGCCGGGGAACGGCGGCGCGTCCTGGCGATGATGACCGCCATGCCGTTGTCGTACATCTCCTTCGGGTACAGCGCGATCTGGTCGGCGATGACAAACACGACCGGGCGGCAGCACAGGAAGGGGTTGAGCCCGAGCGTGCCCGGCCCGCGGGTGACGACCAGGCGGATGTAGCCCTCGACGATGCCGTTGGCGCTGATGGCCTCCTGCATGGCCTCGACGATCTCCTGCTTGGTGTAGGGGATCGCCAGCCGGATGTGCCGCGCGGACTCGAAGAGCCTCTCGACGTGGGCCTGGCACTCGAAGATCCGCCCGCCGTAGACGCGAATGCCCTCGAACACCCCGTCGCCGTAGAGGCAGCCATGGTCCCAGACCGACAGCTTCGCGTCGGCGGCGTCCACCAGCTCGCCGTCCATCCACACCTTCTGCGGCTTCGGTTCCTTGGCGTCGCACTCGGCCATGTCGGGCTCCTGCACACGAGAAAATCGAGCTCCCATCTTACGGGAGAACCGCCGAATCGGCCAGTGCTCAGTCGGCCGGCGCACCGGTCGCCGGCGGGCGACCGCGAGGGGCGACACGGGGCCTCTCCGCACGGGCCGCCGGCAACCGAACACGGGCGACTACGTATGGCAGGGCGCCTCGCGTACCGCGGCGAAGGCGGCGGCGTAGTCCTCTGGGTTGCCCGCGTCGATGCACCGCCCGGCGATGCGGGCGAGGTGGTACCCCTCCGGGTGCCGCCGCAGCAGGATCGCCTGGGCGTCGGTGAGCTGGATCTCCTCGCCGGCCGGGCGGTATGCCCCGGCCAGCTCGCGGAGGCAGTCGAAGATCTCCGGCGTGAACAGGTAGATCCCCGCATGGGCGAGGTACTGCCCCTCCGGCAGGTCCGTGCTGACCAGGCGCTGCCTCGCCGTGGCCGCGTCGGGCTTCTCGGCGATGTCGTCGCATGCGTAGACGCCGCCGCCCAGCATCCGCCCGCGGGCGACGCCGACCTTCTCCAGAACGTCCTCTCCGACGACCTGCATCCCCACCATCGCCGCGCCGCGGTGCTCGGCGTAGGCCTCCACCACCTGCGCCGCGCACGGGCGCGAGGCCGAGTCCGCCACCCACACGTAGTCCCCCAGCAGCATCAGGAACGGATCGCCCCCGACGAAGTACTCCGCGTGCGACAGCGCATCCCCCAGCCCCCGCGGCGCCGGCTGGTTGATGAACTCCACGTTCACCGGAAGATCCACCGCCGAGGCCTTGCTCGCGGCCGCGAAATACTTGTGCAGCAGGTCCGTGCTCTGCCCGGAAACGATCAGCCCGACCCGGTCGATCCCCGCGGCGGAGGCCTCGAGGCAGGCGTGGTGGACGATCGGCCGCAGGCGCCCGCGGGAATCCACCAGCGGGAACAGGGCCTTGGGCACCGAACGGGTGATCGGCCCCATCCGAGTGCCCAGCCCGGCGACGGGGATGACGGCCTTGGTGACGATGCGCTGCTTGGGCTTCATGGGCGATCTCCTCTGCCCGCCCGGCCGGGGGCCGGTGGCGGGCAGCAGCATTATCGCCGCCGCGGGGCCGTTGTGAAGCCCCCGGGCGCGCCCTACAATGCCCCCGAGGTGGGTTCCATGGCCAAAGAACGCCGACGCGTCATCTTCAAGGGCAACGTCCAGGGCGTGGGGTTCCGCTTCACCGCCTGCCGCGCCGCCGGCGGACCCGACGTGACCGGCTTCGTGCGCAACCTGCCCGACGGCACGGTCGAGGTCGTCGCCGAGGGCGAATCCGCCGAGATCGACGCCTTCCTCGACGACCTCGCCGACCGCATGGGCCACCATATCCGCGACCGCAACGAGCAGCGCGGCCAGGTCACCGGGCAGTTCCGTTCCTTCGACGTGAGGTACTGACGTGGCGCCGCCAGACCACGCCGACCGCGGAGGCCCCGGCGGGCTCTCGCCTCGCGCGGTCACCTGGCTGGGGCTCGCCGCCAACGCCACCCTCGCCGCCGGGAAAATCGCCGTCGGCCTGCTCTTCGGCAGCCAGGCGATCCTCGCCGACGGCTTTCACAGCGGCACGGACCTGGCGACCGACGCGGCGGTGTTGGCGGGGGTCGGCGCATCCGCCAAGCCCGCCGACCGCTGCCATCCCTACGGGCACCGACGCGTGGCCACGTTGGTGGCGATGTTCGTCGGCTCGATGCTGCTGGTGGCGGCCGGGTCGATCGCCTGGCAGGCGGTGATGAGCTTCCGCCGCGGCGTCGAGCCCGTCCGGGGCCCCGTCCCGCTGGGGATGGCCCTGCTGACCGTGCCGGTCAAGGAGGCCCTGTTCCGGATGACCCGCCGCGTCGGACGGCGAACCGGGGACCCGTCGATCGTCGCCAACGCCTGGCACCACCGCAGCGACGCGGTCTCGTCGATCACCGCGGCCGTGGGACTGGCCGTCGTGGCGATCGGGGGGGCGCAGTGGCAGTTCATCGACGCCCTGACGGCCCTGGTGCTGTCGGCGTTCCTGGCGGTCGCAGCGCTGGGCATTCTTCGCGGCGCCGCCGGCGAGCTCATCGACCGCGCCCCCGCGGCCGCAACGCTGGCCACCATCGAACGTGCCGTGGAGGGCACCGAGGGCGTGCGAAGCCACCACGCCGTCCGCGCCCGGCAACTGGGGGGGAAGGTCATGATGGACATTCACGTGCTCGTGGACCCCGAGCTGACGGTCCGCGAGGGCCACGACATCGCCTCCGCCGTCCAGCGGTCCGTCCGCGAGGCCCACCCGGACGTCGTCGAGGCCGTCGTCCACGTCGAGCCCGACGATGCCGACCAGAGAAGGCGGACTTCATGAACCGATGGCGATGTGTTGCGTGTGTGCTCGCCGCAGCGGCGGCGCGGGCCCCCGCGGGCGACTGGCCCATGCTGGCCCACGATTGCCTCCGCACGGGCGCGACGCCCGAGGCCGTCGAGCCCCCGGTCCGCCGGGCGTGGGTGCGGTATTTCCACCAGGAGGGCCTGATGCCCAGCGTCCAGCCCGTCCAGGCCGGCGGACGGATCTACCTGGGCACGCTGGGCGGGAGCTTCCACTGCCTCGACGCCGCGACCGGGCGGGACGTCTGGCGGGCGGAGGTCGCCGCGCCGGTGTTTCACACCGCCTGCGCAGCCGGCGGGCGCGTCGTCTTCGGCTGCGGGGACGGGCGGATCGTCGCCCTCGAGGCCGACACGGGCAAGCCCGCATGGTCCCGCCGAACCGGCGCGCCGATCTGGAACGCCCCGCTGGCCCACGACGGCCTCGCCATCATCGGCGGACGCGACGGCGTGCTCTACGCGGTCGGCCTCGCCGACGGCGGGCCGGGCTGGACGTACGACGCCGGTGCCCCGATCTGCCAGTCCCCCGCGATGGACCCCGGCCGCGGCGTGGTGTACGTCACCGGCGAGGACATGGTCGTCCACGCCGTGGACGCCCGGACCGGGCAGGCAAAATGGCGGTCGCCGAAGCTCCACGGCGTCACGGCGCGAAGCTTCCACCCGGTGGTCGCGCCGGACGGGGCGGTGATGGTCACGACCGTCCCGTACTACGCCTGGGACCGCGCCCGCCGCCCGCTGGACCGGGCACTGCGGCGGCTGTTCGGCACCGCCGGGCTCGGCCGCCCCGATACGCGCTATCCCGGCGAGTACGTCCGGCTGCCCAACTGGCGGTTCAGCCGCCAGTGCAATCGCCGCATGGCCGACCACGCCCGCGAGGTGTTCCTCCGGCCGGGCTACTTCGACCGCCTGACCGCCGCGCTGCGGGCGGAGATCGAGGCCGACCCGCCCTGCCGCTGCCTCTTCGTCCTCGACCCCGAGACCGGTCGGCAGCGACCGGCCCCGCCCGTGCTGTACACGGCCTTCGCCAAGTCGGCCTTCACACCGCCGCTGGTCGCCCCCGACGGGCGGGTCGTCTCCAAGTGGCTGGCCCTGCTGCCCAGCACGTTCACCGCCTACCAGCGATGGGTGAACCTGGCGTACCTGACGACGGCGGACGGAACGCCGGCGCCCGTCTTCGACGAGACGCGGGTTGACAGCGGCAAGCCCTTGCACCTGATCGGTGACGAATCCTGCCAGCTCACCGCCGCCGGGCCGTGGCTGCTGAACCTCGCTGTCCATCACGGCGAGCACCTCAACGGATTCCGCCGTACGGGCCCCGCCGGCGACCGCGGGCGCTTCGAGCGGTTCTACACCACGCACACGCACCGCTACGGCATGGGCGTGCTGCACCGGATCGTCCGCGGGAAGACCGAAGCGATCCTGCCCGGCGAGGAGGACCTGACACGAGGCTTCGGCGCCGGCAACCCCGGCGAGCACGCCACCGGAAATCACACCTGCGCCAACATGCCGGTCATCGTCGCCGACGGGCGCATCGTCTTCGCCGCCAACGGCCGCGTGATGGCCCTCGTCCACGCCGACAGCCCGCCACAGTTCCCCAGGCCCGCAACGCTTGCCGAGGCCGGCATCGAGCCGCTTTCCGATGCCGAGGTCGCGACCATCACCGACACCTGGCCGGTCAACTGGGACTACGTCTCGGTCAAGCCCCCCGGGGGCTGGAAGAACCACCTGATCAACACGCCCGGCCGCATCACGCTGCCCCCGGGGGTACGGGGCAACCCCGACAACGACGCGGCCGAGGCGGCGGCGAGCCTGCCGGACGCCCAGCTGGACGCGTGCATCCGGCCGGTACGCGAGCCGCCCGCCCCGCCGGACACGCCGGCGGCGCGCAAGCTGCGGGCCCGGCTCGTCGAGGCCGCCCGGGAGATCATCGCCGAGCCCCGCTGGATGCCCTACCGCTTCCAGGGGGGCAAGCACCCGGGGGACTACATGGACTTCTACGCCGACCCGGGCGAAGAGCTGCTGGCCCTGGCCCGGGCCCTGCCGCACCTGCCGGACGGGGACCGCAAGGCGGTGATCGAGGCCGTCGCGGATCGCTGGGCGAAGGCCGACCCGATCTGCGGCCTCCGGGATTACCGGGCCGGGGAGGGCGCGGCCCGGGAGCCGTACCGCGTGCCCCCGGACCGGGGACGAGTCTTTCGCATGTGCAGCAAGCCCGGCCCCGAGCGGGCGTATGCGGCGTGGCTGTGGGGGTGCGCGTCGGGGCGGTGGGACCTGGTCCGCCCGCTCTGGCCGAGACTGCGAAAGGCCCCCCGCTACGATCAATGGCGGGACGACCGCGACTGGGGCAACCGGCGGTGTGCGGCCCTGATCGCGACCTGCCGCCTGGCCCGGCGGTTCGAGGACGAGGCCACCCTCGCCGCGGCCCTGCCGGCCGCCCGCGCGGCGCTGCGGGCGCGGCTGGCGGCGGCGCTGCGGTACCCGCGGGGGAACGTCGCGGGCGATCAGCCGGCCCCGGGGCTCTGGCGGAACTACCTGCGGTGGGTGAACCTCACGCCGGAGGTTGCCGGGCTGATCCGCCGCCACGCCCCGGCCTCGGCGGGGCCGCTCGTGCGGGAGTACACCGCCCGCCTGCGCCCGTACTGGTTCCTGACGTGGGGGCCGATCACGCCGGCGTCGCGGGAGGCGAGCATGCAGCTTCCCCGCAACACGTGGGACGCCTTCGCCGCGCGGGCTTGGATCGAGCGAGCCGCTCCCGCCGACCTCGCCGTCTGGTGCGACATCCCCGCATGCAAGGCCGATACCTGGCACCTGGCCAAGCTCGCCCTCACACTGGATGCGATGGGACGTGCCTCGCGGGACCCGCCGCGAGGGAACGCGGAGACGACGGATGCCGGAATGCAGAGGTCATGGCTCATGGATCACATGCCAGGTGTGAGAGCGGGGGCCCCGGCATGTGTCCGGTCGGGATTCGGTCGCCCCCGCCGGAGCCGGGGGACCGGTCCGCGGCGGGGCTCTTGCGGCAACGGGCCCTTGGCCGGGGCGGGCGGCGGGCGGTAGAATGCGATGCCACGGACGAGCATAGGAGAGACGATGGCAACGCGAGCATGGACGCCCGACGCGCTGCGATGGAGGATCGCCCCGCCGCACCCCGAGGCCGAGACCCTCGCGAGGGAGCTTAGGACCGGGCCGCTGATCGCCCGCATCCTGACCAACCGCGGCCTGACGGACCCGACGGCCGCGAGGGCCTTCCTCGACCCGAAGCTCTCGGACCTGCACGATCCCGCCCTGCTGCCCGGCGCGACCGCCGCGGCCGAGCGGATCGCCAAGGCCGTCGCCGACGGCGAGAAGATCGTCATCTACGGCGACTACGACGTCGACGGCATGACCGGGGTGGCGATCCTGCACGCGTGCCTGAAGATGCTCGGCGCGGCCGCGGAGTTCTACGTCCCCCACCGCCTCGACGAGGGCTACGGCGTCAACGTCGAAGCCGTCGACCGCATCTGCGCCGACGGCGCGAAGCTGATCGTGACCGTCGATTGCGGCGTCTCGGCCGCCGGGCCGATCGCGCGCGCCGTCGAGGCCGGGACGGACGTGGTCGTCACCGACCATCACGGCCTGCCGGACCGCCTGCCGCCGGCGACGGCGGTGGTCCACCCGCGGCTGGGCGACGGCGCCTACCCGAACCCGGACCTTGCCGGCGCGGGCGTGGCGTTCAAGGTCGCCTGGCAACTCGCCCGCGCGGTCTGCGGCCGGGACCGCGTCGACGAGCCCATGCGGCGGTTCCTCATGGACGCCACCTGCCTGGCCGCCCTGGGTACCATTGCCGACGTCGTGCCCCTGCTGGGGGAGAACCGCGCGCTGGCCTGCTACGGCCTGCGCGGGCTGCCCGCCACCGAGCACCCGGGCCTGCGGGCGCTGATCGACGCGGCCGGGCTCGACGGCGAGAAGCTCGACGCCTATCACGTCGGCTTCCTGCTGGCCCCGCGGCTGAACGCCTGCGGGCGGATGGGCCACGCCCGCCTGGCCGTCGAGCTGCTCACCGACGCCCCGGCCAAGCGGTGCCGGGAGATCGCCGAGTACCTCAACCAGCAGAACACCGAGCGGCAGAAGGTCGAGCGGGCGATCGCCGCCGAGGCCGCGGAGATGGTCACCGCCCGCGGCCTGGACGACCCGGGCCACCGCATCCTCGTGCTGGCGTCGGAGGACTGGCATGGCGGGGTGATCGGGATCGTGGCCTCGCGGCTGGTCCAGCGCTTCAAGCGCCCGGCGATCCTCGTAGCCTTCAACGGCGACGGCGGGCAGGGCTCGGGGCGAAGCATCCCGGGCTTTCACATGCGCGACGCCCTGGCCGCCTGCGCCGAGCACCTGACGAGCTTCGGCGGGCACGCCATGGCCGGGGGGATCCGAATCGAGCGCGACCGCATCGAGCCGTTCGCCGAGGCCATCGGGCAGTACGCACGCGAGCACCTCGACGCAGACCACCTCACCCCCGCCCTCGACATCGACGCCGAGACGTCCCTGGCCGCCCTGAGCTATCCCGTCGTCGAGCGCCTGGAGCGCATGGGGCCGTTCGGGCAGGGCAACCGCCGGCCGGTGGTGGCCGTGCGGGGCTGTCGCGTCATCGCCCCGCCGCGCCGCATGGGACGAAGCGGCGGGACGGTAAGCCTGCTGCTGGGCCAGGACGAGGGCCCGCGAATCCGCGCGGTGGGCTTCGGCATGGGCGACCTGGCCGACCACCTCACGGGCATCCGTACCGTGGATGTCGCCGCCACGCCCAAGCTGAACACCTTCCGAGGCACGACCAACGTAGAGCTGGAGCTCAAGGACGTCCGGTGGGAATGACCCCGCCGGAGGCACCGGAGCCCGGCCGCGCCACCCCGCGGTTGCGTCCGGGCGGAGCGTGCGGGTAAGCTCTCGCCCATGATCCTCGCCGCCCTCATCCCGGATGCCTGGTTCAACGGCCTGGCCGATACGCAGGCCTACCTGCTCTGGCTGCTCGTCGCGGGGGCCGTCGCCGTCCTCGTCGTCGGCGCCGACCGGGTCGTGTCGTCGGCCGTGCGGCTGGCGGCCGTGCTGGGCATGAGCAAGGTCATCATCGGCGCGACCGTCGTAAGCCTCGGAACGACCTCGCCGGAGGCGTTCACCTCCGTCACGGCGGCGTTCTCCGGCAAGCCCGGCCTGGCGCTGGGCAACGGGATCGGCTCGATCATCTGCGACACGGCGTTGATCTTCGGGCTCTGCTGCCTGCTCCGCCCCCTGCCGATCGACCGCTACGTGCTCAACCGCCACGGCTGGCTCCAGTTGGGTTCCGGGGTGCTGCTGACGGCGGTGGCTCTGATCGCCGCGGCCGTCGCCGGCGGGTTCGCCGGCGCGACCATCCCGCGCTGGGTTGGGGTGGGCTTCGTTGGGCTGCTGGCCGGCTACATGTGGCTGTCGGTGCGATGGGCGCGGGGCCAGCCGAAGCTGCTGCCGGCGGACGTGAAGATCGAGCAGGTCAAGACGCCGTCGGAGCCTGCGCGGTCCAGGCTGACCAGCTCGATGTGGAACCTCGCCGTCCTGGTCGTCGGGCTCATGCTGGTCGTGCTCGGCTCGAACGTGCTGGTCGGCTCGGCCTCGGCGCTGTGCCTGAAGTACGGCGTGCCCGAGAGCGTCCTGGCGGCCACGCTGGTCGCCTTCGGGACCTCCCTGCCGGAGCTGGTCACCGCCGTCGCGTCCTTGATCAAGGGCCACGCCGACCTGCTGGTGGGCAACATCGTCGGCGCGGACATCCTCAACGTGCTGTTCGTCGTGGGCGTCTCGGCCGCCGCGACGCCCCTGGCGATCGAGCGGGAAGTCTTCATCCTCCTGCTGCCGTTCATGATGCTCGTGCTCGTGCTGCTGCGGGTGTTCATCTACGCCAGCGGGCGCCAGTTCCGGAGATGGCAGGGCGGGCTGCTGCTGGCGATCTACCTGGTCTACGTGGTCCTCGTGGTCGAATTCGGCTTCATCCCCCACTGACCTGCCCGCCGACGAGGTGTCTTCCATCCCGGCGGCCGGCGGGCGCGCCGCGGCGGATTTCGCCGGGCGACGCGGCGACGGGGTTCTGGTAGAATGGCCGCCCGAACAGTGAGAACAGGCCCGGCTGGACGGTCCGGGCGCGGCGCAGAGGAGCGGCAGGCATGGCGAGATCGATGGCTTGGACGGTCGCAGTCCTGACGGCGTGGCTGAGCGCGGCCCCGGCGGCGGCCCCGGCGGTGCGGCTGAATCCGCCGATGGAGATCCCCCGCGCGGGGATCGCCATCGCGGTGCCCGCCGGCTTCAAGCCGCGCCCGTTGACGACGCCGTACGACCTGCTTCGCGCGGTGATCGAGGAGGCCGGCAAGCCCGTCCAGTCGGTGACGCTGTCGGCATTCCCGGTGACCGGCAAGGCGACGGCGGAGGAGTTCGCCGACGCGAAGCTTCGCGAGCTCCGCCGCAACCTCGCCGTCCGCAAGCTCAAGGTGCTCAAGCGCGTGCCCATCTCCGTGGCGGGAGTCAAGGGCATGGCCTGCACGATGACCTACACCTTCCGCGGGGTCCAGTCCACCGCCGCCCAGGTCTACTTCCTCCGGGAGGACGCCGGGGGCGAGTACGGGCTCTGCTACCTGCTGACGGTGGTCTGCTCGGCCGACCGCCAGGGCAAGCTGCTGCCCACGCTCGGCGCGGTGCTGAAGTCCATCCGCCTGACGACGGTCCGCCACCCGTCCCTGCCGGCCGATCCGGAGTTCCGCGAGCCGACGCGCGACGTCGAGCTGGGCTACGCCATCCGCCCCCCGGTCGGCTGGTACGCCGAGCAGGGAGAGGTCGGCATGGAGACCGGACAGGTGGACTACCTCCTCGGCGGCGAGCCCATGCCCGTCGCCCAACTGGTCGTCAGCCGGGCCGCCGGCGAGGCCCGCACGGCCGAGGCGTGCTCGAAGAAGTATCTCGGCGTCGCCCGTTCGGTCGCCCACCAGCGGAAGCAGACCATCGAGGTCGCCTCCGAAGGCCCGACCACCCTCGGGACGCTGAAGGCCCACCAGTTCGTGCTGACCCAGACGAGCCCCGCCGCCCAGCGCGACGACAACGGACAGGCCAGCGTGGTCGTCATCCAGCGCACCGCCTGCCTCCAGCGCCCCGGAGAGGACGCGCCGCGAATCTACCTGCTGATCCTCACCGCCCCCGGCAAGGACCACAAGGCCGCCGGGGCGTTCATGGACAAACTCGCCGCCGGCTTCCAGGCCATCGAGCCGGCCGACACGCAGCCGGCCACGCGGCCGACGACCGCCCCGACAACGGCGCCGACGACAGACTAGGAGGCCTTCCCCCCGCGGCCGGGCACGGAGGTCGGAGGACAAGCGCATGGAAGCAGACCGCATCGTCAACGAAGACTGTATCTCGTGGCTGGCGAAGCAGCCGGAGGGCTTTGCCGACCTGATCTTCGCCGACCCGCCGTTCAACATCGGCTACCAGTACGACGTCTACGAGGACCGCAAGGCCTACGACGAGTACCACGCCTGGACCCGCGACTGGATGGGCGCGTGCGTCCGGGCCCTGGAGCCGACGGGCACGTTCTGGGTCGCCATCGGGGATGAGTACGCCGCGGAGGTCCGGATGATCGGGCGGGAACTGGGCCTGACGCTGCGGAACTGGGTGATGTGGTACTACACGTTCGGGCAGAACACGAAACGCAAGTTCTGCCGCTCGCACGCCCACCTGTTCTACTTCGTCAAGAACCCGGGGGAGTTCACCTTCCACGCCGACGCGGTGCGCGTCTTCTCCGACCGCCAGCGGGAGTACCGCGACAAACGGGCCAACCCCAAGGGCAAGCTGCCCGACGACACGTGGTTCGACGCCCGCGTCTGCGGGACCTTCGGAGAGCGCGAGGGCTGGCACCCCTGCCAGATGCCCGAGAGCGTGCTGCTCCGCATCGTCCGGGCGTGCAGCGGCATCGGGGACCTCGTCTTCGACCCCTTCGGCGGCAGCGGAACGACCCTCGCCGCCGCCAAGAAGCTCTCCCGCCGCTGGCTGGGCACGGAGCTCTCGGCCGACTACGTCAAGGGCATCCGCGAGCGGATGGATGCCGTCGAGCCGCTGGCCGCCAGCCCGGCGGCGTCGCGCGGCCTGGACTGGCCGGCCGGCCACGTCCGCGAGCTCCAGGCCCTCTACGCCGAGGAATCGGTCGAGACCGCGACGCTGGACGACCAGCCCCACCTGCTGGATGCCTTCACCGCCCACCTCAACGCCCGCCTCGCCGGCGCGGGGGTGCAGGGCGAGTACACCCCCGACCAGGTCCACGCCCGCCTGACCGAGCTCCGCAGCGCCATGCAGCTTCCCCGCATCAAGACCCACGCCGACGAGAGCTCCATGTTCAAACGCTCCCGCAAGCGAACCGGCTCCCCGCTGTTCGGGTAGCTACGACACCTGCCCGGCGAGGACGCGGGCATCGTGGCAGGGCGTGAGCTTCCCGCCCGGCAGGAGTTGGGGCACCTGGCCGCGAGGGCCGAACGGGGACAACAGTCCCGCGATCAGCACAATGGTTTCGAGGAGAGCCCTGACCGCCCGCGGGGCCAACGCCCGCGCCATCGACGTGGACCTCGACGGCGAGGTCCTCCGCATGGCCCCGCCGCTGGAGCACCGCATCCTCCCCGGCGCGCTGCGCGTGCTGGTGCCGGCAGCGCGGAGCGAGAGGGGCTGATCTCAGATAAGCTCGTTGCGGTTCCAGTGCCGGACGCGGCTCCTCTGGCAAGGCGGCCGAAGCAGGCGTGCCGTAGCATCGCCGATGCGGGCCGACGCGGCCGGGCGGGGCCGGGGACCGGCAGGAACGCAACATCACTTGCCTGAGCCCGCACAGGCGACCGCCGCCGGGCGCTACGCCCCGCCGGGGGCGCGGAGGGTGACGACCTGCTGGGCCGTGAAGGTCCGCCCGGTGAGGTAGTCGACGAACTCGACGCGGAGGGTCAGCTCGCGGTCGCGGTCGGGCACGTCCACGGGCAGCTTGAAGCCGTACTGGCGGGAGAGGAAACCGCTGGCCCAGGCGTCGGAGACGGCGTCGGGATCGGCGGACAGCTCGGCGACGAGCTTGCCCGGCTCGCGGTCGGCGGCGAGGTCGAAGAGCTGGAGCTTCACGCTCCCGGCCGCCTTGACGACCGCGCCGTCCTGGTCGATGGGTTCGAGGACGACCTTGACGAGCTCGTCGCCGGGCTCGTCGTCGAGGTCGGCCCCGCCGGTGCCCGAGCCGAAGCGGACACGCTGGACGCGGTTGAGCTTCTCCAGGCGATCCTCGCCGAGGGCGGAGAGGGTCTCGATGCGGGCGTTGGCGTCCCGGAGTTCCCGGCGGAGACGTTCGTTCTGGCTTTCGAGTTGTCGGACGCGCTCGTACGCCCGGTCGCGTTGGAAGCCGACGTGCGGATCGTGAGCGTCGGGGTCCCCGCAACCGGCGAGGGCCGCGATCAGCACCGCCGCCGGGATGCCCCGCGCCGCCGGGCGAGTCATTTCCTGTCGCCCTTGCCTTCGCCCGCGTCGGCCTCGGGCATGCGTTCGAGGATGGTGTCCACGCAGCCGTAGGCGACGGCCTCCTCGGCGTCCAGCCACTTGTTGCGGTCGCAGTCGCGCTCGACCTGGTCGATATCCTGCCCGGTGTTCTCCGAGAGGATCTCGTACAGCCGCTTGCGGAGGCGGATGATCTCGCGGGCCTCGATGTCCAGCTCGGTCGCCGGGCCGGTCACCACGCCGTGGATCAGCGGCTGGTGGATCAGCACGCGGCTGTTGGGCAGGACGTAGCGCTTGCCCTTGGTCCCGCCGCTGAGCAGCAGCGCGCCCATCGAGGCCGCGAGCCCGACGCAGTAGGTGGCCACGTCGCAGCGGACGAAGCTCATGGTATCGAGCACGGCCAGCCCGGCCGAGACGCTCCCGCCAGGCGAGTTGACGTAGATGCTGATGTCGGCATCGGGGTTCTCGTTGCTGAGGAACAGCAGTTGGGCGACGATGACGTTGGCGCTGTCGTCGTCGACGGGTCCGCCGAGGAAGATAATCCGGTCGCGGAGCAGGCGGCTGTAGATGTCGAAGACGCGTTCGCCACGCCCGTCCTGCTCGATGACGTAGGGGATGCGGTACTGGCTGTGTGGCATGGTGGTATTCCCGGCCGGCTAGCTCTTGGCCTTTTCGTCCTTGGGCGTATCGGTGACGATCTCGTCGACGATCCCGTACTCGCGTGCTTCGGTGGGGCTCAGGTAGCGGTCGCGCTCGGTCTCCTCCTCGATGAGCTTGACGTCGCGCCCGGTGTGCTCGGCGAGGATCTCGTTGAGGACGCGCTTGGCCTTGAGGATCTCCTCGGCCTGGATCTGGATGTCCGCCGCCTGCCCGGTCACCCCGCCCCACGGCTGGTGGACCATGATCTTGCTGTGCGGCAGGGCGTAGCGTTTGCCCTTGGTCCCGGCAGCAAGGATCAGCGCCGCCCCGCTGGCGGCCTGGCCGACGCAGTAGGTGGCCACGTCGCAACTGACGAACTGCATGGTGTCGTAAATGGCCAGCGTGTCGTCGACGGACCCGCCGGGGGAGTTGATGTACATGTTGATGTCGCGGTTGGGCTGCTTGGCCTGAAGCTCCAGCAGGCGCATGATGACCCCGCCGGCGATGTTGGGGGAGATCTGCCCCCACAGAAAGAGGATGCGTTCCTCGGCGAGGCGCTCCTCGAGGGTCATCTCCCGCCGCGCGACGTACTCCCGGTGGGCCTGGCTGCGTGGCTCGAACGTGTGCGGGTCCATCAAACGAACTCCCGGTGGTTAGGCGTCTTCGGATTCGGCGTCGGTGCTGCCCTCGGCCGCCTCGGGGCCTTCGCCCCCCTCCCCGCTGTCGGCCGACTCGGACGCTTCGGTCACCGCGGCCTTGCCCAGCAGGGCCTCCAGGGCCTTCTCCTCGGTCAGCGAGGTGGCCACCTGCCCGAGGGCGCCCTCGTTCTCGAGCTCCTGGCGGAGCCGCTCCGGCCGGCGGTTGTAGGCCGAGGCCATCTGCGCGATGCGGGCGTTGACCTCCTCCTCGGTCACGTCGACGTCCAGCTCGTCGGCAACCTTCTGGAGGATGAACGCCAGCTTCAGCTCGCTCTGCGACTGCTCGGCGATGTTGGCCTGGATCTCGGTCATGTGCTCGGAGATCTGCTCGCGGGGCATGCCCATCTGGTACAGCTCGACGAGCCGGCGGCGGAGCACCCGCTCGGCGTGGCGTGCGGCGACGCCCTCGGGCAGGTCCATCTCCACCTTGTCCAAGAGGTACCGGCGAATCTGATCGCGGAGATCGCGCTGAACCTCCTGCTCGACGCGGGAACGGAGCATCTCGGCGACTTCCTCGCGCATCTCCGCCAGCGACTCGAAGCCGAGGTTCCGGGCGTACTCGTCGTCCACGTCCGGAAGCACGCGCCGGCGGACCTCCTGGATGTCCAGCTCGACGGTCAACTCCTTGCCGCGCCACGACTCGTTCGGGTGCATCTCGGGAACCTTGACGGTCAGCTCGACCTTCTCGCCGGCCTTGTGACCGGCAACCTTCTCGCCGAGGTCCACCAGCGGCAGGCCCTCGACCTGCCCCGGCGCGACGCGAAGCGTCGCCGAGGACTTCTGCTCGTCGATGTCCTCCCCGCGGATGGTGGCCACCACGTCGATCTGGTCCTGCTCCTCGGCGGGCTCGTCGGTCTTCTCGTAGCCGACGTCCCGCATCCGCTCGCGGTCGATGACGCTGTCGACGCGCTCGTCGGTGACCTCCGACGGCTGGCGGGTCAGCGGGATGCCCTCCAGCTCGGGCAGCTCGAAGTCCGGGGCGATCTCCACCTCGAAGTCGTAGATCAGGTCCCCCTCCTCGGGCAACTCGATGGCCTCGATGTCCAGGTCCGGCTCGCCCAGCACGCTCAGCCCCGACTGCGTGATCGCCTTGCCCAGCGAGTCGCCGAGGACGGCGTTGCGCACGTCCTGGCCGACCTCCTTGCCGAAGCGGCGCTCGATCAGCCGGCGCGGCGCCCGCCCGATGCGGAAGCCGGGCACCTGGGCGGTGTTGGCCAGCTCGCCGAACATCTCGTCGCGCTTGGCGTCGATGGCCTTGGCCGGCACGGTGACGGTGACCTTCTTCTTCAGCGTGCCCGCGTCCGAGACGTCCACGCCGTACTCGATCTCCTCGTCGGCCGGAGCGATCATGCCGTCGGCGGCGATGTTCGTCGGCCCGGCCGACTCCTCGGGCGCCGCCTCCGCCGGCGTCTCCGGCGTGTCGGTCGTCTGCTCGTCGGCCTCGGCGGCCGCGTCGTCCTGCGGGGTGATGTCCTGGTCCTGCGTGTCGTCAGCCATCGCGTCGTTCCGTTTCCGAATGCGCGCCGCGTCCAGGCCGGTCCCCGAGACCGGCCCCCGGCGGCGCAAGGTACATCCCGCCGCACCGGCCTGCCGGGCCCCGGCGGCGGGGAGAATTCTTCTTTGTACGCACCCCGCCCGCTCGCGTCAAGTCGGGCAAAGGCAATTCTCCGCCGCGCTACAGGCCCGCGGCGAGGGCGCGGGCGGCGGCGCGGGCCTGCTCGCAGGCGCGCTGGAGGATCTGCTGCCCGGCCTCGGGGCCGGACGCGACGGTCGGCTCGAGCACGATCGTCTCGATCTCCGCGATGCCCATGAACCGCAGCACCGTCTCGACGTACGGGCGCTGGTAGTCCAGCGTCTCCATCCCGCTGCCGGGGCCGTACGCGCCGCCGCGGGCGAGGAGGATCACCGCCGGGCCGGAGACCATGCCCTCGTATCCGCGGTCGCGGGCGTAGCTGAACGTCAGCCCCGGCTGGACGATCACATCGATGTACTGCTTCAGGCGGTACGGGATGCTGAAGTTCCACATCGGGCTGGAGACCACGTAGGCGTCGGCGGCCTTGAAGCGGTCGATCACCGCGGAGACGGCCTGCCACGCCTTCGCGGCCTCGCCCTCGGGCTTCCCCCCGCCCATGACGGCGTACTTGGCCGCCGCGGCCGGGGCCCGGAAGGCGGGCAGTTCCTCGTCGAAGACGTTCAGCGTGTCGATGGTGTCGCCGGGGCGGATGTCCGCCAGCGTCTCGGTCAGGGCCCTCGCCGCCCTTGCCGAGAAGGATTCCTCCCCGCGCGGCGACGCCTCGATGTGCAGGATCGTACCCATCGCAATCTCCTGTGGCCCGCGGCCCGCGGCCAGTCGTCAGTAGCCCGCAGGCAGTGGCCGGAAAGAGCCCTGGCCCCAACGGGAGGCGTCAGCCTCCGCCGGGCCACTGATTCCCTGACCCACTGCACACTGCTCCCCGCGGGGGGTTACCGGCCGGCGAGTTCCGCCAGCCGGGCCCGCAGCTCCTCTGGCGTGCGGGCGGGGGCCAGACAGGCCGCGGCGCGGCAGACGTAGGCGACCGGCCCGCCGTCGTCGGGGGCCTCCAGGCCCAGCGCGCCGAGCAGTTCGGCTTCGGGCGGGGCGGAACCGTTCATCGCCAGCACGGACCCGCCGGGAATGTACACGCTGCGGGCGGCGTTGACCAGCGCGTCGAAGGCTTCCCCGCCGCCGTCGGCGACGACCGCGACCGTCCGCGGGCCGTGGAGAAGCTGCTCGACGGCCAGGGCATAGCCGGCCAGGAACAGCCCGAACCGCCGATCGATGCCTCCGGCCCGCGACGCCAGCGCCCGCCGGGCCCCGGCGGCGAACCGCTGCTGCCCCGTGCGGTGGGCAAGGTCCGGCAGGGCCAGGCTCATCGCCGCCGAGGCCGACATGCCCGGCGAATCCTCCCACGATGTCGTCCGGTCGATCGCCGCGGCGCCGGGCGTCTGGCCGGCCGGGCCGTCGAAGAACCCCCCGGCCTCGGGATCGGCCAGTTCGCCGAGGACGTACTCCCCCAGCGCCCGGGCGGCCTGGAGGTACTTCGCCTCGGCGGTGACGGCGTGGGCGTCCAGCAGGGCGCGGGTCATCCACGCCTGGTCGGCAAGCAGGCCGACGTTCCGCAGCCCGCCGTCGTCGCGGTAATGGGCGAAGACGCCCCGCTCGTCCCGCAGCGTCGCCAGCAGGTGGTCCAGCGTCGCCAGGGCCGTGTCGCGAGCCCCCTCGTCGCCCAGGCGCTGGAAGGCGGTCAGGTACGCCGAGATCATCTGCCCGTTGAGGTCGGCGAAGACGGTGCGGTCCACGCCCGGGGCGCTCCGCTGCCGGCGGGCGGCGCGGAGCTTCTCCAGCCCGCGATCGAGAACGTCGGCGGGGATGTCCGCGTCGCCGGCGACGCGCAGCACGTTGCGTCCCGGCCGGCCGTGCACGTCGCCCTCGGCGTCGACGCCGAAGTAGCGGATCAGCGCGTCGGCGTCCTCTTCGCCGACGGCCTGGCGGAACTCGCCGACGGTCCATGTGAAGTAGTCGCCGTCGTCGTCGAGCCCGACGTCGGCGTCCCGGCTGGCGAAGAATCCCTCTCGCCCGTCGCCGCCGAGGACGCCGTCGACCCACCCCCGGGTCCCGAGGGCGACGTCGGCGAACGCCTCCGTGCCGGTCAGCGCCGCGGCGTCGGCGTAGAGCGCCAGCAGGGCGGCGTTGTCGCCGGCCATCTTCTCGAAATGAGGCACGTGCCAGTGGTCGTCCACGCTGTAGCGGTGGAAGCCCCCGCCGACGTGGTCGCGGATGCCGCCGTCGGCCATGGCCGAGAGGGTGCCCACCAGCAGCTCCCGGGCCTCGCCGTCGCCGGCGAAGGCCCGCACGGCCGCCAGGCGGAGCGCCGGGGCGTGGAAGAACTTCGGCGCCTGCCCGAATCCGCCGTGGCGTCGGTCGTGGACGGCGGCGATGCCGGCGTAGAGCTCCTCGACGACTTTCTCGTCCGGCTCGCCCTCGGCGGCGGGCGCCTGGTCGCGCTGGCGGGCGACGGCCTCGGCGAGCTGCTCGCCGGCGTTGCGGACCTCGTCGCCGCGCGTCCGCCAGAGCTCGTCGAGGCGGCGGAGCAGGTCGGCCAGGCCGACGGATGCGCCGTACCGCTCGTCGCGGCGCGGGGGCAGGAAGGTGGCCTTGAACAGCACGTGCCCGGCGGGGGTCATCACAACGGTCAGGGGCCAGCCGTTGCCGGCGGACTCGACGATGGGCGCCGCCCGTTGGAGCCAGGCGTCGACCCGCGGCCGGCGGTCGCGGTCGATGCGTACGGGGACGAATCGCTCGCCGACGAGCTCGGCGATCTCGTCGTCCTCGTAGGTAACGCGGTCCATGACGTGGCACCAGTGGCACCAGGTGGCGCCGCTGTCGACGAGCAGCAGCTTTTCCTCGTCGCGGGCCTGCTGGAACGCCTCGTCGGACCACGGCTGCCAGTCGATGGCGTTCTCGGCGGACGTTTCCGGTTGCGGGGTGGGCATGGGGGGGCTCCTTTGGCTTCGGGGCATTGTAGCGCGGGAGGCGGCGCCCCCGGCGACGCGAGCGGGCGGCCCGCGGCGAACCGGGCGGCTGCGCGGGGCGTAGAAGACGACGTACGGATCGGGTCTTTCCGTTCATCCGCGGCGCTCGCGACCGCCTCGGGATGTTCAATTCGTCCAGGCGGGTGTACACTATGCATGGGATTCCCGCGCGGCGGCGCTGTTCGGGGATACGGATATCGAGAGGATTTTGGCCCCCCTTCCGGGAACACGGTGACGGACCACGCGTCGAAAAGAGTGGCGGACGGACAGAAGGCCGACGTCGGCGGAGCGCCCCCCCGGGGCACGATTTCCTTCGACGACGCCGCCCTCGTCGAGCAGTGTCGGCGGGGCGACATGCAGGCCTTCGGGTCGTTGGTCGCGAAGTACCAGAACCGCCTCTTTCACATGATATATCGCATGTGCGGTCAGCGGGCCGACGCCGAGGAACTGGCCCAGGAGGCCTTCCTCAAGGCCCTCGAACGCATCGGGCAGTTCCGCGGACAGAGCCAGTTCTACACCTGGCTGTTCCGGATCGCCGCGAACCTGACCATCTCCCACCGCCGAAGGGCGGCTCGCGTCAGGTTCCAGTCCCTTACCGGGCCCGACGAGTTCGAGAACAGCCAGGCCGACGCCCTCACCGCAACCATGGCGCGACGTCGAAACCCCGGTCCCGAGGCCGCGGCCGTGTCCGCCGAAACCGAAAACCGAATCATGGCCGCCCTCGAGGAGTTGGACGACGAGTTCCGCCTCGTGGTCGTGCTCTCCGACGTCGAGGAGATGGACTACGCGCAGATATCCCGCGTCCTCGACCTGCCGATCGGTACGGTGAAGAGCAGACTCCACCGGGCCCGATGCATCTTGAAGGACAAACTGGCCGATTTGGTAAGGCCGGAGCGATGAGCAAGACACCGCAACATCACGAAGACCTCTCTGCCTGGCTGGACGGCGAGCTGAACGAGGCCGACGCCGCCCGCGTCGCCGAGGCCGTCGAGCACGATGCCGGCCTCCGCCGCGAGGCCGACGAGCTCCTGGGCACCAGGGACCTGCTCCGCCGGCTGCCCGCCCCCGAGAG
Organism: uncultured Planctomycetaceae bacterium; assembly: GCA_964385465.1. GTDB lineage: Bacteria > Planctomycetota > Phycisphaerae > SM23-33 > SM23-33 > CAYLPJ01. Next base: position 15,570 of record CAYLPJ010000051.1, on the reverse strand, counting down.
CGACGACCTCGTCGGGCGCGTGCTCGCCGCGGCCGAGCGGCAGAAGCTCGTCACCGACGACGCCCACAAGCCTTCCTCCGTCGGGCGGTGGCTGCGGCTGGTCGCCTCGGCGGCGGTGCTGCTGATCGCCGCCGGCGTCGGGGCCGTCGTGGTCACGACACTGTGGTCGGGCCGGCCCGGGTCGATCGTGTTCGACACCGGCGAGGAGGGCATTCCCGAGACGCTGGCCCGCCGCGAGGACAAGCCGTCCGCCGCCGCCGACCGGGGCGTCGAACGCCGCCTCGACCGCATCGGCGAGGAGGACGGGCTCGCCGACGACGCCCACGTCGCCCTGGCCAAAGGCGCCGGCGGGAGCGGCGCCGCCGCAACCGAGCTGGCCAAGGCGCCCGAGCCGACGCCCGCGCCGGCCCCACCCGGACTCGCCAAGGACGGGCCGGCAACCGGCGGTCTCGCCTTGTCCGGCCCCGATGGCGACGAGCTCTCCGTCGCCCTGGCCGCCGTGCCGACCGACAACGAGGTCATCTTCACCGACCGCATGGGCATGACCCGGCGGCAGGTCGAGAAGTTGCTGATCAGCAACAGCGTCCTGCCCGTCCGCACTCGGAAGGTCGCCACCGCCCCGGTCGCCAAGGCCAAGGCCCGCGGGCGGGCCAACTTCTACCGCGTCAATCGCCTCGCCGAGACGCAGGTGCAATACGAGGCCTACGTCACGCCCGAGCAGATGAACAGGGTCCAGAAGGAGCTGACCAGCCTGCGGGCCCAGCAGACCGTCTCCCAGCGCGCCCCCGGGGGCCCGCAGTTCTACGCCATGGCCGCCGAGGCGCCCACGCGGAGCATGGAGGTCGCCCTCGGCAAGAACGCCAATGGCCGATTCGCCGGCAAGGCGGCCGCGGGCAAGGCAGTCGCCACGCCCCGCCCGGTTGTCGAGCCCGACCCCAGCGACCCCTATGGCAAGGCCGACGCGGGCAAGAAGGCCGGCGAAGGCGTCGAGGTCAAGCCCGCCGCCGAGCCGGCCCCGACCCCGGACGTCCGCGCACGAGCCACGGGGCAGACCATGGCGGTCGCGGCGCCCCGGCCGATGGCGAAGCCGGCGCCCGCGGCGCGGGCCAAGACAGCCGCCGGCGGCGATGTCGCACAGATGAACGCGACCCAGCCCACCGAGCCCGAGGCCCCCGCACCCGACGGCCGGATGCGGCAGGCCCGCGCCGAAGAGCCCGCCGCCGAGACCGAACCCGAACCGGTCGCCGAGCAGACCGGCGCCGGCCGCCGGTCCGAGACGCGCTCCTTCGCCGCCGCACAGGCGCAAGCCCCTCCCCCGGCCGCCGGGGACGCCGCGGGCGACAAGAAGCAGGACAGCAGGTCGCGGGGCATGGGCCTTCGAGAGGCCGTGACGCTCGGCACGCGAGCGGGGGATGCCCCCGCGACCGGCCCGGGCGGCGAGGCCGAAGACACCGACGAGGAGTCGGTCGCCGAGGCCGCGGTGGTTCAGAACAGCCAGAACCAGCAGCCGGTGCAGGTAGTGATACGCGGCGAGCGCGGCGGGGCCCGTCACGATCCCGGCGACGTGGCCGGCCGGTCCCGGCCGCTGGCGGGCGCGGCCACGCGGCGCGCCCGGCGAGCCGGCGAGTCCGCCGGCCCGGCGACCGCGACGGCCCCCGCGCAGCAGCGGCTGGTGCAGGTCGACCGCGTGGACCTCCAGCGTGCTTTCGCGACGGCGACGACGCAGTCCGCCGCCACGCAGGCCGCCCGCCTCCAGCGCCTGCTGATCACCGTCAACTTCCGCCACCCCGGCGAGGTTACTCCCCCCGAGCCGGAGACCCGGGCGAAGCAGCGGGACGAGTAATTCCCCCTCACCGCACCTCCGGGTGCAACCAGCAGGCCCAGTCTTCCCAGGGGGGACCGGCGGTCTCGGTAACAAGCGTCACGCGCCGGGCCTCGGGGAAGCGCACGTAGACCTCCTCGCTGCGGAAGTGGCGGATCGGTTTGCTCGTGTACACCAGCTCGCCATCGGCAAACACCTTGAAGACCACCTTGCCCTTCGTGCCCCCGTAGCCGTCGTACAGCACCGCCGTGGCGTGGAATTCCCGAACGGGGCTGTCGAACTCATACACGACACGCCCGTGGGCGTGGGCGTGAATGAACTCGTCGGGCCGGCGATCGACGCCCAGGATTCGCTGGGGGCGGCGCGTCTGCGGCGGGCGTGGGCAATAGGGGCTCCCGCAGGCCTGCTTGTACTCGCGCTCGGCGAGGTTGATGCCGCCAAGGGAGAACGTCACGCGGCGCGTGGCAGCGCTGGGGATGACCACCTCGCCCAGAGCCGTCGCCACCCGCAGCCTCTCCAGGGCCGCAAAGCCGCTGACCTGTCCGCCGTTCCATAGCGTGACCGTCGCGGTCTCACGGTCGTCGTGGAAACGCAGGGCCCGGACGCGCCGCAGGAGCATGTCGCGACGGCGCCCCCCCGCGAACACCGTCAGCGCGTCCGATCGAGGGGTCCCGTATACGACCGACCCGTCGGTCAGCTCCACCGTGACGCGGACCGGCCGGGGGGTCTCGGCCGCCTTCCGCGGCGGCGCACCGTGGATGGACAGCCCGATCAGCAGCGAGGCGATGGCCAGCGTGTTCATGATAGGTTTCCCTGTCCAGAGGATGGTTGCGGTCCGTCCTTTGGACGCCCTGCCGCACCGGCGGTTCCGCGGAGCGGAACGGGCGGGTGGAGACGGTCACCGGCGCAGCGACTCCAACCCGCACAGCAAAGGCGGATGGGGCGCGTCCGGATCGCAGCGGCGGAGGGTGATCGTGAGCGTGTCGGTCACCTCGACGTCGCGGACCTCGCGGACGACGGCGCGGCGCGGGCCGCCGGCGGCAGCGACGATGTCGAAGCCCTCGAGCACGCGCTCGCCCTGGATCGCCACGTCGAAGACGCGCTGCCCGGGCTCGAGCTCGCCCGGCTCGGCGAAGTGGAGGCGGACGGTGTATCTCGCGGCGGTCGCGCCGTCGGCCTGCATCCGGAACGTCAGCGGGCGGTCGCCCCGGTAGCTGCACGAGTAGACCCACGGCGTCGGCGTGCCCGCGACGGTGAAGGTGTTCTCGTCGGCGAGGGCGAACATCTCCGGCTCGTGCTTGTAGGTCGGCAGCCAGCCGCCGATGAGCCCCGTCCCCGCAGGCTGCTTGCCGCGGTACGGCACCCACAGCCGCCCGTCGTGCTCGCGGAAGCCCGGCGCGCCGAGGTTCACGCGGGCATGGCGGACCGGCAGGTTGGCCGGCTCGGCGAGCCCGCCGGCGACACCCATCCCCCACACCCGCCGCCGGCGGCGCGGGTACAGGGCGATCGACGTGTAGATCGGCGTGGCGCACGTGCAGCCGGAGCGGCCCTCGGGCACCACCAGCACGCCGCAGGCCGCCGCCGCGCCGAGGCCGCAGGAGAAGTGCATGTTCGCGAACGGCACGAAGCCGATGCGCTGCCCCGGATCCCAGGTCGCCAGCCCGCCGCGGGCGCCGAAGATCGCTTCGGCGCTGCCGAGGAGGTGCCCGCAGCCGATGTAGCCGCGATGGAAGTCCAGCCGCTGGGCCCGCCCGGACAGCGGATTGGCCACCGTCACCGGCTCGCCGGTGTGCAGGTCCCAGGCGTAGGGCTCGGCATAGACGCGCCCGCCGAGGATGATGGGGCGCTTGCGGTAGTTCATCCGCCCGCCCCACAGCGGCCGCCCGGAGGCGGCGTCGAAGGCGTAGAGCGCCCGGCGGCGGAACTCGCCGCGGAGGAACTCACGGTGCGGGTGGCCCAGGCTCCCCGTGCCATGGACGACCAGCACGCCGTCGGCAACCATGCACCCCACGCCGGCCTTGCCCTGGATGACCGTGTCGTCCAGCGTAACGTCGGTAGCGTCGATCGGGCGCTGCCACGCCACCTCCCCCGTGGCCGCGTCGAGGCAGACCAGCCGGCGGAGGTCGGGGGCGACGGGCTTTCCCCGGCGGTCGAGGGGCTTGCGGTCCGGCACGGCGCCGTCGCGGAAGGCCGTGTCGGCCTCGGCGGCGTCGCGCTGGGCGTCGGTGAGGTCGCGGGCGACGAAGAACACCCGCCCGCCGGCGACGGCGATGCCGTCGTGGTCGATCCCCCCCGCCCGGTGCGTCCAGCGGGTCGCGCCGTCGGCGGCAGCCAGGGCGAACAGGCCGTCGCTGCGCTGGAGGTCCGCGCGGCGGCGCCGCTCGTCGCGGCGGCTGCGGCTGCCCAGCAGCATCTCCCCCACCCTCGCGATCCAGCCCCAGTGCCTCTCGGGCGCGTCGTCTCCGGCGGCCTCACCCGGCAGGGCCGCCGGCCGGTAGGTCCGCAGCGTCCTGCCCGTCCGCGCGTCGAGGCGGAGGCAGCGGCGGTCGTCGACCACGACGTACAGGCTGTTGCCGTCCGCCGCGAGGTTGGACGTGCCGATCGGCAGCGACGTCCGCGTCGCCCCCGGGATCAGCCGCTGCCAGTGCCGGACGCCGTTGTAGGCGTCGTAGGCCATCACCAGGTCGTAGCCGATCGTGAACATCACGCCGTCGACCACCAGGGGCACCGGCGGCGCCGCGTGCCGCTCGATCCGCTTCCGCGGGCCCGGCGGGCCGTACCACAGCATGCCCAGCGGCCCGGTCACGCGGCGGTCGCCGCCGGCGTACGTCCTGGCCGGCGTGGCGTAGTTGTGCGTCCAGTCGGCCGAGCCGGCCAGCCGACCGCGGACGATCCGCAGCCCCCCCGCCGCCGCCGCCGGGGGCGAGGCGTCCGCGGCGGCGCAGGCGGCGTCCAACTCGCCCCCCGCGGCCGACCGCCCCACCAGCGCCACCCCGCCGCACGGGCGGACGACGCGGAGGAGCTCCGCCGACGAAACCGCCGGGGCGCCCCCGCCGAGCGAGCCGAGGTCCACCGCCAGGTTGAACACGTACGGCGGGTACGGCAGCGAGCCGTCCCCGGCCGCGGTCACGCAGACGCGCCCGCCGTGGAGGCCGGCGTCGGCGAGCTCGGCCCGGGCGGCCTCGGCGGCCACGGGATCCGGCTCGACGGCCTCGAGGCGCAGCCCGCCGGCGTCCGCCATCTCACCTGCCAGCCGTGCGGCGCCCGGGCCGACCACCAGCGCGTAGCCCTTCGCGGCGGGCGTGGCGGCGAGAGCGGCGGCGGCGAGGCGCTCCATGGCGTCGTCTCCGCCGGCGTCCCCGCCGCGCCGGGGCTCCCGCGCGGTCCGGACCTCGGCGGGCCCGGCGGCAGGGGCGGGCCCGGCGGCAGGGGCGGGCCCGGCGGCGTAGCAGGTGACGGCCCCGTCGGCGGTGCTGACCAGCAGGCGCCCGTGGGCGACGGCGAGCGAGCGCACGCGGGCGGCGGCGGGGGCGGACCAGAGCTGCCGGCCGGTGTCGGCGTCGAGGGCGAGGACGCGGTCCTGCCCGCCGGCATAGAGGACGTCGCCGGCAAGGATCATCGCCTCGTTGGCGACCACGGGGGTCATCCAGGCGCACCGCCGGCGAAGGCGTGCGAAGATCGCGTCCCGCGCGGCCGGCCAGGCGTCCCACGCTTCCTGGCTCCACCGCAGGGGCCCGTTTCGCAGCCGCAGGGCCTTCGGGTGGTCGGGCCCGTGCTCGGCGACGAGCCGGTCGTGCTCGGCCTGGGTCTCCAGCCGGTCGGCGACGCGGTGCTCGCGGTAGGCGTCCTCGAAGTCTTTGCAGACGCCGTCGGCGAGTTCGGGCAGCCTGTCGCGGTCGACGGCGAGGATGTGGTAATCGGTGGCGAAGACCGCCCGCGAGCCGGCGAGAACCGTCTGGCGGGCGTTGAACCAATGCCAGACGCGGTCGCCGAGACGCTTGCGGTTGTACTTGTCCACCACCACCTTCTCGGGGTCGAACGCCATCAGGGCCGCTTTGCCGTAGACCAGCCTCGGCCCGGGCCAGAGCTGGGCGTACGACCCGCCGTCGTGGAACCTCCAGGCGGCGTGGCGGGCCTTCGGCAGCGGCGTGCGGAGGTCCGCCTGCCGCCCGTCGGCCTTGCGCCATCGCGTGGGGGTCACGCGGGATGTCATGTAGATCGAGCCCCCCGCCGCGAGCATCGGGCCCTGCGGGCTGGGTGCGTCCACGCCGCCGGTGTCCAGCCGGCGGCGGAGCAGGACCTCGCCGTCGGCGACGCGGACCTTCCAGAGGTAGACCCCCTCGGCCGGGAAGAGCCCGGCGGTGAACCATGCGATGCCGTCGTCGACCAGCGCGCCGGCGCGGATGCACCAGGGCGAGGAAAACCGCCCCTGGCCGGCGACGCGTTCGGGCGTGGGCGCGCAGGCCACCCGCCACAGCGGCTGCCCGGAGTCTGCGGCCAGGGCGGTGATGGTCCCGGCGTCGTCGCCGAAGACGACGCGCCCGTCGTGGACGACCGGGGGCAACCGCACGGCCCCCGCAGCGAGATGCCGCCACCGGATGCGCCCGGTCGCGGCGTCGAGGGCGTAGACGGCGTGCTCGCCGGAGGCGGCGAAGTACACGGCGCTCCCGACGGCCACCACCCGCGCGGCGTCGTCGTAGCTGACGTTCGGCTTGTTCTTGCGGGCGCCGTAGCCGTTGACCGGCAGGGCCCACCCGTCGGCCGGGGGAACGCTCGGGCGGAACACCCACCGTGCCGACAGCGGCGGGGCCAGGCGCTCGCCCGTCACACCGGAACGGCGGTTGTCGTGGCGGTCGGTGGGCCAGTCCTCCCCCCCGGCGGCCGACGGGGCAGCGCACTGCGCCCACGCGACGGCCAGCAGCACGCCGGCCGCGACGCGAACGCCCCGCCCCTCCGCAGGTGCAACGGACGGCCGCGTCATCGCCCTACCTTGCCCTTCCCTTCGCTCGGACGCGTGGCGGGGGCCGTCGCCGGCCGGAGTTCCTTGATGCGGATGTCCTTGTAGTGGGCCTCGTTGGCCGCGCCGCTGTGGATCTGGAGGCCGATCAGCCCCCGGCGGGCCAGCGGGGTGGCGAGGACCTTCTTGTCCGTCTCGGTGTAGTCCACCGTCTGCCGGCCGTTGAGCCAGAGCTGGATGCGCCGGCCGCGGCAGCGGATGACGTAGTCATTCCATTCGCCGCGCTTGACGAGCTTCTTCTGGAGCTTGGCGTCGGGCCCGGCGAGGACGCGGCGGCGGCGCGATTCGTCGTACAGCTTGCCCCACCACTTGCCCCCCACGTCCGCCTGGTAGCCGCGCATCTCGTGGTGGTCCGGGATGCGCGCCGAGCGGACCTGGATCCCCGCGTTGCCCCCCGGCCGGACGAGCTTGACCTTCAGCCGCAGCTCGAAGTCGCCGTAGGCCCTGTCGGTGGTGAGGAACTCGTTGCGGGGGATCCGCTTGTCGAGGTGCCCGCCGACGATCGCGCCGTCTTCCGCGCGGAACCACTCCTTGCTGCCGGACCAGCCGGCCAGCGTCTTGCCGTCGAAGATCCACCGGAACCCCTCGGCCCTCTCGCGCTCGGCCCGCGTGGCGGCCGGCTTCGTCGCCGGGGGTTTCTTCGCTTCGGGCCCGGCGGCGAGGGCCCCCGCTGCACCGACCGCCAGGACCACCATCGCCGCCAGCATCCGTCGATCGCTCATCGCATTCTCCTTCCCCGGCGATTGTACCGGGCGGGGGGGGAACTCACAAAAGGACCGGGCTTGTCCCCATCGTATCACATGTCCCCGCGCAGGCCGACGGCCGGGGCTGTCGGGGGCGACAGGCCCGGCCGTCGGGGGTGTCGGCAGAAGAGTCGGCGGCTACTTTCGGGACCGCTTGGCCTTCTTGCTCTTCTTCGCCTTCTTGGCCTTCTTGGCCTTCTTGGGCTTGTGGTTGATGGCGGCCTGTGCGGCGGCGAGGCGTGCGACAGGCACGCGGAACGGCGAGCAGGAGACGTAGTCCAGGCCGGTGAGGTGGCAGAACTCGATGCTCGACGGGTCCCCGCCGTGCTCGCCGCAGATGCCGAGCTTGAGGTCCTTCTTGACCTTCCGGCCCTTCTCGGCGGCGATCTCGACGAGCTGGCCGACGCCCTCGCGGTCGAGGACCTGGAACGGGTCGTAGTCGTAGATGCCCAGCTCGACGTACTGTGCGAGGAACCGCCCGGCGTCATCGCGGCTGAAGCCGCAGCCCATCTGCGTCAGGTCGTTGGTGCCGAAGCTGAAGAACTCCGCCTCCTCGGCGATCTCGTCGGCGGTCAGGGCGCCGCGGGGCACCTCGATCATCGTGCCGATCTTCAGGTACGACAGCTTGCGCCCCTTCTTCCGGGCGATGTCCTCGTAGACGTCCAGGACGATCTGCTTCTGGTTGGCCAGCTCTTTGACGTTGCCCACCAGCGGGATCATGATCTCCGGCTTGGCGCCCTTGACCTTGTAGGCCGCCTCGATCACCGCCCGCGCCTGCATGGCCGTGATCTCCGGGTAGTAGACGCCCAGCCGGCAGCCGCGGTGCCCGAGCATCGGGTTGAACTCGTGCAGGCTCTCGACCTTCTCGCGGATGGTGGCGACGGGCACGCCCATGGCCTTGGCCATCTCCTTCTGCCCGGCCTCGTCGTGGGGGACGAACTCGTGCAGCGGCGGGTCGAGGAAGCGGATGGTGGCGGGGCGGCCCTTGAGGGCCTTGAAGATGCCCTCGAAGTCCTTGCGCTGCAGCGGCAGGAGGTCCTTGAGGGCCTTGCGCCGCCCGTCCTCGTCCTCGGCGAGGATCATCTTCCGCATCGAGACGATCCGGTCGCCCTCGAAGAACATGTGCTCGGTGCGGCAGAGGCCGATGCCCTCGGCCCCGAACTTGACGGCCACGTCCGTGTCGTGAGGCGTGTCGGAGTTCGTCCGCACGCCGAGGGTGCGGTACTTGTCGGCGAGCTTCATGATGACGCCGAACGGCCCGGTCAGCGCCGGCTCGACGGTATCGATCTGCCCGGCGTAGACGGCGCCCGTCGAGCCGTTGAGGCTGATCCAGTCGCCTTCGGTCAGCTTCCTTCCGCGGCAGGTGAGGGTCTTGGCCTTGTAGTCGATCACCGCGTCGCCGCAGCCGGCCACGCAGCACTTGCCCATCCCGCGGGCGACGACCGCGGCGTGGCTGGTCATCCCGCCGCGGCTGGTGAGGATCCCCTTGGCCGCGTGCATCCCGCCGATGTCCTCGGGGCTGGTCTCGATGCGGCAGAGGATCACGTCATTGCCCAGCGTGGCCTGGTGCTCGGCCTCGTCGGCGGTGAAGACCACCCGCCCCGTGGCCGCGCCGGGACTGGCGGGCAGGCCCTTGGCGACCATGTCGGCGGCCTCCTCGGCGGAGGTGTCGAAGATCGGGTGCAGCAACTGGTCCAGCGACCGCGGGTCGACGCGGCAGACGGCCGTCTCCTCGTCGATCAGCCCTTCCTTGCACATGTCGGCGGCGATTTTCACCGCCGCGGCGGCGGTGCGCTTGCCCGTGCGCGTCTGGAGCATCCACAGCGTGCCCTGCTCGATGGTGAACTCCACGTCCTGCATGTCGCGGTAGTGGTCCTCGAGCTTGACGCGAATGGCGTCGAGCTCCTTGAAGCACTCGGGCATGGCCTCTTCCAGCGAGGGGAACTTCTCCTTCCGCTGGGACTCCTCCACGCCGTTGTTCTTCGCCCACTCGCGGCTGCCCTTGCGGGTGAGCTGCTGGGGCGTGCGGATGCCGGCGACCACGTCCTCGCCCTGGGCGTTGATGAGGTACTCGCCGTAGAAGTACCGGTTCTCGCCCGTGGCCGGGTCCCGCGTGAACGCCACGCCGGTGGCGCTGTCGGGGCCCATGTTGCCGAAGACCATCGTCTGGACGTTGACGGCCGTGCCGAGCAGCCCGCGGATGTCGTTGAGTTGGCGGTACTTGATGGCGCGGGGGTTGTTCCAGGAGCCGAAGACCGCGTCGACGGCGGCCTGGAGCTGCTCGCGTGCGTCCTGGGGGAAGGACTTCTTGTCCTTGTCGTAGACCTTCTTGTAGGCGGCGACAACGTCCTTGAGCCCGTCGACGTCGAGCTGGTTGTCGAGCTCGACGCCCTTGGCCTTCTTGACCTTCTCGAGGGCCTCCTCGAAATGCTCGTGCTCCATGCCGAGCACCACGTCGCCGAACATCTGCATGAACCGGCGGTAGGCGTCCCAGACGAACGGCTCGTTGCCGGTCAGCTCGATCATGGCGTCGAGCGTCTCGTCGTTGAGCCCGAGGTTCAGCACGGTGTCCATCATGCCGGGCATGGACACCGCCGCGCCCGAGCGGACCGAGACCAGCAGCGGGTTGGGCCCGCGCCCGAAGGTCTTGCCCGTGGCCTTCTCCAGCTTCTTGATGTTGTCGTCGACCTGCTTGTGCAGCCCGGCGGGGTACTGGCGATCGTTCTGGTAGAACAGGTCGCAGGTCTCCGTCGTGATGGTGAACCCCGGCGGGACGGGCACGCCGAGGCTGCACATCTCCGCGAGGTTCGCCCCCTTGCCGCCCAGCAGCTCCTTCATCGAGGCCTTGCCCTCGCTCTTGCCGGCGCTGAAGAAGTAGACGTATTTTGCCTTTTTGGCCATCGCGATCGTCTCCATTGTTTCAGGTGCGGTTTCCGGGATTGTCCGAGCAGCGAAGTGTAGAACGCACACGCCGCGGTGTCAATCCGTTTTGAGCCCCGCGAACGCCGGACTGACCGGAACCGTTTGCCCGTAGAATTCCCCTCGCGAACCCCGTAGAATCCGATAAACGGCCAGGAGGTTGTCCGATGCGTGATTCCGTTCGTTCGCTTCTGCTCTCGGCGGTCATGGTGTCTCTGCTGGCTTCCGCCGCTTTCGCGGCCGACTGGCATCGCTGGCGCGGGCCGCGGGGGGATGGCACGACCGACGAGCCGTCCCGCCACGCCACCGGCTGGCCCCCGGCCAGGCTGTGGGCTCGCGACGTGGGCCCCGGCTGCACCTCGCCGCTGCTGGCCGGCGGGCGGCTGTACGTGATGGGCTTCGCCGGGCGAGCCGACCGCCGCCGAAACCCCGCCGGGCCCGACGTGCTCTACTGCTTCGACGCCGCCACCGGCGAGGAGCTTTGGCGCCAGACCCGCGCCGGCCGCTACCAGGGCCGGCTGCGCACCGGCGACACCGGCGCCTACGGCGGCCCGTCGGCCACGCCGACGCTCGACCCGGGCACCGGGCTGCTTTACACCCAGGGCGTCGACGGCGACCTCCGCTGCTGGGACACCGCCGCCGAGGGCAAGCTCGTCTGGGAGATCAACTTCCACGAGCGGTTCACCATCCGCCAGCGGCGGGACGTCGGTCGCGGCCGGCGGGACTACGGGCACACGTGCTCGCCGTATATCCTCGGCCGGCTCGTCCTGGCCGAGGTCGGCGCCGAGGAGGGCACGGTGATGGCCTTCGACAAGCGGACGGGCAAGCAAGTCTGGGCGAGCGAGCATCGCGGCCCCGGCGGGCACTCGGGGGGGCTGACGCCCCTTCGCGTCGGCGGCGTCGACGCCTTCGCCGAGCTGCGGATCGACGGGCTGGTGGTCTTCCGCGCCGGGCCGGACTCGGCGGGCAAGACGCTGGCGACCTGGCCCCGCAAGACCGATTTCGCCTGCAACATCCCCACCCCCGCCGCCGTCGACGACGGCAGCGTGCTGCTGACCAGCGAGTACAACCAGAGCAACACCGAGCGCCTGGCCGTCGCGCCGGGCAAGGCGCGGCGGCTGTGGCGGTCGCGGGCACACACGCTGGTCAGCACGCCCGTCGTCGCCGGCGGACGCGTCTTCCTGCTCAACAAGGTCCTGCGCTGCCTCAAGCTCGCCGACGGCCAATCTGTATGGCGCGGCGGAAACTTCGGCCACGGGTCCATGATCCTCACCGGCGACGGCAAGCTGATGGCGTTCGGCAACGGCAGGCTGGCCCTGCTGGACCCCTTCGCCGACAACTACACCGAACTCAGCCGCGTCGAGGGACTCGTCAAGGGCACCTGCTATCCGCACCTCGCCTTCGCCAACGGCCTGATCTGCTGCAAGGACCGGAACGGCGCCATGGTCGTCCTGTCCGTCCGACCCGAGCACCGCTCGGCCAGCATCACCCGCCACGAGACGCGCCCGCCAACGCCGGCCGAGACGCCGTCGCCCTCGCCCGCCGCCGCCGGCGAGGCCGCCAAGGCCGCCACGCTCCACGACGCGGCCGCGCCGAAGCTCGCCTCCGCCTGGCCGGGCAGCCGCGACGGGCTGCTCTTCGCCTGGCAGGACGCCCGGGCCTCCCGCGGCGTGAAACTCTCGCCGCGAGGCGATGCCGAACTGGCCGGCGACGGCCGAATGCACCTCGCCGACGGCGCCATGCTGGCCGACAAGCCCGTCAACGCACGCCTGCTCGCCGCCTGCCGCAAGAGCAACCAGCTCGCCGTCGAGGCCCTGCTGGACCCGGCCGACCTGCGCCAGTCCGGCCCGGCGAGGATCGTCTCGTTCTCCACCGACGGGCACCACCGCAACTTCACGCTGGGCCAGGAGCGGGACCGGTTGGTCTTCCGCCTCCGCACGCCGGCCACCGGCCTGAGCGGCCAGCGGCCGGAAGTCACGCTCTGCAAGCTCCCCGACGCCGGGCCGGTCCACGTGATCGTCAGCTACTCCCCCGGGCGCATGACCTGCTACGTGGACGGCAAGCGAGTGCTGGACACCGACGCGGTCACCGGCGATTTCTCGAACTGGACGCCGCAGCACCTGCTGTTCGGCGACGAGTACCGCGACCGCCGCGACTGGTCCGGCGAGATGTCGCACGTCGCCGTCTGGGACCGCGTGGTCGGCGCCGCCGAAGCCGCGGCCCGCTTCCGGCTGGCGGGGGGGAACCGGTAGTCGTTACCAGTTAGCAGTTACCAGTTAGCAGCCGGAGCTTCGCGGGGGCGGGCGCGGGGGCGGTGTGCGGGCGCCCCCTTGCCGCGAAGCAACGGACCGCCAACCGCCTGTCGCGCGTTCAACAAGGGGAACCCCCAACGGCGCCCACGCGCCCGCGACGCCTCTTCCCGATACCTGCTACCTGGTAACCAGTAACAACCCACGAAAGGCCCGCCATGCGATTCATGCACGTGCTCGCCGCCTCGCTCGCCCCGATGCTGACGTTGGCAACGGCGGCGAACGCCGTCGCCGCCGCGCCGGCGACTCGACCGGCCGCCCAGCGCGAATGGGGCACCGCCAAGGCCGGCGCCCAACTCTCGCTGGCCATCAAGGGGACCGTCCGGGCAGGCGGGGCGTTCCGCGTGCAGCTCGCCCTCCGCAACCTCGGGGCCGCGCCGGTCACCCTCGCCCCGCCGCGGAAGGCCTTCGGCTGGCTGCTGCTGGTCTACGCCGGGGACAACGCCTGGGTGACCGGCAAGGTCCGCCCGGCCGCCGAGGCCGACGACTGGCCCGCCGCACTGCCCGGGGGCAAGACCGTCACGCTCCCCCCGGCCGACCTCGCCAAGGCCGACGTGTTTTCCTACGAGAGGCGCCGGCAGGTCTACACCGCCTTTCTCAAGCCCGACAGCGGGGTGTCCCTGCCGGCCGCCGACGGCAAGCTCGGCGCCAAGCTCGCGCCCGGCAAGGCCAAGGCACGCTTCATGCTCTACGTGCCCCGCGGCGACGAGCGCCCGCTGCTGCTGGCCAGCAACGACGTCATGGTCGAGATCGCCCCGCCGCTGTGGGACGGCTTGACCGAGGCCGAGCAGAAGGCCTTCGCCGCCCGGCTCATCCGGCAGTTCGACCGCGACGCATGGTCGGCGATGGCGGCCCATTCCGCGGCCGTCGAGGCCGGCGAAGGCATCCTGCCGTACCTGATCGAGGCCCTCCGCAGCCCGAAGCGCCCGGGGCACTCGCGGCAGTGGATCGCCACGGCCATCGCGAAGATTCACTGCCCCCGCGCGGTGGCGGAGCTGGTGCGGATGCTCGACGGGCGACACGGCGACGTCCGGCAGATCGTCGCCTACTACGGCCCCGCCCAGCGGAGCGCGACGCTGGATGAGGCGATCCTCGCCAAGGCCGTTGCCGCCGGCGGACGCGGCGTCACCGCGCGGGCGCTCGTGGGCTTTCTCATCTTCCGCAAGCGGGTGCCCGAGAAGCTCCTGGCCGTCAGCTTCGACAGCCCCGACCCCAAGGTCCGTGCCACCGTCGCCGCCGCGCTGAAGGGCCAGGCCAGCGACTTCAACCTCGCCCGGCTCACCGGCCTGCTGGGCGACGACAACGAGCAGGTCCGCGCCGCGGCCGCCAAGGCCCTCGCGGCCATGAACCGCCCGAGCGACGCCCAGGTCGCCGCGCTGGTCCGCGCCCTCCAGGCCCCGGGGGACTACGCCCGCAAGAACATCGCCGCCGCCCTGTGCAGACTCACCGGCCGAGACGCCCCCTACGACCCCGACGCCCCCCCCGCCGCCAGACGAAAGGTCGTCGAAGCCTGGAAGGCCTGGCTGACCGAACGCCGGTAACCGCCCAGCAAGGGCCGCTCTTGAATACGCTTCGGTCCCAGCCTACCATGACGGCCGCGGCAGCGCGGGAAGGATCGGGATGGTCCTGATGAGGTCAACGGCACGAGGCACCACCGCCAACGCCCCCTGCCGGCCCTCCTGCCGGTCACTGCGGCCCGACAAGGAACAACGCCTTGCACCAGAGCCAACCCATGCGGAGCATGCCCATACGCACTGTCGGCCCGGCCTTGGCCCTGCTGGCGGCCCTGCTGGCCGGGGGGTGCGAGGACGGCAAGTTCGGCCTCGAAGACCCGTTCGATGACCCGGCCGGCAAGTCCCCCGAGGCCGCCGAGGTGCCCGTACCCGAGCCGCTGCACCTGCTGCTGCCCGAGACGGTGCGGGTTCATCCATTCACGGGCACGCGGACGTTTGACGAGGCCGGCGGCGTCAAGGGCATCGACGTGCGGGTCGAGGCCCTCGATGCCTACGGCGACGCGACCAAGGCGTTCGGCACGTTCCGCTTCGCCCTCCACCGCCACCGCGCCGACAGCCCCGACCCCCGCGGCGCCCGCATCGCCACGTGGGAGGAGAACCTCCTCGAACCCGAGAAGAACATGCTCCACTGGGACAGCATCACACGGGCCTACAAGTTCAAGCTCCAGTGGTACCGCGCCATCCCCGTCGGCAGCCGCTTTGTCCTGGCCGTCACGTTCTCCAGCCCCTTCACCGAACGCAAGTTCGCCGAACGCGTCTTCGTCTCCGGCGAGTAGCGCTGCCGGCCCGGGCGCCCCGGTCGACCCCCGGCCGGGATGCAGGCGACCGAGAGGCGATGAGCTGACGCCGCGGAAGGACGCTCGCGCCCAACCCGCCGCCACATGCGCCTGACGAAGCCGCCGCTTCTCCCCGCCAACGGGGCAACCTGCACAGCGGGCCCGTCGCGGCAAGCGTGGCTGCGTCGGGCGCAAAACCGCCCCGCGCGTCCCGTCGAAGCGGCGCGCCGCCCATCGCACTCCACGGCCATCGCCGCCAAATATGGAGTGCGGCGGCAACGACGCCGCTTTTCTTCGCCAACGATTGCCGCCCGCACACCAGGCCCGTCGCGGCAAGCGTGGCTGCGTCCGCCGTCAAAGCCGCCCCACGTCTCCCGTCGAAGCGGCGCGCCGCCCATCGCACTCCCAAGGCCCCCGCCGCCAAATATGGAGTGCGGCGGCAACGACGCCGCTTTTCTTCGCCAACGATT
>CAYLPJ010000050.1:0-50357 GCA_964385465.1 uncultured Planctomycetaceae bacterium | reverse complement strand
TGCTCCGCCGCCGTCGCCGCGCCTGACCGCGGGAGTCCGCCGGGCAGCAGCCGGAAAGCCAGTAGCCGTGGAGTGCGGCGACGGAATCGCCGCTTGGGCGACGTCGTGGGTGCCGTCCACGGCCCGCTAGCGGGGCAGGAGCATGGGGGGCGAGCCGTTGACGAACGCCTCGGCGGCGTCGTCGGCCTTCTCGCGGGTGGAGACGTCGGGGTAGTCGGGCTTCTCGGCGATGCCCTTGGCGGCCAGGAGGCGGGCGACTTGCAGGCGCGCCTGCTGGGCCCCGTCGGTGGCGTCGCCGAGGACGCGCATGGACTCCTGCGGCGAGTGGAAGCCCATGCCGTTGGTGCTGGAGATGTAGTCCCAGCGGAACTGGGCGTGGCGGATGGTTCGTCGGACGCCCTTGAGCTTCTCGTCGCCCACGCCGGCCTGCATGGCCGCGGCGACGTCGAAGTGGGCCTTGACCAGCGCGTCCTCGGCGTCCTGCATGGCGGCCGCGACCTTGTCCTGGATGCCCTCGACGCGGTTGACGATCTCCTCTTCGCTCCAGCGATGGCAGACGGCGCAGCTCTCGGAGACGTTCAGCAGGGGGCTCTGGACGTGGTGGTTGGTGAACTTCACGCCGCCGGCGCTCTTGTAGGGCATGTGGCAATCGGAGCAGGAGACGCCGCGGTAGGCGTGGATGCCGGTCTTGTAGAGTTCGTAGTCGGGGTGCTGGCTCTTGATGATCGGCGTGCCGGAGACGGCGTGCGTCCAGTCGGAGAAGTCATATTCGTCGTAGTAGGCGATCATGTCCTCGACCGTCGTGCCCTTGGCCCAGGGGAACGTCAGGTAGTTCTTCGGCTCGGCCTTGAAGTAGTACTCGGAGTGGCACTGGGCGCAGACGAGCGAGCGCATCTCCTGGTGCGTGGCTTCGTTGATGTCCTCGTCCATGGCGGCGAAGGCCTCGCGCAGCGCCGGGCGGGTGATGCGGAGGTTGAGCGTGTTGGGGTCATGGCAGTCCTGACAGCCGATGGGGTGGGTGACCTCGTCGGTCAGGTCGTGGAAGTTGGCGGCGTAGAACTCCGCCTCGCCTCGCTGGGCCATGATGCGCGGCACGTCGGTGCTCTTGCACGTCCAGCACGTCGCGGCCATGAAGCCTTCCTTGATCCGCGCGGTGGCGCGGACGTCCTCGACGGAGTACGTATGCCCCCGCGCCTGGAGGTAGTCCTTGCTGAAGCCGTACCCGGCGAAGAGGATCACCTGGAGCGGGTCGATCTCGAGGTAGTCCCGCGGGTACGCCCCTCCGTATTTCGTTCGGGTATCGGTGATCCGCGTGCGGCGGAAGGACTCGTACTCGCGAGGATAGTTGCGCCCCCACACGGCGTTGTTGGGCTCCCAGCGGTCGATCGGCTGGAGCACCAGGGCGGGGCGCTGGGCCTCCCAGCGGCGTTCCATCACGGAGACGGCCATCAGCCCCACCAGCACCACCACCGCGGCCAGCAGCACCAGGATGGTGACCCCGGCCCAGAGTGGCAGGGACTTGCGGGGCTTGTCGTCGGCGTTGTCTGAACCGGTCACGGATCCTCTCCTTGTTTCATCCAGTCGAGTCCTGCATCGGGCAGGGCGGGTCTCAGCACCGCCGGGGAGGCCGAGAGGCTCTGCACCGACCCGTGGACGTTCTGGTGGCAGTCCCAGCAGGGTCGTTCGCCCGAGTCGGTCAGGCGGACCATGGTGAGCTGGTCGGCGTGGCAGCGGACGCAGTTGGCCTGCACGACCGGCTTGGCGACCTCGGAAAGCCTCAGTACCTGCGGCTCGGCGCGGAGGGTGAAGACGTAGGAGTGCTTCAGCCCGTCGGCGGCCTTGAAGGCCAGCCCGGCGATGGGGTTGTGCTGGGGGACGTGGCAGTCGACGCAGACGGCCTCGCGGGCGTGGCTGCCCCGCCGCCAGGTCGCGTAGACGTCGGTCATGACGTGGCAGTTGATGCACGTCCGGGGGCTGTCGGAGAGGTAGCTGGTCGCCCTGGACACGCGGGCCAGGACGACCGCCCCCCCGACGGCCAGGGCGAGGACAACCCAGATCGCCGCCGCCAGCGGACGGGGCAGGCCGCGGAGCGTCACCAACGCCACCAAACGCGATGCCATGCGAGGCCTCTCCGGTGCACACTCGAACCGGAACGGACGGACGCGGACATGCCAAGCGACTGCGTCCGACCCACTTGCCTCTATCCTAGTGGCCGCGCGCAGCGGCTGTCGGCGCGGTCAGTCCACGAGCGTCAGCACGCCGAAGCGCTGGGGGGCCCAGGCGGGGTGGAGCCCGTCGCCCCACGCCATCGCCGCTGCGGGTCCGGCGCCGTCGTTGTCGGTGAGCATCAGCGACAGCCCGAGCTTCGTGCCGACGTCGCCGGCGAGGCCGCCGATCTCGGCCAGGGGGATGCGGAGCTCGTAGACGCAGACGCCCGCCTCGGAGCGGTCGATGGCGAGGTCGTAGACGCTGGAGTCCTTGGCGAGGGGGCCCGCGCGGCCGCCGGCGGCGCGACCCTCGGGGCGGTAGAGGGTGAACCGCCCGCTGCCGCCGCCGGGGCTGGCGGCCGAGACGTACGTGCAGGTGGCCCGGGCGGTCGAGGCCGGGCCACGGTTGGTCGGGTCCAGGCCGAGGACCAGGGCGTCGCCGTCGGGTGCCTTCTCGCCGCCGAGGGCGCGATGGACGTCGTCGCGGACGCGCGCGGCGAGGTAGAGGTTTCGGGCGTCCCACGCCAGCCAGGCGACGCCGCTGAGATCGTCGCGGGACCAGGCCTCGTCCTCGCCGAGTGTCGAGAGCTGGTTGCGGCCGATCAGCGGCAGCGGGCAGGCGGTCAGGGCGGCGGGCCAGTCCCCCAGCTTGCCGTCGATGACCGGGGCCTTGTCGGCCCGGCGGGCCTCGGCGGCGTAGTCGGTGCCCTCGAAGACGGTGACGCGCAGGTTGTCGAACAGCGCCCGGCCGGAGCCCTTGCAGACGGGCGTGAAGCTGGCCTCGGTCATGCCCTCGGGCGCCTGGAGGTGGGCGGTGTAGAGCTGCCAGCCGCCGTTGTCGTCGCCGGCGGTGAAGACGTGCACGTCGTACATCCGCCTCACCGAGCCGTCGGCGAGGACCTGCGTGTGGTTCGAGCCGGCATGCATGTTCTCGTTCCATATCCACGCCGAGTACAGGTACGTCCGCCCGCCGGGCAGCTTCAGCGTTCGTCCGAGATGGGCCCAGTTGCCCTTGGTGTCGCCGAACTTCATGACGTAGCGGCCCAGCCCGTCGCCGAGCCCCTCGGCAGGGATGCGGGCGGTGACGTCCGAGCCGCCCCATCCCTCGGCGGCCGGGCCCTCGGCGGGCGACTCGAACCCGCCATTGGGCATCAGGTTGCCGAGGCTTTCGGGGTCCAGCACGGCCATGACGACGGGCTTGACCGCGACGGGCAGCTTCTCGTCGTCGAAGCGGAAGGTGACCTTGACCGGCAGGGAGCCCTCGGCGTCGTCCGGGACGGTCAGCGCGACCGGCAGGAGGGCGTCCTTGCCGACCGGAACGGCGAACGCGCGGTCGGCCGGCGCGGACCAGCCGTCGGGCACGGCCAGGGAGACCGTCCCGGCCAGGCGGCGGTCGTAGAGGTTGCGGACGCGGACGTTCATCCGTTCGGTCCGCCCGCGGAGCAGCGTCAGGCGCGGCGCGCCGCCGAGGACGACCTTGTCCTTGAAGCCGCCGCGGTGCTGTGGCGCGGCCTCGCGGGTGAGGATCTCGCCGACGAGGTGGGTCTTGAGCACGTCGAGGTCCGCGCCCTCGACGAAGCAGGGCATGGCGCCCAGCGTCAGCGGCGCCTCGCCGCGGGGCGCCGCCAGTGGCGTGGCGTTGCCCTGGTAGTCCACCACGGTGACTTCGTCGCGTCCGACGGGCAGGGCGATCCGCTCGTCCTCGGCATAGCTGGAGGCGATGAGCACCGCCTTGCCGTCGCGGTCGAAGAGGTGGAACAGCCCGCCGCGGCCGAGTGAGAACGTCCCCAGCGGGCGGGCGCCGTGGAGCCTCGCGGCCAGCACCGCCAGCGTGGCGGCGACCGGGCGGGGGGAGAGGTCGTCGTAGAGGTATGACCAGTTCCCCGCCGCCGAGGGCGTGCCGCCGAAGTAGATGATCTTCTCGCACCCGGCCGTCAACTCGCTGGGCCACTGGGTCAGTACCCAGCGGGGCTGGAGCGTGTGGGTTAGGTCGAAGGCCGGCGGGGCGTTCCAGGTGCTGATCCCGCGTGCGGACTCGTCGTCCCAGACGGCGACATCGCCGCAGCCGACGGTGCGGAGGTCTTCGGCGGCCTCGCGGACGCTGGGCCCGTTGGAGTAGTGGACGGGCAGGACGTCGACGTGCTCGCCGGCGCCTGCCTTGAGGATGGCCATGCGGAACGACCGCGGCCAGAGCCCGCCGGCCAGGAGGGTCTTCATCTCGGGGGCGTGCTCGCGGACCGCCGCCGTGCCGATCCGCACGAAGCGGAGGTAGTCGCCCACGGGGTCCTCGCTTCCGCCGGGGACGATCTCGTTGAGCCACTCCCAGCCGAGGATGCGCCCCTTGTAGCGTTTCGTCGCGGCGGTGACGAACTGGCGCCACGCGTCCCAGTCGCAGGCGAACGCGCGGAAGCTGGTGCTCTTGGGGTCGCCGGTCTGCACCCACGCCGGCGGGCCGACGATGCACAGCCACGGGCGGACGCCATGGCGGTTGGCGATGTCGATCGCCTCGTCCCAGGCCTCCAGCCTGGTCACGTCGCGGCCGGGCTGGACGCGGTTCCACGGGAAGAAGGACCGGCAGGTGGTCAGCCCCAGCCGCCGGGCGATGATGCACAGCGCCTCGGTGCGCTCGGGCGGACGGGGGACGACGACGTTCGTGCAGCCGAAGCGCGTGGGTTGGTCGCCGGTGATCTTTCGCACGT
This sequence comes from uncultured Planctomycetaceae bacterium, assembly GCA_964385465.1. GTDB lineage: Bacteria > Planctomycetota > Phycisphaerae > SM23-33 > SM23-33 > CAYLPJ01. The sequence continues at coordinate 45,451 of CAYLPJ010000050.1, read as the reverse complement.
CGGGGATACGGCAGAAGGTGGTATGGCGTTTCTCCCAGCCGGGGACCTCGGCCTCGATCAGCAGCGTGCCCCGACGCGCGATTTCCAGCTCCAGCTTGACCTCCGCCCCCGCCCTGGTGGTGAACGCCTTCTCCCCGCGGGCAACGACTTCCCCTCGCGTGTCCGTCACGCGATAGGTGAGTGTCTTCTTCTCGCCGGCGGGGACGTCCCCGAGGCGGGCGGCGACCCGCACGGGCTCGTCGTAGGTGAACAGGTTGCCCGGCCGGTCGGTGACGAGATCGAATCGCCCGCCCTTGCGCTGGAGCCAGACGGTCCCGCCGCGGACCTGCCAGGGCCACTTCTTCCCTCCGGCGCCCTGGAACCAGGCGATGAGCTGGAGCTCGTTCCGGGGCTTGGCCGGCGGGGCCTTGTAGTTCAGCACCTCGCGGTGGCGCCCGGGCTTGCAGTCGACCCGCTTCCACATGCCCGGGTAGCCCACGTGTTGGCGTTTCTCGGTGTAGGTGCCGTCGGGGCAGTCGATCCACGGCCCGGCGGCCCAGACGGTCAACTGCGTGGCACCATCGTCCTCGCAGGGGTCGAGGTAGTACTCGACGGGGACGGACCACCGCTCGCCCTCGACGGGTACCTCGCCAATGGCCTCGGGGTCGATCCAGATCCAGCTCTTCTTGCGGGTGAGCACGCGGACGGTGCCCGGGTCCACGGGCACCTGGATGCCGGCCTCCTTGACGCGGTCGTCGAACTTGCCCGTCGGCGAGAGGTGCAGCAGCACGCTGACGGCGCCGAGGCCCTTCTTCGGCTTGACCTTCAGGTGGAACGTGACGTCCTTGCCGGGCTCGACGGGCTTGGCCTCGCCGCCCCAGCTCAGGAAGCCCGCGTAGCTGCCGTCCCCACGGTGCCAGTGAAGGTCCGCCCCGAGCTTCATACCCGCCTTGGCGTCCTCGACGCCGACGGTGACGGCGATCCGCGTGTTCGCGGCCGCCTGCCGGGGCACGGTGACGGTGGCCCAGTCGAGCTTGACGGTACGCGTCCCGGCCGGCTCGTCCGCGGCGGCGATGGGCAGGACGGCGAGCAGGGCGAGGGCCGGCGCGGCGGTGCGGCAGCGTGTCATGGTGGGTCCTTCCATGTGGGGGGCGATCGGGCGGCACCTCGTCGGCGGGGCCGCGGCGACATTGTACCGCCCGCGCGGGGCGCAGCAAATAGCACGGGCCCGAACTCGCGGGGAGTCCGGGCCCGTGCCGTATGTTGAGTAGCCTGCATTAGGGCAGGCGCGTCACCTGCCTAACGCAGGCCACCTATACACTCAGACATGGATCACCTCCTTCCGGAACAGGGCCTTGCCCGACCGTCGCCCCAAGGGCCGCCGAGCCATCACTCCCTCGGACGCCTCCGAGGGCCCGTTCGGCCGCCGAAGCGGCCTGTGCCGGGCGTGCAGGAGTTGGCACGCCTCGACAGACTCATGCTATCACAATCATCGGATTTCGAGAAGGGTTTCCGCCTGCATTTTCGCCGGGTTTGGCGAAAAACCTCACGCGAAAACCGCAAGCGGTGGGGGGCTTTGATCCTCCAGGCCCCAACGGGCGCGATTCGCCTGCCCCGTCGCTGCTGGCCCGGCCTCGGGGCCATTCGCTGGCGGCAGGCCGGAGACATCCGTAGCATAGGCCACGAGCCCCGACGAGGGCGGCACGCGCTGCCTCCGGGGAACCGACGGTACAGCAAGGGAGCCTTTCATGCCCAACGTGAAGATCGCGATCATCGGGGCCGGCAGCTATGTCTTCGGGCCCGGCGTGCTCGCCGGCGTCTGCCGCGACCACCGCCTCGCCGGCGTCCACGTCGCGCTGATGGACGTCGACGCCGACGCCGCCGAGCTGATGGCCGGGCTCGGGCGCAGGCTGGCGAAAGACGCCGGTATCGACACCGAACTGTCCGTCCACACCGACCGCGAGCCGGCCCTCGACGGGGCCGACTACGTCATCAACGCGGCCGCGCCGCAGCTCCACCGGCGGTTCGCCGAGGACGTGGCCATCGTGGACCGTCTGATGCCCGGGCACGTGGTCACCGAGTTCGGCGGCGTGGCGGGGCTGAGCTACTCGCTCCGGCAGGTCGCGTTCATCCGCGAGGTCTGCCAGGACATCCGCCGGCTGTGCCCGGGCGCCCGGCTGCTGAACGCCGCCAACCCGCTGCCGCGCGTCTGCGCCGCCGCCGAGGCGCTCGGCGTGCGGACGGCGGGCTTCTGCAACGTGTCGATCGCGGCCTACGGGTTCGTCTCGCGGGTCCTCGGCGGCCCGGACGAGCTCTACCCGTTCACCGCCTGCCGCGAGGTTTACGAGCTCACCATCGCCGGTACCAACCACTTCACGTGGATCGTGGGCCTCCGCGACCGGGCGACCGGCGAGGACCTCATGGACGACGTGCGCCGGGGCGCCGCCGACCGCTTCTGGCCGGCCGGGGCAGAGGCGCACAAGATCTTCCGCCGGACCGGCTGCCTCCTGGCCGTCCACGATGGGCACACGCAGGACTTCCGCCCGCCGACTCCCGGCTATCGCGGGCGGGAGAAGACGTGGCACGGCAGCGACGAGCAGCGTCGCCTGCGGCGCGAGGCCATCGCCGCCGTCGCGGCCGGGGGAGGGGACGTCGACGAGCTGCTGGAGCAGGTCTCCTGGGAGAAGCCGATCGACCTGGTCGCGGGCGTCTCTTTCGGGCGCGAGGTGGACATGCACCCGTTGAACCTGCCCAACCGCGGGCAGTTGCCGGACCTGCCCGAGGGGGCCATTGTGGAGACCCCCGCGGACGTCGACGCCGACGGCGTGCATCCGCGGACGTGCGAACTGCCGGCCCCCGCCGCCGAGATGTGCCGGGGCGCCGCGGAGGTCACCGAGACGATCGTCCGCGCCGGCCTGGATCGCGACCGCTCGCTGGTCCATCGCGCCGTCGAGCTGGACCCGACCATCCTCGACAAGCCTACCGGGCGGAAGGCGCTCGACGCCTGCCTCGCCGCCCATGCCGACGTGATCGGCGAGTTCGCCTGACCGCCGCGTCGGCCCCTACGACGCCCTCGCCGCCAGCTTGGTGAACAGGTCGCGGAAGATCGGATCGCGGTGGACGTGGACGGCCTCGCGGATGGTATGGCGGCGGTCGTCGGGCTCGGCCCAGGTCACCTCGTCGGTGAGGATCGGGCTGGGGACCAGCCGCGTGGGCACCCAGTCGCCGTGGAGCAGCCAGCCGGGGCCGCTGATGTCCCAGATGACCTTCGACCAGCCGAACGGGTCGTCGGTGTAGGCCTTGAATATCTCCGCGAGGTACGCCCCGATGGCGCCGCAGGGCTCGACGTGACGCTCGATCTCGGGCACCGTCGTCAGCAGGTGCGAGGCGACGCCCTGGCAGGGGACGTGGACCATGGGCACGCCGCTGTCGAACACCGCCCGCGCGGCCGGGACGTCCTGCTTGAGATTGAACTCCCTGGCCGTGGGCCAATGCCGCGGCTGGCCCCCGAGCCAGACGACGACGATGCGCTCGACGATATCCGGCGCGGTCAGGATGGCGGAGGCGACGTTGGTGATCGCCCCGATGGCGACGACGTAGAGCGGCTCGTCGCCGTCGCCGGCCCGGGCGCGGGCGACGAGGTCCTCGGCGGCGTCGCTGGCGACGGGTTCGCCGTCGGCGGGCAGGTAGGCGGCGCTGCCGGTATGCACGAGGCCCTCGGAGGAGACGTCCAGCCGCTGGAGCAGGCGGAGGATTTCCTCGTAGCTCTTCTGCATCCCGTCGGCGGGGCCGTCGGAGCGGTTGTTGTGGAACGGCGCGGCGTAGATCGCCTCGCAGGCCAGCCGATCCGGCGACAGCAGCGTCTGGACGACGGCGAACTGGTCGTCGATCTCGTTGTAGGTGTCGGTGTCCAGCACCATGCGGACCTTGCCGGTCGGCGGGGTCAGCCGGGCGCTGCGCAGCTCGTCGGACAGCGTGGGACATGTCATCGGTCCTGCTCCTGGCTCGTGTGGAAATCCGCGATCCTGTGAAACGTCAGGTAGTTCGCGTCGTGGTAGTTGTGGGCGCCGGCGAAGGCGGTTCGCGAGACGAAGACGATATCCTCCCCCTCGAGCCGCCAGTCGATGTACTGGAAGCCCACCTTGCTCCGGCGCCAGGGCACGTCCCCCTCGTCGTGCTCGATCACGATCCGCTCGACGCGCCAGGTCCGCAGGTCCGCCGAGCTGGTCAGCGCCAGCGTGTTCCGCTGCCTCGCGTTCCGCGGGCGGGTGACCAGGCTCACCAGCGAGTAGTACCGTTTTGTTCGGCCGTCGAAACGGATCGTGAACTTGCTCATCCCGCCGGGGAAGGCCAGGAGGCCCTCCTCGGGGTCGAAGGTGAGCTTCCGCCCGTCGGCCGAGACGCGGGTCATCGCCGCGACGCCGAAGGCCGGCTCGCTGTTGACGCGAAGGATGTTGACGAGGTCCCCGTCGGGCGTGACGACGACGTTGCCCTCCAGCCAGCCCGGGCGGCTCGCCCGCGGCAGCCAGGACCGCCGGAACGGCAGGCGGTTGGTGCTGCGCCAGGTCTCGGCCTTGAGCAGGTCGGCGTCGGCGGGCGCGGACATCACGAACGCCTGGAACGTGGTTCCCCAGCCGGTGGGGGGGTCGTAGGCCTCCATGGCCCGCCAGAGGCGGCCGTTGTGGACCACGAGCGGCACCGGTGCGGTGTGGTACTTGCCCTCGGCGATCAGCAGGCCCGAGTCGGCGTCGGTCGGCTCGGTCCAGGTCTCGCCGGCGTCGGTGCTGCGGCGGATGACAACCCGCCCGTACCGGCGGTCGGGGCCCATCAGGTACAGCGCGCCGCGGTAGTCGAACAGCGTGGACCACCACTGGCCCTTGACCGTCGCGATCCGCTTCCACGTCGCGCCGCGGTCGGCGCTGCGGTAGACGAACATCGTGTCGTGCGTCGAGCCGGGGCCGAAGTGCGAATGGCTGGCGAGGTACCGTCCGTCCGGCAGGATCACCAGCCCGGGGCAGCCGATGTACGTCTTCGTCTTCGCCGGGCTGTGGGCGATGACCACGCCGGGGACCTCGGTGAGCTTCTTCCCGGTGGGCTTCATGCGGACTCCTCCGCCCGCCGCGGCGTCGGCGGCCGCGACGGCGAGTACAACAAGGGCTGCACGTGCGATCATGGCTGGTCTCCGTCCTGTTGACCCGGCCATGAGAGCAGACGGTCGGCCGGGGTTCAAGCCCCGCCGCAGCCTGTGGCTGCTGCCGCGGGGGATTGCCACGCCGGCGCCGGCGGCGATAATGCTGGGACGTGCAGCCTCAGGAGAGCCCCATGGCCCGTGAATCTCGCGCCGCCGACTGGGACCGCTACAAGATGAGCTACCGCGATCCGCACCGGCAGCTCGAGCCGCTGGAGAGAGAGGTCGCCGTCGTCGGCGAGGCCCTGGATGCCCTGCGCGACGCGGGCATCCTGCCACACACGGACTACGACGGCGAGCGGTTCCTCGCCCATCGCCGCGCCGTCGCCGAGCGGTTCGAGATCCCCTGGACCGCCATCTCGCCGCGCCAGCAGCGGCTGATCTACGCGATCAACGCGATCGTGCAGCCGGAGAACATGCTGGCGGCGGGGGTGTTCTGCGGCAACACGTTCATCAGCAACGCCGGCGCGGGCGCCGGGCCGGGGGCGTGCTACGAGGCCCGCGACCTGGTGGGCGTGGAGATCGACCCGGACCGGGCCGCCCTGGCCGAGCGGAACGTCCGCGCGCTCGACCCGACGGGCACGGCGCGGATCGTCGCCGGCGACGCGGTGGATATCGCCGCCGATCACCCCGGACCCGTCGAACTGCTGTACCTCGATGCCGACGGCACGCCGGAGACGGGCAAGGGAATCTACCTGACCATCCTCCAGGCCGCGTGGGACCGCATCCCCGCCGGCGGGGTGATCCTCGCCCACAACAGCGTCAACTGTGCAAGCCGGCTGAAGCACTACCTCGACTTCGTCCGCGACGGCGCCAACTGCGCCGCCAGCGTCAACGTCATCCTCGACGGGGAGGGACTGGAGGTTTCCGCAAAATGACCGCCGCGATCGCCCTGTGCCTGACCGCCCTGGCCGCCGGGGACACCCCGGACGCCGACGCGCCCGGTATGCCCGGCGCCGGGCCGATCCCCGACGGGCTCGGGGCCAACATCCACTTCACCGATCCCCGCCCCGGCGAAATGAAGATGCTCGCCGCCTCCGGCATGCGGTGGCTCCGCATGGACCTCGTCTGGAGCCGCGTGGAGAAGCAGCGCGGCCGCTACGACTGGTCGCCCTACGACCGCCTGCTCGCCGCCGCCAAGCCCCACGGGCTGCGGTTCCTGTTTATCCTCGATTACAGCAACAAGCTCTACGAGGACGGCCGGTATGTCCGAACGGCCGAGGGCCGGGCCGCCTACGCCCGCTTCGCCGCCGCGGCCGCGAAGCGATACCGCGGGCGGGGCATCTTGTGGGAGATCTGGAACGAGCCGAACCACAAGAAATTCTGGACCCCGCCGGGAACGACCGAGGACTACGTGAAGATGGCCCTGGCGGCCGGGAAGGCGATCCACGCCGCCGCGCCGGGCGAGCGGATCATCGGCCCGGCCACGTCGGGCATCCCCTTCGACTTCCTGGAGGCCTGCTTCGCCGACGGGCTGCTGGAGCAGTGGTCGGCCGTGTCGGTGCATCCCTACCGGGGCTCGCACCCGGAGACGGCCGCGGCCGACTACGCGCGGCTGCGGCGGCTGATCGACGCGTACGCGCCGAAGGGCAAGCGCGTGCCGATCCTCTCCGGCGAGTGGGGCTACTCGACGGCGAGCATCCGCGACGAGCGGCAGGGCAAGTACCTCGCCCGCCAGTGGCTGGGCAACCTCAGCCAGGACGTGCGGCTGAGCATCTGGTACGACTGGCACGACGACGGGCCGAATGCCGAGGAGCGCGAGCACAACTTCGGCATGGTCGAGCACCGGTACCACAAGGGGCGTGATCCCGTCTACGACCCCAAGCCGGCCTACCGCGCCGCGCGGGCGCTCACGACCGCGCTGAAGGGCCTGCGCTTCGACAAACGCCTGTGGACCGGCGACGGACAAGACTACGTGCTGCTGTTCGCGGGCGACACCGGCGCGGTCCGGCTGGCCGCGTGGACCACCTCGCCCTGCCCGCGGCGGGTCACCGTGGCGACCGGCCCCGGGCGCTTCACCGTCACCGGCCACACCGGCGGGAAGCTGCCGGCCGTCACGGCCGACGCCGGAGGCCTGCTGGCGCTGGAGCTTACCGACGCCCCGCGGTACCTCGCGCCCGAGGCCGGGAACGTGCCCGACCTGCTTCGCCTGGCGGCGGCGTGCGAGCGGGCGCCGGCGTCGTGGACGGTCCGCGTCGAGGACGGCCGGGCCGTCGGCGGGTTCCGGCTGACCGTGACCAACCCGCTGGGCCGGGCGGTGGATGTGCGGTCCGGCGGGAAGGTCCGCCGCCTGCCTGCCGGCGGGGAACTGGCCCTGGGCCCCTTCCCGGCCGGGGCGATGCAGCGGAACATCGAGCCGGTGCGGGTGGAGTCCCGGATCGACTTTCCCGGCCTCGGCAGCGTCGGGCAGGTCACGCGGGTGGAGGTCGCCAACCCGCTGGGCGCGGCGCTGCTTCCGCCGACCGACGACGCGCTGCTGGTCCGCCTGGCCAACCCTACGGGGTCGGCCTTCGCCGGGGCGGTGACGCTGACGGATCTCGCCGGCGCCCGACCGGCGGCGACGGAAAAGCCGGTGACGCTCGCCGACGGGCGCACCCGAGCCGTGGTGCGTTTCCCCGCCGAGAAACCCGTGGGCCGGACGGTTCGCTGCGGCGTCCGCGTGGCCAACGCCGACGGGCAGGTCGAGCTGAGCCTGCCCCCGCGGCGACTGACGCGCCTCGAGCGCTTCGGTCGCTTCACGCCGGGGGAGTTCGCCAAGGCCTGGCGGGTGGTCGCCGACGGCGAGCGGTCCGTGGAGTCCACCCAGTCGATCGCCCTTGCCTGCCCCCCGGGCGGGCCCCCGACGGAGGGCCTGGGCTGTGTCCGCCTCCGCTACGACATGGCCAGGGGGTGGAAGTTCATCCGCGTGGTGCCGCAGGAGGAGGCCGCGCGGAAGGTCGCCGGCACGCCGCGGCTTCTGCGGATGTGGCTCCACGGGGACGGCAGCGGGCACAGCCCGCGGATGCGCTTCCGCGACGCGACGGGGCAGGTCTTCCAGCCCGTCGCCGACGAGATCGACTGGACCGGCTGGCGGCTGATCGAGTTCCGCCTCGACGGGCACGCCACGGGGCACTGGGGCGGCGCCGGCGACGGCGTGGTGCATTACCCCATCGAGCTGGACACGCTGCTGCTGATCGACAAATCCCGCGATGAGCCGGGCGCGGGCGAGGTGGTTCTCGCCGCGCCGGTGCTCGTGGAGTAGCCCGGGCGCCCGCCGCGGCGGCGCTTGGAACGGAAAGGCAGGGCCGAACGGTGACAGGTACCCCCCCGGAGAAGCGGTGGTCGTCGGCGTCGGCGATGGAGGCCGAACGCCGCCTTCGCGAGCAGATGCAGAGCTACAGTTGCCCCAAGTGCAGCGAGAAGATCACTCGCCTGCCGGACAACCACACGACGTACACGTGCCCGCAGTGCACCGCGTCCTACCTGGTGATGATCGACGAGGAGACGCTCACCGTCGCGTTCGTGGACCAGGCGGAGCGGCCCAAGGTCGAGCCCCTGGGCATCCCCCGGGGGAGCGTGCGGGCGTTCATCGCCCTGTCGATGGCGGCCACCGCGTGCATTCTCGTCGTCGGCGGGCAGGACGTGCCCGGCTCGCTGGCGTCGCTGCTGCTGACCATCATCGGCTTCTACTTCGGCTTCCGCGTCAAGAGCTCTTCGCTGACCGACCGCCTCTACGACCCCGCCGCGCGGCGCGAGCAGCCGCTGCACCTGCCGCCCGGGGTCATCCGGTTCCTGCTGATCGCCCTGCTTGCCATCGCCGGGCTGGTCCTGCTGGGCAGCGGCAGGCTCGTCAGCGTGCTCGTCCACCTCGAGCTGTTCGTCATCCTCGCCGGGCTCATCGCCGGGCATTTCTTCAGCCGGGCCTCCCGCGGGGTCAACACCGCCGTCAAGTCCATGATCGGGCACGTCAAGGCGGCCTTCGGGCTCGTGATGGCGGCCGCGCTGGTGGGGACCTTCCTCACCGGCCAATATGCCGAACTCGATCCGAAGCTCGTCACGCTGCTGTGCGCGACGATCAGCTTCTACTTCGGCTCGCGGTCCTGAGCCGGGGACGGCAGGCGGATGCGCCACGCGCCCTCCCCGGCCCGGGCGACCGCCGCTTTGCCCGCCGGGGCGCCGTTGAGCACGACAGCGGGCCGGTCGGCCAGGCCGGTGACGCGGACCGTCTCGGCGTCCACGCCCTCGCCGGAGCCGGGCAGGACGGCGTGGTCGATCCACAGCCTGCCCTCCTTCGCCCGCACCGCCGCTCGGAACATGCCCACCTTCCCCCCGGCCTCGAGGGTCACGCCGCCGGGGACGGAGAGCCTGAAGCTCGCCGGCTCCGGCAGGGGGCTGGTCCCGGTGAACGTCCCGCTGACCGGCTCGGCCTGGAGGATGGCGACGCGGTTCGGGTCGGTCGTCAGCACCGCGCCGAGCTTCTCCAGCCGCCCCCCGCGGCCCTGCTGGCTGAGCGTCGTGTCGCGATCCAGGCCCTCGGCAAGATAGGGCCATCGCCCGTTCACGCGGCGGTAGGGCAGGGCCTTGACGTTCTCCCCCGGCGGGATCGGGAAGTGTGCCGTCGCCTGGCGGTAGCTCGGGCGGAAGCCCATCGCCATCTCGTCCTCCCCGGCCGACCATCGCACGTGCAACGTGCCGTTGGCATCCTCCCACCGCGAACTCGGGCGGGTCGCCAGGGCGTGCCTGGCGAAGGCGTCGAAGCTGCCGTGCTCCTCGCGGTCGCCGAGCTCGATCGCGAAGCCGCCGTACGCCCGCGTGCACAGGCGGTCCCACAGGGGGGCGTTGGGGTCCAGCGGCTCGTCGCGCTGGAGGTTGTATGACGTGATCGTCAGCGCCGGGGCGATCTCGCTGCCGGCCTCGACGGGGCCCGGCTCGCCCCGGGCGATGACCACCTCGTCCCGCCGGCCGAGGTCCGTCGCCTCCAGCAGGTGGATCGCCGCGTAGGCCGCCCCGTCGTCCAGCAGGATCGTCTGCCCGAACCGCGCGCGGGCGGGCAGTTCGGTAACGGGCTCACCGTCGATGGCGAGTTTCCACGTCGGCTCGTCCTGGAAGGTCCACAGGGCCATGACGGTCGCGAACTGTCGCACGCCGTCCTTGCCGGCCAGTTTGAGCGTCTCGGCCTTGCCGGTTCGCGGCTTGGAGCAGACGATCGCGCGGTTGCGGTGCTGGAACGTCGCCATGCAGCCCTCCCGCGGCATGGTGCCTCCCCGGGTCCTGGTGAGGTTGGGGCTGTTCAGGCAGGCCCGGACGGTCAGCGTGCCCAGGTCCTCGATCCGCACCGCGTCCTTGCCCGTCCTGCACCATTGCCCGATCACGTCCACCGTACCCGACTTGATGTCCTGGCTGGCCAGGCCGTAGTGCTCGCCGAGGTACGTCCGCCGCCAGAGCGGCGGGATCAGGTGCCCGCGGGTCGTCTCGGTCGCGGTGACCTCGAACGGCAGGGGCTTGGCGTCGATCGCGTGGCTCATCCAGGGCCGGCCCCACGGGCTGACGCGGCTCTGCACGGCGGCGCGCCCGGGGGGGAAGTCGTGCCCGAAGATCTCCATCCCCTTGTACTTCTCCCGGTAGCCCACGTCGGTGTGCAGCAGCACGCCCTCGGGGCTCAGCGTGTGCAGGACGTGGTACAGCCCCTCCTGCCCGGCCAGCACGCTGGGCATGTTCGTCCGCCCGGACGCGCCGAGGATGCGATGCAGCCGCGGGTGGTAGCCGCAGATCAGCAGCTCCATCGCGCGGTCGAGGATCAGCCGCCCGGCCAGGCGGTCGGCGAACGCCGGGCCGAAGTCGGCGAACATCTTCTGCCCGCTCAGCGTGATGGAGAAGTAGTAGTGGTCCAGCATCTCCTGGCTCGTGCCGTCCAGAAAGCTCCACAGCCGCATCGGGTAGTGCTCCAGGCCGTGTCGGCCGTCGGCGATCGCCCGCTCGGAGCCGATGATCGCCCCGCCCAGCAGCGCCCCCATGGCGGCGGTGTGGTTGAAGTTCATCGTGCTGGTGTTGTAGTTGTAGCCGGCGCGGAAGAAGCTCTTTCGGCCCCGCCAGTCGCCGGTCTTTTTGAAGTACGCGGCGTTCTCCCGGGCCTGGGGGTGGAAGAACCGCTCGGTGGGCATGTCGGGCATCAGCCAGGCCCGCCAGTAGAGGCGGAGGTGGTCCTTGACCGGCGCGGGCAGGCAGTCGCCGTAGACGTACCACAGCAGCAGGTCGTCCTGGATGCCCCAGCCCTTCCAGTACCGCGGCGGCGTCGCCAGCAGGGCCCCCATCATCTTGTGGTAGCGGTCCGGCTCGCCGGACTCCAGGTCCTCCAGCCAGCGGACCCCGCCGCCGATCGCCCGAAGCTCCATCACCCGCTTCCACCGCCAGGCCGGCATCGACGCCGGCTTCTTCGGGCGGATGCGCCGTGCCAGGCGGGCGATCTCCGCGTCCGTCGGCCAGACCGCCGTCGGCTCGCCGCCGGCGTTCTCGGCCTTGAGTTCCCTTGCGACCGCGGCCGGGTCCGCCGGCGGCGGGAGCTTGCCCACCTTCTGCCCGCCGTCGCGGAACGTCACCGCCAGCCGCGGATCGCGGAACGTCAGGCCCTGCCCGCCGGTGGGGACCTTCCACTCGTAGGCGCTCCACCATTCGTCGTAGCGCATGTCGTAGAGTTCCCACTTCTTCAGCAGCAGGCCGCGGTCGGCGAACCGCCGCAGCCGCTCGGCCGGGGTCGCGCCGAAGGCGCGCTCGGTCAGCACCTCCGTGACGTCCAGCCGCGCCTCGGGGCTCTCGACCGACAGCTCCGCCGGGCCCAGCCGCCGCGGGAAGCGGTCGTCGTCGGGGTCGGCGGCGCCGTATTTCGACCAGTAGCCCGCGCCCGCGAGGTGGGCGTTGAACGTCGGCGCCAGGCCCTCGGCGCTCGTCCACGTTCGCCGCAGCGGCCAGGCCACCGCGTGCCACCGCGGCGGGTCCTTCTCGATCCGATCCGAGCCCCGGAACGTGTAGCCCCTGGGCCGGGTCTCGTGAGCGGCGTAGGTGAGCACGACCTCGGCCCTGTCCACCGCCTTGCCCTCGGCGAGTTTCGCGGCGATCGCCTCCGCCGCACCGGGGAAGCGCAGCAGCACCGCGCGGTGGACGGCGTCGAACGTGTTGGCGTCGGGCAGCCCCCTGTCCCAGTGCCGCCCGTCGATCCCGGCCGTCACGGCCTCGGAGATCACCAGCGGCTCATCCGCAGCCACCGGAACCGCCAACATCGCCAGGGCCGTCGCAAGCAGCCATCGTGTCCGCATCATCGCCGTCTCCCTTCGCTTCCTGAAACCGCCGAGGCCCGGGGAGGTCTTGCGCGGCCGGCCGCGGGGGCGCCGCCGGGGTGCCCCTGCCCGGGGACGGAGCAGTGGCGTCTCGGCGGTCCGAACCGCCGAGGGGATCTTCGGCAGCTTCCCCCCGGCCGCGGGGTCGCATTGGTCTGGCTGCGGCCTGCTGCCCGCGTTCTCCACCCCCACGGGCGTGAAGCGCCATCCTGCATGCGTGCGACAACGAAGCCCCGGGGCGCCCTGGAGTGTCGCCGTCTCAGCAGCCGACGGGTGCCTCAGCAAGAACTCTTGCCTGCGCGGATCCTGCGCCTGCCCTGTGTTCGGGTTTCCGTGAGGCAACGCCCCCCGGCGGCGCTAGTCGTCTTCTTCCAGCGACGGGCCCCAGACGTCGGCCTCGGCCTCGAGCTCGGGGACCGGGTCCATCAGGCGGACGGCGCCGTTGACCAGCAGGACGTTGGCCTGGCCTTCGTGTCGGCCCGGGAGCCATGCGTCCAGCTCGTCCTGGCCGACCTCGTCGCCGTCGTCGAGCTCGATGCGGGCCTTGTCGTAGTCGGTCAGGAGGACCTGCTCGAGGTCGCTGATATGGCGGTCGGTGCGGGCATTGTAGCCGTAGCTGGCGATGTTCCGCTTGACCCCGTTGCGGGCGAGGAAGCCCGGGTCGGTGAGGATGCGGACCTCCTCGCCGGGGAAGGTGATCTGGAACTTGTGAATCGTGAACGTCTTGCGGTCGTCGGACAGCGTCACCTGCTCGGCGTTGTTCTCGAAGCCGCGGGCGCCGCGCCCCGTCTCGTAGACGGTGTCCGGATGCCCGATGCTGTCATCGGTCGAGTCCAGGCTGCCGTCGCGGGCGATGATCCCGATGATCGGCTCGTGGAACCGCACGAACCCCTCGCTGTTGGTGTGCTGGCTGCCGACCGAGTCGTAATGGATGAAATGCACGTCAACGACCGTCCCGGCGGGGATCGTCTTGGGCGTCGTGTCGCCCCCGCTGTCGACCTGCTTGTAGAAGCCCGGTTCGCTGATGTCCACCGTCACCGACTCCGGCAGGCGGTAGGCCTCCTGCTCCTTGAAAATGAAGATCTTCTTGAGGTCCTCGAGGTCGTTGAAGACCACCGAGTCCGGGCGGTCGATCTGCGCGACGTGCCCGCCGACCTCCGCGATGCCCCCCCCGGGGGCAACGTAATGCCCCTTCGGGCAGACCAGGGCGGGCAGCCCGCCGCAGCCGACCGCCGCCGCCATCCACATCGCAGGGGGCGGCAGCTTCGATTCGTTCTTCGCCGCGTGCGTGTGCAACGCCACGCTGAGCTGGTCGAGGTTGTTCTTGCAGATCGACGTGAGGGCACTCTCCCGCGCACCGCCCATGTACGGGAGGAGCATGACCGCCAGAAGAGCCACGACGAAGACGACGACCATCAACTCAACGACGGTGAATCCCCCGCGCCGAGATTGTCGCCAAGCCGGGTTCCGCGGCACCACGGTCGCGCTCCTTCACCATTTTGGGCCGGCGGCGGCAGACGACACATGGCGCGCAGCGCCGACGGGCTTCCCAACCGGCCTCTATCCTAGCACCCCCCGGTTGCGGCGGCAAGGCGAAGTTCAGCATTCGCGCACCCTTCACATGCCGGGCATTGCCTCCCTCGCCGGGCCGTGGCATGATGATCGCATGCGCGACGCAGACCGCGACATCCTCCGCGGCGCGGCGATGTTCTCGGCCCTCGACGCCGAGGGGCTCGAACGTCTGCTTGCGGACGCCCCGGTGCTCGACCGCGAGGGCGGCTTCCTGATCTTCACGCCCACCGAGGCGGCCGAGCGGTTCTTCGTCGTCCTCGCCGGGCGCGTCAAGCTCTACAAGCTCTCCCCGGCCGGCGACGAGCAGATCCTGCACCTCTACGGGCCCGGGCACGCCTTCGCCGAGGCCGCCGTGCTTGCCGGCGGCGACTACCCCGCCTACGCCGAAGTGCTCGACGACGCGCGCCTGCTCGTTGTCGACCGCGCCACACTCCGCCGCACCGTCGCCGACAGCCCCGACCTCGCCCTCGGCATGCTTGCCGGCATGGCCGCCAAACTGCGGGAGTTCAACCTGCTGATCGAGGACCTGTCACTGCGGGAGGTCCCCGCCCGCCTCGCGGCCGTGCTGCTGCGGCTGGCCGACCGCGCCGGCAGCGACCGCTTCCGGCTGGACTGCACCAAGCGGGAGTTGGCCGCGCGGATCGGCACGGTGGCTGAGACGCTCAGCCGCGCGCTGACGAAGCTGAAGTCCGCCGGCCTGATCGCCGTCCGCGGGCGGGAGATCGCCATCCTCGACCGTTCTTCCCTCGCTGCCGCCGCGGGGGAGGAGGACCCGCCCCCGGCGGGCCTGCCCTGACGCCCGCCGCCGATGCCCCGTCACCGGCGCCCGCTCAGGTCCACCGCCAGCCCGCAGGCGTGCACGAAGCTCTCGATCGACGCGGTGCCCCGCCAGGCGATATCGAACGCCGTGCCGTGGTCCACGCTGGTCCGCACGATCGGCAGGCCCAGCGTGACGTTTACCGTCCGCTCGAAATCCAGCAGCTTCATGGGGATGTGGCCCTGGTCGTGGAACATGGCCACCAGCGCCGGCCAGCCTTCCGCCAGGGCGTGCCCGAAGGCGGTGTCCGGCGGCAGGGGACCGCGGACGTCCAGCCCGGCGGCGCGGGCGGCCTCGACGGCGGGTGCGACGATCGCGGCCTCCTCGTCGCCGAACGCCCCGGCCTCGCCGGCGTGGGGGTTGACGCCGAGCACGCCGACGGGGCCCTGCCTCCCGAGGCGGGCGGCGGTCTCGGCGGCCAGGGCGATCACGCGCCCGATGCGGCCGGCGTTGAGTCCGGCCAGCGCGGCCGCGAGCGGCTCGTGCGTGCTGGCGTGTGCGACCAGCAGCCGCGGGGAGGCGAGCATCATCGTCTCGCCGGTCGCGCCGCAGAGTTCGGCGAGGTAGCCGGTGTGTCCGGTGAAGCCGCCCTCGGCGAGGCGGACGGCGTGCTTGTTGATCGGCAGCGTGACCAGCGCGTCGAGGCGCCCGTCGCGGACGTTCGTGGCGGCGATGCGGACGTAGGCGAGGGCGGCGGCCCCGCAGGCGGCGTCGGCCGTGCCGGGCCGCACGTCGGCGGCGTCGACGCAATCGGCGTCGCGGACGTTCAGTGCGTCGTCGGCGAGGTCGTCCGGCCCGTCGGCGGTGCGGAGTGGCACATCGAGGCCCAGTTCCCGGCGGCAGCGCTCGAGCACGGCGAGGTCTCCGTAGACCAGCGCCGGGGGCATCCTCCCGGCGGCGAAGGCCCGCAGTGCGATCTCCGGCCCGACGCCGGCGGGGTCGCCGAGGCTGACCGCCAGCGTCACGGCCCGCCCTCCCCGGCGGTGCCGGCAGCCAGGCGGGCGACGAGGTCCTCCGGCCCGAACCCGCCGGACTTGGTGACGAAGGGCAGCGTTCGCCCGGGCAGGTCGAGCTGGGCGTGGATCACGCCGGGGTGGATCTGCCCCCGCGGCCTCATGGAGTCCAGCCCGAGGGCGTGGAGGGTGGCGACGGACGTGTCGCCTCCGAAGGCGGCGAGGGCCGCGAGGCTCGGCGCGGCGGCCAGCACGTCCGCGGCGACCGAGCCCATGGCCCTGGCGACGGCGGAGGGCGGGTCGTCCAGCCCGCGTTCGGCGGCGAGGTCGAGGTAGCGTTGGCGGCGGCGGGCGTCGGTGACGGTGTAGAGCAGCACGCTGCGTCCGGCGTCGACGGCCTCGGCGGCCAGGCGGACGCTCTGCCGCCCGGGCCGGGCTCCGCCGACGGGGAAGCAGTCGTCCGGCAGCAGGGCCAGGGCCTCGACGTCCGCCCGCAGGCCGGCGCGGACCTGGGCGAGGCTGGTCGCCTCGAGGCTGCCGGCAAGGATCAGCAGCGGCGTCGGCGCTGGCGGCACAGGCGGGGGGGCGGTCAGGCGCCGCGCCGCGGCGAGGCGGCGGGCGAGCGTCTCGGCCAGCCCCGCCGAGCCGGCGCAGAAGCTCGCCAGCCGGTTGCTGTGGAGGATCTCGCCGATCCGCTCGAGGTCGTCGTCGGTCGCGGCGTCGAAGAGGGCGATGCAGATTTCATGATCCGCCCAGGGCGGCGGGTCGCCCAACGGCCCGGGGGGGACGACCACCACGGGCAGATCGCAGCCGGCGGCGAGGACTTCCCCGACGTCGCTGGTGCGGACCGGCTCGCGCGGGTCGCGCGCGAAGGACGTGCGGTCCAGCGGCACGCCGTCGAGGTAGCACCGCCCGTCGGCTGTCGTACGACCGGCCCGGGGGTAGGCCGGCGCGAAGGGCAGCACCTTCGCCCGCGCGGCCCGCAGCAGCCCCGCCAACTCGGCCCCGACGTTCCCGCGAAGCGTCGAGTCCACCTTCTTGTACACCCGCTCGATCCCGCCCAGCCGGGCCTTGCGGACCAGGTGCTCGACCAGCCGCCCGGCCTCGTCGGCCGGGAGGTGGCGGCTGTTGGTGGCCACGACCCACACGTCCGGCTCCGGCCGCGGCGGGCGGTACGGGCTTGGCGGGTCCACGCTGACGCGGACGCTGAGCCCGGCGCGGGCGAACTGCACGCCGGTATCGTTCGCCCCGGTCACGTCGTCGGCGACGACAAGCAGTCGGATCATCTCGCGGCCTCCCGGGCGACAGGATACCGGGCGGGGCCTGTGGGGGGAAGCCCGCCGCGCGGAAGCGGGCCGCCGGGCCGGGACGCGCCGCGTCGGGGAAAAAGCTTGAAGAAGGGGCGGCGGGCATTCCGAAGAGAGGGGCACCGGGCAGTGTCGCCCGGCAGTCCGGCAGACATGCTCCGAGGGTTGCCTATGCGTATCCGCGGAATCACCGTCCTCACCCTCACGTTGTTCCTTGCCGCCTGCGCAGGGTGCGGGGGCAGCGGCCGGGTGGCCGTGGCGCCCGGCACGCCACCGGTGGCGATGCCGCGGGTGGTGACGATCGGCAACAAGAGCTGCCCGGCGTGCAAGGCGATGAAGCCGGTGCTCAAGTCGGTCCGGCGGGAGTACGCCGGCCAGGTGAGCTTCCATTCGGTGGACCTGTCGCACAACCCGGGGGCGCTGCTGCGGTACGGGGTCAGCAAGATCCCGACGCTGGTCTTCCAGGACGCCTGCGGACGCGAGGTCTACCGCCACGTGGGCTACTACTCGCCCGAGGAGATCGCCGCGCGCCTGCGGTGGATGGGCGTCCCGGTCGATGGGGCGTGGAGCCCCAACACGTCGACGGCGTCGAGCGTGCTTCCCGGGGGGACCTGCGGCCCCGGAGGCTGCACGACGTTCTAAGCGGCCCCAGATACGTCATGTTGCGTTCCTGCTGGTCCCCGGCCCGCCTGGCCGCGTTGGCCTGCATCGGCGATGCTACGGCATCGCCCGCTTCGGCCGCCTTGCCGGACGAGCCGGGCCCGGCGCAGGAGCCGCAACGAACCTGTTTGAAACCGCTTAGGGTGGGCCGGCGTCGTCGCCGTGCGGCGGCCGCCGCCTCAAGTAGCGCTGTGTAAAGGGGATGGGGTGGGGTTGCATCGCCCCGTCGCCGCCGGGCTCGCGCTGTCGGAACTCGGGGGTTTCTCCTCGCGCATTCGGCGATGATCCTACCTCTTGCGTCCCCCGTCCGGTCGGCTGTATGCTGACGGGTCCCGGTCGAGGGCTTCGTCCGGGGACGGCGTGAATTCCCGACAGCAGGACCGAACGGTTCGCACGGTCCGCGTGTTGTACAGGGCACAGCGGGACCCGCACCCGCCCTAGGCGAGGCTACGACGTCGGTGACCATCCGAGCGCTCATCATCGGAATACTCCTGGCCGCGTTCATCGGCCTGGCCACCTACTTCAACGATTGGGTGATCTACCAGACACACCTGGTGGGCAATCACCTCCCGATCGGTGTCTTCGGAATCGTCATGCTCCTGCTGCTGGTGGGCAACCCCATCCTGGGGGTCCTGCGGGGGCGGTGGCGGCTTCGCCCGGCCGAGCTGGCGGTCATCGCCGCGCTCGGGCTGGTCGTCTGCGGCTGGGCGGGGTCGAACTTCTTCCGCACGTTCATCACGAACATGGCCATGCCGGCCAACGACTACCCCAACCGGACGAACTGGCAGTCGCGGCAGGTGTTCAGCTACGTTCCCGGTGGCTCGCCGGACGTCGCCGCCGGGCACGTGACCGACTGGCCGGCGCTGCTGGAGCGGCTGTCCGGGCCGCGCAGGCAGGACCCGAACGCCCCGGCCGGGCGGATCTGGGCGCGCCTGGCCGACGAAGGCCGCGACCTCACCGTCCAGCTCAGCGGCGACACCGAGCGTGACCCGGCCGACAAGCGGCGGTTCCTGGAGCACCTCAACGAGGCGGTGATCCAGCCGACGGCCAGGCAGGGCGACCCGCCGGCGGTGGCGTGGACCGCCGACGCCGAGGCGATCGGCGCCGACGGACGCGCCTGGCTGGCCGAGCGGGAGGACGCCCTGGCCGCCGCCGAGGCCGCCGCCGAGCGCGGGCGCAAGGCCGCCGCAGAGAAGGCCGAGTTGATGGCCGAGGTCGGCCAGGCCTATGCCGACGCCAAGGCCCGGGAGGCGGCCCTGCGGCAGGAGGCCCTGGCCGTCCAGGACGCCCTGGCCGAAGCGGCCCCCCGGGACGCCGACCGGATCCGGGCGCTGCGCAAGCGGGGTGCAGCCATCGCCACCCGCCAGGAGCAGGCCCGGGAGGCGGTGTTGGCCATCGAGGACCGAATCGCTGCGCTGGACCGCCGCATCAGCCGCGCCGGCTGGCAGGAGACATACTACCGCAACCACGCGGCGTTCCTGGTCCGCCGGGTCAACCGGGTGGTGCTGGTCTCGTGGCTGCCCGATCTGCTCCTGCCGGCCCCGCGGGGCTCGGGGGCATACCTGAACAACGCCCAGCCGGACCCGTACGCCACGGACGTGCTGGTCCAGGGCTGGGACGGCGAGCGCCCGCTGAACGTCCGCGACCTGCCCTGGTGGGTATGGTGGCCGACGTTGCGGACGTGGGGGACCGTGGCGATCCTGATGGGCATGTCGTTCCTGTTCATCGCCCTGATCGTCCACCCGCAGTGGTCCAAGCGGGAACTGCTGAGCTACCCGATCGTGCGGTTCATCGACGAGGTGACCGCCCCGGCCGAGGGCGAGGGCACCGGCGGGCTGCCGGGGGTGATGCGTTCGCGGCTGTTCTGGGTGGCGATGCTGATCGTGCTGGGCATTCACCTGTGGAACGGGCTGAACGTGTGGTTCCCGGGCGCCCTGATGAAGTTCCCCCTGAACTTCAGCTTCTGGGGCGCCGCGAAGCTCTTCCCGGACATCCCGAAGGTCCCGTCGACGTACGTGCTGTTCGCCCCGACGATCTTCCCCGTCGCGGTGGGGTTCGGCTACTTCCTCAACAAGGAGATCTCCCTCAGCGTCGGCGTCAGCGTGCTGCTGTGGGGCATCTTCGGGTCGGTGCTCATCGGCAGCGGGGTGTCCATCCAGAACAACTGGTTCGAGCCGGACCTGAGCCCCATGCTCCGCTTCGGGGCCTACGCCGGCATGTCGCTGATGATCCTCTACATCGGGCGAAGCTACTACCTCAACGTCGCCGCCAGCGCCGTCGGCTTCCGGCGGAAGGAGTCCACCCCGCCGTACGCGACGTGGGCGTTCCGCGGGCTGATCCTCTCGTTGGCCGGGGCCCTGGTCGCCCTGCGGATCTGGGCGGGGCTGGACTGGGTCCTCGGCGTGATGTTCGTCCTGTGCCTGATCATCATGTCGGTGGGCATGTCCCGCGTGAACGTCGAGACCGGCGTGTTCTTCCTCCAGCCCCACTGGCTGCCCATCGGCGCCGTCACCGCCGTCTTCGGGCTCTCGGGGCTCGGGCCCGAGGGCGTCGCCGCACTCTCGCTGGCCTCGGTCGTCATGATGCAGGACCCGCGCGAGAGCATGATGCCCTTCCTCTGCAACGCGCTGAACCTCTCCGACCGCCTGGCCGGGGCGCCCCCGCGGCGGACCTTCTGGCCGATCTCCGCCGTACTCATCGGCGGGTTCTTCGTCGCCCTGACCGCCACGATGTACTGGCAGTACACCAACGGCTGCTCCGTGCGGGACAACTGGGCCCGCCAGACGTCCCAGAAATCCATGGACCACCTGGCCAAGACCGTCAGCGAGCTGGACAGCCTCGGCGAGCTGACCGCCTCCAACCGCGTCGAGGGCGTCGAGCGTTTCGCCGCGGCCAACCCCAACACCGACGCGCTGCTGTGGATGGGCGTCGGCGCCGCGCTGGTCGTGCTCTGCGCGGTCGCCCGCCTGCGCCTGTCCTGGTGGCCCCTGCACCCGGTGGTGTTCCTGTTATGGGGCAACTGGGCGAGCTGCCAGTTGGCGTTCTCGTTCCTCCTGGCCTGGCTGATCAAGTCCGCCGTGATGAAGTACGGCGGGGCCAAGGGCTACCGCGCCGCCATGCCCTTCATGGTCGGGCTGATCGGCGGGGAGCTGCTGGCCGCCATCGGCTGGGCGATCGTCGGCGCCATCTACTACGCCACCACCGGCGTGACCCCCGACCAGTACGTGGTGCTCCCGCGATGACCGCCACCATGACCCAACCCGGGCAGACAACCTCGCCGGCCCCCGCGCCCTGGCGCGAGCTGGTCTGGATGGGCTTCGCCCTCGCGGTGCCCCATGCGTGGGAGGTCCTCGGGCATTCCACGAAGCTCCGCCGCGGTCGGCTGCTGCTGGTCGACCGCCGCCGCCAGCGGATGCAGCTTTCCTGGGCGTCGTGCGAGAGCAGGCCCGACCTCCGCCGGGCGTTCGAGGACTACCGCTCGGCCGACCGGGAGGACGATCCGTCGTGCGCGTTCGCCGCGACGGCGGCGGCCTCGCCGTGGCAGGGCTACGTCCGCCGCGACGCCGACGGCTCGGCCATCACGCGCCTGGGCCGCTACATCCACAAGCGCAGGCTCTGGCTGGAGATGGTCCTCTCCTGGCCCGGCGGCCACGAGGCGGACGTCGAGGCCGAGATCACCGCGCGGTTCGCCCTGGCGGCCCCGCCGTGCCCGCCGGCGCTGGGCGACGACGAGCCCGCCCCGGGCCCGGTCCGCTGGCGGGCGTTCGGGCTGGACGTGACCGTTCCGCCGGGCTGGTGGCTGCGGAAGGCGGACGTTCGCCCCGCCGACGTGACGTTCCACTTCTCCGACGCCCGCGACGCCGCCGGCGAGGTCCGCACCCGCCGGCTGGGGCTGCTGGAGGCCTGGTACGACGACAACCCCCATGCATTCCTCCAGAAGGAGGTCGGCTACGCGGTGGACTGCGATGTCCGCCCCGTGCAGCACGCCGGCGTGAACGCCTGGCTGTGCGTCAGCGACGAGCCCATGCCCCGCTACCGCCGCCTGGCCGGGCGGGGACGGACGCGCCGCGACCTGCTCTGGCCCAGCGAGGCCGCCGGCGGGATGCTGTGCGTGACGACGTTCTCGCCGGAGAAGGCCCCCGTCGAGCCGACGGCGTTCAACGTGACCGGAGCCCACCAGCCATGACCGCCGCGACGCCGACCTTCGACGACCTGCTGGATTCGGTCCCCGTGCCGAACCAGGCCGTCCGCGCCGAGCCGCACCGCGCCGGCGGGCTCGTACTCCGCGTGCCCATCCGCAAGCGGTGGTACATGAACCCGCCGTTCAGTTGGCTGATGCCCTTCCGGCAGACGCGGAGCCTCGGGCTCGACCGTCTCGGGAGGGAGGTCTGGCAGCTCTGCGACGGCGACCGCCGAACCGAGGCGGTCATCGACACCTTCGCTGCCGCCCACCGCCTGACCTTCCACGAGGGGCGACTGGCCGTCACGCAATACCTCCAGACGCTCACGCGAAACGGCCTGCTGGCGATGGTCGGCCGCGATGAGGCGGACGGCGCCGGCGACGACGAGGAGGCCCGGGCATGAAAGACCTCGTCGTCAAGGATCAGGAACGCCTCAGCCCGCTGCGATGCCTGATGCTGACCATCGCCGGGATCAAGTTCCGCCTGTTCCGCTCCCTGGTGACGGTGGCCATCCTCGCGCTGGCCGTTACGTTCCTCGCCCACGGGCTGGCTCACAGCCTCATCACGCACGAGACGCGCCTGCTGGCCGCCAAGGAATTCCACCGCCTCCGCGAGCTGGGCGAGTGGGTCGCCCGCCTCCGCTCGCCGGATACGCCCGCCACCATCCGCGCCCACCTCGCCGCCGACACCGAGCCGTACCTCAGCGAGTACCGCCGGTGGACCGGCGCGACGCCGGACGAGGTCCGGGCCGCCCGGGCCGCCGCCAGACGCCTGGTCCGCCTGGAGGCCTACTTCGACTCCCTGCCCGAGGCGTCCAAGGTGATCCTCCTGGCCGGACGCGAGCCGGTGGACGCCCTGGCCCCCCTCGCCGACGAGACGGACCTGGCCAATTTCGCCGCCCGCGTCCGCGAGATGGCCCTGCCCGACCCGCCCGGAGGCATCGAGCCGCTGGGCGCGTTCGCCGCCGGGGACCTTGCCGAGCTGCGGCGATTCGTCAACCGCGTCCAGGCCGGGCACCGACAGGCCATCGCCGACGTCGCCGCGACGATCGGAAAGCAATCGCCCACCGCCTGGTTCGCCGAGACCGGCCCCGGCGTCCGCAAACCCCTTACCGACGCCGGCTTCCACGTCGACGAGGGCGCGCCCGACCGCCTCCACGCCGCCGCCGAAAACGAACGCGCCCTGCTCCGCATCGCCACCGCGATGGAGGAGACCAAGGTCGTCGGCGCGCTGGTCCGCCGCCTCAACGTCGAGCGGAAGGAGCTGTACCACGGCACGGTGATCGCGTGGCTGAACTCCGCCGGCCGGGCCGAATGGCTCAGCGGGCTGCTTCAGCGCCACCTCCCCGAGGGCGAGCCGCCGGCGCCGTCGGCCGAGAGGCTGCTGGAGGCCGCCGAACGCCACCGCCGCCAGGGCCGGCTCAAGCGGGTCGTCGGCGACGACGTGCTCCGCGCCCGCACAGGGCTGTTCGACCTGCCCCGCGGCACGCGGTGGCTGATGGTGCTGAGCTTCCTGGTCTGTGCCGTCGGCGTCACCAACGCCATGTTCATGTCCGTCACCGAGCGGTTCACCGAGATCGCCACCATGAAATGCCTCGGCGCGCTCGACGGCTTCCTCATGCTCATGTTCCTGTTCGAGTCGGCCATGCAGGGGCTGGTCGGCGCGGCCGCGGGCATCATGCTGGGGATGCTGGTGGCGGTCGGTCGCGGCGCGGCGTCGTTCGGGACGATGGTCTTCGCGGCGATGCCGGTCGGCGACCTGGCGATCTGCGCGGGCCTGGCGCTGCTGGCGGGCATCGTGCTGGCGGTGATCTCGGCGGTCGGCCCGGCCTGGATGGTCTCCCGCCTGGCCCCGATGGAGGCGATGCGCATCGAGTGAGAGCTTCATGACCCAAGCACATTCCCCACAACCCGCCTCGGCCGACAAGGCCGTCATCATCCGCACGTTGAACGTGGAGAAGCGTTACGGGCAGGGCGAGGCCGCCGTCTACGCCCTCCGCGGCGTCGATGCGGCGATCAACCGCGGCGAGCTGATCGCGGTGCTCGGCCCCTCCGGCTCGGGCAAGAGCACGTTCTTCAACATGATCGGGGCGTTGGATTCCCCCTCGGCCGGGCGCGTGCTGATCGACGAGGTGGACGTCGCCCAGCTCAGCGCCGTGGAGCTGGCGTTCCTCCGGTGCCGGAAGATCGGCTACATCTTCCAGACGTACAACCTGATCCGGTACATGACGGCGCTGGAGAACGTCACCGTGCCGATGACCTTCGCCGGCCAGACGCCCGAGCGGGCGCGGAAGCGCGGCATGGAATTGCTGGAGCTGGTCGGGCTCGCCGACCGCTGGACGCACCGGCCCATCGAGATGTCCGGCGGGCAGCAGCAGCGCGTCGCCATCGCGCGGTCCATGTGCAACAGCCCGAAGATCCTCCTGGCCGACGAGCCGACGGGCAACCTCGACCTCGACACCGGCCAGCAGATCCTCGACATCCTCCGCCAGGTCAACAAGGAGCGCGGCGTGACGATCGTCTGTGCGTCGCACGACCACCGGCTGCTGGACATCAGCGACCGGATCATGTGGATCCGCAGCGGGCAGGTCGAGCGCATCGAGCGCCGCCAGGACGTCAACGTCCGCGTCGGGCGGATCGGGGGGAAGCGATGAGACGCCCGGCCCCCCTCGCCGCCGTTCTGGCCGCCGCGCTGGCCAGCCTGCCCGCCGCCGCGCGCGGGCAGGACACCGCGCCCGCCGCGGCGTCGGCGCCCGCGCCGGCTACCGCGCCGGCCGGCGACGCCGGGGGCGATGCCTTCCTGGCCGACCTGAACGCCCTGTGCTCGACGCCGCACCGTCTGGCGGGCACGCCGGAGGGCAACGCCGCGGCCGACTACATCCACCGCCGGCTCGAAGCGATCGGCATGGACGACCTGTTCCGCCTCGAGGCCCTGGTCTGCCAGACCCACGTTGCCCGGTGCGAGCTGCGGGTGGCGGGCAAGACGATCCCGCTGCTGCCGGTTCGCCCGAACCTGACGGTCCCGCCGGCGACCGGCCCGGAGGGCCTGACCGGGCCGCTGCTGTACGCCGGCTCGGGGCGGGTCGAGGAGTTCGGGAACCGCGACCCCAACGGCGCGATCGTGGTGCTCGACTACGACTGCCAGGACCGCTGGCAGCGGGCCTTCGCCATGGGCGCCAAGGCGGTGATCTTCCTCGGCGGGGACGAGTCCGGCACGGCCCGCAAGCACATCGGCATGCCCATGAGGCTGGTGCGCCTCTACGCCCCGCCGAGCTCGCAGAAGCTGCTGGACCTCCGCGCCAACCGCCCGGCCGCGACGGTCGTCAGCCACGTGACCTGGCGGCGGGGCAAAGCGGCGAACGTGCTGGGCTTCCTGGCGGGCACGGACCCGGTGATCGACCCGGACAAGAAGCGCCCCGAGGTGGTGGTGCTCTCGACGGGTTTCGACAGCTTCGGCTTCGTGCCCCGCGCGACCCCGGCGGCGCGGCGTGCGGCGAACGTCGCGGCCCTGCTGGAGACGGCGGCGTGGCTGAAGGCCAACCGCCCGCGCCGTCACGTGCTGCTGGCGTTCCTGGACAACCAGGCCCAGAACCGCCACGGCGCCCGGTTGCTGTACAAGGCCCTGATGCTCGACGAAGGCACGATCGAGCGGCTGCACACCGACCACCGCCGGGAGCTGGCGTTCGTCGACGGCTCGCTGGAGGTCCTCGCCGACGACCGCCAGTGGGCACACCGCACGGTCGCCCGCCAGCCGGACCTGCGGGCGACCGTCCGCGAGCAGGCCAATTTCCGCCGCGCCGACGTCAGCCAGTTGCTCAGCCGCCGGCGCCTCGCCGAGGCGCCCGAGAAAGAGCTCCAGGCCCTTGAAGACCGCATGTACGCCTGGGACTGGATCCGCCGGCGCCTGGTCAAGAGCCACCTGGACGAACTGCCCGAGGACCTGGCGTCCCTGCCGACCTCGCCGGAGGTCGTCGACAGCGTCCGCCCCATCCTGCCGGAGCTCCTCGGCGAGCTGCCGCGGCGGACGGCCGACCTGTTCCGGAAGCGCCAGGACGAGCTTCGGGTGGAGGTCGCCGCCGACGCGACGGTGGCCAGCCTGCGGCGGCGCCTGCTGGATCGCTGGATCGCCCTGCACGTCTCGTACAACCTCTCCGGCGGCGGCGGGCGATGGGGCATCGTGCCCAGCGACTCGACGCGCCACTGGATGAACGCCTCGCACCAGAACACCGACCACCCCGGCGACTACATCGCCATCCTGCGGGCGTTCCGCCAGGCCGCCGAGGCCCGGCCGCTGGAACACTTCGACCGTGAGACCGTCGCCGACCCGCTCAACGCCGTCCGCTTCCCCGCCGGGCGGTTCGCCTCCGACGGGACCATCGCCGGGCTGTACGGCGTGTACAACGTCGCCGTCATGACCGGCGCCGACGCCCGACCCCGCGACGGGCACCCCAGCGACGTGCCCGAGGCCGCCAACGTCCGAGCCATCCGCACCTACGCCCGCCAGGCCGCCCGGCTGATCAAGGCCGCCGCCGACACCGGGACGCTCTCGGCCCCGCGGAAGGCCCAGCCGATCGCGATCAACCATTCGATGACCTGGGACGACGGGGCCAAGCGGGGCAAGGGCAACTTCGTCGGCAGGCAGGTCACCGGCGGGCTGAAGGAAGACCGCCCCGCCGCGGGGGCCGTCGCGGCGATGTGGTGGAAGTTCGACGGCATCTGGAACATCCCCTTCAAGCCCGCCCCGTCGGACATGACCATGGCGATGTTCCCGCCGGTCAACCAGCACGGGTTCATCGACTTCGTCAGCCTCCCGCTGGTCAAGAAGGGCCAGAACCAGCCGCACTACGTCTTCGCCACCACCCACGACGGGACCGGGCTCGTCTCGGCGGCGACGGTTCAGGAGGGCTTCGAGCAGAAGAGCCCCGGGCGCTTCCGCGTGCAGTTGGTGGATGCCCGGGGCTTCCCGGTGTTCTACCCCTCGATGTGCCGCGCCCACAGCAGCAAGCACCCGCTGCAGGTGCTCGGGGCGGTGACGAACGTGCAGTTCCCCCAGGCCCGCCGCCACGTCGGCGAGTACGGGGACCTGGGCTTCTTCTACCTCTCGCTGCGGGACCTCCGCGCGGGCGGGCCCGGGGTGAAGGTCTTCTCCCGCCGCGGGCCCGTCTTGCTGGGCATGGACCGGCCCCGCGGCGTCGGCGACGGCGTGGACGTCGACCGCCTGGACACCCCCGCCCCCGTCGACGCCATCACCGCCGAGAACGCCTGGAACCTCAACGAGCAGCGGCTGCGGATCATGCGGGCGCGCGGCATCGCCAACGCGGCGATGGAGCGCATCCACTACAAGGCCCGCGACGACCTCTCGCTGGCGCGGACGGTCGAGGACGTCGCCGTCCGCCAGGCGGCCCTGGTGACCAGCGAGGCCCGCTCGCGGCGGATCTACCAGCCGGTGCGCGACGCCCTCGACGACCTGGTCACCGCCGTGGTCATCCTCCTGCTGCTGACGATCCTCTTCGCCTTCGCCATGGAGCGGCTGCTGTTCTGCGCCACCACCGTGTACGGGCGCCTCGCGGGGTTCGTCGGCGTCTTCCTGCTGACCTTCGCCCTGCTCTACCTGCTCCACCCGGGCTTCGCCGTGGCGACCACGCCGATCATCATCTTCCTGGCCTTCGTGATCATCCTGCTGAGCTCGACGGTCATCTTCATCCTCCTGCGGAAGTTCAACGTCGAGCTCCGCGAGCTCCAGGGGCAGTCCACCGCCGCCCACGCCGTCGTGCGGTCGCGAATGGGCACGCTGATCGCGGCGGCGAACCTCGGCATGTCCACGATGCGCCGCCGCCCGCTGCGCACGGCCCTGACGGCGCTGACCGTGCTGCTGCTGAGCTTCACGATCCTCTGCTTCGCCTCGGTGGGCAGCCAGCCGGGCGTGCGGAGCATGTACCTGGGCACGACGGGCTCGGCCCGCGACGCCGACGTGCTGATCCGCAAGCTGGACTACTCGCCCCTGCCGGTGGAGGTCCTGGAGCACGTTCGCGGGCGCCTCGGCGACGATGCCGCCATCGCCGCCCACTGGTGGCGGACCCAGGACGTCCAGGAGCCGCCGTTCAGCGTGACCGACCCCGCCAGCGGGGAGATGGCCCACGTCAAGGCGATCATGGGCGTCGAGCCGCGCGAGCTGGAGTTCTGGCCCGAGCTGGCGGCCACGCTCGAGCCGCAGCGAGGCGACGGCGAGGGCGGGCCCCTCCGCGACCGCGGGGTCTATCTCCCGCCGGTCATCCGCGACCAGCTCGACATCGAGCCCGGGCAGGAGGTGCTGGTCAACGGTCACCCGGCCGTCTTCGCCGGCGTGATCAACGCCAACGAGATTCAGCGCCTGCGGCACATCGACAACGAGCGGGCCCTGCCGGTGGACTTCCGCGACCCGTCGGTCGAGGAGACGCGCAAGGAGATGCAGAAGCTGGACGAGGAGGAGCAGGCGGACGTGCACCGCACGTACGCGAGGCTCTCGCCCAGCGAGATCGCCGTCGCCCCGGCGGGGATGGTCCGGGCGATGTTCGGGCAACTGCACATCGTCCGCCTGTACGTCGGCCCCGATGCCGACAGCGTGACCATCGGCCACGAGCTGGCGGCGGTGATTCCCACGCCGGTCTGGATGCGGGGCCCGGAGGGGACCGAGCGGCTGGTGTTCACGAGCCTCCTGGACGTCCGCGCCGGGCACGCCCTGTTCGTGCCGCTGGTGCTGGGGGGGCTGATCGTTTTCGGCACGATGCTGGGCAGCATCACCGACCGGGAGAAGGAGATCTACACCTTCAGCGCCCTGGGCCTCTCGCCGGGGCACGTGGGGCTGCTGTTCTTCGCCGAGGCCAGCGTCTACGCCGTCGTCGGCGGCATGGGCGGGCAGTTGCTCGCCCAGGTGGTCGCCGTCGTCGCCGGCGGCATGGCGCGGGCGGGGTGGATCACCGCGCCCTCGTTGAACTTCTCGTCCACCAACTCGCTGTTCGCCATTTTCGTGGTGATGGCCACCGTGCTGATCTCGGCGATCTACCCGGCCATGCGGGCATCCCGCAGCGCGAACCCGGGGCTGGCACGGTCCTGGCGGATGCCCAGGCCCAAGGGCGACGAGTTGGACATGGTCTTCCCGTTCACCGTCTCGGCCTACGACATCACCGGCGTGGTGGCCTACCTGGCCGAGCACTTCCGCGCCCACGACGACGCGGGGCTCGGGCAGTTCGCCTCGACCGACGTGGGCATCCGGCGCGACGCCGCCAGCGGGCACCTGGTGCTCTGGGCGGACCTGGCGCTGGCGCCGTTCGACCTGGGCGTCAC
The DNA here is from genome assembly GCA_964385465.1 of uncultured Planctomycetaceae bacterium. Classification (GTDB taxonomy): domain Bacteria; phylum Planctomycetota; class Phycisphaerae; order SM23-33; family SM23-33; genus CAYLPJ01. Next base: position 16,162 of record CAYLPJ010000050.1, on the reverse strand, counting down.
CCAGCACTTCGAGCTGACCGCCCAGCCCAGCGAGATCGAGGGCGTCGACGAGGTCGCCATCCACGTCCGGCGCCGCAGCGGCACGCGAAGCGACTGGGCCAGGCAGAACCGCGTGTTCATCCGAAGCCTCAGGAACCAGTTCCTCCTCTGGCGGACGCTCAGCCAGGAGGCCGTCGAGGCCTACCGGATGCAGACCCTTCGCGAGATCGGGGCCGGCCAGGCCGCCGAGGCGGCGGCGCCCCCGGCGGCGGCCCCCCCGGCCGGCGATGAGCCGCGCCCCCATCCCGAGACGACCGCGCCGCCGAAGCGGCCCGACGACGAGGAGCCCGACGCGTGAGACTCAAGCTGGGCAGACGACAACGCGCCGACGCGGAGCTCGAGCAGTTCCGCAACCTCATGCAGCCGCCCTCGACCTTCGAGGAGGGCTTCACCTGGCCGGCGTTCTTCGGGGCGCTGTTCGTCGCCCTGGTCATGGTTCCCGGGGCGATCTACATGGCCCTGACCGCCGGCAGCCGCATCGGGCCCGCGGCCCAGTGGGTCACCGTCATTCTCTTCATCGAGGTCGCCCGCCGCGCCCACAAGAACCTCCGCCGGGCGGAGATCTTCACGCTGTTCTACCTGACCGGCGCGATCATGGCCCCCGCGGCGGTGGCCACCGGGCTCTTCCAGGGCGGGCTGCGGCTGCTGTGGAACCAGTTCTACATCCAGTCCTCCGCCGCCCAGGCCGGCGGGATCGCCGAGCACATCCCCGTCTGGGTCGCGCCGTCGGACCCGTCGGTGCTGGACCAGCGGTCGATCTTCATGTGGGAGTGGCTGCCGGCGGTGGGGCTGATCATCATCACGACCGTTCTCAGCCGCATCGACAACATGGTGCTGGGCTACGGGCTGTTCCGGCTGACCAGCGACATCGAGAAGCTCCCGTTCCCGATGGCCCCCCTGGGCGCCCAGGGGATCATGGCGCTCAGCGAGGAGCAGGAGGAGGAGTCGTCGACGAAGGACATCGCCGACGACTCGCCCGAGAGCCGCAACTGGCGGTGGAGGGTCTTCTCCATCGGAGGCTTCGCGGGGTTGATCTTCGGGTTCCTCTACCTCGGCGTGCCCATCGTCAGCGGCGCGCTGCTCGATGCGCCCATCGTCATCTTCCCCATCCCCTTCGTGGACCTCACCGGCCTGACCGCCGACATCCTGCCCGCCGTCGCGGTGGCGCTGTCCTGGAACCTCGGGATGCTGGTCATCGGCATGATGCTGCCGTTCTTCGCCATGCTCGGCAGCTTCCTGGGGCTGGTGATCACCTTCGTGGCCAACCCGATCCTCTACAAGTTCGGCTTCCTGCACTCGTGGAAGGCCAACGACAACTACATCCGCACGCTGTTCAAGAACAACATCGACTTCTACTTCAGCTTCACCATCGGCGTGTCGCTGTCGATCGCGTCGGTGGGCATCTTCTCGCTGGTCAAGGGCATCCGCAACTTCGCCCAGATGAAGCGGCGGCGCGAGGCGACCGGCGAGGGCGAGGACCCCTACGCCACCCCCCCGGGGCGCGGGGACATCCGCGGGAAGTTCGTCATCGTCACCTACCTGTGCACCACGAGCCTGTACATCGGCATCTCCTGCCTGCTGCTCTACGCCGTCGACGGCTTCGTCCATCGCGGCGTGCTGATCGTCATGCTCTTCTACGGCTTCCTCTACACGCCGCTGATCAGCTACGCCACCGCCAGGCTCGAGGGGATCGCCGGGCAGGTCGTCACCATCCCCTTCGTCCGCGAGGCCAGCTTCATCCTCTCCGGCTATCGCGGCGTGGCCGTGTGGTTCCTGCCCATCCCGCTGCACAACTACGGGGCGCGGACGGTCTTCTACCGCCAGGCGGAGTTGACCGGCACGAAGTTCGGCTCGCTGTGGAAGGCCGAGATCCTCCTGACCCCGCTGGTCATCGGCTGCGGGCTGCTGTTCGCCCACGTCATCTGGCGGCTGGGCTCGATCCCCGGCCCGCAGTTCCTCTTCGCCCAGCAGATGTGGGACCTCTACGCCGAGAACCAGTCCATCGTCTACTCCTCGACGCTCGGCGGCTTCTCGGAGTTCGAGCAGGCGTTCAACCCGGCCTTCCTGGGCATCGGCTTCGGGCTGGGGACCCTGGCGTTCACCGCCATGGCGGTCATCGGCGCGCCGACGTTCCTGGTCTACGGCGTCGTCCGCGGGCTGGGCCAGACCCAGCCCCACGCCGTGCTGCTCCAGTTCATCGGGGCCCTGATCGGACGCTACTACTTCCAGCGGCGCATGGGGCTGAAGTGGCGCCAGTACATCCCCGTCGTCGCCGCCGGGTTCAGTTGCGGCATGGGACTGGTCGGCACGCTTGGCGTCGGCCTGACCTTCCTGGTCAAGAGCGTCTTCCAGCTACCTTTCTAGGGCACCATGACCACCACGACCAACGAGATGACCGGCACGATCGAACGCGGCGAGTCGCTGATCACCGTCCGCGACGTCAGCAAGATCTACCGCCTCAAGGGAGAGACGGTCTACGCCATCAAGGACGTCGCACTCGACATCTTCGCCGGCGAGTACCTCTCGATCATGGGGCCCAGCGGGTCGGGGAAGACCACGCTGTTCAACATGATCGGGGCGCTGGACAACCCCTCCGACGGCGGCGTACGAATCGGGCCCCTCGACCTCACCCGCCTGTCCAGCCGCCAGCTCGCCTACGTCCGCTGCCAGTACATCGGCTACATCTTCCAGGCCTACAACCTCATCGACTCGCTGACCGCACTGCGAAACGTCGCCCTGCCGAGAATGTTCGCCGGGGCCTCCACCGAGGACGCCGAGGCCGTCGCGGCCGAGCGCCTGACCGAGGTCGGCCTCGGCGACAGACTGACCCACCGCCCCGACGAGCTCTCCGGCGGGCAGCGCCAGCGCGTGGCCATCGCCAGGGCGCTGGTCAACGACCCCCTGATCATCCTCGCCGACGAGCCGACCGCCAACCTGGACTTCCAGACCGGCGCCGACATCATCGCGCTGCTCAAGAAACTGTCGGTCGACCACGGCGTGACGATCGTCACGGCCACCCACGACCACAAGATGCTGGCCAACTCCGACCGCATCCTGTGGATCAAGGACGGCCAGGTCGACCGCATCGACCGCCGCGAAGACATCGACATCGAGGAAGGCTCGGTGGACTAGGGGAAGGCCGGATCGCCCCAGGGCCGGAAGGCCGCGACAGCGGAAGACTGGTGGCCTCTCTCACGCTCGGCCTCTCGGCGGCGCTCGGCGTCAATTCGTCGGCCAGGGCCGCACACAGTGCCGACATCGGGCAAGCCCGATGGTCAGCGGAGCGGATCGCCGGGTCGGCCCCATGGCCCCAGCCTGTCGGGGCGTTGTCGGTTGTCCACCGATCTCCGGGGCGCCTACAGCTTCCAGCCCGTGCGGTATTCGCGGCGGAGGTGGCGGTTGGCGGCCGGGCGGTTGGTGATCTTCATCGCCTTGCGGTCGAACTCGATCGGCTCGCCGGCGAGGATGGCGACGTTGCCCAGCAGGGCCATCTCCGTCAGCCCGGACGCGGCGGCGAAGGCCGAGCAGGGCTGCTTGCCCGCCTTGCAGGCGGCGACCCACTCGTTCTCGTGGCGCGAGCCCTGGACCCACATCTTCCGGTCGCTCTTGACCCGCGGGAGGACCCTCTTGGGCCGCCCGCCGCCGGACCACTCGGGGATCATCCGCGGCCCGGCCTGGCCGTCGCGGGTCCCGCCGCGCATCGGCCCGGTCGCCAGCATCCCCTTGCTGCCGATCAGGAACACGCCGCTGCTGCCGACGTGCTCCCGCGTGTCGGGGAACTGCTCGGGGCGGGACGGCCTGCGCCCGCCGTCGTACCAGACGACCGTCACCGGCGGCATGGCCTCGCGGGCGGGGTACCGCCACCGCACCGTCGACGCCTTCGGCCAGGAGGCGCCGTTGCAGCCGGTCGTCTCGGCCTCGACGGTCACGCGGTCGGCCTCGCCCAGCTTCAGCGCCCAGAACGGCGTGTTCAGCGTGTCGCAGCCCACCGCCCCCAGCGCCCCGGTGCCGAAGTCCACCCAGCCGCGCCAGTCGTAGGGGTGGTAGGCATCATGGAACGCCCGCTCGGCCGCCGGGCCCAGCCACAGGTCCCAGTTGAGGCCCTCGGGGGCCGGCTTGCCCTTGCCCGGGCGGGCCATGCCCTGCGGCCAGACGGGGTAGTCGCTCCAGCAGCGGGCCTCGGTGACCTCTCCGAGGTCGCCGGCCCATACGTGCTCGCAGCTTCGGCGGATGTCCAGGCCGGAGTGCGTCTCGTTGCCCATCTGCGTGACCGCGCCGGCCTCGTCGGCCAGGCGGGCCAGCTCGCGGGCCTCCCACACGTCGTGGGCCAGCGGGGCCTGGCAGTAGACGTGCTTGCCCGCCCGCAGAGCCGCGGCCGCGACCACCCCGTGCGTGTGATCCGGCGTGGAGACGACCACGGCGTCGATGGATTTCCCGGCCTTGTCGAGCATGCGGCGGAAGTCGGTGAAGGCCCTGGCGTCGGGGAAGCGGCGTTGCCCCTCGGCGAGGCAGGCGGCGTCGACGTCGCAGACGGCCACGACGTCCTGCCCGCAGTTCCGCAGCGTCTCGCAGCCCTGGACGCCGAGCCCCACGCCGGCGATGGCCAGCCGGTCGCTCGGGGCCTTGCCCTTGGCGCCGACGGCGCGGGGGCCGACGATCAGCAGCCCCCCCGCGGCGGCGGCGGACGTCAGCGCCTCCCGGCGGGTGATCTTCCGTGCGGTGCGGCGGGGTCGGTTCGTGCGGCGGGCGGTCATCATTTCACCTCCGCGGTGTCGGCCTGTGCGTCGCCCATGCAGACGACGCGGCCGTCGTGAGTGGACAGGAAGAGCTTCCCTCCGGCGGCGATCATGCCGTCGAAGACGGGCATGGCGTCGAGGGCGACGTCGGCGAGTTTTTCGCCGTCGGCCTTTCGGACGACCCACAGCCGCCCGCCCAGTCGCCCCTCGAAGGACGCCATGGGATCGTCGGCGGGGACTTCATCGGGCGGGCCGGCGACGATGAGCTTCTCGCCGGCGAGCACCATCGCGGTGACGCGGACGGGGATCCGCGTCGCCCACTTGGGGTGCGTGCGGCGGTAGTAGCCCAGGCCCTTCTCGCGGCCGGCCTCGGTGGGCGGCAGGACGGGCTCGTTGCTGTTGCGGTCGGCGAAGAGCTGGTAGCCCGCCTCGCCGACGCGGAACTCGGGGCTGTGACCGTGGCGCTGCTCGAAGACGTGCAGCCCGTAGGTCGCCTCGTCGTCGAAGACCAGGATCTGCCCGGTCTTGGGGCCCTTGTACGAGAAGTAGTATCCCGGCCAGCGGCGGCTGTACGTCCAGTACGTCCGGTTGAACCACGTCTTGTCCAGGAACCCGTCGGTGGCCATCAGGTGCAGCCCGACCTCCCGGTCGCCGAGCTTGGTGATTCGCGGCGTCGGCTTGGGGCTCAGCTCCGGGCTGAAGCGGGCGTGCAGCATGTACAGGTCCTCGCCGTCGCTGACGAGGATGTCCGTCCGCGTGCCCTCCATGTCGAAGGGGCGCCCGGCGTCCTTGTTCACGTCCGGGCGCCCCGACCAGACCTGGTGGCGGTGGCGGACCTCGCCGGTAGCGGGGTCCAGCGCCCAGACGTAGATCCCGCCGTCGAGGTAGCTGGACCGCCCGGCGGTGACGTACGCCAGCCCGCGATGGATCATGACCGTGCCATGCACCGGCCAGGGCGATTCGAGCCGCCCGAACGCCACGATCTTCCTCGGCGAGGGCGCGGCGCGGAACCGCCAGACCTCCCGCCCGTCGTCGGCGCGGAGGCAGGTGACCGTCCCGTCGGCGGCGCCGAAGAGCACCGCCGGGCCGACGATCGTCGGGGCCGAGTCCACCCGCCCGCCGGCGACGTGGCTCCACAGGCGCTTGCCGTCCGCGGCGGCGAAGCAGTGCACGATCCCGGCATCCTCCTCGGCGACGATCACCCGCCCGTCGGCGGCGACCGGGGCGGTGACGGCCCCGCCGAGATCGACGGCCCATTTCCTGGCCGGCATGGTCGGGGCGTCGCAGCCGGCCCGCCCGGAGCGGCGGGCGTCGTGGCGGTACATGGGCCAGTCGGCGGAGGCTTCGGCGTCGGCCCTGGCGGCCTTGGTGACGCCTTCGGGCGCCGGCCAGGCCGGGCCGCGCGTCCGCCGGGGTCCGGCGGCGGCGTCATCGGGCCCCTCGACCGTCGACGAGAGCGCGAAGAACCCTGACAGCTTCACGCCGGGGTAGCAGAAGCACTGGCTGGGGGGCATGTACAGCAGCCCGTTGCCGGGCATCACGCCGTGGCGGCAGGGCGCCCGCAGCCAGTTGTGCCGCATGTGATCGTTGCCGTCGAGGTCCAGGAACTCCACGCCCCGCTTGTGCAGCAGCAGGAAGCGGTCGGTCGCCTTCGGCGGGTAGCACCGCCAGTGGTGGCCCGGGGTGACCAGGCAGGGCACCTTGACCTCGCGCTTGACCTCGCCGGTGGCCGGGTCGCGCCCCTGGCGGACCGTCGGGTCGGGCGTCCACAGGAAGCTCCGACCGTGCCCGCCGGCCAGTGCCCGCCAGACGAGCCCGCGGCAGCCGAACATGCTCGGCGACCGCCCGCCGGCGCCGGGGCCGTCCCACAGCTTCTCCCCCGTCGCCGCCGAGTAGGCCTGCATTCCCCCGCTGGTGTGGATCACCGAGCCGCGGTAGACCATCAGCATCCCGCCGCGCCGCCGGGCCTTGCCCTTGCTCTGCTGACGCCAGAGCTGCGAGCCGCTGTCCAGCGCCCGGCAGACGACGCCCGAGCCGTCGAAGTAGAACACCCGCCCCTCGGCGGCCGCCAGCGTGTCCCCGGAGACCGTCGGGGCCTCGTGGCTCCAGCGGAGCTTCCGCGTGGCGATGTCCGCGGCGGCGACGACGTTCTCCTTCGCACGCTGGCAGCTCACCACCGCCGTGCCCTCCAGCACGACCACCTCCCGGGCGCCCTCGGTGCCCTCGCACGTGCCGATCGGCTCGCCGGTGGCGGCGTCGAGGACCTCCAGGGGCTGCTTCCGCCGACCGGGCGCCAGCAGCAGCCGGTCGCCCGCGACGGCCAGGCCGCGCGTGGCAATGTTGCCCGGCAGCTTGCGCTTCCACAGGAGCACGCCGTTGAAGGCGTCCCGGCAGACCAGGTGCCACAGCGCGGGAACGCCCCGCGGCTGGCCGATGATGCCCTCGTCGATCACCGAGATCAGCCGCCCGTTGGCGGTGACCATCGCGGCGATGCTGCTGGCGAACTCGTGGCTGCGGCACCACATGGGCCCGGCCTTCCACTGGAGGTGACGCGGCGGGCCGACACGCTCGTCCATCGCCACCGCGTTGTTGTCCGGGCCGTGGAGGAAGTGCGTCCACTCGTCGATGTCCTCCGGGCGGGGCTTGACCGTCCGCCGCCACTGCTCGCCCGCCCCGGCCAGCCAGACCCCGCCGGGCGCCAGCACGCGGAGGACCTCCGCCTTGCCCACCGACGGCTCCGCCGACGAGATCAGCAGCGTCACCAGGTTGTCCCGGTACGGCAGGGCGCTGCCGGTCAGCCGGTCCACGGTCACCGCCCCGTACAGCCCGGCCGAGCGGACGTGCTCGCGGGCCGCCGAGACCTCCTCTGCCGACCCGGCCAGGCCGTGGACGAGGTACCGGTCGTTCGCCCGCAGCGCCGCGGTCAGCTTGCCGTCCCCGCAGCCGAGATGGACCACCAGCCCGCCGTCGACCCCGGCCCGCTCCAGGAGCCTGGTCGCCTCGGCCGAGGCCTCTGCGCCCCCGGCCGCGGTGCCGCACAGCAACGCGGCGGTAACGATCCCGATCAACACTTTCGCACGTCGCATAGCGCAACCTCCACGCGTGATGAATTGCCCGAACCCCCACTATACGCAACCGCGCCAGCCCATGCACGTTCCGGAGACGGAGAGGAGACCCGGGGGACCGGAATACCGGAAGACGGCAGGGCCGCAGGGCCGGAAACCGCAAGACGCAGCCCGCCGGATCCCTGGCGAAGGGGGGACCGGAGAGGGGGGTCGGATGGAACGCCGCGGCGGGCGTCTGCCGGGGCCGCTTTTCTTAAAGCTTTCGCGAAGGCCGGGCCGATGCCAGTGTAGAACTTGGGGCCTTGGAAAGGGTGCAGCGGAAACCCTGGACGCCCTCGCGGTCAGGGGCACGCCTTCCGGACCTCCCAAGCGATGCGACGGCGCGGCAGCGCGATTCGTTTGTCGCGTACCCGCGGGACCCGTACGGCCCCCGGCCTGTATTCGGCCGGGCCGGCGAGCCCTCGCGGGGCAGCCCGCTCGGCGTCCGCGCCGCCAAGAGACCGCTCGCGGCCCGGTCCGCGCGCCGGGCAAAGAGGAGCGACCATGCAGACGCAGACCGAGACGCCCACACAAGACGTGACCCGGACCCGGCGGCTGGAGCTGGTCAGTGCGGCGGGCAACCCCGTCGCTACCCTCGCCGCCCGCGCCGACGGGACGCCGGCCGTCAGCCTCCACGACCGCGACGGCCACGCCAGGCTGACGCTGGAGCTGCTGCCCGACGGCTCGCCCTGCGTGGTGTTCGCCGACGCCGCCGGGCGGTTCCGCATGGTCCTCCAGGCCCTGCCGGACGGCTCGCCCTATCTGTCGATGCTCGACGGGGAGAACCTCGAACGCACCGTGCTGGGCATCGCCGAGAACGGCTCGCCCGCGCTGTTGTTCTCCGACGATGCCGGGCAGGTCCGCGGCGGCTTCGGCGTCGTCGAGGGCGGCTCGCCGTGCCTGAACCTCTTCGACGCCTCCGGCATCATGCGGACCGCCCTGGCCGTGCTCGCCGACGGCTCGGCCGGGATGACCGTCGCCGACCCCCGCGGGCGGCTGCGGGCCGGGCTGGACGTGGACCGGGAGGGCTCGGCCGCAGTGAACTTGCTGGGCGCCGACGGCAAGGAGCTTCGGATTGCGCCCTGATGAGGCGGGAGGCCCGCCAAGGAGGCGACAGTTGAGGGAGCGGCCGGGGCCGGGCATGGCGGGCCGGGTGCAGCGGATGTATCCATCGCCCCGCCATGTCCGGTCCCTCCCCGCGTCGGGGGGCTCGGCGGCGCGTCGGCCCCGCCGGCGCAAAAAAGATGGGCGGCCCGAGCAGGGGGGGCTCGTGACGCCCATGCGACTCACCCCGACGAAAGCCGGTGAGGCTCCCGTCGACCGGGTGCAGCGGATCAGGATCAGAATACCGGCAAAAGCATTGCGAGCCGACCTCTCTTGAAGGTACGCTCTTTGTCGGTACTTTCGGAGAATTCCCCAACGGAGCTTGAGCCTTTTTCGGATGCCCCTCCGGCGAATCGGCTTGCCTCGGCAGGGAATCCCGCGGCCGCACCGGGCGGGGCCCGCCGGCGGGCCCGGCCGGCCGAGGCGCATAAAATACGGTCCGGACACGAATTCAGGGCGGTACTGCATTTCCGCTGCCACCCGGTTCTTTCGTGCCCGGACCTTGTTTTTTCGCCGCCCGGACCCCTCGGAAATAACCCGGGAAATATTGTAAATATCCGTACGGGCCGATCTACCTGGCACGGACGGGCACAGCCGACGCAGCCCCTCCCCGCCTTGTCTGCGGAAGGGCGGCCGCAAGGCAGGCCACGGCCTCGGCCCGAAAACGAAGGGGGCCGGCAACCGCGCGAACGAGCGGATACACGCACCCGGTCAGCACCGGGCGAAGCGGTGCCGATCGGGAAAAGGGCGGGTGCCCCGACCGCGCGGCGAATGCTGCCGCCTCGTCCGGCCGACGTCCTCTCTTGCACCCGGCTCCCGCGCGGCCAACACCCCGCCGCACCGTCGCCCGAATCACGGAAAGACCACGCTTGAATACTATGTCGGCGAACTCCCTACGCCAACATCATCCCTTTGCTTCCCCCATGCGGAGCATTCGCCCCCGGCCGACGAGTAATCTCGGTGGATGGTCGGTGCCGCCGCCGGCGCCGAGCGCCCGACCGTCGCCCGGGGCAGGAGAACGCGGCACGCGTGCGAACTCGGGCCTCACCGCTGAGGCGAGCGAGAATGTCGGCTGGGGTGAGGACCACAATGTCGCGAGAGGTCCCGAGCGCCAGCAGGTGGCGATCTGCCGACACGATGCAGTCAGCCGAAGCCGCCAGGGCGCATGGGAGAACAGCCTTGTCTGCGCGATCATCCCCAATGACCTGGATATCCTCGCTGGGCAGGACTATGCACATCGGATCGCGAAGCGCTTGGGCGACGACCTCGACCTGTTGACCGGACAGCCCGAACTTCGGGCGGGCGAGCACGGCGAGGAATTCGGCTTCCAGGGCGGGTGACGTGAAGCCGAGAAGGCGATGGGCGATGAGGGCCGTGACCACTTCGCGAAGCCGCCCCCCGAAGACGACCCGCGCCGCCTACCGCCCGCGTCGATGGGCGGCGAGCAAGGTACACGCGCGCCGCCTCGCGGATCAGCTCACTGCGCGAGCGGGACTCCGCCTTCGCCGCTTCATCGAGCTCGCGGAGCAGCGACTCCTGGAACGACACGTTCACGTTGACCGCCATGAGGCTCTCCTGGTCGGATACATCCATGATGCAACCATCCGTCCGTCCTGCCAATCGGTGGCGTCCGCACCGCCGGCCCGACCCGGCCGGCGGCGGGGGGGACGGGGCGTTGCTGCCTGCCGGGGGCGGTCAGTCCGCCGAGGGGCGGTCAGTCCGCGTCGCAGTAGATGGTGGCGTCGAGGTCCTCGGGGGCGGCGACGATCTTCAGCGTCGACAGCTCCGGGTGGGCGGCGAAGCGGTGGAGCACCAGGCGGTACCCCCGGCCGGGGGTGCGGGCCTTCAGGTCGGCGACGACCCGCCCGTTGAGGATCGCCCGGTGGGCGACGTGGATCTCCCCGGCCTTGCACGTGCCCTCGCGGACCTTCGCCACGCGGTAGCGGCAGACGGCCAGCGTCTGCGGGTAGTTGGACGGGTCCGGCAGCTCGGGGCGGTCCAGCAGGACGGCGTCGACGACCAGCCGCGGGGGCTCGGCCCGCCCGGCAAGGCGGGCCCGCGCCGCCCGCGCAGAGGCCGCCACCCGCTCGGCCGACAGCCCCGCGGCGCGGATCGCGAGCGCCTCGACGCGCCCGGCGACCGCGTCGGCGTCGCCGAGGACGAGCTTCGCTCCGCCGCCCCCGCCGGCCAGCGAGCAGCGCATCCGCTTGCGCGCGACCGACCGCCGCCCGTCGACGAAGGCGGTCAGCTCCCCCCGGCCGCGGGAGTCGGCGTCGATCACCACCGCCAGGTGCGCCGGCTCGCCCGGCGTCAACCGCGCGACGCCCGCGCCCCCCTCGCACGCCGAGCCGTCGGCCTCGACGCCCCGGCCGCGGCGCCGAAGGCGAAACACCGGGCCCTCGCGCCCGGCGAGCGTGAGGATATCCGCATCGCCGGATGCATCCTCCGGCGGCGTGTACAGCAGCTCGACGGTCAGCGCGCGGGCGCCGGCGACGGCGCCGAGGACGTCCGCGGCGGTCTCCGGCTCGGCGGCGAACCGCCCGCCGATCAGCCGCAGGTCGCCGAACCGCCCGAGGCGGGCCTGCCCGTCGGGGAGGAGCCGGCAGGGCTGGCGGCCGGCCCGGCCGGGGGGCGAGACCGCGTTCGTCCCCCCGGCGTGGTCCCAGAGGAAGGCGAGCTTGTCGGCGTCGGGGGGCCAGGTCGGGGCGTCGGCGCCGTCGCCGGTGCCCTCGGCGGCGTGCGCCTCCGGCCAGGGCGTCGCCCGGCGCGGCGTGGAGGTGAAGTCCCCCCGCATCTCGCCGCGCCCCTTCGGGCCGATCGCCGTCGCGTTCGTGGTGCCCACGCGCATCACCACCAGCCGGTGGTGCTTCTCGTCCTCGCAGACGACGAACCGCTTGTCCGCCGACGCCCAGCGATGGTTGTCGAAGCCCTTGCTGCCGTGGTAGTCGTACACCCACCGAAGCCGCCCGGACAGCCCGCCGGGTCGGATCCGCGTCAGCCTGCATTCCTTGTGCCCCGGGCGCAGGCCCGTGACGCTCCGCCCGTCCGGCGAGAGGCTCGGCGAGCAGTTGCCACCCGTCTTGCCACGCCTGCCGTCGCTCGTCCGCCAGCTCGTCCCGCAGGCGTACGACCACACGCCGTCTTCGCACAGCTTCACGTCGCACTCCCGCCCGCCGCGGCCGAGGCGGTCCAGCTCCGGCACGGGCTGCGTCCGGCCGTCCAGCTTCACGCGGTGCCAGCCGCCCCGGCGAAGCCGCAGCACGACCTCGTCCTCGGCGATCCAGTGCACGCCGCCGCCGACGTCGACGTCCTCGGCGATCACGTGCACCCGCCCGCCGGTCCGCGCACGCCCCAGCGCCCGTCGCCCGTCGATCCACGCCACCTTCGTCCCGTCCGGCGAGAACTCCCCACGTTCCCCGTTGCCGACCTTTTCGGTCTGCCCGTTGGCCAGCTCCGTCAGGTAGATCCGCCCCCGCGTCTCGCACAGCGCCGCCCCGTGGCCCCCGCAGAGCTCGCCAAGCCAATCCAGGTCCTCCGGGCACGGCGGCGCCGCCCCGGCCAGGCCGGCACAGACCAACAGAGACAGGGCGATCGACGCGTCGCGGGCGGCTGGGTATCGCATGGTATCCCTTGAACGCACCGACACCCCCCGGGTGGCGAGGCCCTTGGCGGCGGGGGGGCTCGCCCCGGCCGGTGCGGTCGGGGTCGCCCGGGGGCCTTGCTCGACCCGGCGGCTTCCGCGTCGGGCGCTTCCGGTGGGCGGTGCCGCGCGGTAGAGATAGGGGCGGCATCCAGCGGGAAGGAGCGGATCATGCGCGCACGACAGCTCGGACGCGCCGCCCAGGCCCTCGCGGCAACGGTCGCGGCAACGGTCGCGGCAACGGTCGCGGCGGCGTTCGCGGCGGCACCGGGTGCGCCGGCGGCGGAGGCGACCCCCGCCGTGCGGTTCGCCGAGGCGCCGACCGCCGTCCGCCGGGGCGACGGGAGGATCGAGATCGCCTTCGCCGCCTCGGCGCGGACCGACGCCGAGGTCGCCGTCCTCGACGCCGCGGGCAATGTCGTCCGCCATCTCGCCGCCGGCGTTCTCGCCGCGGAGTTCGCCCAGCCGCCGCTGACCCCCGGGCGGCTCGCCCAGCGGATCGCGTGGGACGGGCGGGACGACGCGGGCAAGCCCGCCGCCGGCGGGCCCTTCCGCGCCCGGGTCCGCCTCGGGGCGTCCCCGCGGCTGGACCGCGTCATCGGCTGGTCGGGCCAGGACGTGCAGGTCAACCGCGGCATCGCCTGCGGGCCCGAGGGCACGCTGTACGTGGTGTTCGGCGGCAGCCTCTACGCTCACCGCCAGACCACGCTCATCGCCGCCTTCGACCGCACCGGGGCCTACCGGCGCCAGGTCCACCCGCCGCCGGGCAACCTGCCCGCCCGCCGCCGCCGCGGCTGGGACCACCTGGCGCTGCCCGACGGCGGGGAGGTGCCCGTCGTCGCCCACCTGCTGCCGCGGTCGGTCCTGGCCGGGGCGGTGTTCGGCAACCGCGTATTCCCCGCCGTCACGCCGGACGGGCGGCAGCTCGTCTGCCTTACCGGCTCGGCCCGGGGGACGACGATCAAGCACGCCGACCTCCGCGGCGGGCGGCGGCTGCTGATCCTCGGCACCGACGGCAGCGTACCCGCCGGCTGCCTCGGGCCCGTCGTCGCCCCGGCGACGATGGACGGCTTCGGGCACGTCGCCCTCTCGCCGGACGGGCGGACCGCCTACGTCGCCGGGCTCTTCGAGCCGGGCAAGGCCGGCCGCGGGCTCTGCCACGTCGTCTGGAGCGTCCCGATGGACGGCTCGAGCCGCCCGGCGACCTTCGCGGGCACGCCCTGGAAGCCCGGCACGGGCGAGCGGCTCAACGATCCCCAGGGCCTCGCCGCGGACGCCGCGGGCAACGTCTACGTCGCCGACTACGCCAACGACCGCGTCGCCGTCTTCAGCCCCGCCGGGAGGCACCTCGGGGACCTGCCCGCCGCCAACCCCGACCAGGTCCGCGTCCATCCCCGGACCGGCGCGGTCTACGTCCTCTGCCTCCACGAGCGGGGCAAGGGCATCGATCACCAGCACTACCACGTCGCCGCCCACAACTGGAAGGCCCGCCGCGTGCTGAAGTTCGCCGGGCGGTCGGCCTCCGCACCCGTCGCCGTCCACGACATCGACCGCCGCGGCATGGGCGGCGGGGCGTTGCTCGCCCTGGACGCCGCCGCCGACCCGCCGGGCCTCTGGGTCGCCGGGCTGAGCTACTTCCATCGCGGGCGGCTGAAGCTGATCGACCGCGGGGACGCCTTCGAGCCCGCCGGCGACCCGATCGCCGAACGGCTCGTCGAGTCCGGGCTGCCGCCGCTGGGGTTCATCGGGGACGTCGCGGTCGTCGGCCACCGCGTCCTCGCCGGACACCCCGCCTTCGGCACGGGCCTCTCGCCGGCCTCGCGGGTCTACCACGCCGAGACCGGCAGGCCCGCGGGAACCTTCACCCCGCGGACCGCCGGGGGCAAGCCCGAGAACATCTGGAAGCTGCTCTACGGCGAGATGGTCGCCGGCAAGGACGGCAACCTCTACGCCATCCAGGGCAAGGGCACCCTCCGCCGCTACGGCCCCGACGGGCGGCCGCTGCCGTTCGCCGCGACCGGCTCCAACGTCCTCTCCGGGCTGCCCCACGCCCACACCCGCGGCGCCGGGCTCTTCGTCGACCGCGCCGGACGCATCTACGTACCCCACGCCGCCACCGACGCCGGCGGCGACCGCAGGCTCGCACGCATGACCGTCGGCGTCTTCGACCGCGACGGGCGCCTCCTCGACGACGACGCCGTAACCACCGAGGACACCAAGGTCGGCGGCATCGCCGTCGGGCCCGACGGGAGCATCTACCTCGGGGCCCAGATCGCCCCCGCGGCCACCGGGCGCATCCCCCCCTGGGCGGCGGGGAAGCTGCCCCCCGACGGCCCCGAGCACCACCCGAGCCTCGACTACAAGCAGTGCGGGGCGATCGTCAAGTTCGCCCCCCGCGGCGGGCGGATCGCCCGCGACGACGGCGGGCAATGGCTCGCCAACCTCGGCTGGAAGGCCCGCGGGCCGGTGAGGCTGGAGAAGGCGGCGTGGGTCCGCCGCGTCGGGCTCCACCCCGTCAAGGACGAGCTCGGCTGCTACTGCGAGACCACCCGGTTCGACGTCGACGCCTTCGGGCGGATCCTCGCGCCCGACCCGCTGCGGTTCTCCCTGGTCGTCTTCGACGCCGCCGGCAACACCGTCTGCCGCGTCGGCGGGTACGGCAACATGGACAGCCGCGGGCCCCGCTCGCCCGTGCCCGACCCGCCCGTCGCCTTCGGCTGGCCCCTCACCGCCGAGTGCGCCGGCGGGCGGGTCTACGTCGCCGACCTGACCAACCGCCGCGTCGTCGCCGTCGCCTTCGACCACGCCGCCGAGGCCCTCGCCGACTGCCCGGCCCCCGACCGACCATGACCCGCAGGCCCGACCCCGACATCCTCGCCGCCCTCTCGCCGGAGAACCTCGTCGCCGCCTACGGCTCGGGGGTGTTCCCGATGGTCGAAGGGGGGCGGCTGATGTGGTTCAGCCCCGACCCCCGCGGGCTGCTGCCGATGGACGGCTCGCTCCATGTGCCCCGCCGCCTCAGGCGGACACTCCGACAGGGGCGATTCGCCCTGACGGTGAACCGCTGCTTCGACGCCGTCGTCGCCGCCTGCGCCCGCGACAGGGCGGAAGGGACCTGGATATCTCCCGAAATCCGCATCGCTTACCGACGACTCCACCAGCTCGGCCTCGCCCACAGCTTCGAGGTCTGGCCCGCCGACGACCCCGCCGCCGACCAGCCGATCGGCGGGCTCTACGGCGTCGCGCTCGGCGGGGCCTTCTTCGGTGAGAGCATGTTCCACACCGTCACCGACGCCGGAAAGGTCGCCCTCGTCGCCGGCCTCGGGCACCTCCGCGCCCGCGGCCTGATCCTCTACGATATCCAGTGGACCACCCCCAACCTCCAACGGTACGGCGCCTTCGAGGTACCCCGAACCGACTACCTCCGCCGCCTCGACCACGCCATCCGACTCGACCGCACCGTCCACCCCCCCAAGCACCGCCCGTAAGCCCAACCCCCGCCATCTCCCCCATGTGCCACTTCTGTCCACCCCGCCGGA
>CAYLPJ010000049.1:0-51109 GCA_964385465.1 uncultured Planctomycetaceae bacterium | reverse complement strand
CTACTGGAAACTCCAGCGTGCCGCCTGACTGCCGCCACGATTTTGTGTCGGACACTTTTTCTCCGCGTCGTGCAATAAGCGGTTGACACGGCCGACGGATGTGCCATAATGCACGGCTCTACCAGAACAGGGCTGCAAAGCAGGTGACAGCGGTATGAAGACCTACATGGCAAAGCAGGGCGAGATCACCCACGGCTGGGTGGTGGTGGACGTGGCGGACAAGGTCCTCGGCCGGGCCGCCACGCAGATCGCCACGCGGCTGATGGGCAAGCATCGCCCGGACTACACGCCGCACGTGGACGCCGGCGATTTCGTGGTGGTGGTCAACGCCGACAAGGTCCGCGTGACGGGCAACAGCAAGACCGTCGACCGGGTCTACAGGCGGTTCAGCGGCTACCCCGGCGGGCAGAAGGTGGACACCCTTGCCGAGATGCTCGCCAAGCATCCCGAGCGCGTGGTCAGCGAGGCCGTCCGGCGGATGCTGCCCAAGAGCAAGCTCGGCCGCGCGATGGCGAAGAAGCTGAAGGTCTACGCCGGCCCGGACCACCCCCACCAGGCCCAGCAGCCTCAGAAGCTGGAACTCCAGTAGGAAAGCGAAGCTGATGGCAGAGCAAGCAGACAACGAGGCCCCCAAGCAGGACGCGCCGGCCGAGGCCCCCAAGGCCGACAAGCCCGCCGACGCACCCAAGCCCGAGGCGAAGGCCGACGAAAAGCCCAAGGCCAAGGCGAAGGCCGACGAAAAGCCCAAGGCCGACGCCCCCGCCAAGGCCGACGCCGACAAGGCCCCCGCGGCCAAGGGCGAGGGCGAGGCGAAGGCGGAGGCCAAGCCCGCCGCGACCGCCGTCGCCGAGGCCCCGCGCGAGGAGCCCAGCCGCCCGGCCCCGACGCCGCCGGCGGACAAGCACTACTTCTGGGGCACCGGCCGACGGAAGACCTCCGTCGCCCGCGTCCGCATCCGTCCGGGCGATGGCAAGTTCATCGTCAACAAGCGCGAGGCGACCGCCTACTTCAACCACGAGCGCGACCGCGAGGCCATCCTCCAGCCGCTCCAGGTCGCCCGCATGATGAAAAGCTGGGACATCCACGCCAACGTCGACGGCGGGGGCTACACCGGACAGGCCGGCGCCATCGTCCTCGGGCTCGCCCGCGCCCTCTCCGAGGCCGTCCCCGAGGTCGAGCACGCCCTCCGCGACCATGGACTGCTGACCCGCGACGCCCGCATGGCCGAACGCAAGAAGCCCGGCCAGCCCGGCGCTCGCAGGCGGTTCCAGTTCTCCAAGCGATAACCGCGTCAAGACCGTCCTTCAAGGCCCCGGCCGCCCTGGCGCTGGGGCCTTTTCTTTGGGAGAACCCCACATGACCAACCCCGCGCACGACCCCATCCGCGTCGTCCTCATCGGCGGCAGCGGCTACACCGGTTTCGAGGCCGTCAAGCTCCTCGCCCGCCACCCCCACGCCGAGTTGGTCGGCGTGTTCGGCCCGGCCGACGAACTCGGAGCCATGGAGGCCTTCTACCCCCACCTGACCAAGCTCTGCCCGCTGGAGCAGGAGCTCTACGAGCCCGCCCGCCTCGCAGAGGCCGGCGCGGACTGCGCCCTGCTCTGCGTGCCCCACAAGGTTGCGATGAGCTACGTGCCCGGCCTGCTGGACGCCGGCCTGCGAATCATCGACTGGTCCGCGGACTACCGATTGCATGACCGGGCCGTCTACGAGCAGTGGTACTGCCCGCACACCGATCCGGAGCATCTCGCCGAGGCCGCCTACGGCCTGCCGGAGCACTTCGCCGAGGACATCCGCCCCGCGCGGCTGGTCGCCAATCCCGGCTGCTACCCCACCTGCACCGCCCTGCCGCTGGCGCCGGTCATCGCCGCCGGACTCGTCGAACCCGAAGGCATCGTCGTCAACGCCATCAGCGGCGTCTCCGGGGCCGGGCGAAAGGCCGCCCAGAAGTTCCACTTCCCCGACCGCAACGAGACGTTCGAGCCCTACGGCGTCGGCGCCCACCGCCACATGCCCGAGATGGAGCAGGTGCTCGGCGAGATCACCGCCCGCGACGTCGAGCTGCTCTTCCAGCCGCACCTGTGCCCCATGGACCGCGGGATGCTGTGCAGCATCTACGCCCGCCCCACGCGCGACGACGTGACCGGCGAGGAGCTGACCGACTGCCTCCGGGCCGCCTACGACGACGCCCCCTTCGTCCGCGTCCGGACCGACGTTCTCCCGGCCACCAAGTACACCGCCTACACCAACTTCTGCGACGTCGCCGCCCGCGCCGCCAAGGGCCGCGTCCTCCTGTTCAGCGCCCTGGACAACCTCCTCAAGGGCGCCTCCTCCCAGGCGATCCAGAACATGAACCTCATGTTCGGCTTCGACGAGACCGCGGGCCTGTACTGATCGTCTTCCGGTCTTCCGGTCTTCCGGCAATCCGGTAATCCGATCCCACGGAGAGAGCAATGCCGACTAACAACCACATCACGCTGCCCAAGGGCTTTGTCGCCGCGGGAGTGCACTGCGGGATCAAGACATCCGACCAGGAGGACCTGGCGATTCTCGCGGCCGAGGAGACCGCGTCGGTCGCCGTGATGACCACGACAAACCAGGTCGTCGGCGAACCGGTGAAGCGAACGCGAGAGATGCTGCCGAAGGGCTGCGGCAAGGCCAGGGGGATTGTGGTCAACAGCGGCAACAGCAATGTATGCACGGGCAAGGCCGGGCGGCGGGACGCCGAGGCGATGGCCATCCTCGCCGCAGAGCACCTCGGCTGCGAGCCGGGCGAGGTGCTGGTCGCCTCGACGGGCATCATCGGGCACCGGCTGCCGATGAAGGAGATTCGCCAGGGCATCGCCGACGCGGCCGGGCGGCTGTCGCGACGCCACGACGCCGCCGCCCTTCGGGGCATCATGACGACGGACACGCGGGAGAAGTCGGCGGTGGTGCAGGTGCGGATCGACGGGCGGACGGTGACGGTGGCGGGCGTCGCCAAGGGCGCGGGGATGATCGCCCCGTCGATGGCGACGATGATCTCGCTGATCACCACCGATGCGCCGGTCTCGCCGACCGTGCTGCACAAGGCCCTGACCGCGGCCGTCGAGCCGACCTTCAACGCCGTGACCATCGATTCCGACACCTCCACGTCGGACACGGTGGCGGCCTTCGCGTCGGGCGCGGCCGGGGGCAAGGCGGTCCGCGCGGGGGCGGCCCGCCGCAAGTTCGCGGGCGCGTTGTGGGAAGTCTGCGACGCCCTGGCCAGGGCCGTCGTCCGCGACGGCGAGGGGGCCACGAAGGTCGTCGAGGTTGCCGTAACCGGCGCCGCCAGCGAGGCCGAGGCGAAGCTGGCGGCCAAGAGCGTGGCCGACTCGCCGCTGTTCAAGACGGCGGTCCACGGCGGCGACCCCAACTGGGGCCGCATCGCGATGGCCCTGGGCAAGTCGGCCGCGAAGGTCGACGCCGACCGGCTGCGGATCCGCATCGGCGGGCTGACGGTCTTCTCCAAGGGCCGCGGGCGATCGTTCGACACCGCCCGCGTGGAGCACCACCTCGCCGGCGCGGACGTCCGCGTCGAGTGCGACCTCGGCCTGGGCACGGGCAGCTTCACCGCCCTGACGTGCGACCTCTCCCGCGAGTACATCACGATCAACGCGGACTATCACACGTAGACCGACCGACGCCGCGCCGGGCGCTGGCCCGCCGCCGGCAAGAGGCGCCAGGGGGCCGGCAGCGCGAACCCGAACCCGCGATGGTGCAACGGAGATCCAGGGGATGCAAAAGAAGGCGAGGCGGCGGGACCGCTGGCCGCGACTTCCCGGCCACTGTCCGCTGCCGACCGAAACGGCGGCTCAGCACATCGCTGCGAAACTCAGCACGATGTAGAGGATCATCTTCAGCTTGCGGCGAAGGCTTTGCGGTGTCACGTCACTACCTCCTGAGGCAGTCATCCGCATTGTGGTCCGTCCGATACGACAGGTCTATTCTACCGCGCCGGCCCGGGGCGCGAAGGGGCAAAGTTGCCCGTTCACCGACCCGGAAGCCGGAATTCGCCAAAAAGTAAATTCCGAAGCCTGCACAAGCTGCGCAGGCTGTACGGCCTGTACGGCCGATCGTCCGCGGGATTGCCCCCGCTGATGGGGACCGCCTGCCACCAAACCCCTATTACCTGTTACCCGACAAGGCCTTGTATACTGACGCCTTCATCGCCGTTCATCCCTCGGACCCGCCTGCGAGTCGGCGGAGGAATTCCGCCTCGTCGATGGTCTCGACGTTGTGCGTTCGGGCCTGGCGGACCTTGGTCTCGCCGGGCTTGACGCCGAGAACGACGAAGTCGGTCTTGCCGGACACGCTGGACGCCGGGCGGCCCCCGGCGGCCTTGACCGCGTCCAGCGCCCCCGTGCGCGTGAAGTGCTCCAGCGTGCCGGTCACCACGACCGTCAGCCCTGCCAGCGGCCTGGCACTGCCGCCCCCGGCGGGGCCCGGCTCCGGACGCGCCGCGCTCATATCCACCCCGGCCTCGCGGAGGCGGCGAACTGCCTCGGCCCCCGCGGAGCTGTGAAAGAAGGCGTGGACGCTCTCGGCGATGACGCTGTCGTCCTGCTCCTTCAGGGCATGGGTCAGTTCCTCGACGCTCGCCTCGGCAAGCTGGCGGCGGGCGCCGAACCGTTGGACCAGCAGCTCGGCCTTGCGCTTGTCCAGGCCCTTGGCCTGCGACGATCGCACCCACTCGACGGTCGTCGGAGAATCGTCGGCGTCGTCCCGCCCGGCCAGCCAGTCGGCCAGGCGCTGAGCCACCACGCTCGGCTTGGTCAGCGCACGGCGGATGTCGGCCTGCTCGGCGTCGAGCAGCTCGTCGATGGACGCGAACGAGGCCGCGAGATCCTCGGCCAGGGTCGCGCCGACGTGGCGGATGCCCAGCCCGGCCAGCACACGATGGAGCCCGCGATGCCTGCTCTTCTCGATCGCCTCAACGAGGTTCGCCGCCGACTTCTCGCCCATGCGGTCCAGCTCGGCGAGCTGCTCGGGCGTCAGGGCGTAGAGGTCCGCGAAGTGCGTGACGAGCCGGCGGTCCACGAGCTGGTCGATGACGGCCGGGCCGAGGTGCTCGATGTCCATCTGGTTCCGCCCGCCGAAGAAGCGGAGGCTTTCGCGCAGGCGGGCGGGGCACTCGGGGTTGACGCAGCGGAGGTAGACGCCGCCGGGATCGCGCCGCGTGGCCTGCCCGCAGGACGGGCATGCATTCGGCGGCCCGACCGGGCGGGTGTCGGGGCCGCGTCGATCGTGGCGGACGGCGACGACCTGCGGGATGATCTCGCCGGCCTTCTCGACGACGACGGTGTCCCCCACCCGCACGCCCAGCCGCTCGACCTGGTCGAAATTGTGCAGCGAGGCGTTGGAGACGGTCGTCCCTGCCAGCCGCACCGGGTCGAAGTGGGCCACCGGCGTGATCGTCCCCAGCCGCCCGACCTGGAAGTCCACCGACCGCAGCACCGTCTCCGCCTGCTCGGCCTCGTACTTGTAGGCGATGCACCACCGCGGGTACTTCGACGCCGCCCCCAGCCGCTCGCGCTGGGCGAGGTCGTCCAGCTTCACCACCATGCCGTCGGTCTCGTACTCCGCCTCGCCACGCCGGGCGAGCCACTCGTCGATGGCGGCCAGGGCATCGTCGATCGTACTGCACAGGCGCCCGTGCGGGTTGACGGGAATGCCCCATACCGCCAGCCGCCGCATCGTCTCGGCCGCCGAGGCCGGGCCGCCCGGAATCCGCCCGCCGAGGCCGTGGGCGAGAAATGCAAGCCCGCGCTCGGCGACCAGACGCGGGTCGAGCTGCTTGAGCGTCCCGGCCGCGCCGTTGCGGGGATTGGCGAACGGCTCGGCCCCGTCCTCGACGCGGCGGGCGTTGTAGGCGTTGAACGCCTTCCGTGGCCAGTAGACCTCGCCGCGGACCTCCACGCGGTCGGGCACGTCCTCGCCGGTCAGCCGCAGGGGCACCGAGCGGATGGTGCGGGCGTTGGCGGTGATGTCGTCGCCGCGTCGGCCGTCGCCACGCGTCGCCGCGCGGACCAGCCGCCCGTTGTCGTACCGCAGCGACACGGCCACGCCGTCGATCTTCGGGTCGGCGAGGTATCGGAGGCTGTCGGCCTCGTCGCCGAGCGCGCGACGGACGCGCTGGTCGAACTGGCGCAGCTCCTCCGGCGAGTACGTGTTGTCGATGCTGAGCATCGGCGGGTCGTGCTCGACCGTCTCGAACCCCTCGGCCGGCTCGCCCCCGACGCGCTGGGTGGGTGAGTCCGGCGTGACCAGCAGCGGGTTGGCGGCCTCGATGTCCTTCAACTCGGCCAGCAGGCGGTCGTACTCGCGGTCGGAGAGCTCCGGCGCGGCCTCGACGTAGTACAGCCGGTCGTGGCGGCGGATCTCCTCGCGAAGCTGCTCGATGCGTGCGGCGGGGTCCATCGCGTCGTCCCGGCCGATCAGGTCTTCGGCACCAGGCAGAGGAACTTCAGCTTGCCGTCGCCGGTGTTGCGGAACTGGTGATCGTCCCCGGGGGCGACGTAGATGCACTGCCCGGCCGCGATGGGCTTTGCCCCCTCGGGCGTGACGGCCTCGCCGGTCCCCGCCAGGACGTACACCTCGTGCTCCCACGCGTGGGCGTGCCTCGGCGTGTGCCCGCCGGGCGCGACGTCAAACTGCCGCATGTGAAAGGTCGGCGCGCCTTCGGCCTCGTGGATGAGCAGGCGGATGCTCACGCCCTCGGCCCCGTCCATCTCGACCGCCTCGGCCGGGACGTCATCGGCAACCTTGATTCTCATGGCCTTCTCCTTCAGCGGTTGGCCGGTCCGGCAAGCCGGGCGAGGGTCCCCAACGCGACCGCCGGCGGCTCAGATGATCTTCTCTCCGGAGCGGGCGTAGGTCCAGGTATCCCGGGCGAGATCGTAGTCGATGATTTCGGCGTCGTCGAAGAACAGCGGGATCTCGCGCCCGGCCGACTCGGGGCTGTCCGAGCCGTGGATGAGGTTGTACCGCCGCGACATGCCGAAGTCCCCGCGGATGGTCCCGCCGGGCGCGTCGGGGCCGAAGGTCGGGCCCATCAGCTTGCGGCAGACGTCGATGGCCTCGTTGCCCTCGATGACCATCGCGACCACCGGCGAGGCGGTGATGAACGCCACCAGCGGCTCGTAGAAGTCCCTGCCCTCGTGGACGGAGTACATCCGCCGGGCGAGGTCCTCGGAGACCGCGAGCATCTTCATCGCCGCGATCTTCAGCCCCTTGCGCTCGAACCGCCCGACCACCGCACCGACGAGCCCGCGCTGCACCGCGTCGGGCTTCAGGACAATCAACGTACGCTCCATGGAACCTCTCTCTTCGACGGGAACACGGGATGACAAGACACCGGCGGACTCTAGCCCCCCGCCCCGCACGAATCAAGGACGGCTCCCGACGCGTTCGCCACGGGTGCCCCACCAGGCCGCACTACCCGGTCCCGTCTGGTCGCGGGCCGAACGCCGCGGTAGGATGCCCGAAAAGGAGACGTGTCGATGGCGAGGCGAGCACCCGGAACACGACGGCCGAACATCCTGTTCATCACCACCGACCAGCAGCGGTGGGACAGCCTCTCGCTGTACGGCCGGGCGGGCTATCGCACGCCGAACCTCGACCGCCTCGCCGCCGAGGGCGTCTGCTGGGACCGCGCCTACTGCCCCAGCCCGGTGTGCACCCCGGCTCGGGTGTCGATGATCACCGGGCAGTATCCCACGCGACACGGGGCGTACCAGATCGGCATGGAACCCGCGCCGTCGCTGGAGGGCCCAACCATGGGCCGGCTGCTTGCCGAGGCCGGCTACGCGACGGCGCTGATCGGCAAGACGCACTTCGTCGCCCGCGGGCTGGAGCGCCAGCACGTCGCCGGCGTGGCCGATCCGACGCTCGACGGCCCCGACCCCGACGAGGCCTTCTGGCGTGCCTTCGACGGACCGTACCTGGGCTTCCAGTTCGTCCGCCACTGCGCCACCCACGCTTGCGACCGCCCGCCCCACGCCCACTACCGAGCATGGCTGGAACGCAAGGGCCTGGACCTCGATCCCCTCTTCAAGGGCGGGCCGGATCCCGACAGCGTCCCGGCCGCCGGGGCCTGGGGCATCGACCCCAAGCACACCCAGACCGCGTGGATTACCGAGGAGTCCGAGGCGTGGATCCGCCAGCGGCAGGCCGCCGGGGAGCCCTGGCTGTGCTGGGCGAGCTACCAGGACCCGCACCCGCCCTACGTCTGCCCCGAGCCGTACTACTCCGACGTGGACCTCACCGGCGTCTTACCCGGCAGCTTCCGCGAAGGGGAATGGGACGACAAGCCCCCCTTCTACCGCCGCTACGCCTCCGGGCACTACTGGGGCGACGCCGCCGACGAAGACTTCATCGACCCGGACTGCCCCGTCAGGAACATCCCGGCCATCGGGTTCGCCAAGGCCCGCAACGCCGACCCCCTGCCGGCCATCAGGGCGTACATCGGCATGTGCAACATGCTCGACGAGTACGTCGGGCGGCTGTTGACTGTGCTGGACGAGCTCGGCTGCCGGGAGGACACGCTCGTGCTGTTCACGACGGATCACGGCGACTGCCTTGGCGCCCACGGGCTGTGGGGCAAGGGGATCGCGGCCTACGAGGACCACCAGCGGATCCCGGCCGTGGCGTCCTGGCCGGCGGCACAGCAGGGCGCCGTCGGACGCACGCCGAGCGCGTTCAACCTCGTGGACGTCCTGCCGACCTTCCTCGACGCCGCCGCGGCGCCGTGCCCGCCGGGCGTGCAGGGGATCAGCCAGCTCCCGCTGCTGGCCGGCGAGACGCACATGCTCCGGGACTGGGCGCTGGTGGACTTCCTTGCCACCGTCCGGCTGCACCAGCAGACGCTGATCCGCGACGACTGGAAGCTGGTGGTCTACCGACACGCGGAGTACGGCGAGCTGTACGACCTCGCCGAAGACCCGGACCAGTACGTCAACCGCTTCGACGACCCCGCCTGCCGCGACCGCCGAGAGCGGATGCTCCACGCGCTGGCCCGCGCGAACATGCACGCGGCGGGAACACAGCCCAGGCGGATCGGCCATGCGTGACGGCGCAGCAGGCATCCCCGCC
The DNA here is from genome assembly GCA_964385465.1 of uncultured Planctomycetaceae bacterium. GTDB lineage: Bacteria > Planctomycetota > Phycisphaerae > SM23-33 > SM23-33 > CAYLPJ01. The sequence goes on along the minus strand of CAYLPJ010000049.1, from coordinate 41,995 downwards.
ATCGTGCCGGCCCTTGCCCGGCGAGGCGCGGTGGCGATGATGGTCCCTGCCGCCGGGTTGAGCCCGGCCGGATCGAGACGACGAAGGGAGACGCGATGAGCCAGGCCGGCAGGATCGCCGTCATCGGCAGCGCCAACGTGGACTTCATCATGAAGGTCGCCAAGCTCCCCGCCATCGGGGAGACCGTCACCGAGGGCGAGTACATGCAGACCTTCGGCGGCAAGGGCGCCAACACCGCCGTCGCGGCCACGCGGGCCGGCGGGAACGTCGGCTTCCTCGCCTGCCTCGGCGACGAGCACTTCGGCCGCGAGATGGTCGACAACTTCCGGGGCGACGGCATGGACACTTCGCCGATCCGCCTGCTGGCCGGCGAGTCCAGCGGCACGGCGCTGGTGATGTTCGACGCCGCCGGAGACAACTACCTCACCGTCGCGCCGGGCACCAACTTCTCCCTGACGCCCGCCGTCGTCGCCGAAAACGAGACGCTCATCGCCGACGCCGAGATCGTCCTGCTCCAGATGGAGATCCCCGTCGAGAGCAACCGCGAGGTCCTCCGCCTGGCCGAGAAGCACGGCACGAGGGTGATGCTGAACTATGCCCCCGTCCGCGCCGAGTCGCTGGCGCTTTCCGCCGCCGTCACCGGCCTGCTGGTCAACGAGATCGAGGCCAGCGCCCTGAGCGGCCGACACGTCCACGATGCCGACGAGGCCGTCGACGCCGCACGCGAGCTGCTGGCCAAGGGCCCGGAGTTCGTCGTGGTCACCCTCGGCCGCGCCGGCGCGGCGGTGATCTCCGGGGCCGGGTCGCAGGTCGTTCCGGGCTGCCCCGTCAAGCCCGTGGACACCACGGCCGCGGGGGACACGTTCTCCGGCGCGCTGGGCGTGGCCCTGGCGGAGGGGCGGGAGCTTCCCGAGGCGGTGGGGTTCGCCAACGCGGCGGCGGCGCTGAGCGTCACGCGGATGGGCGCCCAGCCGTCGATCCCGCGGCGGGAGGAGATCGACGCGTTCCTCAGCCGGCAGTCGAAAGGATAGCCAATGGCCCTGTCGGGACTTCTCTACTCGCAGATCGGATACGACCACGACCAGCCCAAACGCGTGGTGGTCCGCAGCACCGAGGCGGACTTCCTGGGCCCGGACGCCTGCGTTCGCCTTGTGAGCGCCGATGGCGCCGAGGCCCGCCGCCAAGCCCTCGAGCCCTGGGGCGAGCTCTGGGGCAGTCACTGGTGGGTCGCCGAGCTTGGCGGCTTCCAGCGGTGCGGGCAGTACGCCGTCGAGGCCATCTCCGCCGGACAAGCCGTGCTCCGCGACGAGGGCCTCCGCATCGGCCGCGACGTGCTCTGGGAGCAGACGTGGCGGCTGTGCTCGATCGATATGCTCCAGCGCCGTCGGCGGTTCGCCAAGGCCGAGCACGGCTGGTTCGACGCGGGCATGCTCTGGCAGGAGGCCAACAGCCACGCCGCGACAATCCTGGGCCTCTGCGACATGCTGAGCTTCCGCGGCGGATCGATCGACGCCGAGGCCCGCCGGGCCGTCGAGCAGCAGATCGCCAGCGGCTGCGACTACCTCGCCGCCTGCCAGGACCAGGCCTCCGAGCTGGGTTTCGCCGACGGGGCGCTGTCTCACGACGTGATCGGCCACGAGCGGGAGATCATCCCCGGCGACATGGCCAAGGCCGCGGCCGCCTGGGCGCGAGCTGCCAACGTGTTGACCGGCGACCTGGCCGGTCGGGCCGAGGCGTACCGCCGCCGTGCGGTGCGGGCCCTGCGCTGGTTCGAGACGGCCCGGCCGATCGGCAACCGGGGCTTCAGCCCGCGGGCGCACGGCGTGGCCGAAGGCTACGTCGTGCCCGAGGCCTGGCGGTCGGAGGATCTGCTGATGCGCTGCTGGGCGGCCTGCGAGCTGACCGCCGGGTGCGGCGAGGACCTCCGCGAACACGCCGCCGAACTCGCCCGCCAGCTCCGGGCGCGGCAGATCCCCGAGAACGAGGCCGAGGACGGCCTGTGGGGGCACTTCCGCACGTTCGGCGACGCCGGCGGGCCGACGCAGAAGGCCTGGACGCACTGCATCTACGACAACACGTTCGGCACGGACGTCGGCGCGAGCTTCCCGTGGTTCGTCCTGCCGCTGCTCCAGATGCACCGCGCCTGGCCGGACCACCCCGAGGCGGGCCTCTGGCGGGACATGGCCGAGGCGACCGCGTTGGGTTTCCTGCTGCCCGCCTGCCGGCGCAGCCCGTTCCTGATCGCCCCGCTGGGCGTCTTCGGCGACGAGGGGCTGCTGTGGTTCGCGGGGCTGTGGCACGGGATGAACGCGGTGTACGGCCTGACCGCGGCCCAAGCCCTGGAGTTCGAGGACGCCTTCTCCGAGCCGGGCTTTCGGGAGATCGCCACGGGCAACCTCCAGTGGATCGCCGGGCTCAACGCCGGCCTGACCGCCGAGGGCCTGTCGGCCTGCCACGTCTTCAGCATGGACGTCCCCGAAGACCGCGCCCTGCCGGTGAGCATGATCTGCCACGTCGGCCGGCGGTGGGCGGGCTCGTGGGTCCACACCCGCGGGTCGATCTGCAACGGCTTCTGCACGGGCGATCAGTTCACCTTCGACGTGCCCCCCACCGGTGCCGCCGACGGCCCGCACACGCTGACCGACGAGGACTGGATCACCCACGCCGGCGCCTGGCTCACCGGCACGGCCCGTTTGGGCGGCTGAGTCTGACCGATGGCCCGGCGGATGGCATTCGGACGGTATGACGTCGCGGTCTTCGGCGGCTTCGCGACCTACGCCGCCTGCTCGCTCGTCGTGCCGGTCGCCCTCGTTCCCATGGCCCGTGAACTGGGCTTCCCCCTTGCCGCCGGGGGCATGTCCGCCGGGGGCGCCCTGCCGGCCGGGCGGACCGCGGGGATCGTGCTGTCCATGCTCGGCTGCGGGTTCCTCGCCGGGCGATGGGGGCTGCGGGCGCCGCTCGGCGTGGCCCTGGGCGTGCTGGCGACCGCGATGCTGGCGGCCGGCCTGGCCCCGGCCTACGCGGCCGTGTTCCTGGCGCTGACCGTCGCCGGCCTGGCCGAGGGCGTCATCGAGGCGCTGGCGACGCCCGCCATTCAGCGGCTCCACCCGGCCGAGCCCGGGCGGTACATCAACTTCTCTCACGCGTTCTGGTCGGTCGGCGTGCTGGTCAGCGTGCTGGCGGTGGGTTGGCTGCTGTCGGCGGGCGTCTCCTGGCGGTGGCTGCTCGGCGGCGCGGGAGCGGTCGGGCTGCTGCCGGCGACGATCTTCCTCCTGCCCGGACGCAACAGCCGACGGACCGCCATCGACCTCCACGAAGCCGTTCCCTGGCGACAGACCGTCGCGCACGCGGCGGCCATCCTGCGCCGGCGGCGGTTCTGGCTGTTCTTCGTCGCGATGCTCTTCGCCGGCGGCGGGGAGATGGCGCTGACGTTCTGGTCGGCGAGCTTCATCCAGCTCCAGTTCTCCGCGGAGCCCCGGGCCGGCGGGGTGGGCACGGCGTGCTTCGCCGCCGGCATGATGGCCGGGCGGCTGGGATGGGGCTACCTCGTCGTCCAGCACCGGCTGCGACGGCTGATCGTCGGCTCGGCCATCGCGGCCGCGGCCGTGTCCCTGCCGCTGACGTGGGCGCCCTCCCTCGGCTGGACGTTCGCCCTGCTGGCGCTGGCGGGGGTCGGCGTCGGGCCCTTCTGGCCGAGCATCCAGAGCTACGCTGCCGACCGCCTGCCCGTGGACACGACCATGCTCTTCATCCTGCTGTCCTGCGCGGGCGTGCCCGGCTGCGGGCTGGCGACGTGGCTGGTCGGCGCCGCCGGGGACGCCATCGGCCTGCGAGCAGCCTTCCTGATCGTCCCGGCCTGCTTCCTCGCCATCGCCGGACTGATGGCACTGGACCGCACGCCCGCGAAACGGTAGACAGGACCTCGCCCCCCGCCAAGGAGAACCGCACCATGGGAATCAGCCTCGGACTCGTCGGGCTCGGGGCGTTCGGCGCGGAGTTCGCCGAACTGTTCCGAAGCCATCCGCTGGTCGACCGCATCGGGCTCTGCGACCGCGAGCCGGACCGCATCGCGCGGTTCGCCGAACGCCCTTCGTTCGCCGGCAAGTTCCGCCCCGCCGACGCCTGCACACACCTCGACGACATGCTGCGCGCCGACTTCGACGCCGTCGCCGTCATCACCCAGCCGTGGCTGCACGCCCCCCAGGCCGTCGCCGCCATGGAGGCCGGCAAGAGCGTCTACTCCGCCGTCCCGCTGATGAAGGTCCCCGACAGCGACGAAGTGCTCGACTGGTGCGACCGCGTCGTCCGCACGGCCGAACGCACCGGCAAGCACTACATGCTCGGCGAGACCACCTGCTACCGCCCCGAGACGATGTACTGCCGCCGGCGAGCCGCCGCGGGAGACTTCGGCCGGTTCGTCCACGCCGACGCCCAGTACCTCCACGACGTGGACTCCCCCGGCTGCAGCCTGCGGAAGGTGATGCAGCAGCGGCGGAGCGGCGAGGCCGGGCGGGAGTGGGTTGCCGCGCGCACGCGATACGCCGATCGCGGCGCCATCGACGGCCCCATGCACTACCCGACGCACTCGGTCTCCGGGCCGATGTTCGTGATGGGAGCCCGGGCGGAGAAGGTCTCGGCGTTCGGCCTGGCCGGTCCCGACGGCGACGCGTCCTTCGAGGGCGAGCTGGCCGACGAGGTCGCCCTCGTGCGCCTCAGCAACGGCGCGACGATGCGCCTCGCCGAGTGCCGCTGGATCGGCCATCCCGGCGAGGAAGGCTTCAGCATCCTCGGTACCGCCGCGGGCTTCCGCGAGGGGCACTGGGTGGACCGCGCCTCACGCCGGGCCGTGCCGGTCGACGAAATGCGCGACCCTCTTCCCGAGGCCGTCGAGGCCGCGTTCGAAGAGGCCGCCGGCGACAAGGGCCTCTTCGCCGCCTTCGGCGGGCACGGGGGCAGCCACCCCTACCTCGTCCACGAGTTCGTCGCCGCCGTCGCCGAGGACCGCCGCCCCGCCATCGACGCATGGACGGCCGCGAGGTTCATGGCCTGCGGCGCCGTCGCCCACAAGTCCGCCCTGCGCGACGGCGAACTGCTGGACGTCCCCGACTGGGGCGACGGGCCGCGATGACCGTGGCGCCGGGCGGTTGACCTTCGTGACCGGTTGAGGCAGACTCTGTGCGGGAAAAGGGCGCCGCGCTCCCGGGCACGTGTCCGGGCGCGGGCGTTGCGACGTTCGGCCGCCGGATGCACCGCGTCGGCCGGCGGAGGTGAGTTGCGATGAGCGAATCGGTCAGGATCATGCCTTGCCTGGACATGCAGGAAGGTCGCGTCGTCAAGGGCGTGCATTTCGTGGACATTCGCGACGCGGGCGACCCCGTCGAGTGCGCGCAGGCCTACTGCCGCGCCGGCGCCGACGAACTGGCCCTGCTGGACATCACCGCCACCGTCGAACACCGCCAGACGATGCTCGATGTCGTCCGCCGCGTCGCCGAGGCCGCCACCGTGCCCTTCACCGTTGGCGGGGGGATCGCGGACGTGGCCTCCGCGGCGGCCGTCCTCGAGGCCGGGGCCGACAAGGTCTCCACCAGCAGCGCCGCCTTCCGCCGCCCGGAGGTCATCGGCGAGATGGTCAAGGAGTTCGGCCCCGGGAAAGTCACGGTGGCCATCGACGTGGACCGCAGCGACAAGCTGCCCAGCGGCTACGAGGTCTACATCGACGGCGGGCGGACGGCCACCGGCACGGACGCGGTGGAGTGGGCAAGGACCGTCGACGGCTACGGCGTGCCGGTCATCCTGCCGACCAGCAAGGCCGGCGACGGCGCGCGGACCGGCTACGACCTGCCCGTCATCCGCGCCATGAAGGAGGCCACCTCCGCCGAGATCGTCGCCTCCGGCGGCGCGGGCGAGATGAAGCACTTCCACGAAGCCGTCGAGGCCGGTGCGTCCATCCTCCTGGCCGCCAGCGTCTTCCATTTCCAGGTCATCGGCATCGGCGAGTTGAAGGACTACCTCCGCGGGCGCGGGGTGAACGTGACCTGACCGCAACCGGGCCTCAGAGGCGGCGTGCGTGCTCAATCTGTCGATGGGGCTCTGCGCCCGTCAGGGAGAACCGACATGCCATGTATCCCTTCGACGACAATCGCACTTGCCGTCGCCGCCCTTGCAGGCACGACCGTCGCCGCGGAGGAGGCCGCGCCGAATCCGGCGCGGGAGGACCTCGTCAGGCGAATCCGCGTCACCACCGACAAGGCGCCCGACTGCTCGTCGCTGAAGGCCATCGTCCGCTCCGTCACCCGCGACTGCGAGACCAACGACGCCAAGGCCGTCGCCCTCTACAACGCCGGGCGGCTGCTGTGGTACCACCACGCCTACCCGGGGGAGGAGGGCGGCATCAGCGCGCTGAAGATGATCCACGTCTACGGCTACAGCCTCTGTGGCGGACAGCACACGGTGCTGGCGGCCCTGTGGCGGGCGGCCGGGTGGGACTGGCGGTACATCGGCTGGAAGGGCCACACCACCGTCGAGTGCCGCTACGACGGGAGGTGGCACTACTTCGACACGTTCCTGAAGGTCTACGCGTGGCGCCCCGAGCCGGGCGCGCCCGGCGGGCGGACGGTCGCCAGCCAGGCGGACATCCTGGCCCGCCCTGAGTTGATCGCCGACGGGTTCGTCTTCGACCGGGCCCGGAAGGTCTGGTACCTGCCGGGCAACCGGTTCGAGGTGGTCGACGGCAAGGCGAACTGGCGGGCTCCGGCGTTCTTCGTCTGCGGGGACAAGCCCCGCGGCGTGATCGGCGGGGTCAAGACCCAGCGCGTCGGCGGGACCAGCAACAAGTTCGGGCACATGGGCCTGAAGTTCGAGGATTCCGACTACTCAACCGATGTGAACCTGCCTCCCGGCGCCTCGCTGGAACTGCGGTGGAGCCACACAGACGGGGGGCACTGGCACCACTGGAAGACCGGTCGAAAGCACGTGCCCCGCCACTCCTGCGGGGACAAGGACTACCGCAACTGCCCGGCCATCGGTCCCGTGCTCGAGCCGTACCGCTACCTCGACAAGCGCGGGGCGCGGACGTTCTCCAACGGCACGCTGCGGTTCGCCCCGAGCTTCGACGACGAGGGTGCCCTCGCGAGCTTTGCCGCCGCCGAAAACGCCCGCTGCTCAGCCGGTCGGCTGGCCCCGGCCGACGCGTCGAAGCCCGCGTCGGTAACGGTCCGGCTGGCCTCGCCGTACGTGATGGTCCGCGGCAAGGCCGACTGCCCCAACGCCGACAAGGTCGAGCTGTCCACCGACGCCGGGGCGACGTGGCAGGCGGTCGATCCGGCGTGCTTCGACGATGCCGTCAGCGGGCACTACGAATGCCTCCTGCGGCTGACGTTCAGCAAGCCGCTGCGTCGGCCGGTTGTCGAGGTGCTCGTCCAGCACAACCGCTGCGCCCTGCCGTACCTCTCGCCGGGGCCGAACAAGGTGACCGTCTCGGTGGCCGAGCCGAACGAGCTGGGCGACAGCCGCGTGGCGGTGACGTACGCCTACGCCCTCGGGCAGCGGTCGGCGTCGTACGAGGCCCTCGCCGACCGCGGGGCCGAGGTCGCCCGCGCCCACAAGGCGAGCTGGTCCGACACGCCGACGGTGGTGCAGAAGGTCTTCGCCGCCGCGGACCTGCCGGGCAGGTTCGACATCCCCGTGCCCACGCCGAAGGGCGCCCACCCGGTCTACCCGCGGATGCTCTTCCTGCGGCGGGAGGTGCTCGCGCCGGGGCAGGAGCCCTCGCCTCCGCCGGCCGGGGCCGCCGGGCCGCGCGTCGGAAACGACGATGAGCTCAAGACGCTGCCCAACCCCTTCACCGTCGGCCTGGAGGCCCCGCCGAAGCGGATCGTCCGCCCGTCGAAGACGCGAACCGTGCCGCTGAAGTGCAGCCACGTCATCTGGCGGACGAAGGAGGGCAAGCTCTCGGCGAAGACCTTCGCCAACCACCACATCAAGACCCGCCCCAAGAGCCCCGAGGCGTGGGTGATGCTCATCGGCGGGACGCTCGACGATCTGCCCCCCGCCCGGGACATCAAGGCCGCCAGGCTCTGCATCCCGGTGGTCAACTCGAACCCCAAGGCCCCGACGCAGGTGGGCGCGTCGCTGCTGGAAGCGGCGATGGCGCCGATGAAGCCCTTCCCGTTTGACGAGCTCGGTGAGGTCCTGGGCACGGCCGTGGTGGCGAAGATGCCCGGCCCCGGCAAGGCGAAGGTCTACAAGCTGGACGTCACGCGCGGGATCAAGGCGGTCGCGGCCGGGGAGCGTGCGTACCATGGCTTTGCAGTCCGCGTCCTGCCCAACCGCGCCATCGACAACGGTTGGACCGTCCGCATCGACATCACGCGCAAGCAGCCGACCGTCCTCGAGCTGGAGGTCCACACGGACGCTGCCGGCTCGTGATGCGCTCGGTCACCGCCGGTCCATCTCGGGTCGGCTTGGCGGATGGCGCGGGGCGGGAACGACGTAGCCGATATCCGGCAGGGCGTCCGGATCCCATTCGGGGGTGGGCATCGGGTGGATGCGGCGGCGGTACGGAGGCGCCTTGGCCGAGAGCATCGCCCCCGCGCCGGTGCGGACCCGCCAGAGCGCGACGGGGTCGGCGGCGTCAAACCGCACGGTGCCCGCGTCGGCCTCGGAGGTCTTGTGCACCTTGCCGCGAAGATCCACCCGGCGGGTGAGCCCGCCGGCGACCGCCACCCGCGGCTGTTTGTATACGCAGGCGAGCATGGTCAGCAGCTCGACGTCCTGCTGCCCGCGGCGGAACGCCTTGACCCTCACCGAGGCACGGACCGTCCCGCCCTGCGGGATGAACAGGCCCGTCTTGCTGCCCTTGCGGAGGTTCTCCGCCGAGCCGATCGTCTGCCACGGCAGCACGCCGTCGGCCCCGCGAGACCAGGCCGTCAGGCACCAGACCACCGGCTGGATGTTCGCCGCCGCCGGGTCGTTCGCCGAGCCGTACTCCTGGTGGTAGACCCGGCGGGAGAGGATGCGCTCCTCGCGTTTCATGCGGGCCTTCTGCGCGTTGGCGCCGCCCATGCACTCGAGGTCCATCACGCCCCAGAGGATGTTCCGCCCGTAGTCGGTGCGGGAGATGTCGTTGCGGAACCACAGTCTGGTGGTCTTCGCGACCGGCCGGACCGCCTGGAGAAACCACAGTCCGTACTGCCGCAGGGCCCAGAAGTCCTGCGTGCCCACCGGCTCGTCGAAGATCCACGGCGCCGACGACCGCCGCCAGTCCCGGCGTTTGTAGTAGACCTTGTTGTTGAGGTAGAACTCGAAGATGGTCTCCCGCCAGCGCTTCGCCTCGCAATGGGCGGCGAATGCGGCGAACGCACGCTTGAGCTCCCCGGAGTACTCCGGGCCGAACGCCGAGCCGATCCAGTAGCTCGGGCGGTAGTGCTCGTAGACGTCCACGGGCCAGTTCTCGTTGAACGGCAGGTAGAAGACGTCCACGGGCTCGCCCTTGCGGGGCAGGTCGGCGAACGCGCTGCCGTCCAGCAGCGGGGCGAAGTCCTCGTCCCACGCGGCGAAGTCCATCCGCTCGCCGTCCCACTTCGGCGCCCGCGACGGCTGGCCACGCCAGTTGTAGTACAGCCTGTTGAGGCACAGCCGGTGCTCGTGGGCGGTGCGGTAGTACCCGATCCCTCCTTCCGGGTCCGCCGTGCCGTAACAGTTCATCTCCGGGATGAACGACAGCTTGTTCGGCAGGACCGCCTGCCAGACGGTCAGGGCGACGTCCAGCTCGACCGTCTGGCCGCCGGCAGAGATCGTCAGCTTGCCCGCCTTGGCGGCGGGCGGGCAGTCGTGCGGGACGTACGCTTCGGCCAGCAGGGAGAGGTTCTTCGCGCCGGCGGCCTCGGGGTCGTCCGCGGGGGGAATCGATACCGCCCCGTCCAGCGGGATGCACACGTCCGGCAGCGGGCCGGCGCCGGTGGCCACGCAGTCCAGCCGGTAGAGCGTCGTCTCGATACCGGCGGCGTCGGGAAAGGCGAGCTTCACGCTCACGTCCCGGGCCCGCCCGGCGAGGTTCACCTGGAAGCACACCGCCTCGTTGCGGGCGGCGTGGAGGCGCACCAGGCGTTTCGCGGCCGAGTAGAGGTGGTTGCCGCCCTTGTACCCCTGCGGCCGCGGCGGGACCATCTTGCCGGTCGCGGGGTGAACCTTGTCTGTGAGGTCCAGGACGGCGACCTTCAGCCCGCCAACAGCCGGGAGATCGGTCGAGGGCGGGAACGGTTCGGCCCCGGCGGCGATCTCCAGCGGCCTGGTGGACGAGACGACGATCTCCTCGGTGACGCCGGGTCCGACGTTGCCCGCCGAGTCCACCGCCGCGACGGTGAGTTTGATCCGCTGCCCGGCCGCCAGCGGCAGGTCCTGGAGGTGCATGCGGACGGTCCGGCCCTCCTTGCCTGCCATCGGGATGAGGTACCGCGGCACGGGCTTGGGGCCGTCGCCGACGTCGTAGTGCACGCGGAAACCGAGCGTGTGCCCACCGCCGGTATCCTCCGGCGTCCGCCAGGTGAGAAGGGCCTCGCCGGCGGGCAGGTCACCGATGGTCGCGGCGATTCCCGACACGGCCGGCGGCGGGGTGAGGTCCTCCCCGCGGACCCAGACCTGGAGCCAGGGCGAGCTCCCGCGGGACTGGCGGCTGTGAAGGAAGCGGTTGGGGAAGTACGTGTAGCGGAATTTCCCGCCGGTGTACGACCAGACGCTGCCGACATCGTCATAGGCGGCGAAGCCGTGGCTGAGCCCGGCGACGCGCGCGGCGACGACGTCCGGCGCGACCGCCACAGCCTGCCAGCCCCCGGCGTCCGGAGCGGAGGCCTCGGCGAACCGCCAGATGGTCCGCCCGCGTCCCCACGCGACGTCCATCAGCGTGCTGCCGGGGTAGGCCCAGTCCCGCCGACCCAGTTCGGCCTGGGCGAAGCAACTGCTGCCTTCCTGCCGCTTGTAGCCGCTGGCCGTGCCCTCCACGAACGGCGACGCCAGCGTCGAGACGGTCACCCGCAGCAGCGGCGCCTTCGCCGAGGCCGACCGGACATGCCACAGCGCCCCGGTGATGAGTTTGCCCTTCAGCGCCGTGGCATCGACGTCGAAGAGCGTGTGCTCCTGGAGCCCCTTGAGCTTCAGCCGCCCGCTGCCGCCATTGTTGCCGTACGCCTCGTCGCCGACGGTGCTCGTCCACGTGTCGCGGGTCACCGGCAGGCGAACCGGTTCGCCGGGCGGCGGCCACTCGGCCCCGCGGGCGCGCCCGGCGGGCGGCGGAAAGAGTGCGGCGAGTACGATGGCAGCGGACACGAGCTTCTTTGCGGTCATGATCGGCCTCCCGTGCGTCGGGTGGTCGTTCCCGACGCACGGGCAGGCTACTTCCGGCCGATCCCACACGCAAGACCGCGGCCCAATCCCCGCCGCGGCCGATCCCCCCCACCAAACACCATGGCGCCCTTCGCGGCCCTGTGCAGCCTCCTCCCGGCAGCGGATGGGCGCCCGGGTACTCAGCGGACCCGGCCCCCGGACCGGGTCCGGGAGAATGCCTTGTCAGCTCGGCTGGCCGGACCAGACCGCGTCCAGTTCGATCCGCTCGGCCAGCGGATCGTCCTCGAGGCTTTCGCGGGTGTCCTCGGGGTTCCAGCGTACGGCCCACATGCGGCAGTGCGGATTGGCCTCGCCGGCGCGGAAGCCGAGGTCCCAGGCCAGGTACACCGGCGGGCAGGCGGTCGCCAGAAGATAGGCGAAGTACCCCTCATCCGGCAGGCAACTGCCGTTGAGGCAGAACGAGCCGACGTCCCGCGACGCGTCGCCGATCTTCTCGCCGTCCACCCACACGCCCAGGCGCACGCAGGCCGGCGTGTTGAGGTGGGAGTCCTCCTCGTCGATCCGCTCTTCCTCGAAGACGACCTGGACCTCGTGGGAGGGAGGCTCGGCGATCCCGGCCGCTTCGACGTATTCGCCCCGCCATATCCATCGTCTGTACGAACTCACTGCCCGACCTCCCCGCCCGCTACTTCGTGTTGACCCATCTCGCCACCCAATGACCCGAAACGATCCCAACAAGACACGAATCGGCAATCGGGGGTCGGTGCGTGAGCAAAACCCCTGTCCCCGACTCGTCGGGGATCGGAACGTGGATTGATGTAGGGTGAGTTCCGTACTGAAGATAGAGCGGCCCGCCGCAGGAGCCTGCCCGTCATGCACCGTTGCCTCACCGGCCTTCCTCCACCCACGGCCGCGAGGCCGGGTTCGCCGTTGTCGGATCCGCCCTCTGGGTGTATAATTGGTATTAACAGGCTGACTTAGTCGCCCGTGAGCCCGGGCGGCCGGCCAGGTGAGATTCGCTGAACCGAGGAGGGAGACATGTCTCGGTTATTTGGCTGTTGGTGCACTGCCCTGCTGCTTGCCGCGGTCTGCGCCGCCCCGGCCAAGGGCGACGTCATCCGCGAAAGCTTCGAGTCCTACGCGCTGGACGCCAACATCAACGGCGGAGACGGCGGAGCGAACTGGAGCGCGGACTGGGCCGGGCAGGACTTCGCCCTCGTCAAAGACATCCCCGGAGGGACCCGAGGCGTTCGCGTCAACCGCCATGCCGACGCGGCCATGAACCGCACCTTCGGCACGATCGCCGGGACGGTGTACCTGGGCATCACGCTGCGGGTGGAGAACTTCCCGGACAGCAAATTCCTCCAGGTGCAGCTCAGCGACGGCGCGACGGGCTACAGCGACGGCACGGTCGGGTTCGGCGTCCGCAACAACTCCGACAACCCCTTCTTCGCCCGCACCGGCGGGGGCAATGGCAAGACGGTGAACTCCTCGACGCACTTCGCCGACGACGACGTCAATTACCGCCTCGTCGGCCGCTTCGAGCTCGGGGGCTCCGGGAATTACGAGAAGGCCACCCTCTGGGTGGACGCCGAGGAGGAGAGCGATCCCGCGGCCGCGGCGGTCACCGACGGGTCGAGCACCATCTCGCGGGTCTCGAAGTTCAACCTGCGGACGTATGAGCTGGACGGCACGCAGTTCGTGTTCGTGGACGACATCGCGATCGGCACGAGCTTTGCGGATGTCATCCCCGAGCCCGCCGCCCTGAGCCTGCTGGCCCTGGGCCTGCCGGCACTCATCCTGCGGAGGCGCCGCGGGTAGGCCGACGGCTACTTCTTCTTCTGCGCCTGCTGCTTCTTCTGGATCTTCGCCCAGGTGTCCTTGAGGGTCACCGTGCGGTTGAGCACCGGCCTGTCCGCCGTGGTGTCGGGGTCCACGCAAAAGTAGCCGAGGCGCTCGAACTGGAACCGGTGTCCGGCGGGAGCGCCGGCGAGGGACGGCTCGACCTTGCAGGTGGGCAGGACATCCAGCGACTCGGGGTTGAGATTGGATTTCCAGTCCTCTCCGTCGGCCACGTCGGTCGGCTTCTCGGTGGTGAACAGGCGGTCGTACAGGCGGACCTCGGCGTCGATCGCGTGGGCCGCCGAGACCCAGTGCAGCGTGGCCTTGACCTTTCGCCCGTCGGGGGCGTCTCCGCCGCGGGTGGCCGGGTCGTAGGTGCAGCGGAGCTCGACGACGTTTCCGTCGCCGTCCTTGACGGCCTCGCGGCAGGTGATGAAGTACGCGTACCGCAGCCTCACCTCTCGCCCCGGCGCCAGCCGGTAGAACTTCCGCGGCGGGTCCTCCATGAAGTCGCCCCGCTCGATGTACAACTCGCGGCCGAAGGGCACCTTCCGCGTCCCGGCCGAGGGGTCCTCGGGATTGTTGATCGCCTCCAACTCGTCGGTCTGCCCCTCGGGGTAGTTCTCGATAACGACCTTCAGCGGCCTCAGCACGCCCATGACGCGCGGCGAGCGCTTGTTGAGGTTCTGCCGCAGCACGTGCTCGAGCAGGGCGACGTCGACGGTGCTGACGTACTTGTTGACGCCGATCTGCCTCATGAAGTCGCGGATGGCCTCGGGTGTGTAGCCGCGGCGCCGCAGGCCGCAAAGCGTCGGCAGGCGGGGATCGTCCCAGCCGCGCACATGCCCGCCCTCGACGAGCTCCCGCAGCAGCCGCTTGCTCATCACCGTGTAGGTCAGGTTGAACCGGGCAAACTCGATCTGGCGGGGGTGGAGGATCTTCTCCTCGCGGCCCTCGTTGATGGCGTCGATGAACCAGTCATACAGCGGGCGGTGGTTCTCGAAGTCCAGGTCGCACAGCGAGTGCGTCACGCCCTCGATGGCGTCCTCGAGCCCGTGGGCCCAGTCGTACATGGGGTAGATGCACCAGTCGTCGCCGCGGTGCGGGTGGCGGGCGTGGAGGATGCGGTACATCACCGGGTCGCGGAGGTTGAGGTTCGGCGAGGCCATGTCGATCTTCGCCCGCAGCACCCGGCTGCCGTCGGGGAACTCGCCGCGGCGCATGCGCTCGAAGAGGTCGAGGTTCTCGGCCACGGGACGGTCCCGGTAGGGGCTGTCGGTGCCCGGCTCGGTCAGCGTGCCCCGGAACTCGCGGATCTTCTCGGGGGAGAGGTCGTCGACGTAGGCCTTGCCCTTCTCGATCAGCTCGACGGCCCAGGCGTGCATCTGCTCGAAGCAGTCGCTGGCGTAGTGGAAGTGCTCGCCCCAGTCGCAGCCCAGCCAGCGGACGTCCTCCTGGATGGCCCGGACGAACGCCTCCTCCTCCTTCATGGGGTTGGTGTCGTCCATGCGGAGGTGGAACCGCCCGCCGAAATCCCGCGCAATGCCGTAGTCGATCCAGATGGCCTTGGCATGGCCGATGTGGAGATAGCCGTTGGGCTCCGGCGGGAACCGCGTGACCACCTGCCCGCCGAACCGCCCGGCGCGGATGTCCTCGGCCACGGCCTGGCGGATGAAATCCCTCTTGGCGAGGGCGTCAAGGTCGTCGGGAGCGTCGGGGGCGTGGGCGTCGTCGGTCATGTCGGGGACCTCGTCAGGGAGCGGAAACCAGCTTCGTCAAACCGTCCCGCATTGGTACGCCACGCCGAGGGCAAATGCAACGGGGAAGTGCCTCTCGGGCGGAAGGGCTAGCGATCCCCGCCGCGATGCTGCGGTTCAACGTCCTGCCCGTAGTAGGTTTCGACCGGCAGATCCGGCAAGGCGGCGCGGACGGTGTCGGCGACCGCGTCCAGTTCGTCGTCGGGCAGCATGGACGCGGCAGCGTCAGCCGGGGGGCGGGCGATCGTGTGAATCTGCACCAGCCGGATCCGCCCGCCGGCGCGGAGGATGTCCTCCAGGCGGCGGCAATAGGCGGCGATTTCCTCGGCCGGCGGGCCCTCGCCGTCCAGGCGGAAGAACAGCGACTGGATCACCACCGGAAGCTCCCGGGCCACCGATGCGATGCCGGCGACGACGTCCGCGAGCGTCACCCCGGCGGCCGGGCGATTGATCCTGCGGAACCGCGCCTCCGTACCGGCGTCGAGCTTGGCCCAGAACTCACCGTTGGCGGTTTCGAGGGTCGGCAGGGCCCGGTGGACCTGCGGGCTCGTCAGCCGCGACGCGTTGGTGATGACCACGATCCTGACGTCGTCCAGCCCGGCGTCGGCCTTGGCGTCGGCGGCAACGCGAACGGCCTGGTCGAAGCCTGCCAGGCACGTCGGCTCGCCGTCGCCGCTGAAGGCGACATCGTGAATCCGCCGCAGTTCGGGCGGGGTCTGGGCAAATCGCGGCTCCTGCCAGATACTCCCCGTGGCGGCCTCGACGAGGGCGAGGTCCAACTCCCCGCGGAGGACGTCGAAATCCACGGCGGTCAGCCCGCGCGAGACGGTGCGATCGATCTGGCAGTACAGGCAGCCGAAGGTGCATCGCTTGTCGGGGTTGAGGTTCACGCCGATGCTCAGCCCCCCGGCCCGCCGCGAGATCACGGGGTACACGTACAGGCACCGCCGCCACTGCCGGCGATGATCCCGAATGACGTTGTCCGCGTCCGTTCCCATGGATGCATCGTACCATGCTCACCCGCCGGCCGCAGGCTCCGACCGGCGGCCGGCTCCGGAATCTTCCCGGCAAAACCCCGATAACGAGCACAATGCCGCCCCGCCGGGGCCCCGAACACGAACCAGCCGCCCGGGGAGGCCGCTCGCTTACTCATCCAGGCCGTGCCTCCCGGCGCCCCCCAGCAACACGCGCTGGTTCTGACAGTCGTTCCGGCAGGCCCCGAAGCATGGCGGCGCCATCACACGCGACGAATAGAGGCTGCCCAACCGCTGCCGCACCGGGCTGAAGGGCTGGGAGCTCTGGACCGCCGGCTTCCGCGACCGGCGGACCGTTCCGTAGGGTAGCTCAGACCGGTGCGCCGGCTTCGGCGGCGGGATCGGTCGCCAGCGGGACCGTCGTGCCATCGGCGCGGAGCAGCGCGGAAAAGCCGGCGTCGACGAGCATACGGCGGCAGTCGGCGGTGGTGATCTCGCTGCTTTGCCGCCACAGGGCGGAGCTGAAGCCCTCGCCGTCGCCGCCGACGCCACGCGCGTCCTGCGGCTCCCCGGCCTCGGGGTACAGGGCATTCGCCCCGCTCATCAGGCCCAGCAGGTTCGTCTCGTGCACGGCGATGCTGCGGACGCTCTCGGTCTCCAGCGACGCCAGCGCGATCACCGCCACGATCTGCGCCAGCCGCGACAGCGGGAGCCGCCCGTGCGCCGCCAGCGGGGAACCGGGCACCGGGAACCGCCGCATGGCCGCGTGCTGGCAGGGGTCGAGCTCCAGGCCGCCGAAGATCTGCTCGACGAGTTCGGCCGACGTGTGCTCGGGGCCGATCGGCTCGCAGGAGTTGTACCAGTCCAGGCCCGCCTTGCCGATGCGCTCGATGGTGGCGACGCGGTCGGCGGGGTCCAGGCAGGTATCGCGCCCCTCCCCGAGGCGGACAACGTGGTAGGCCCCGGTCATGCCCGCGTCCTTCAAGGCCGCGAGCTGCGAAAGCGAAACGTCGCCGACGTTTGCGAGCAGCGTCGTCTCCGGCGGCAGCACCGAACGGACGCGAGCGATCAGGTCGGCGAACCAATCGAACCCGAAGCGGTGCATCGTCATGATGAACACGCCCGCCGCCCCGCCGCGGGCGAACGCCGCCGCCCTCGCGGCCGTCTCGTCAGCCGACAGCGTCGAGGCCTGCACCGTCGTGTGCGGTCGGGCAAAGACGCAGAACGCGCAGCCGCCGTCGCAGGGGGCCATGTCCACGCCGATCTGCCCCAGCAGCAGCGCCTCGCCGCCGAACCGCCGGCGGGACACCGCCGCGGCGACGGCGCGGATCACGCCGGCTTCCAGGGAATCGGCTGGGAAGTCGAGCATGTACTCGCAGTCGCTGCGGGTCGGGGCCGCCCCGGCCTTCGCGGCCAAGAGAATGCCCCCCAGCCGCGGCGGGATCAGCTTACCGTTCATCCGTTCCTCTGTCATCGGGGGGTCTCCGGAAGGAGCTCGGGGTCAGGAGCGGGCGTCGTCGAGCACATCGAGCAGCTCGTCCACAGCGTCCCGGTAGTCGGCGAGCGTCTTTCGCCAGGTGGCCAGGCAGTCCCGGCCGGCTTCGGTGAGGGCAAACACGCGCCTGGCAGGACCGGTGTCGCCGGTCTCCCAGGAGGCCGTCACCAGCCCCTCTTCGGCCATCTCCTTCAGCGTGCGATAGATCCCCGGATGGTCCGGCTCGCGCCCGGCGAACATGCGCATCTCCGCCAGGTGTCGGGCGATCTGATACCCGTGCGCCTCCCCCCGCGCCAGGAACGCCATCACCCCCGGCCGCAACAGCCGCGGCAGCGACCGCCCGGTGCAGGGACACGATTTCTCACTCGCACTGGCCATTCGATGTTCTCCACAACTAGTTGCGTAGAACATCTATCCGCCGCACCCGTCCGCGTCAACAATGGAATCCCCGTTCGGACGGGAGGATTTCGTCAGGGCTGCTCTCCCCCCGCCCCGGCCAGCTCGCGGGGGATGAGCAAGGCGTCCGGGGAGGGCGCGAGGACGTTGGGGCAGTTGAGGAAGAACAGGCGGCCACCGGGCAGGCGGGGGAAGGACCACGCCCGGCCGGCGGCGCCGGCGGGGACGTCGATGCGAGCGATCGTGCCCCGTCCGGTCACCTTGGCGACCGCCTCGCCCTCGGGGCCGTGCACCTCGTGAGGGCGGCCGCGCCAGTAGTACTGCACCTGCTTCGTCCCCGCCGGGACGAAGAACCACACCCGCCGCATCGAGCCGAGGTGATTGGCGTAGCCGTCCCGGCGCAGGGCCAGGCAGACGGCCCGGCCGGCGTCGGCCTCGATGGCCCACCCGGCCCGCTGGTCGTCGAAGTCCAGCCAGTACAGCCCGGCGGCGGGGACGTCCACCTTCAGCGGGTGGGCCTTGCCGTCCTGCGGCAGCCGCCCGGCGGCGAGCTGGTGACCGCTCGCGTCGGTCACACGCCACGCGGCCGGGGGGAAGTCCCGATACCACGCGATCACGCCGGTGGTGACGGTCACCTTGATGGGCTCGCCTTCGCGGCTGAAGCAGGCGTAACGCCCGGGGCGCTGGAACTTCTGCTTGAGGGCGGCGGGCTTCTCGCAGGGCAGACCGGCGGGTACGAGCGTGTCAGGGAACGCGCGGCGGACGATCTCCACCGGCTGGAAGCGCTCGATGTCCTCGCGGAACTGTCGCTCGGTCTCCTCCCGCCCAGGCGGTGCGAGGTCCTTCCACGGGCGGTCCTTGTACCAGTCGGAGTACTCCTTGCGGACCCACGCCAGCCGCATGGCCTGCCAGTGGTTCATGTAGCTGTACCGCGTCCGGTAGCAGTGCTCGAACACCGCCCGGGCGGCCGCGCGGCGGGCAGCGTCGCCATCGGCGCGGTCGTGCTCCCAACGCAGCCGCACGTAGTGGAGGTACTGCTTGAGGTGCCCCAGGCGGGCCAGGACGTCCTCCCTCCCGGCCGCCTGCCGCGAGGCCGTCCGCAGGTCGCGCAGGGCCAGCCCAAGCAGGTGCTCGCTGACCAGCGCCCCGCGCCCCGGGTCGAGCCGCTCGTAGTATCGCCGCATCGCCCCGGCCGCGGGGCCGAACGCCCTGACGTAGAAGTCGTCGAGGATGGCGTTGGCGTCGGCGTCCGGCTCCCACATCAGCCGGTTGGCCAGCACGTACCCGCGCCCGTGCAGCCCCCAGTTGTTGCCGCTCTCGCAGTGGAGGCTGGTGGCGCCCAGGGCGGCGTAGCGGCGGATGCGGCGTGCGATGTAGCCGACGTCCGCCCCCCGGCCGCCGGGGGGCATGTCGAAATCCCACAGCCACACGGAGAAATACTCGTAGAAGCCGAGGTCCCGGCAGACCTTCGGCCAGAGCTCCATGAGCTCTTCGTGGGTGTGCGGGCCGCGGATGAACCCGGCGGTGGACTGCACGTAGACGTTGTCCTCCAGCGGGAAGGACGGCGGCTCGCAGTGATCGTTGTAGGCCAGCATGCCGATCATCTTGCCCGGGTGTTTCTCGGCCACGGCACGGGCGGCTTCATTGGCCAGGCCGAACGCCCGGTCGGAGATGCCGCCGAGCTTGCGGCAGGCGGTGCACTGGCAGTGGTCGCTGCCGTCAGAGGTCTCCATGGAGACCATGTGGCGATTCGGGTCCGCCGCGAAAGCGTCGAGCGCGTACCGCACGGCAAGCTTACGCACGGCGGGGTTGGCGACGCACATCTGCGGCCCGCGGCGCTGCCCGTCGACGAGGGCGAGGTACTCGGGGTGCTTGTCGAAGGCCTCGCGGTTGCGGCGGATGATCGCCTGCCAGGCGTGCCCGCAATGAACCCGCCTCGACTGGGCCATGCGGTTGCGCCGGGCCCACGTGCGGTAGTCTTGCCGGCAGCGGCGGTCGAAGAAGCCGTACCCCCACCAGATGCGGCGGGACAGGAATGCCGGGCGCTCGGTCACGTTCAGCGAGACCGCGACCGTCGGGCGCGACGGGATCACCTCCCACTCGGCCGCGGGAAACAGCCACCGGCAGCCGAGGTATTCCAGCAGGCGATAGGCGGCGTGGGACGCGCCGAGGTCGGTCGCCCCGATCAGCCGCACGCGTCCCGGTTCGGTGCGAATGGCGTAGGCCTCCGCCCCGTCGCGATCGGGACGAACGGCAAGCGGTTGGGCCAGAGCCGGGTCGGGGAAGTCGGCGAGGGTGCCCAGCACGAGCCCCGCCTCCGGCGCTGCGCCGGGCCGCACGCGGCGGGTTCCGAACGCCGCGCCGGTCATGGCCTCCAGGCAGCGGGAGAGATCTTCTGCCGCCGCGGCCGTCTCCGAGCCGGCCCGCTCCGACAGAACGATCCCCACCCGCGCCCCCCCGTCGCCGGCCAGCACCATCTCGGCGGCACCCTCCGCGGCCGACCGCGAGGCATGCGCCAACAGCACGCTCGCAGCGGCCACCAGCAGGGTCGCCGTGGCGCCGGTTCCCGAGCGCAGACGACGCGAGGCTACGGGTTTCCGCACGGGTGCCCCTTGCCCTCGCCGTGACATTGGCGGACCTGTTCGGGCGAGCAATCGCCGGGGGCGCGGTCGCCGAGGCGGTCGGGGTGCTCGCAGCCGGCGGGTTCGGTGCAGGGGTGGGCGGCGTCGCCGTGGCACTGGCGGATCTGCTCCGGCGAGCAGTCCTGCGGCTTGTCCGTCAGGTTCTCCGGCTTGCGGCAGCCTTTCTGGCCGTCATTGCAGCACATCGCGTTGCTCCCTTGGTGTCTGTGCCGGCCCCGCGGGCGGGGTCCAGCAGGTGATCGATCTTCTCCCGCCACGCCGCAAGCGTGGCCTCGTTGAGACGGTAATGGACGAAGTACCCGCGTTTGTCGTCGAGGACGAGCCCGGCGTCCCGCATGACGCGGAGGTGCTGGGAGACGGCGCCCTGGGTGACGTCCAGCCGATCGGCGAGCGCCCCGACGCACAGCGATCTTCCCTTGAGCAGTTGGACGATCTGCACCCGCGTCGGCACGCAGAGCACCTTCAGGATCCGGGCGAGTTCCTTGGGCTCAGTCATTTCAGTGATTACTAATACACTATTCGACCGTCCGCGCCAACCCGAAACTCTCCGCCGTGCACGCGCGGCGAGGACCGCCGGGGGATCGTAGGCTTCCATAGGAGGAGGAGTGAGAGCAGGACCAATGAAGACACATCCCCACCGTAGCCGGGACCGCCGGGGGATCGCCCTGGTGGCCTCGCTTGCGCTGACCATCGTGGTGGTCACGTTGGGCGTGGCCGTCTGCTGGGCGGCACGGTCGTCTCTTCTCCAGAGCCGCAACTTCCAACGGGTCGACGCCGCCCGCCTCCAGGCCGAGAGCGGCCTGGTTTACATGTGCCATCTCCTCCCGGGCGCCGACCTGCCGATCACCGTCGAGCCGGCGGAGACAATGCAGGCCCTCACGACGTACCTCTCGATGCGCCTGTCCGAATCCCAAGCCCTCCGGGAGCCGGTGTCCTTCGACGGCACGACGATCCGGGTGCCTCAGCAGGTCATGGGCGAGCCGGACCGGTCCTTCTCGGCGACGCTGTGGATGGGCGGGCCCCGGACGCTGTGCGTGCTGGCGACCGGGCATTGCGGGCCGGTGACGCGCAGCCACCAGATGGACTTCACGCTGGTCGGCGGGCATCCGGTCTTCGGCTTCGGCATCAGCTCCAAGGGCCCGATAACCTTTCAGAACGCCGTGTCCGTCCACGGCGCCAACGACCCCACCGAGGCCCGCCTGCTGTCCACGGCGTCCGGCACGGCGTTCCGCCTCGAGGACGCCCTGACCCTCGACGGGGACGTCTACGCCACCGATCCCAATGCGACCGTGACCATCAGCGGCACGGGGACCATCGCGGGGACGAACATGGGCGACTCGGCCGTGTGGGACCACGTGCACATCGGCGAGGGCGAGCCGGACTTCCCCGAAGTGGACGCGTCGGCCTTCGAGGCCTACGCCACGAACGTCATCGACGCCAACACGGACACCAGCGGGACCAAGACGTTCACGAACGTCCGCATCAAGGCCGGCACGAACCCCACGTTCGAGAACGGCGTGAATCTCCAGGGCGTGGTGTTCGTGGAGCAGCCGAACAAGGTCACCTTCGCCGAGGGCACGGAGGTGACGGGCGTGATCTGTAGCTCAGGGGACGGGACGATGTCCTCGAACACCGTGTTGAAGTTCGAGGTCAACACGGTCAGCCGCGGCGTCGAGGAGTTGCCCAAGACGGCCGAGTTCGCCGAGCTCCGTAAGATGACCGGCTCGTTCATCCTCGCGCCGGACTTCCATGTGAAATTCGAGAACGACTCCGGCGTGATCAACGGCATGATCGCCGCCGGACACGTGAAGTTCGAGAACAGCTTCAACGGCACGCTGTGCGGCGGGGTGCTGACCTACAGCACGCTCGAGGTTGCCGCCGAGAACATCTCCAACTTCACGATCGACCACTCCAAGTACGGAGGAATGCCCTCGGGCTTCCAGGTCGAGCCCCCCCACTTCGTGCCCGACCCGACGACGTACACCGAGCACTGACGGCCGGGACGGCACAAAGCGCCGCGGCAACGGCGGTCAGTCGGCGGTGAAGTCCGTCTCGACGAGGAACTGGTACTCGAAGTCCAGGGCCGTGTCGGGGCCGAAGATGTTGTTCTTGACCCGGCTGCGGCCCGGCTCGGAGAAGATGCCGAACGCCGCCTTGCGCTTGTACGTCCCCGGTGGGGTGTATGCGTAGAGGTTGGTCGCCTTGCGGATGTCGGCGGCCGAGAGACCCGGCGCGCTGGCGTTCCAGAAGTGCCGATACAGCTTGCTCTCGGTGGTCATGTCGCTGCCGCCGACCTTCTTCTTGAGCTTCGCGTCGAAGTGCTTCTTCACGACCCCGCCCTCGGCGTAGCCCAGCGAACCCCACGCGACGTCGAGCATCTTCGCCACCAGCCGGGCCTTCTCGGCGTCGGAGGCGTCCTCGTCGGGGGCCGACAGCTTCCGCATCTCGCGGTCGAACTCCTCCTCGATGTCCTCGGCGGCGGCTTCCATGACGTCATGCAGCTTGCTGTGGTCGCTCTTGTCGCGTTCGACGATCGAGTACATCACGCCGTAGAACTCCCACGGCTGGAGGTCGTCGAACTCCATCCGCAGCTTGCCGTCTTTCACGTCGTACGGGTTCTCGCTGCCCCAGACGTTCTTGCCGAACCCGCTGACCAGCCCGATGTCGCTGGCGCCGCGAGCGTACCACACGCGCCCGCCCTTGCCGGGCCGCCCCCGCCAGGCCATCGTCAGGATGCCCGGGTCGTCGCCGTTGTCCTCCTGGCGGTCGAGCACCCAGAGCCGCTTGAGCTCCACGCTGCCGGTGCCCGTGGAGACGGGCTTGAGGTCATACTCCAGCCGAGGCTTGACGCGCTTGACCTTCGGCATCGGGTAGCACTTGCGGTTCTTGCCGTCCATGCCCAGCCTGTTGTCCAAGGCCTCGCCGACGGCACAGACCATGTTGCGGGCCGTGAAACCGCCCTTGGCGGTGGCCATCACCCACCCGGGCTCGTCGCCGTCCCAGTTCCAGCGGTCGAATCCGATGGCCGTGACCGGCCCGTTGTCCGTGCGGCCGTAGTACCGCCGCAGTGCCTTGCGGAAACGGCCGCGGAGATATGGTGTCGTGTAGCCCTCCGCCGAGGTGATCGCCCACCCGCCATCGGGCGTGAACGCCACGTCGTGGATAGCGGTGCGGTCGTGGAGGTCCTCGAGCTTCTCGCGCATCCGCCCGATGACGTGCTCGGCGATCACGCCGTCCTCGTGGACCAGAACGAACCCGTGCAGGCGTTTCCATCGGCTGGGGTTGAAGGCGAGAGTGCTGATCTGCCGGCCTTCGCGGCGAAGGCGATCGACGTCCTCGGCGACGTCGTCCGGCAGACCGGGGCTGTAGACGGCCCCGCCCTCGAAGGCGAGCACCCAGTGCTTGCCGTCCGGTGTGAACGCCAGGTCCGCGATGGGCTTGCTCTGCTCGTGGAGATGGTAGTCGAGCACCTTCTTCAGCGCCGCGGGTACGTCGTCGGAGGCGTAGTAGTCCGTGCCGCGGGCGACGACGTACGCGTAGGCCTTCTCGGGGCAGACGGCCACGACGGGGCCGGCATCGAGGTCGCCGTCGGCGGCGGGCGGCGAGGCGCCTCCTTCATCCTCGTCCTCGTCCTCGTCGAGCACGTCCTCGGCCGCTTCGGCGCCTTCCTCGATGATCTCGCCGATGAGGTCCTCGGTATCGTCGGCGCGGGCGTGGCGGGCGACAGGCATCAACATCAGCCCGGCCCCGAGAAGACAGATCAGCGCAGCGGCGAGCAACGTGCGAATCGCAGAGCGGGTCATGGTGCATCCTTTCTGCCCGAGTTGCCCAGCCCCCATCTCCGGGACCACGGGCGTGATTGTCGACGAACATATGGGCTGACAATTCATCGTAGCGCCACCCCGCCCCGCTGCCCCGCCGGGCCTGGCGGGCGGTGCCCCCAATGTCGGCTCGTCGATTGTCCCGCAGGAAACCGGAGATTCTCCGAGGCCGGCCCGGTACGCCTGCATGCCGGCCTCCGCTAGCGCCCCCGGGGCTTGGGCACAGCCGGCGTCGGATCGGTTCGAACGGCATCGCGGGGGACGCCGTCAGCCCGGGTCCAGGGGCAAGCGGCCTTGCGGAGGTCGTTGGCGATCAGGGCGATGTCCCCCGACCGCTCGCCCTCGACGCGAAGAAACGCCGGCACGGGCTGGTGGGGCCGGCATCCGCGGATCAGGGCGCCGCGGACGTTCCGCAGGCGAAGCACGGCCGGGGCCTTCGGCGACAGCCTCGCCCGCAGGCCGGCGACGTCGAGGTCCTCAACGTCATCGCACACCACGGCCGGGCGGACGTCGGGCTCGTCGAAGGTCAGCTCCACATTCCGCAACCGCAGGCCCTTGGCATGGCGGCAGAAGAAGCCGTAGGCGGGCAGGTCGCCGAACATCTTGCCCGAGGGGTAGGCGCCCTGCTTCTCGGGCACGTCGCGGTCGGCCAACTCAGCCGTGCCCCCGCCGCGGAAGCGGATGCGGATGTTCTCCAGCGTCACGCCCTCGACGCGGGCATCTGGAATGCCGGCCACCAGGCAACCCCTGGCCGCGGCACCGTCGGCGACGACGTTGCGGATGGTCACGTCCCGCAACGAGCCGATGCCGGGCTTCTCCCCTCCGGGCATGGGCCGGGCCCGGTTGCCCAGGCGGATGAAGATCGGCCCGGCGACGTCCTTCATCGTGATGTCGGAGATCGTCACACGCTCCAGGCTGGCCCCGTCGACCATCATCACGCCGATGCCGGAGTAGCCGGTGTCGTGGACCGCGCAGTTGCTGATCGTCACGTCCTCGAACCCGCCGTTGGACTCGGTGCCCAGCTTCAGCGCGCTGGCCAGGCTGCTGACGACACAGTTGGTCACCGTCACACGCCGGCAGGGACGGTCGGGCACGGTCGCCTTCAGGACGATGGCGTCGTCGCCGGCGTAGACGTGGCAGTTCGAGACGGTCACGTCCGTGCACGAGTCGATCCCGATGCCGTCGCGGTTGGCGCGAATGCGGCTGCGGATGGTGATCCCGTCGATGGTCACATTCTCGCAGGCGAGGTAGTGAGACAGCCAGCGTGCGGAGTTGCGGAAGGAGACGTCCCGCACGCGAACGTTGCGGCACTCGCTGAACCGCAGCAGGTACGGGCGGAGCTTGTCGTCGCCGCTGCGGGCCTTGAAGTGCTCGCCCTGCCCGTCGATCAGACCCCGACCCGTCAACGCGATGTTCTCCGCACCCTCGGCGTACAGCAGGCTCTTGACGAACCGGTGGCGGTAAAGGAACTCCACCTTCGGCGTGTGCTCGGGGTAGTCGTTCGGGTCCCGGCTGCCCCGAAGCACCGCCCCGGCCGCGAGGTGCAGCGTGATGTCGCTGGCCAACACGATCGTGCCCGAGAGATACGTCCCGGGCGGGAGGACCACTGTCCCCCCGCCGGCGGCAGAGGCGGCGTCGATCGCCTTCTGGATCGCGGCGGTGTCCATCGTCTCGCCGTCGCCGACGGCGCCGAAGTCGCGCACGCTGACGCTCGCGGCCGGCGGCGGCTCGGGCTCTGCGGCGAAGGCCGCCGCGGCGACGGCCAGCAGCGCCGCCAGGGCCGCGGTGAGGGACCTCGTGCTTGTCGGTGCGAAGGCATCGTGGGGCATGGCGTTCTCCTGGCCGCAGTATACGCGCCATCCAGGGGCGATACAGCACCGGCGGCCCGGCCCGACGTGCCCGCCTTCAGGCGTTGGGGCCCGGCGGGAGCGGGACGACGCGAACGGCGTTGACGGGACAGACCACGACGCACGCGCCGCAGCCGTTGCAGCGGGCGGGGTCGATGACGATGCGATTGGTGTAGCTCTCGCGGTCGAAGATGCCGGCGACCGCGTCGCGAGGGCAGACGTCGATGCACACGCCGCAGGTGCGGTCGGCGGTCAGCAGGCACTCGGGCACGTCCACCACCGCCAGGCCGATGCGGCGGGAGTTCTTCCCGCCCAGCGGCAGGCGGGCGATGGCGCCGGTCGGGCAACTCTGACCGCAGCGGTTGCAGTCCTCCAGGCAGTAGCGGTCCGTCGGACGCTCGGGACCGAAGCGGACCACCGGCGTCAACAGGCTCGCACCGGCGGCGAGCTCGCGGTGGATGATGCCGCTGGGGCAGGCCGCCACGCACCGCCCGCAGCGGGCGCACAGCCCGGCCAGCCGGGCCTCGTCGGCCGCACCGGGCGGGCGCAGGGCGCGGCGGCGACCGCGGAGGAGTCGGGGCACGAGCAGGCCGATCCCCGCACCCGCCCCGGCGGCGAGCAGCGTCCGCCGCGCGGCATCCGACGGGGGAGCGGACGGCGCTTCCCGCTGCCGTCGCACGAACCGCCTCGCGAGGGCCGTCCCGTCGGCCAGCAGCTCCTGCGTGCCGCCCAACGGGCACAGCCGCGCGCACCACAGGCCGGGGGCGAGCAGAGCCAGCCCGACAAGCCCGACCAGGCCCGCGGCCCCGACCGCGGCCATCGCCGTCCACGTTCCGACGGCCACGGACACGGCCGCGCTGAAGATCGCCAGCGGGTCCGCCCACAGGGCGACGGGCACCCCGACGGCCGCGCCGGCCAGCGACGCGACCGCCAGCCACCGCCCCACCCGGGGGACCTTCCCAAAGCGCCGCCGAGGCATCGGGCTGAGCCGCGCGCAGCCATCGCAGAGCAGGCCCACCGGACACATCCATCGGCAGAAGACGCGGCGGCGAAAGCCCATCACCAGGGCCATCGGCAAGGCCGCCAGGGCCAGTACCCCCCCCGCCCGGGCTGCCAACGCACCCACACCGGCCAGGTGCGGGCTCAGCGCCGCCAGCAGCCACACCCCGGCCGCCGCCGGCGCCACCGTCAGCACAAGCGCCAGGGCCGCCCCCGTCGCCAGGCGGGCGGCCGTCCGCCACGGGCGGGTGCGTGGCGCCCTGGTCATGTCCGCACCGCCGCGGTCATCCGAGGTAGGCGCCCTGGTCCTTGAGCAGGGCCTGGACTTCGGCCACCTTCACGTCGCGGGGTCGGCTGTTCTCCTTGACGGACAGGGCGGCGGCGGCCCCGGCGGCGTGGCCCAGCGCGAAGCACGGCGCGATCAGGCGGGTATAGTTCATCATCTTGTTGTCGGCGGCGACGCACCGTCCGGCGGCAAGGAGGTTGTCCACGCGAACGGGCAGCAGCATCCCGTAGGGCATCTGGCAGGCCTTGCCCGCGCTGAGCGCGTAGGAGCCGCCGACGGCGACGACGTCGTCGAAGCCCTTGCCGGCGCGGGCTTGGTCGTAGGCCATCTCGTGGGTGCCCTTGAGCGTCCGGGAGATCCGCACGCCGAGCTGCGCGGCGGTCTCCAGCAGGAAAACGTCCTCGCAGCCGGGCACGGCGCGGATGTCCTGGAGGCGCTTCCAGATCGCCCGGCGGGCGTCCATCTCGCAGCGGCTGAGCGTCTCGACGTCCAGGCAGTCGCCAGGCGGGCCCTGCATGTTCACCCAGCGGACGCTCGGGATCGGCGTGCGGCTGCCGAGGCGCGGGACCTTCTTGCCGGCCGATTTGGCCTTGGCGCGATCCACGCGGTCGACGTTGCCCAGCCGGTGGACCAGCCCGATGCGGTGGACGTGGCGGACGTGCTCGGCGCCGGCGGCGCCGAAGACGTCGCCGTCGCCGGTGGCGTCGACGACGACCTTGGCCCGCACGGCCTGGCAGCCGGACTTGCTCTCGAAGACGACCCCCCGCACGGCGTCGCCGTCCATGATGGCGTTGGTGACCCAACTGTGCAGCAGGACGTGCACGCCGGCCTCGCGGATCATCTCGTCCATGACGACCTTTGTCGCCTCGGGGTCACTGGTCGGGTCGCGCTTCCCCGGCGCCTGGTTGATGATGCCCTGGGGCATCTTGACCATGCGCTGGAGCATCTCGTCGCCGATGCCGCGGACGCACTTGGTCAGCTTCCCGCCGACCGTCGCGTGCGTGGACAGGACGATCAGCACCAGCCCGCCGGTCCACAGCCCGCCGAAGCAGCCGTACCGCTCGACAAGCGTGACGTCCACGCCGGCCCGCCGGGCCGCGAGGGCCGCAATCACTCCCGCCGGACCGCCGCCGACGACCAGCACGTCCGTGCTCCGCATGACCGGAAGCTCCGCACGCGGACGCACCACCTTGCCGCCCTCCAGCCGCGCCGGACCGCCGCGCGGGACCGCCTCGGCCTCGACGATACTGCCGGCCTTGTAGATCGGGTCCGCCTTCGCACGCCGCGGCCCCGACAGCCCCGCCGCCCCCGCGGCCACACCGGCCGCACCCGCCCCGACCCGCTTGAGAAACTCCCGCCGGCTCCAATCGCCCATCGTGGTCTCCTTCCGCTGGTTTCGCGTCGCCACCGTGCATTGAACCCCCTCATCCATACCGCGGCGCCGCCGCCAGGGAAAGGTCCGGCTCGGCCCCATCGCCTTCGAGCCCACGAGCGCCAGTGCACTCCACTTGGCGGGTTCGTGCGTTTAAGATGGAGGCAACGTGCTCCCCGACGGAGAACCCCATGCGATTTCGAATGACAGGATGCTGGCTGCTGGCCGCGGTTGTGACGTTGGCGGGGGCGTGGGCGGTCTCGGCCCGCCAGCCGGGAAAGAAGGGCGGCGGCAAGCCGGGCAAGGACAAAGACGACGGGCGCGTCGTCTCGCCCAACCCCTCGATGGTCGAGCTGAGCAAGCTCTACGAGGCCCATAAGCACATCGGCATCGGCGCGGAGATGCCTTACCGCCTGCTGCGGCCGCTGAACTACACGACGACGGCGGAGTACCCGATCGTCGTCTGCCTCCACGGCGTGCCCGGCCGGGGCACCGACAACGAACTCCAGTTGGGCGCGTCCTACCCGGCGGGCACGCTGGCCCGGCCCGAGATGCGGAAGCAGTATTCGTGCTTCGTCCTGGCGCCGCAATCGCCGACGTGGTGGGGCAACCTCCCCTACGGCGCACCGGACGACAGCAAAGCCAAGCACTTTCCGGCGATCACCATGCTGATCGAGACGATCGAGGAGGTTGCCGGCGCGTTCCGCACGGACCGCAACCGCGTGTACGTCACCGGCCACGCCATGGGCGGGTTCGGAGCGTTCAACGCGTTGCGGCACGCGCCGGATTTGTTCGCGGCCGGGGTGATCGTCAGCGGCGGGGGCGACCCGAACTGGGCCGAGGAGTTCGCCCACATCCCGGTGTGGATCTTCGGCGGCCAGAAGAGCCCGATCCTCCGATACCCCAAGGCGATGGCCAAGGCCATCAGCGAGGCCGGCGGGCAGCCGCTGCTGACGATCCTCGAGGACGCCCCCACCGCCTGCCAGGCGAAGGTCTACGATCACAAGGCCGTCTGGGACTGGCTGTTCAGCAAGCGGCGCGTGCTCCGCATCCCGCCGGCGACGCAGCCGACAACGTTCCCGACCACGCGCCCCAAGCCGACCACCCGTCCGGTCATCATCAGGGAGTACCCGTGAAACTGGCGTTTTCCGGAAAGACGCAGTCGCCCCAGCAGCAGCGCGAGTTGTTCGCGTCGTTCGCCGAGGTCGGCTACGACGGGCTCCAGCTCAAGGGCGAGTACTATCCCTACCTCGACGAGCCGCGGCGGTTCCGGGAAGACCACCCCGCTCCCGGCGCGGCCGCCGGGCTGATTGCCGGCGGGCGGCTGGACGACGAGGGCGTGGCGCGCCTGCGAGCGATCATCGCCTTCGCCGGCGCGGTCGGCAGCGAGCGGGTGATCTTCTGTCACGGCCACCCCCGCGCGGGCCTGACGCCCGAGGACATTCGCGGCTTCGCCCGCCGGTTGACCGAACTGGGCGGCGAGGCCCGGGACGCCGGCACGAAGCTGTCGCTGCACAACCACTGCGGTCACCCGGTGATGACGGCCGAGGACGCGAGGGTGTTCTTCGACGCCGCCGACGCCGAGGCCGTCGGGCTGACCGTGGACACCGCCCACCTGGTCAAGGCCGGCGAGCATGACGTCGCGGGGTTCATCCGCGACTTCGCCGGGGCGATCGACAACCTCCACATGAAAGACCTCGCCGGCGGCGAGTGGCGCGTCCTCGGGGAGGGCGAGATCGACTTCGCGCCGATCTTCGCGGCCGTGCAGGAGATCGGCTTTGACGGATGGGTTTCGGCAGATGAGGAATCCGGCGCGGACCTTCGCCACGGGATGGAGGCCTGTCACGCGTTCCTCCGCGAAGGGCTCGGGGTGCGGACATGAGCCACATCGGCCGTATCGTGATCCACGCCGACCGCTTCCCCACCGCCGAGCACTTTCCCTTTCACC
Organism: uncultured Planctomycetaceae bacterium; assembly: GCA_964385465.1. GTDB lineage: Bacteria > Planctomycetota > Phycisphaerae > SM23-33 > SM23-33 > CAYLPJ01. Next base: position 11,276 of record CAYLPJ010000049.1, on the reverse strand, counting down.
TGCCGGTGCTTCGACAGACGCCGGCGGTGGAACTGGATCGGGCGGTGACGTTCTTCGTCGGCGAGAACGGCTCGGGCAAGAGCACGCTGCTGGAGGCCGTCGCGCGGCGGTGCAACATCCACATCTGGGGCGGCGAGCAGTGGTCCCGCGCGCAGCCGAACCCGTACGAGCAACTGCTGCATCGTTTCATCGAGGTCCGCTGGACCGATGGCATGGTCCCGGGCTCCTTCTTCGCCGGGCAGTTCTTCCGCCGCTTCGCCGAACTGGTGGACCTGTGGGCGTCGACCGACCCGGGCCAGCTCCGCTACTTCGGCGGCGAAAGCCTCGTCTCGCAGTCCCACGGCGAGGGGCTGATGAGCTTCTTCGAAAGCCGCTATCGCATCCCCGGACTGTACCTGCTCGACGAGCCGGAGACGGCGCTATCCCCCCGCACGCAGGTGCGGCTGGTGCGGCTGCTCCGCGAGATGGCCGCCGCCGGGCACGCCCAGTTCCTCATCGCAACGCACTCGCCGATCCTGCTGGCCTGCCCGGGCGCGACGATCTACAGCTTCGACAACGTGCCTCTGCGGCCGGTGGCCTACCGGGACACCGAGCACTTCCAGGTCTTTCGCGACTTCCTCGCCGACCCGGAGGGACACTTCGACAGTGAAGGAGGCGATGCATGACGCGGGCCGCCCGGGCCGTTGCGCTCTGCCTGTGCATCCCGTCGGCCGCCGCCGTGGCACGGGCCGACGACGGGCCGCTGTTCGCCGCCGTAGGCGTCTCGGCCCTGCGGGACGCCAATGCCGCCGCCGGCCGGGCCGCCGAGAGCATGCTCGCCAAGTTCCGCGCACGCCGACGCCGGCCGGATGCGGTGATCTTTCTCGACCGCAGCGGGCCCCGCACGGCGGCCGCGGGAAGGACCCTCGGCGACGCGGTGGCCGCAACGTCCAGGGCGCCGACCTACGGCACCGGCGGGTTGACCGGCACCGCGGGGGTCACCTTCCGCGCCAAGAGCGATTACGAGCCCACGTTCCTGGTGCTCGGCCTCGCCGGAGCGAAACTGGCCGCCAGGGCGGCGCTGGTCCCCGCCCCGATCGAGCCGGCCGGCGCGTCCGCCCGGCTCGCCCGCGCCGCGACCGCGGACACGCGGCTGGCCCTGCTGCTCGGCGGCCTGGTCGGGGAGGTGCGCGGCCCCCTTGCCGACGGCGTCCGCCAGGCCCTGCCGGCCGGTGCCGCGCTGCTGGGCATCGCCGGGCGCGAGGGGGACTACGTCTATGTCGACGGCAAGGCCGCAGGCGGCGCGATGTTGCTGGCGATCGGCGGGGAGTTCGCCGTCGCCCCGGCCGGCTGCGCGTCCCGGAACGTCGCCGATCCCGAGGCGGTGCTCGCCGAGGCCGATGCCGTCGCCGCCCGCGCCCGGGCGGCCCTCGGCGACGGGGATCCGCGGGTCGTGCTGGCCTTCAGCGACACCGGGCGCCTGCGCACCAGCGGCCTGAGGTCGCCGGGCAAGGAGCGTGCCCGCCTGCGCGACGCCTTCGGGCGGGCGCCGATCTTCGGGTGCTTCGCCGCCTTCCAACTCGGCCACGACGGGCTCGGGCGGTTCTCCGTCGGGCCCGGCCGGCTGATGCTCGTGGCACTCGCCGACCGCCCCGCAGACGACGGGAAGGAGGACTGACCATGGCCTCGCGCGGAGGCATCCCGGCGACGGCCCTGGCCCTGCTGGCGGCGGCATGTCTCGCCGGCTGCGAGCCCGAGGGCACCGCCGGAGACGACGCGTCCCGGACGCCACCCGCCACCCGGGCCGCGACCGATACCGCGCGGCGGCCGGGCACGTCACGCTTCGCTGCGGGTGTGGCCCACGCGGCGGACGCCAACGCCCTTGCCGCCGCCAAGCGCGCCGCCCGCGAGGCCGTCGCCGCATGCAAGGCACGCGGGGCCGAGCCCGTCGCGGCGGTGTTCCTCGAACGCTTCGACGGCCAGGCGCGGACGGGCGAGATCGGCGGGGCGGTCAAGGCCGTCGCGGGCGTACCGACCTACGGCCAGGGCACGCCGGCCGGCGGGAGCGCAACCGGCGTGACGGTGCTGGTTCTCGGCGGGGCGTCGCTGGAGGTGGCGGCCGTCGCCGACGGCGGACGGATCGCCCACGAGGACAGCGACGCGTCCGCCGATGCCGCGCGCGTCCGCAAGCTCCGCGAGGCCTGTACCGACCGAGGCCAGGCTTTCGCCCGGCGCATCCGGCCACCGACGCGGCCCGGTTTCGTCCTGCTGCTGGGAGCGATCGAGAGCGACTGGCACGCGACGTTCTTCACGCCCGTCCACGAGCGACTGGGCAAGGAGGTACCCCTCATCGGCGGCGTCGGCACGTGGGAGGACGCGATCTATCTCGACGGCCGGCCCGTCCGCGACGCCGAGGGCAAGCCCACCAACGTCGGCCGGCTCGCCGTCGTCGTGCAGGGCCGGCTGCGCGTGGCCACCGCGTGCGTCCCGCTGAGCAACCGCTGGAACCCCGCGGCCGTGCGAATCGACCGGCAGCACGCCGCGTCGGCCGCGCAGCGGGGCCTCGGCGGCGCCGAATGCGGGCTGCTGCTGGCGGTCACGCCGGTGGGTGTCGGCTCCGGCGGGGTGGCGCCGGACAGTCTCGCCGGGGCCGGCTTTCCCCCGGCGACGCCGCTTCTGCCCCTTCCGCTCACCGGCCAGGTCGGCACGACGGCCGAGGGGGTGCTGTCGGTCGGCGCCGATCGCGTCGCCCTCTGCGCCGTCGCAAGCGCCGCCGATCCAACGCGTTGAGTGCCTCGCCGGGAACCCACGAGTCGTAAGAACGCCCCTTCCCCGCCCCCGACGGATGCCTTGCGTTCAGCAGGTATTCGGTAAGCTCCTCGCTGTCAACGGGAGCCGGGCGGGCATTTGGCGGAAGCAGGGACGGTCATCTCACCGCCGCTCGACGCGGAACACCTCCAGCGAGCGCAGCGATACCGGGCCGTCGGATTCCTCGATCTCCACGCGGATGCCATCCGCCTTGACCAGCGGGAATCGGCAGATGGCCTTGTGGCCGACGTTTCGGCCTTCGTAGAGGCGGATCGGCGTCCGCCCGCCGCCCTCGCCACCGTGCCAGATGCTGAACCGCCGGACGGCCTCGCCGCCCGTGAGGTCCTCGGCGAGCACCACGTGGTCGATCAGCGCAGGCTGACGGAAGCGGCAGGTCCAGGTGTCGCCCTCGCGGGCGAAGTCCGCTGTGCGGTACAGCGGGTTGGTGAACCGCCGCCGGACCTCGCGCCCGAAGGCGATCAGCGTCGAGGCGTCCGGCTCGGGCAGCAGGCCGCGGCGGTCCGGCCCGACGTTCACCAGCAGGTTCGCACCCCGCCCCACCGACATCTCGTAGAGGCCCATCAGTTCGGCGACGCTCTTGACGGTGTGGGCGTCGGCATCCTCGTAGAACCAGTTGGCCTCGCGGATGCGGCAATCGCACTCGGCCGGCAGCCAGAGGGCCTCTCCCCCGCCGACATGCTCGGGCACGTCGGTCTGCACGGAGAAGTCCACGCTCCGCACGGCGTTCCAGCACGGCCGGGGGGCAAGGCCCGCCTCGTTCCCGACCCAGCGGATGTCCGGGTCGCCCATGTTGAACAGCAGCACGTTCGGCTGCATGCGGCGGATCTCGCGGCAGATTCGCGGCCAGTCATACTGGTGGCCCTCGGACCCGCAGCCGTCGAACCACAGGATGTCGATCTCCCCGTAGCCGGTGAGGATCTCGCTGATCTGGCGGATGAAGTACTCGTCGTAGTCGTCGGCCGGGCGGAAGTTGGCCCGCTCGCCGACCTCGTCACCCGCCGACGCGTCCGTCGGCCGCCACTCCGCCGGCGAGTAGTACAGCCCGCACTTGATCCCGCCGCGGCGGCAGGCGTCGGTGTACTCCCGGACCACGTCCCCGTCCCCGCCGCGCCACGGCGAGCCCGCGACCGAGAAGCGGGTGTATTCGCTCGGCCAGTTGGCGAAGCCGTCGTGATGCTTGGCCGTCAGCACCATGTACCGCGCCCCGGCCTCGCGGGCGACGGAGACCCACTGATCGCAGTCGAGGTCGGTCGGCCGGAACGCGGCGGCGTCCATCGGCCGGCCGTCCCAGTCACGGTGGCCCTCGTAGAACGTGCGGATCCCGAAGTGCAGGAACACCCCGAACTCCCAGTCCTGGTACTCCAGTTGCCTGGATGTGGGCGTGGGCTTCATCGGCTGTACTCGCCGGCATCCCGCGGGCGAATCCACACAAGCTGCCCGGGGCCGTCGGTCTCATCGGGCTCCTCGAGGCGGAAGCACACCGTCGGCGCGTCAGCCGGCGGGGCCGGGGGCCCCGGCGAGCCGGGCCAGTCGTCCGGGCCGGCCGATGAAGCCAACCGCACGCAGTTCCAGTGCATGGGCCCGCCGTCGCGGACGTTGACCCCCGCGGTGATGCCCAGCAGGCATCCGGCGTCGGTCCCGGGCGTGCCCAGCACGAGCGAGAACGTACTGGCGTCCACCGAGACCGTACGATCCAGCGGGTAGGTCAGGCGGAGGCACAGGGCGGGGGCCCCGCCGGTGCCCGGCACGGGCGGGCGGCCGAAGTCGAACTCCACCCGCGGCGCCGTAGAGGGGAACCGCGTGGCGTCCGGCAGGAACAGCACGCTGTCGGGGCCGACGGCCTCGCCGTTGCGGAGCTTCAGCCCCGTCGCCATCGCGCGAACGTCCCGCGGGACGTTGGACAAGTGCACCTCCACCACCACGCGCTCGCCGCGTCGGCAGGCGTACAGCGTGCCGTGCGGCGGGCCCTCGGGCTCCGGCCGACCGGCCGGGCCCCATACGTCCGGCACGGGATCGGGCGTCACGCCGAGCCCTTGCAGGCGCGTGCGAATGTCCTCGTCCACGCGGATCCAGAACTCCGCGACCGAGGCGAACGTGACCCGCCCCCTCTCGTCCGCGCAGCCGGTCAGCACCAACGCCATCGCCGACGAGGCCGCGATGAGGCGCATCCGTGCGTTCATCGTCGCTACTCCTTTAGCGCGTTGCGGCGAAGCTCGAAGCTCCCCTGCCCGCATTGTCCGCGCGGCGGGCGCCAACGCAACGGGAATTTCCGCGCGCAACACGGGACCGCCCCCGGTCGAGGGCGGTCCCGCTCGCGTTCGGTCCGGCCGCGTCGGCCGCGGCCGTCTGTCAGGGGTCAGGCGTTGGCCGAGCGGCGCCTGCGCCGGCGGACGGTAAGTCCGCCGAGCCCGACGGCCAGCAGCGCCAGCGTTGTCGGCTCGGGCACGGCCGGGTTGTGCTCGGCACCGATCGACCGCTTGTAGGTGATGTAGTCGAGGTAATCGACCGACCCGTCGAGAGTGATGTCGCCGTCGTACCAGGCGGCATCGCCTTCGTAGTCGATGTACGCCAGGTCGAGCGCGTCGACGACGCCGTCGAGGTTCAGGTCCGCCCGGTGGGTGACGCCGAAGATCACGCCGTCGCCATCGGCCTGGGCGCCGAGGACCAGGTCGTCGCCGAGGTCCGCCGTCGTCGAGATGCCGTTGGCGTCGCCCTCGGCGATCTCGGCCCAGATGGCCGCCAGGTCGCCCTCGTACACCCGCACGCGCGTGTCCCCGATGCTCAGGGCGCCGTTGGGGTCGAACGCCAGCGAGCGCGTATCGCTGTCGACGTTGCCGATCTCCAGCCGCCCGGCGAGGGATACGCTCGCGGCATCGGTAAAGCCGCCCGCTTTGAGCGTCGCACCGTCGGCGACCTCGATGCTGCCGGTGGGCAGGTCGAAGAGGTTCACCTGGTCGATCGTCGCCGTGCACAGGGCCCCGTCGTTGTGGGCGGTCACACCCAGCCCGGCGAGGATCGTGTCGTTGGTGAAGTTCACCGTGTCGGTGGCGATGTAGTCCCAGGTCACGCCGTCCAGCGACCAGTAGCCGGTCACGTCGTTGCCGTCGCGGACCAGCCGGACCCAACGCGTCCGGAACGCGCCGCTGTCCGCCTTCGTGCTGGTCATCGTCCCGCTGCCGGTCACGCCGCCCTCCCCGCGACGCTGGAACGACACGCCGTTGTTCCGCGTGTTGAACACGGACGCCCCGGCCGCCGTCGTGGTCAGCTCGTCGCGGAGCATCACGCCGGCCTTGGCCCACTGATTCGTGTCCGTCATCGACGTGATGCGGGCGATCAACTCGGCCTGCTGCTCTTCCAGCGGGAGGTAGACGAAGTGGTACTCGTCGCCGCCGTCCCAGATGTCGGCACCGCTGCCGACGACCGTGTGCACGCCGTTTTCCTCGCTCCAGCTCCCGGCCGCTCCGACATCGCCGACGTCCACGCTGATCGGCAGCTCGCCGAGGAACTCGTCGGAGGTGATCACCGCCGAGCCGAGGTCGGTCACGCCGCTGCTGGCGAGGACCTTGCCGTCGTTGTGGACGGTCGAGCCGGTGTAGGACTGGTCGGCGGCGAATTCCAGCAGGCCGCCGCTCTCGACGGTGGCGTTGAAGCTCGCCGTCCCGCCGCTCAGCCTCGCCGTGCCCGTCACCGTCATCGCGTCAGAGGCCAGCGAGCCGGAGGGGACCTCCAGCAGGCCGTCGGCGGCGATGTTCAGGTCCGCGACGTCCGCCGAGCCGCCGTCGACCGTCGCCGTGCCGATCAGGTCCATCCTGTCGGCGACCAGCGTGGAGACCGGCACGTTCACCGCCGCGCCGGACGCCACGCTGATGACGTTGGCATCCACCGACCCGCCGGCCGCCATGTCCACCGTCACGCCCGAGGCCACGTCCATCCGCCCGGTCACGACGGTGGGGTTGTGGACCGTCATGGCGGTGTTGACGTTCAACTGCCCCGCCGTCAGCGTGCCGGTGCCGAGGTCCACCGTCCCGGCGCCGCTGATCGTGCCGGTAGTGAAGCTCGCCGACGCTCCGGTGGCAACCAGCGTGCCCTCGATCGAGGCCGTCTGCGCGGCCAGCGAGCCGCCCGTGCCGAGGTCCAGCGTCGCGCCGGGGTTGACGGCGAGATCCAGCGTATCACTGGTCGCGTCGCCGAGCTCCAGCAGGCCGCCGGTGCCGATGGTCACGCCGGCCATGTCCGTCACGCCCATCGCCTTGAGGGTGGCGTTGGGATCGACCGTGACGTAGCCGGTCGGGGCCGGATCGATGAAGTAGCGGAACAGCGTCTTCGTCCAGTTGTCGTCGGGATAGACGAAGTGGGACGGCTCGGTGCTGCCGCGGCCCTGGTCGTCGATGCCGAACCCGAAGCCGATATTGGACCACGCGCCGGTCATGAACCAGCCGTAATCGCCCGTGCCGTTCCCGAGACGAATGTCGATGTCGTACCACCCCGCGCCCTCGCTGGGCGTGTAGGTGAACGTCGTCACGTTGTCCCAACGGGAATCGAAGTGCTCCTGCCAGGACGTCTCGTCGGGGTGCTTGATGCGGATCTGCGCGTCGTCGTCGATGTTCTCGCCGAACGTGACGTTCCCGTCGAGGTAGATCTGCCCGGTGTAGACCAGCGAGAAATTCCCCGGGCCGCCGGGGTTGTGCCACGGGTTGCCTTCGGTGGTGAAGTCCGGCGACTTGTTGCTGAACTCGCTCTTGCCCCCTTCCGGGCCGGACACCAGGCCGATCTGCCCGGGGTTCTCGTCGTTGCGGTTGGCGCCGTTGCCGTTCAGCCGCCCGTCGAAGTAGCCGCTCATCAGGCCGGCGGTGTAGTACGGCACGCCGTTGACGGTGCTCTCGATGACCGTGCCCGAGAGGTCCGTCACGCCGTTGCGGACGACAACCTCGCCGTCGTTGGTCATCGTGCCCGCGATGGCCAGGTCGCCCGAACCGTGGGCGTTGGCGTCCAGGACCAGCGTGCCGGCGGACTCGACCTTGATCCGCCCGGCCCAGCCGGAGACATCCCCGTGCACGTACGTCGGGGCCAGCGTCCGGCCGCCGAGGGCCAGGGCGTCCTTGCCGACCACCAGCGTCGCCGACGCCGGGCCGGACAGGCCTTCCGTGACGTTCAGCTCGGAACCGGAGACCGCCGAGACGCCCACCGTCGCACCGGCCTCGATGCTGATCGGGCCCGGCGTGACCGTGATGCCCGCCGACCCGGCCTCCAGCGCCCCGGTCGTGCCGTGGATCGCCGTCGTCGAGCCGAACGTCGCGTTGTAGCCGCTGTCGCTCTGGACGGACAGCCCGGCCTCGCCGCCGCCGTCGAACGTCACGCTGTCGTACGCGTGCGTCAGGCCGGTGCAGGGGTCCTCGTCGGGGTTCTGGAGCAGGACCGAGCCGGCGCCGGTAACGACCACCGGCTGGGCGAACGTCACGTTGGCGTCGTGGAGGAACTCCAGGGCCCCGCCGCCGAAGCGGAACTGCGGCGCGTAGGTCATCTGCGCCGGGTCACGGTACCGCAGCGTGCCGTTGACCACGTTCGGCGTGATGTTCGCGTCGGCGTCGCCCAGCGAGCCGATCAGCTCATGCGTCACGAGCGACCAGTCGGCCACGCCGACGGACCACACGTGATCGTTGCCGTCGCCGCTGCGGACGTTGTACACGTCGAAGTCCTCGCCGATGGAGTTGTCGCCGTCGGTGCGGGCCGCCGTGGCGGCGTCCCCGGCCAGCGTCAGGTCGAAGAAGCTCCAGGCCTCGTCCGCCCCGCCTTCGGCGTGGTTGGAGTAGACGCTCAGCACCGCGTCCTTCTCCAGCGTGACGTCCTTGAAGTACACCCGGTTCGATCCGCCGGTCATGCCCTCGGGGTCACCGTGGGCCTCGACCTCGATGTGGTGGTTGAACGTCGAGTTCGCGTCGTAGGCCGTCACGCGGATCGGCTGGTTCACCACGCGGGCGTTGGCGTCCGTCCACGGAACGGGGTCGAAGCCGTGGAGGAACTCGAAGTTCAGCCGGCCGCCGGACAGCACGATCTCCTCGGCCAGCCAGCCGTTGGGGTCCTCGCTGCTGAGCATGTCGCTGAACGGGCCATCATAGTCCGTGCCGCTGATGGAATAGCGGTCGTTCAGCCAGATGTGCGCGTTCGGGCGCAGGATGACCTTGCCGCTGATGGCCCGGGCGTTGGCGTCGTCGTCCATCGCCTCGGCCCGGTCCAGGCGGAACTCGGTTCCGGCAAGAACGTCCACGTCGCCGTGGATGGCGATGGTCGAGCCGGTCTGGAACGTCACGTCGCCGCTGGCAATGGTCACGTCGCCGACCTCGAACCGGTCGCGGACGTTGACGCGGCCGGTCATCATGCCGGTGTGCATGGACATGTTCCAGTTGCCCTGGACGGTCCGCATCTCCTCGGTATTGCCGGCGACGAAGTTCAGGTAGTACTCGTCGCCCTCGACCGCGCCGTTGGGGTCCACCAGCAGGTCCACGGGGTCCTGGAGGTAGTAGCTCCTGCCGCCCCATGCGGCGACGCCGACCGTCTCGCCCTCGTTGGCGTCCTGGTCGGCCCCGATGCCCTGGCCACCGTCGATGCGCCCGTCCTGGCTGGTGGCGGTCATGAAGTAATCGCCGTCGCGCCCCCGCCACGCCGTGTTGAAGCTGTCGCGCCAGGTGCGGTTTGCGACGATGTGCACCCCCTTGCCCAGGGCCCAGCTCCAGTGGTGGTTCGGGTTGAAGTTGTCCTGCTCGTGGACCAGGATCGCGTCATCCTCGAACTCCCACGCCGCCCCATGCTTGAGCTGGTTGCCGTGGCGGATGAAAAGCGCCCCGCCGCGCTCGACGCGAATCGTGCCGCGGCTGACACGCATGCCCGGGGCGCCGCCGTTGCCGTTGTGCCAGCCGTCGAACGACCCGCCGTCGCCGATCACCAGCGTGCCCCCGCTGAGAAGCGCCTGGTTGTCCAGCGTGCGGACGCGGCCGCCCTCCACGCGGACGGTCTTGTCCGCGGAGCTGTTGTGCAGGTTCAGGATCACCGGGTTGTCGCTGCCGGTGGCCTCGCCGTCGCGGACCAGGAGCTCCCAGTCCCCGCCGGGGACGCCGCGGAGGTCCATCAGCCCGCCGCCGACGAAGCTGACCGTCTTGTTCGCGTCGTCCGGCTGGAACGTCGCCGCCGAGCCCACCTCGGGATTCTCGCCGTTGACGAACAGCGTGATCGGCGAGCCGTTGACGCCGACGAACGTGTCCGCCAGCGCCGGCGTGCTGTCGATGTCCTGGAAGTCCGTCCGGCTCCAGGGGCCGTAGCTGGCCGTCGTGAAAATGTCGCCCGGGTTGCCCGCGTCGCCGACGGTGATCGTCCTTGTCGTTCCCGGCAGCACGGCCGACGAGAGGCGAACCGCGCCGAGGTCGGCCTGCACCGGCTCGACCGAGCCGCCGAAGACCGCCGCGTCGGCGAGGACCACGTCCGCCGTCGCCGCCCCGGCCGTTCCCGCGCCGGCGAACGTCAGCCCGGAGGTGTCACCGTCCAGCAGCGCGCCGGACGCGATCGTCACCTGAGGCATCGCCGCGGGGTTCTGGGCCCCGGTGAAGCGCAGCCAGGCGGTCGTCTCGGCCTCGAAGTTCGGCAGGCCCGCCAGGGCGTTCGGCTCGTTCACCCACAACGCCCCGCCGTCGGCCAGCGTGATGTTGCTCGCGTCGTCGTCATCCGCGTGGGGGACGCTCAACAGCCCGTCGGCCATCTCCAGCTTGCCGCCGGTGATCCGCAACTCGTCGGCCGCGAGGTCGTAGCCGTTCTGCACCGCCGTCTCGCCGCCGTCGAGGTCCATCAGCGGGACCGACAGGTCCGCGCCGCGGAAGTTCAGATACCCGCCGGTGACGTGCACTTCGTCGGCGGTGACCACGGCGTCGGCGTTCATCGTGCCGGCCGTGACCTCGATCAGCCCCGCCGTCATGTTGCCGTCCACCGTCGTCACGCCGGCGTTGGTCGTCATCGCCCCGGCGACGTCCAGCGTGCCGTGGTAGTCGGCAAGCCGGCCGTTCATGGTCGACGACGCCAGCGAAGTGTTGCCGTCGACCTCGATCTCGCCGTCGCCGGTGATCGTCAGCGCACCGGCGGCGAGGTCCTCGCGGACGAGAAGCTTCCCGCCGTCGACATAGCCGTCGATGGCGATGTCGCCGGCGATGTCCACGCCCAGGGCGTCGGTCAGGCCGTCATCGATCGTGATGCCCGACGTGTCCGTCAGCGGCACGTTGATCCGCAGCGTGCCGTCCCCGGTCACCGTCGTGCTTCCCGTGTATGCCTGGTTGCCGTCCAGCACCACCAGCGAGTCGCCCGCCTTGACCAGGTTCCCGTTGCCATCGATCCGCCCGGTCATGCGGAGCTCGTAGTCGTCCTCGGCCCGCAACGTCAGCGTCAGGCCGTCGGTGTTCGCGTCGTTGGGGCGGATCACCGTCACGGGG
>CAYLPJ010000048.1:0-51857 GCA_964385465.1 uncultured Planctomycetaceae bacterium | reverse complement strand
CGACGCGGGCTCTGGAGGGCGTCGGCCGGGCCGGCGGGTTCTTCGCCGATGGCGGCCGGCTACACAGCGGCCACGTCGCGGCAAGCGTGCCCGCGTCGGGCGCGAAAGCGCCCCCCGCCCCCCCGTCGAAGCGGCGCGCCGCCCATCGCACTCCAAGGCCCACGCCGCCAAATATGGAGTGCGAATCCACCAGCCCTGCGAGTACGTGCAAAGACGTACCAAGACCGCCGACTGCATCCCGGCGACCCCCGCACACGATCGCGCGATATGCACGACTACCGGTCGACCGGAGGTGATGCCGACCGTGTGCAGCGGTGTGCACCCCTGTCCCGCCTGTCCACAGCGCCCCCGGACCGGACAGAGCTGTGGTCAGTATAAATACTTACCAAATAAAGCCTTACACAAAACCATATCGTCTGTGTCCACTGTCCAAGGGGGTGGACAGAACTGACACAGCGGCTCATTCGAGGTCCGCGCGGACCTGGCGGGCGGCCTCGACCATGTTGGTCAGCGCGGGGCGGACCTCCTCCCACCGTCGGGTCTTCAGTCCGCAGTCGGGGTTGACCCAGAGCTGGGCGGGGCAGAGGACCTCGGCGGCGCGGCGGAGCAGGCGGGTCATCTCGTCGGCGGAGGGCACGCGGGGTGAGTGGATGTCGTAGACGCCGGGCCCGATCTCGTTGGGATACTGGTAGTCGGCGAAGGCGTCGAGCAGCTCCATGCGGCTGCGTGAGGCCTCGACGGAGATCACGTCGGCGTCGAGGCGCCCGATGGCCTCGATGATGTCGTTGAATTCGGCGTAGCACATGTGGGTGTGGATCTGGGTCTCGTCGGCGACGCCGGCGGCGGCGAGGCGGAAGGCATCGACGGCCCAGCGGAGGTAGTCGCCCCAGTCGTCGCGGCGGAGGGGCAGGCCCTCGCGGAGGGCGGGCTCGTCGATCTGGATGATCCCGATCCCGGCGGCTTCGAGGTCGACCGCCTCCTGGCGGATCGCCAGGGCGATCTGGCGGCAGGTCTCGGCGCGGGGCTGGTCGTCGCGGACGAAGGACCACTGGAGGATGGTGACCGGCCCGGTGAGCATGCCCTTCATGGGGCGGTCGGTCAGCGACTGGGCGTACCGGCTCCAGCGGACGGTCATCGGCTCGGGGCGGCGGACGTCGCCGTAGATGATCGGCGGCTTGACGCAGCGCGAGCCGTAGCTCTGCACCCACCCGTTGGCGGTGCGGGCGTAGCCGGTGAGCTGCTCGCCGAAGTACTCGACCATGTCGTTCCGCTCGAACTCGCCGTGGACGAGCACGTCCAGGCCGACCTCCTCCTGGGCGGCGACGCAGTCGGCGATCTGCCGGCGAAGGAACGCCTCGTAGCTCTCGCGGTCGCTGTTGCCCTTGCGGAACGCCGCCCGGGCCGAGCGGACCTCCTTGGTCTGCGGGAACGAGCCGATCGTCGTCGTCGGCAGGGCCGGCAGGGGCAGGCGGGCACGCTGGGCCTCCCGGCGGAAGGCGAACGGGCTGGCCCGGCGATGCATCCGCGGCGTCACCGACGCGACGGCGTCCTTGACGGCCGGGTCGTGAATCCGCGGGCTGCTCGACCGCCGGGCGATGCACTCGGCGTTGCCGGCCAGCGGATCGGCGACGGCATCCCGGCCTTCGTTGATCGCCCGAGCGAGGAGTGCGACCTCGTCGAGCTTCTGGCGTGCGAAGGCGAGCCAGCCGCGGAGCTCGTCGTCCATGGCGGTCTCGCCGGCGAGGTCCACCGGGCAGTGCAGCAGCGAGCAGGAGGGGGCGACGTGAACGCGGTCGGGCCCGACGCGCTGGACGGCGCGGTCCAGCGTGTCCAGCGCGCGGGCGAGGTCGGTCTTCCAGATGTTCCGCCCGTCGACGACGCCGCAGGAGAGGTCCTTGTCCTCGCCGAGGGCGTCGAGGACGCCGTCGAGCTGGCCCGGCGCGCGGACGAGGTCCACGTGCAGGGCGTCGACCGGAAGCGAGGCGGCGAGGGGGAGGTTGTCCCGGAGGTCGCCGAAGTAGGTCGCCAGCAGCAGTTTCAGCCCGGCGGCTTCGGCGAGTCGGGCGTAGGCGGGCACGTAGGCCTCGCGTGCGGCGGGGTCGAGGTCGAGCACGAGCAGCGGCTCGTCGAGCTGGACCCAGCGGGCCCCGGCGGCGGCGAGGTCGGCGAGCACCTGCTCATAGACGCCCAGCAGGCCGTCGAGCAGCGAGAGCGTGTCGAACTCCCCGCCGGCGGGCTTGGCCAGGCGGAGGAAGGTCACCGGCCCCAGCAGCACCGGCCGGGGCGTCGCGCCGGCGGCGGCCGCGGCGGCGCAGGCGTCGGCAGCCTGCGTCGTCGCCGGGCGGAAGGCCTGGTCGGCGGCGAGCTCGGGGACGATGTAGTGGTAGTTGGTGTCGAACCACTTGGTCATCTCCATGGCCGGGACGGAGTCGCCCCCGTCGCCGCCGCGTCTCCCGCGGGCCATGGCGAAGTAGGTTTCGCGGTCGACGGCCCCGCCGCGGGGGCCGAACCGCCGGGGCACGGCGCCGACCATGGCGGCGGTGTCGAGGACATGGTCGTAGAGGGAGAAGTCGCCCGTGGGTACGTGGTCGAGCCCGGCGTCGGCCTGGGCCTGCCAGTTCGCCGCGCGGACGGCCTCGGCGGCGGCGGTCAGCTCGTCGCCGTCGATCCTGCCCGCCCAGAAGGCCTCGAGCGCCCGCTTGAGCTCGCGATCGCCGCCGATGCGCGGATACCCCAGGTTCGTCGCCAATGCCATGGGTCACTCCTTTCGCTGCCGCCGCCGACCGCGGCGGACGGGGCATTGTAGCGCCCGGGCGAGCGAAGGGGGCCCTACATCGCCAGCTTGAGGATGGCCTCGACGTCGGCGGCCTCGATGTCCACGTGCCCGCAGATGGGGATGTCCCGGGCGAACTGGCGCTGGACGACGGTGTCGATGCTCTCGGCGGGCACGCCGTACTCGCCGAGCTTCGTGGCGACGCCGAGGTCCCGGAAGAACGTCTCGGTGCGCTCGATGGCGGCGTCGGCCCTGGCGTTGTCGTCGCCCTCGGTCACCTGCCAGACGCGCTCGGCGTACTGGACCAGCTTGCCGAGCTTCGCCGCCCGGAGGTGCTTCATCACGGCCGGGAGGAGGCAGGCGAGGGTCTGGGCGTGGTCGAGCCCGTGGAGTGCGGTGATATCGTGGCCGATGCGGTGGCTGGCCCAGTCGCCGGGGACGCCGCAGGAGAGCAGGCCGTTGAGGGCGTTGGTAGCCGACCACATGACGTTGGCGCGGGCGTCGTAGTTGTCCGGCTGAGCGAGGCAGACGGGCCCGTTCTCGATGAGGGTCCGCAGGACGGCCTCGGCCTGGCGGTCCTGGAGTGGCCCGACGCCGGGGACGGTCATGTACTGCTCCATGACGTGGACGTAGGCATCGACGACGCCGTTGGCGGTCTGGCGGTCCGGCAGCGTGAAGGTCGTGCTCGGGTCGAGGATCGAGAACTGGGGCATGACCTTCGTGCTCTTGAAGAAGAGCTTCTCCTTCGTGTCGTCGCGGCTGACCACCGCGTTGCCGTTCATCTCCGACCCGGTAGCCGGGAGAGTCAGCACGCAGCCGAGGGGCACGGCGTCGTCGAGGGCGTCGAAGGTGAGCATGATGCTCCAGGGGTCCTCGCCGTCGTAGCGGAGTGCGGCGGCGATGAACTTGGTGGCGTCGAGCACCGAGCCGCCGCCGACGGCGAGCAGGAAGTCCGCGCCGTCTCCGCGGGCCTGCTCGATGGCCTTGAGGCAGGTGCGATAGCGGGGGTTGGGCTCGATGCCGCCGAACTCGCCGACGCTCCGTCCGCCGAGCGCGGCGGTGACCTGCTCGTAGACGCCGTTGCGCTTGATGGACCCGCCGCCGTAGGTCATCAGGACGTTGGCGTCGGCGCCGATGAGCTCGTCGAGCTGGGCGATCATGCCCTGCCCGAAGACGATCTTGACCGGGTTCCAGTACGTGAAGTTCTCCACGGTGTTCTCCTGGGTTGGGTGCGTCGCGTCGAAGTCCCCTACCTACCCCATGGCGGGCCGCCAGTGCAAGCCCCCGCTGTCGGCGAAGCACCGAGCTGCGTCTGCTGCTTGTCCTCTGGTGCCTGGTGTCGGTTTCTCGCTCCCCCCGGCCGGCGGGGTCCATGGAACCCCTTGCCCGCGGGGCCCGGGTCGGATAGGGTTTTCCCCGGCGAGACCCTCGCCGCGGCGGCGTGTTTGACGGATCGGTCCCCGGGACCGCTGGTCCCCTGTTGGCAGGCGCTGCGAATGGAAGATGCCCCCAGGCCGAGGTTCGTTTCCCTTCGTGCGGTCGGCATCGCCTGTGCGCTGATGCCGATCCTCGCCCTCTGGGTCGTCCAGTCCGAGTTGATCTGGTACTCCGGGCACTCGACGGCGATCTCGCTGTTCTTCCACGTTACCTTCGTACTGTTTCTGCTGGCCCTGCTGAACCTGGCGATCCGGCGCTTCTGGCCGAAGAAGTCCCTCACCGGCGGCGAGCTGATGACGATCTACGTGATGCTCTCGATCGCCGGGACGTTCTGCTCGCACGACCTCTACCAGGTGATGATCCCGATGCTGGCGTACCCCAAGTACGCCGCCAACCCTCAGAACCGCTGGGGCGAGCTGATCCTCCAGCACCTGCCTTCGTGGGCGATCGTCCAGGACCCCGAGGCCCTCGAGGGCCTGGCCGTCGGCAACGCGACGCTCTACAAGCGGAGCATTCTCATGGCCTGGGCGAGGCCCCTGGGCTTCTGGCTGCTGTTCACGCTGGCGCTGATGGGGGCGCTGCTGAGCATCAACATCATCCTCCGCAAGCCGTGGACGGAGAAGGAGCGGCTGAGCTTCCCGATCATCCAGATCCCCATGATGCTCGCCACCGGGTTGAAGAAGCTGCTGACCAACCGCCTGTTCTGGCTGGCGTTCGCGATCACCGCGGGGATCGACACGCTCAACGGCTTCCAGCACTTCTACCCCAACCTCCCCGAGATCCCCATCGTCAACGCCTTCCGGTTCGACGAGTACCTCGTCGAGAAGCCCTGGTCCGCCATCGCCAACACCACCATCAACCTCTACCCCTTCGTCATCGGCCTGGTCTTCTTCCTGCCCACCGACCTGGCGTTCAGTTGCTGGTTCTTCTTCATCCTCTTCCGCCTGGAGATCGTCGCCGCCTCCGCCATCGGCGTCCACGGGCTGCCCGGCTTCCCCTTCCCCGTCGAGCAGGCGGCCGGGGGGTATCTCGGGCTGGCACTGGTCGCGCTGTGGCTGACGCGGCGCCACCTGCTGGCGGTGGGGCGGCGAATCCTCGGCCGGCCGGGCGGCGCCGACGACAGCCTCGAGCCGACGAGCTACCGCACGGCGTTGGTCATCTTCGTGGCGTGCACGGCGGTGCTGGTCTGGTTCGGGACGATGCTGGGGGGCACGTGGGACTTCATGCTGATGTTCTTCGTGATCTTCTTCCTGTACGCGGTGGCGATCGCGCGGATGCGTGCCGAGCTGGGCCCGCCGGCCCACGACCTGCACCACATGGGCCCGGAGGTGCTGCTGCACAACGCCGTCGGCACGCGGGCGATGGGGACCGGCAACGTGACGGGCTTCAGCCTGTTCTTCTGGTTCAACCGCGCCTACCGGGCGCACTTCTCGGCCCACAGCATCGAGGCGTTCAAGATCGCCCAGCTCACCCGCACCGCCGCGAGGGCCATGATGTGGGCGATGGTCCTGGCGATCGTGGTCGGCTCGATCAGCGGGCTGTGGGCGACGCTGCACGCCTGCTACGTCCACGGCTACGAGATGTCGGGCGCCGGCAAGGCGTTCAGCCAGCAGGCCTGGACCACCCGCATGGTGCCCTGGATGAGCTTCCCCGAGCCGCCCCAGAAGGCCGCCACCGCCGCCACCGGCTTCGGCGTGATCTTCGCGATCTTCCTCGGCGTCATGCGGACCAAGTTCACCTGGTGGCTGTGGCATCCGGTCGGCTTCGCCACCGCCACCTGCTGGTCCATGCAGAAGCTCTGGTTCTGCCTGTTCCTCGGCTGGCTGGCCAAGGCGCTGATCACCCGCTACGGCGGCGCGGCCGCGTACCGGAAGGCCTTGCCCTTCTTCGTCGGGCTGGTGATGGGCGAGTTCACCGTCGGCAGCCTGTGGTGCATCTACGGAGCCATCGCCGGCAAGGCGGTCTACCACTTCTGGGGCTGAGGGCGAGCGGCCCGGCCCCGGGCGAGACAACAGCGTGAGCGACCCCCGCGACATCTCGGCCGAGGCGTACCGCAACACACCGCTCCGCGCGGCCTTCTGGCTGCTGGTCGCCATCGCGGCGGTGGCGTTGACCGTCTGGGGCGCCAAGAAGATCGGCGAGCCCCAGCCGCTGTCGATCGAGGGCTCGCTGGGAAGCACCGCGGGCGTGGAGGACATCGACCCCGCCCGCGTCCGCGAGCACATCGAGGCGCTGGCGTCGGTCGCTTCCCGCGTGACCGGCCAGCCGGGCAACGCCGCCGCGCTGGAGCACATCCTCGCCGGGCTGGAGGGCATGGGCGTCACCGACGTCCAGCAGCAGCTCTTCGACGTGGCCGTGCCCGCAACGGACTTCGCCCGCCTCGATGTCGTCGGCGGGAAGAAAGCCGCCCTGGACCTCCACCCGGTCTGGCCGAACCTGGCGCGGACCAGCCAGACCCCGCCGGAGGGCGTGACGGGCCCGCTGGTGTACGTCGGGCGGGGCACGGACGCCGAGCTGGCGGGCAAGGAGCTGACCGACGCGGTGCTGGTCTTCGACTGGGACTGCGGGGGCGAATGGCTCAGCGCCGGGGAGTTCGGTGCCAAGGCGGTGATCTTCCGGGGCACGGAGGGGGGCACGGGCTACACCGCGCGGGAGAAGTTCCTGACCGTCCCGGCGAACATCCCGCGCTTCTACGTGCCCGAGGCGGACCTGCCTGCGCTGGACGCCCTCATCGAGCGCGGCGCGAAGGTCACCGTCCGCTGCCGGATGGGCTGGCGGCGGCGGGAGGCGGTGAACGTCCTGGCCCGCGTCCGGGGCGAGCGCCCCGGGCCCGAGGCGGCCGGCGACGAGAAGGCGGTGGTCTTCCACGCCTACTACGACAGCATCTCGGTCGTGCCCGGGCTCTCGCCCGGCGGCGAGCAGGCCTGCGGCGCCGCGGCGCTGCTGGAGTTGGCCCGCTACTTCCGCGAGCTGCCCGAGGCCCCGGCCCGCCCGGTGTACGTGCTGTTCACCGGCGCCCATGGCCAGGCCCTGGCGGGGATGACGCACTTCGTCTCGGCGCTGAAGGCGGGCCTGGCCGAGGGCTGGCCCGCCGAGCAGGCCGACGCGACCCTCGCCGGGCTCGGCGAGCCGGGGCTGATGGTCGGGCTGGACCTCTCCAGCGGCTCCGAGCGGATGGGCGTCTTCTGCGCGGGGGCCTTCCGCGGGCAGTGGGACGGCTTCCTCCGCCCGAAGTTCAGCGTGCTCGGACAGAAGCTCGACGCCTTCGCCAAGGCCCGCAGCGACGAGACCGTCGCCGCCGGCGAGCCGGCGAGCTTCGTCGACTGCATCAATCTCACCCTCGGGCGCGGCTGGTGGACGTACTTCCCCTACCGCGCCCCCTTCGAGAGCGAGTTGCCGACGCTGGCGGCCATCCCGGGGATCACGCTGTCGACGATCAACGACGACCGCCGCCACGTGGACACGCCGCACGACACGCCCTCGCGGATGCGGTTCGACCTGCTGGACCGCCAGCTCCGCGCCGAGCCCGGGCGGCGGGTCGGGCTGGCGAACGTCGCGGCGGCCCTGGCGAGCTGGCGGGGCCCGTTCCTGAGCACCTCCCTGCCCAACCGCTGGGGCGCGATCGCCGGGCGGGTGGTCTGGCTGGATCAGGAGCGGGACTACACCCCCTCCGGCCCGGTGGCCGAGAGCGTCGCCTTCCTCAAGACCGGGCGCGGCGACAAGTTCCTCATGGGCACCCGCGGGCTGGGCTGCTCGCTCGCCGACGAGGAGGGCAAGTTCCTCCTCGACGGCCTGGCCACCGTGGCGGCCAACGGCGAGTTCCGCAACTGCCTCGTCGAGGCCTACGGGCTGGCCACCGAGCGCTTCCTGGCCGCCAACCCCCGGGCGGTGGCCGAGTACCTCACCGTCATGCGCCGCGCCGGCCACGACGCCCGGAGCATCGAGCCCGACGGCGGGGTGATCTTCGCCGCGGACATGGCCCGCTCGAAGGAGTATCCCTGGCAGGCGCCGGTCCTCAAGGCCGTCCAGAACCTGAACCTCGTGGTCTTCCCCTGCCGGGCGATCACGCTGTACGGGCTGACCGACCCGCGGGAGTACATCGAGCTGACGGACCTTCAGGTTCTGGACGTGGCCACCAACAGCCCGCCGTTCCAGTACGGGCACAGCATCACGGACATCTCGACCGGGCGGGCGGTGGAGAACTGCATGACGCTCTGGGCGGACCCGACGCTCCGCACGCGGCTGACATTCGGCTTCGGCTTCCAGAAGCGTCGGCTGATCCTGATCAACAACGACGCGAACGACCCGATCGGCGACGGCTTCGCTCTCCGCGAGCTGGCGACGATCCCCTCGATGGTCCTCCAGGGCGCCGAGGACATGTGGAACCTCGACGAGTCGCGGATCGCGAAGCTGTCGGCTCACGGCATCGCCAACCCGCGGGTCAAGCGGATCCACGCCGACGCCCGCGCCCGCCTGGACACCGCGCACCGCGCCCTCGCCCGCCGCGACTACCGCACCTACCGCACCGCCGCCAGCGACGGCTGGGCCCTCGAGAGCAAGGTCTACGGCGAGCTGCTGGACATGACCAACAACATGATCCGCGGCGTGCTGTTCTACCTCGCCATGCTCATCCCCTTCGCCTACTGCCTCGAACGCCTGCTGCTGGCGGGCAACACCATCCGCAGACGCATCATCGGCATGGTCGTCGTCTTCGCCATCGGATTCGTCGTCCTCGCCGTCGCCCACCCCGCCTTCCGGTTCACCCTCACGCCGCTGATCGTCCTGCTGGCGTTCATCATCCTGGCCCTGGCCGTCACCGTCAGCCTGCTGGTCGTCAGCAAGTTCGACCGCATGCTCCAGGAGCGCAAGCAGCAGCTCGCCGGCCTCCACGAGGACATCCGAAACGTCGGTCGCGTGCTCGTCCACGCCATCGACCTGGGCATCGCCAACATCCGCCGCCGGCCCCGGCGCGGGGTCCTCACCGCCGCGACGATCGTGCTGGTGACCTTCACGCTGCTGTCGTTCACGTCCATCGTGCCGCAGTTGAGCATCTCGCGACTGGCGCATCTCAACGGCGAGCCGGAGGCCTACCACGGCCTGCTGGTCCGCAACCGCTCCTGGGACCCCCTGCCGGTGCCCCTGTATGACTCGCTGCGGCGCATCTACGGCGGGCCGGACGCCAACGGCGCGGTCCTGGCCGGGCGGGCGTGGTTCTTCAGCGACCTCAGCGGCACGCTGTCGCAGATCGACCTGTCCGTGGCCACGCCGAACGCGCCGGCGACGCCCCCCGCCGCGACGGCGGCCGCGACCGCTCCCGACAGCGCCCCGCCGGCCAAGCGGTACTTCACCACCGTCGCCCTGCTGTGCATGGAGCCGACCGAGCCGGCGGTCAGCGGCATCGACGAGGCCCTGCTGCCCGGCGGGCGCTGGTTCCGCCACCCCGACGAGCTGGGCATCATCCTGCCCGTCCACGCCGCGAAGGTCCTGGGCCTCTCGCCGGACGACGTCGGCACCGACGTGCTGCTGTTCGGCAAGAGGCTGCCCCTGCTGGCGCTGTACGACGCAAAAAAACTCGACGCCATGCGCGACGTCGACGGCGAGCCGCTCACCCCCGTCAACTTCGTCCTCCAGGAGCAGCTCCAGGCACAGGGCAGCGAGGAGCCCGCCGCCGACACCCTCGAGGAGTACGCCCACCACGCCAGCCACGAACTGGCGATCATCCCGCTGAAGTACGGCCGCGAGCTGGGGGCCACCTACCGCAGCATTGCCGTCCGCCTGCCCGAGGCGGTCCGCCCCGGCGACGAGGCCGACGACTTCGCGCGGCGGAGCAACGTGACGGTCCTGGCCAACGACGGCGAGGAGGTGATGGTCCACGCGGCGGTGGAGAGCTCGCGCCTCTCGGCGGCGGGGACGATCGTCGTGCCCATGCTGCTGGGCTTCATCATGGTGCTGGGCACGATGCTGGGCAGCGTCTACGAGCGGCGGCGGGAGATCTTTGTCTACAACTCCGTGGGGCTCTCGCCGGTGAACGTCTCCTCGCTGTTCCTGGCCGAGTCCAGCGTCTACGCGATTCTCGGCGCGGCGCTGGGGTACCTGCTGGGCCAGACCATCGCCAAGGTCCTGCTGGTCACCGGGCTGCTCAGCGGGCTGACGCTGAACTACTCGGCCGGGTCGGCGGTGTTCGTGACGGTGCTGACGATGATCATCGTCCTGCTGTCGACGATCTACCCGGCGCGGCAGGCGTTTCTGGCGGCGGTGCCGGAGCTGGCCTCGATCGGCGGGGACGTCGACGCCGAAGCCGCCGCGACCGACCGGCTGAGCATCTACATGCCCTTCGTCGCCACCGAGGGGCACCTGCTGGGCATGCAGGCGTACATGCACGAGTTCTTCGACAGCGTCCAGGGCGTCACCGTCGGGCAGCTCGCCGTCGACGGGCTCGCCGCCAGGATGGACCGCGACGACAAGGGCCGACCCGCCCCCACGCTGGCGTTCCGGGCCTGGCTGGCGCCGTTCGATATCGGCGTCAGCCACGACGCCGAACTCCGTATCGTCTTCCGCGAAGACAGCGGGGTCTACCAGTACCACCTCACGGCCGTGCGGTTCAGCGGCGACCAGCAGAACTGGCGCCGCCTGACCCCGCGGTTCCTCCTGGCGATCCGCAAGCAGTTGCTGATGTGGCGCATCCTCTCGCCGGAGGCGATTGACGACTACTGCCGGCGTGGCGAGGCGCTGTTCGGCCCGGCCGATCTGCCGGACGAAGGCGTCGAGGGCACCGCCGCTGCCGAGGCCGAGCAGTCCACGGACGAAGGGACGGCATGAGCGACGAGGCGAAGACACCGCGCAACTACGAGCCCGACGCGTCGGGCGCCGACGACCTGCTGAACCAGCCGTTCGAGGACGGCTTCTCCAGGCGGACGGTCCTCGGCGCGCTGTTCGTCGCCGTCGTCATGATGCCCGGGGCCATCTACCTCGGGCTCGTCGCAGGCAAGACCCTCGGGCCCGCCGCCGAGTGGGTCACGATCATCCTCTTCGCGGAGCTCGCCCGCCGCAGCTTCGCCCACCTCAAACGCCAGGAAATCTACATCCTGTTCTACGTGGCCTCGTCGATCGCGGCCGTGACGCTCATGCACGTGCACCTCGCCGGCCAGCCGTTCTCGAGGGCGATCTGGCACCAGTACCTGAAGGTCTCGCCGCAGACGACGACCATCGCGGGGGACATCCCCGACTGGGTCGTGCCCCCGACGGACTCCCCGGGCCTCCAGAACCGCAACCTCGCCCACGGCGACTGGTGGTGGAGTGCGTCGGGGGGCGTGCTCTCGCCGCTGGTGCTGATCGCGATGGGCTACATCCTCGGGCGGATGGCCTGGCTGGGGCTGGGATACCTGATCTTCCGGGCCACGTCGGACATCGAGCGCCTGCCCTTCCCGCTGGCGCCCGTCGCCGCCGAGGGCGCGACCGCGCTGGCGGAGTCCACCGCGCGCGACGACACGGGCGAGACGCGGCGGAAGATGTCCTGGCGGTGGAACATCTTCAGCATCGGGGCCTCCCTGGGGATCGTCTTCGGGGCGCTCTACGTGCTCCTGCCGGTCTTCACCGGGCTGTTCATGGCCAAGCCCATCATGCTGCTGCCCATCCCCTTCGTCGATTTCACCCAGGACGTCGAGCACCTCCTGCCGGGCAGCCTCATCTCCATCAGCTTCGACCTGATGCTCGTGATCGTCGGGATGATCCTGCCCTTCCGGCTGGTGCTGGGCACGTGCATCATGATCCTGCTGACCAGTGTGATCGGCAACCCGATCCTCCAGCACTTCGGCGTCTTCGAGCACTGGAGGCCGGGCAACGCCCTGCTGGTCAACCAGATGATCCTGAACTACGACTTCTGGCTGAGCGTGACGCTGGGGCTGGCGCTGTCGGTGCTGGGCGTGGGCGTGGCGGGGATCATCCGCTCGTTCTTCCGGCGCAAGCGCCAGGCCCGCGAGGCCCGGCAGGCCGAGGCGGACGCCGAGCGCGTCGAGATGACCACGGACCAGCGGATGGACGAGGCCGCCGACGCCGCCGAGGTGCCCCCGCCCCGCACCCCCCACAAGAGCCGCGGGGACTTCCCCACGTGGGTCGCGGTCCTGCTGTTCGTCACCGCCATCGGCGGCTTCGCCTGGATCGCCCACCGGCTCGTGCCCGACTTCCCCATCTGGATCATCCTGGTCTTCGGCTTCATCTGGACGCCGATGCACTCGTACATCTCCGCGAGGCTGATCGGCATGACCGGTCGGCCGCTGCACACGCCGTTCCTCAAGGAGACGGTGTTCATCGCCAGCGGCTACCCGGGCGTGGACATCTGGTTCGCCCCCGTGCCGCTGTTCGACTTCGGCTGGACCGCCCAGCGCTTCCGCGAGATGGAGCTGACCCGCACGAAGTTCACCTCCATCGTCAAGGCCGAGCTGCTCATGCTGCCGATCGTCTTCGCCTGCTCGTACCTGTTCTGGTGGTTCTTCTGGCGCCTCAACCAGATCCCCAGCGACCAGTTCCCCTTCGCCGCCCGCCTCTGGCCCGTCGCGGCCAGGCAGGCGTACCTGATCTTCACCGCCAACAGCAACGAGCAGTCGCTGCTGCTGGCGGCGATCAAGCCGTCGGTCATCGGCATCTCCGCGCTGGCCGGGGCGGGGCTCTACGGCGGCTTTGCCCTCGTGGGCATCCCCGCGACGGTCTTCTACGGGATGATCGGAGGGGTCTGTGCGCCCACGCACGCCGGCATTCCCCTGCTGGTCGGGGCGCTGCTGGGCAAGTTCTACTTCGCCCGCAAGTTCGGGCGCGAGAAGTGGCGCAAGTACCTCCCCGTCCTCGCCGCCGGATTCGCCTGCGGCATGGGCCTGGCCGGCATGACCGCCGTGGCCATGAGTCTCGTCGCCCAGTGCACCCGCGAGCTTCCGTTCTAGCGAGGATACGACCAGAACAGTCAGCAGGAATGCAAGAGATGCAGGAGATACGAGAAGAGGCGTTCCTGTTCGGGTCCCGAACGGCGATCCGAGCCGGCAACTTGATATCTGACATGGGAAATGTGAAATATGGAACCTGGAATCTGAGATCTGGAATCTGAACTATGTCGATCCCCTGCATCCCCTGAATCCCTGCTGAAACCGCTTGAAAAGGACCAACGCCCCCGATGGCACCGAGCTCGCGACAACGCGTCTTCGCCGACGACACCAGCGACCGCCGGGTGAGCTTCCCCTGGCGGCGGACGCTGGCGATGTGCTGGGCCAACGTCTGCAACCGCCGCGGGCGATTCTCGCTGACGCTGCTGTGCGTCGGCGTCACCGTCGCCTTCCTGATGAACTCGATGACCTACCACGGCGTCGTCGCCGACCTGACCGCGCGCGAGGACACCCACACCCGCGCCGTGCTCGAACGCGTCGGGGCGTTCGCCGCCGACGAGGCCTCGCTAGCCAAGCAGGCCCAGCAGCGCGTCTGGATCCTCGCGCTGTCCGGCGTGCTCTGCGTGACCGGCATCACCAACACCATGCTCATGAGCGTCACCGAACGGGCGGGGGAGATCGGCACGCTCAAGTGCCTCGGTTCGCTGGACTCCTACGTCGTCCGCCTGTTCCTGATCGAGAGCCTGCTGGTGGGGGTCATCGGCAGCGCGGCCGGGACGGTCGCGGGGTACCTGCTTTCGCTGTTCCAGGTGGCGGTGAGCCTGGAGCTTTCGCTGTTGACGCTGGCCGAGTACGCCCGCCCGTGGGTCACGTCCGCGCCGATCGCGCTGGGTGTGGGCTCGGTGCTGACGGTGCTTTCGGCGGCCTATCCGACGTACGTCGCGGCGAGGATGAACCCCGTCGAGGCGATGCGCGTGGAGGTGTGATCGCATGGCGGACCGGGAGATCGTGCGAACCCAGGGCGTCCGGAAGGTCTACCGGATGGGCAGCGAGGAGGTGCACGCGCTGCGCGGCATCTCGATCCGCATCTACGCCGGCGAATACGTCTCGATCATGGGACCCAGCGGCTCGGGCAAGAGCACGTTCTTCAACATGATCGGCGGGCTGGACAAGCCCTCCGACGGCGAGGTCTACATCGACGAGGTCGACATCGCACGCCTGGGCATCTACGAGCTCGCCTGGCTCCGCTGCCGGAAGATCGGCTATATCTTCCAGACCTTCAACCTCATCCCCGTCATGACCGCCCTGGAGAACGTCACCCTGCCGATGGTCTTCGCCGGGCTCAGCGCCGACGAGTCCCGCGACAAGGGCGCCGCCCTGCTGGGCAAGGTCGGCCTCGGCGACCGACTCAACCACAAGCCCACCGAGATGTCCGGCGGGCAGCAGCAGCGCGTCGCCATCGCGAGGGCCCTGGCCAACGACCCGGCCATCATCCTCGCCGACGAGCCGACCGGCAACCTCGACCTGACCACCGGGCGGGAGATCATCGAGCTGCTCAGCCGCATGAAGGAAGACCGCGGCGTGACGGTCATCACCGCCACCCACGACATGAAGATGCTCGCCGCCAGCGACCGCGTCGTCTGGATCACCGATGGCGAAATCTCCCGCATCCAGAAACGCGAGGAACTCCAGATCTCCGTCGGCACCATCGACGGCGAGGAGGAACTCTAGCGAGATCCCCCCTGCCGGCCCGAAGCGGCGACGCTGCGGGCCCAGGGGACGCCGACGCGGCCTTCGTGGCGGCCGGTGAGTCTGCTGTCGTCGGCGAGGCGGGCATCGAGGTCGTAGCGGGCGGCGAGCAGTCCCCCGCGGCCGGCGGGGCGGCATTCGGCGGCGGCGGACTCGTAGTGGACGTCGAAGTACTCGTCGTCGTGGAACAGCACGACGGCCGAGCCGGCAAGCCGGCCGTCGGCGAACTCCAACCCGGCGGGGTCCACCTCGTGGAGTGCGACGTTGATCGCCCCGGCGGCGGCCCACGCCCGGCGGATGTCGGCGCCCCGGGTAACGATCGCAAGCGTCACGTCGGCGTCCGGGCGGCCTTGACGGAGGCTCCGGCCCCCGGCGGCGTCCTTGAGGTGCACGCGCCACAGGCGTTCGCCGTCGGGCAGGTCGCGGACGTCCCCGGCGACGGTGCCTTCCACCGCCACCGGCTCGGCCAGCGGCAGTGCCCGCCGGATGCACTCACCGACCAGCCGCCCCCCTTCCCGCCGGAGGGCGAGGGTCCACGGCTCGTAATGGTGGCCGATGCGGACGACCGCCTCGCCGCGCAGGCCCGCGGCGTCGAGGCTCAGCCCGCGGGGGATCGTCGCCCGCCACCGGTGGCGGGTGTCCACCCCGGCCCAGGAGGCCACCACCGCCCGCTCCGGCCCGGCGAGGGTCGGCCAGGACGCGGCGAGCTCGACCGGCCGGCCGTCGCGAACGCGAAGCCGCAGGGCCACCTCCCCGCCCCCGCCCGCGCCGGCGATCGCGCCCGGGCAGCCAAGCTCGACCACGCCCCCCTCGGCCGCTTCGGGCGGCTTGCGGAGGTCGTAGCAGACGAGCTTGTCGCTGCACCGCACAAACAGCCGCCCGTCGGCGAGGGCGGGCTTGATCGGGCACATGTAGCCGCTGGCGACGTCGAGGCTCAGCCGCCCGGGCAACGGGCGGAAGGCCGCCGGCGGGGCGTCGAACAGCAGCAAGCCGCTGGTGATCACCCGCCCGTTGCCGGCAAGGTGCCACGTCCAGTTGTGGCTGCCGCCGGTCAGGGCGTAGATGTGCGGCGCCCGCCCGACGACCTTGCCGGTCGCCAGCTCCAGGGCGCGGAAGCCCGAGATGCGGCTGTCGATCAGCGCGTGGCCGCGGTGGACGACGGGCGTCGCCCGGTGCGGCGGGTAGTGGGTATCCTCGGCCAGCCAGAGCCGCCGCGCACCGTCGCGCCCGACGCGCGCCCCCGCGGCCCGCCAGCTCCGCGATGCCTTCTGCCCCGTCGCGCCCCGCACGCCGTTGCCAACCACCACGTCCCCGCCGACGCACACCGCCAGCGAGTTGCTGCCCAGCGCGTCGCTCGTCCAGAGCACCTTCCCGTCGGCCGGGTCGATCAGCAGCAGCCGCTCCGGGCAAGGCGCCGCGCCGCGCTGGGCGTCCTTGGCACTAGGTTCGTAGAGCTCGCTGGCGGTGACGATGAGTTCTCGGCCATCGAGGACGGTTCGGGTCGGCACGGCCCCGCCGCCGACGGCCTTGGGAACCGCCCAGAGAAAGCGTCCGTCGTCGGGGTCGACACCGACGAGCGTGCCCGCGCAGGCGAACACCAGCCGGTTACCGATCATCCCGGGAGACTTCTCGTGGCTCCAGGTGCTCTTGAACCCCGAGTTCGTGCCGCTGGAATACTTCAGCTTGTCCTTGCCCGCCTTGTGCCAGAGCAGCTCGCCGGTGGCGGCGTCGAGGGCGTAGAGCCCGCCGTGCCCGCGG
This sequence comes from uncultured Planctomycetaceae bacterium, assembly GCA_964385465.1. Lineage (GTDB taxonomy): Bacteria > Planctomycetota > Phycisphaerae > SM23-33 > SM23-33 > CAYLPJ01. Next base: position 35,270 of record CAYLPJ010000048.1, on the reverse strand, counting down.
GCAAAGACCCGCCCGCCGGCGACGCAGGCCGTCGTGCCCCGCCCGGCCTTGCTCTCGGGCACCTTGCCGAACACGCCCTCCGACCGCCAGTGCCACAGCGTCCGCCCGGTGCGGGCGTCCCAGCAGATCACCGCATCCCGCAGATGGCCAAGGCGGTTGGCCAGGGCACGCGGGTCCGCGCCGAGGCGCACGTAGATGTTGTTCGCCACCGTCGGATCGGCGGCGATGCGGGCGGCGTCCGGCTCCATCAGGTGCAGGTAGACGCGTCCGCCCGCGACGGCCGGGCCGGCGTAGCCGCCGTAGCCCGTGTTCGTCCACGCGATGGGGAACATGGCGAACTCCCCGCGGGTCAGCCCGCCGCTGCGCCCCCCGCCGATCATCTCGTCGGCCACCCAGAGCAGGCGGGCGTCGTGGAGGTGGTCCACGAACGGCCGGTCGCAGTCGGCGGCCGAGCCGTTGATCGCCGGGCCGCGGACCTGCGGCCAGTCCCGCCCGGGGGCGTACTCCGTGCCTTCCGCCGGCCGCCAGAACGCCCGGTCCCAGCGGCCGGTGATCCGCCCTCGGATGCGCGGGCTTTCGGCGCCGTAGTCGAAGTCGCGGTGCTCGTAGTTCCAGGCGACGAACGTCCCCGCGAGCCGGTCGCCGTCGGCGGCGGCGTCCACTTCGATGCGGAAGACCAGCGAGTGGTTGTTCCGCCCGGGTGTGTTGGCAACGTCCAGGCCGAGGACGAGCACGTCCACCGTGCCGCGGACGCCGCCGTCGGCCCCGCGAGCGATCCGCGCAACGGGCTCGGGGTGGGCGACGCGAAGCTGCCCCCTGGCGTACTGCTCGCGGTAGACCTTGAACTTCGGGTGCTTGTAGGAATACGTGCCCCGCAGCTTCTCGGGCACGTCGAAGGCCTTGCCGTCGGCCGTCTCGAACCGCACCGGCGGCGAGGGCGTGACGTCCACCCGGTGCGGAAGGTTGTCGCGCCCCGGCAGGCGGGCGTAGCCGTGATGGAACGCCCCGTCACGATGGTAGAGGATCACCTCGGCGTCCCACCGGGCGGCGACGAGCTTGGGGATCGTCAGCCGGCAGACCGCCGACGCCGGCGGCTCGCCCGCGAGGGACCGGCCCCCGCCCGCGCCCCACGCCGCCACGCACACGCCGACCCACGCCGCCCACGTCGCTCGCCGCGCCATCGCTCGCCTCCCGGCCGGGGCCGTTGGTTTCCGCCGATCAGCATACCGCCCGCAGGCTACCAGCGGAAGAAGCGGTAGGGGTCGTCCCACTCGGTCGCGGTGTCGAGGTAGAGCCCCTCGGCCCAGCGGCCGCGGGTGGGGTCGGCGATGGGCGCGAGCTTCACGTCCGCCAGCCACAGCGTGCCCGTCCCGTCATGCCAGATCTGGAACCGCGTCTTCTCCTTCGCCGTGGCGTTGGGCCGAACGATGAAGTCCCATGCCTTCCACGCCTTGTCGGGGCGGAAGCGCCGGTAGGGAATCAGCGTCCGCCAGCCGTCCATGTTCATCACGGTGACCGTCACGCTGCCGGCGGTGAGGCCCTCGGCTCGCGCTTGCAGGCTCAGGCGGTACCACCCGCCCTCGCGCACGGGCACGCCGTGGCGGGAAAGCATCAGGCCGGGCTTGCCCGCCCGACTGGCCGGGCAGCGCAGCTCGACGGCCCAGCCGCCCCGCTCGCCGCTCAAGCGGTGCCGGCGACAGCCGCTGTCCGGCGCCTTCGAGGAGACCGTCCAGCCGTCGGGCACGCCGTCCTTGTCGCCGTCGGCCGCGAAGTCGCCGTTGGCCACCACCGAGGCACCCGCGGGCGCGCCGACGGGCTCGCAGAACCGCTGGACCAGCGGCGTCTCGCCGGCCACGCCGAGGTTCGCCAGCACGCGGGACAGCAGGAAACTGCTCCGCCGGTACGTCCGCTTGAGGTTGCGACGCTCGTAGCCGCCCTGCTTCGGCGCCCGCCACCCGACGCGGTGCGGGGGAAGCTGGCAGAAGATCACTCGCCCCCCCTCGGCCGTGCCGACCGCGCCGTCGCCGACCGCACCCTCGCCGGTCAGCAGGGGCAGCGTGCGCGGCGCGGCGTTGTGGGCGTCGGCGGGGCCGACGCCCGCCAGCGGCGAGCCCGCCGGACGAGGCCCGAACGGGCAGGCGATATGCTCGCCCCGGGCCATGGCGACCTCGCCGGGCAGGAACGCGTTGGCCTCGGCGGCGTCCAGTCCCGGGGCCACCACGTGCCCGCCGGCCTTGAGCCACCTGGCGATCGCGTCGGCGTGCGGGGCGAGCGTACGGCCCCCACCGGGCCCGACGATCAACACGTGCCCGGGCGTCAGGTCCGCCGGATCGCGGTCGGCGGGCTCGATCCCGGCGGCGCGAAGGTGCTCGCGTCCGGCGGCCTCGCCGACGTACACCGCCCGCCGCGCCGCCGGGGGCTTCCACCCGCCGACGAACGCCAGGCAGTTCCGCGCGATCGTATCCGCGGCCGGGTCGGTCACGGTGCGTGCGGTGACGTCGAGCTGGCAGAGCAGGATCATCCCGCGTCCGTGTCGGCAGACCATCAGGGGGCTGTACTGGAGGGCGTATCCGCCGTCGAGTACGGGCAGGAAATCGCCGCGGGCGGGCTTCTCGATGGCGGCGGCGGTCACCGTCCCGCGGTTGCCGCACCGCCATATCCTGGGCACCTCCATGCCGCACCATCTCGTGCCGGGTGCCCCGTTGTAGCGGTCGCTGGCGTGCAGGTCCCGCGTCGGCGGGACCGTCGTGCCGCTGCCTCGCCAGTCGCGGAGGTGGCGGGCTTCGAGACCGGCCAGCAGCGGATGGCCGGCGATCCGCGGGAAGACGCGGCGCATCCCCACGTCGGCAACGCGGAAGCCGAGGCGCTTTTCCATCACGTCGGGCGCCTGCTCGAAGACCAGCACGCGCAGCCCGTCGGCCACGGCGGAGATATCCGGCGCGTCCCCGCCGACGGTCAGGGCCTTCTGCCCGATCACCAGCACGTCGCCGGCGTCCAGCCCGGCGCCCGCGCCCACCTTGCGATACGGGATGCCCATGCGGTCCAGCAGCTTCGCCGTCCTGCCCGGGGGGTCGAACAGCGCCACCGGCCGACCCGCCAGGCCGGGGCGCTTCGGCGGGGGCGCGGGCAGCACGTCGATCGCGAACGCGTCGGTTTGCGTCCGCCCGCCGCCGAAGTCCGCCGTCGCGGCGATCTCGTATCGCCCCGGAGGCGTGTTGGCGGGGATGGCGAACCGAAGCGGCAGGCGCTTCTGCTCGCCGGTCGGCAACTCGAAGCTGCCCTCGCCGCTCTGCGGCGTCGGCAGGGCGAACGTCCACTTCGCCGCCACCGTGACCGGCTCGCGGGAATCGTTGAGCACGATCAACTGCTTGGCGACGGTCTGGCCCGGCCGGAAGTTGTGCCCGGCCTCGGTGAAGCCGCCCTCCCCGCCGGCCAGCCAGGCCAGGACGGGCCCGTTGTGGCGCAGCAGCGTGCGGGCGGCCTCGGTCGGCTGCCAGTCGCCGCGGTCGTAGGCGGCGTCGATCTTCTCGTAGCGGTCCTCGATGTAGTCGGCACTGAAGCCGGGGCGCTGGAGACCGGCCCAGTCCACCTTCAGCTCCCGCCGCCCGCCGTCGACACCCTCGCGGAGCGTCCAGTAGTGCCCGTGATTCCACGGCGAGGTGCAGGAGACGCCCCACGTGCGGAAGGCGGGCCAGTTGCGGTCGAAGTACATCGCGTAGACCGCATACCGCGGGCCCAGGTCGCGCGAGCCGACAGCGTGCGGGTAGTCCCACCGGTGCCAGACCTTCCCGGCGGCGAAGCGCTTCGCCTCCCAGCGGAGGTTGCGCCGCTCCTCGGCGGGGATCGCGTATGCGGCGTCGCCCAGGAACGCCGCCGTCCACTCGGCGTGGCAGAACTCCCACGGCACGGCCGCGCTGCCGAACGCCCGCTTGCCCCGGTACCACCCGCGGTACATGGCCCAGTCCCAGGGCATGGGGACGCTGTACTCGCAGGTGAACAGGGGTTTGACGCCTTCGGTGGCCCAGTGCTGGAACCAGTCGGACATCTCCTGGACGGGGACGAAGTTGGCGTAGAAGTTGCTCGTGTGCATGGGCCCGAGGTTGCCCGAGGCGTGGTGGTAGACGATCCGCCCCGGGTCGAGCCGGCGGACGACCGCCGCGGCCCGGCGGGCCCGGCGGACGTTGTTGACGGCCCACTGGCTGCGGCGGGCGTGCACCCCGTCGATGCGGTCGGGGCGCATGTCCTCGCTGTACCCGCAGGCGTTGTGGCTGGTGGCGTATGCGACGACCGACGGATGGCTGCCGGCCACCCGGACGTAATACGCGGCGTGGCGGGCATAGCCGTTCGTGCGGTCGGCGTCGGGGGCGTCCCAGTCGTAGTGGCCGAAGTGCGGCTGGGAGAGGGCGACCAGCATCCCCACGTCGTCGGCGGCGCGGAGGATGTGCTCGAACGCCAGGTGCGAGCCCGGTTCGCAGCCGTAGTTGTGCGTGTAGACCAGGCGGATGCCGATCGCCTTGAGGCGCTCGAGGCTCTCGCGGGCGCCGGCATAGCTCGCCCAGGCGGCGCCGATCTGGGCGTTGTCCAGCGGGACCGAGCACAGCCCCACCCGCGTGCCGTTGAGGACGAAGTCCCGCCCGTCGATCGCCAGCTCGCGGAAGCCGAACCGCACCGCCAGGGCCGTGTCCAGCACCTCGCCCCCGCCGGCGGGTGAGAGCGTCACGTCCAGTTCGTACTGGTTCTCCGGGGTGTGGAGGTCCCAGAGCTTCGGCGCCGGCCAGTGCGTCGTGAAGGCGGCCCGGCCGGCATCGAGGTCGGCGGGGGCGAACGGCTCGCCGGCGAACTGGTGGACGACGCGGCCGCCGTCGCGGACCCGCGCCGAAAGGACGTACTGCTTGCCCGGGGCAAGGCCCGCCACGGCGGCCGAGACCGCAAGCGTGCGTTCGCTGACGGACGTGCGGACGCGGACGTCGTCCAGCCGCGCCCCGGCCGGCTCGCCGAGAAGCCAGACGTCCCCGCACAGCCCGCGCCGGGCGACCTTGCCGGCCACCTCCCGCGCCGAGGCCGTGTCGTTGTACGCCAGCATCACGCCCTTCAGCGGCAGGGCCGTCACGTGCAGGCTCAGCGTGTGCCTGCCCCCCGCCCGGACCGCCGCCGTCAGGTCCGCCTCGCCGGCCGGGAAGTGGATCGTCCCGACCTGCCTGCCGTCGACGAACACGGCCGCGAGGGAGTTGACCAGTTCTGCCCGCAGGACGATCCGCCGCCCGTCCCACGTCCGGGGAACGGTGATCTCGCGCTGGTACCACGCGGCCGTGACGCCGGCAAGCTGCACGCCGTTCCATGCCGGATGGGCGAAGACCCGCTGGCAGTCCTTCTGCATGTAGTTGGTGATTCCCGGCCAGCAGCCGGGGACTTTGAAGAACCCCCAGCGGTCGTCGGGCACGTCGGCGGCGTCGGCCCCGGCCGGCTGCCACCGCCACAGCCCGTTGACGCAGATTCGCTCGCGGGTGGTGGTCTTCTGCCGCACCGCGCCGCGCAGCCCCCATTCGGCCCGCACGCCGGCCGGCAGCGGGGCGTCGGCCGCGCGGGCGAGAACGGCCCACATCAGCAGGAGGGACACTCCGATCAGCCCGGCACGGCATGCGAGTGCCTTCATGGGTCGCTCCCTGGCGTCGTCCGTGGGTGTTCGTTGTCGGTCGGAGCTGTTGCCTCCGCAAGCGCGGGAGGTGGCTTCGGGACGCCCTGCCGGATCCCCGCAGCGCGTCGGCTTCTCTCCATTCCTTTTAACCGTGGGGGCCCGGCGAGTCTCCGGGCGCCGGGAAGAAAGCCCGTGCCTCACGCCGGCCGACGGGAATCTCCTTGGGCGGGCGCGGTGCGGGGCGGCATAATCCGAACCTTCCGGCCGGGCACCATCGGCCGGGACATCCCGGCCCGCCAGGAGAGGCGCCCCGACAATGACCGACAAGGAGAACTGGCTTCGGGCGGTCCGTTTCGAGAGGCCCGAGCGGATTCCCATCGCCTTCAACATCAATCCGGCGTGCGCGCACCACTACGCCCAGGAGGACCTGAAGCGCCTCCAGGCCGAGCACAAGCTGCTCTGGCCCGGCTACGAGTACAGCGACGAGCCGTTCCGCCCGCAACCTGCGCTGCACGCCCGCCGGGAGGCGCCCTACACCGACCCCTGGGGCTGCGTCCGCGAGACCACCGACGACGGCATCGCCGGGGTCGTGCACCGGCACCCCCTGGCCGACTGGTCTGACCTCGCCGACTACCGCCCGCCCGACCCGGGCACCTGCGACGGGCGCTTCCCGCGCGACTGGTCCGCCGCCGCCGAGCACGTCGCCCGCGTTCGGGCCGGGGGCGGGCTCGTCGGCGGCGGGCTCTGCCACGGGCACACCTTCCTGCTGCTGTGCGAGATTCGCGGCTACGAGAACGTGATGTACGACATGGCCGACGGCGAGCCGCGGCTGGAGACGCTGCTGGGCATGCTGCGGGAGTTCAACCTCGCGATCGTCGAGCGGTTCATGGCGCTCGGCGTGGACAGGATGGGCTACCCCGAGGACCTGGGCATGCAGCGCGGGCCCATGCTCTCGCCCGAGCACTTCCGCCGCTACATCAAGCCGTGCTACGAGGCGTACATGGCCCCGGCTCGCCGGGCCGGGTGCATCATTCACATGCACAGCGACGGCGACATCCGCGACCTCGTCGACGACCTGTTCGACAGCGGCGTGGACGTGATCAATCTCCAGGACCTGGTCAACGGCGTGGACTGGATCGCGGAGAACCTCGCGGGCAGGCACTGCATCGACCTGGACATCGACCGCCAGAACATCACCGTCCGGGGCACGCCCGAGCAGATCGACGCCCACATCCGCCACTGCGTCGAGGCCATCGGGCGCCCCGAGGGCGGGCTGATGCTCAAGTACGGCATGTACCCGCAGACCCCCATCGAGAACGCCTTCGCCGTCGCCGACGCCATGGAGAAGTACTCCACGCACTACGCCTGAAGGACCGGGACGGTTCTTCACCGCCGGCGGGCGGCGGAACAGGAGGTCGAGCAGGTCGCGGATAACCAACTCGCCGTGGAAGATGGGCCAGCGGCGCCGGGGGGTATCAGGTACCGGACATCAGGGGAGCATGACGGCTGCGGGGGCGAAAGGAGCAAACCTCCAACTGCCCCGCCCCCGCGCCCGCGAGGCTCCGCCCAGCAACGACTTCTCCCACCGAATCACGCCATTCAGAGCCGCCATCCGTCGCGGTAGTCGCGGCGGAGCAGGGCGTCGGCCTTGGCGCTGTTGGTGACGCGGCAGGCGAGGGGATCGTACTCAAGATCCTCGCCGGGGACCCGGTTGGCGACGTTGGCAAGCTGGAGCATCTCGTTGAGCGGGCCGGAGTAGTCGAAGTTGGACCACGCGGCCGGGCCGCCGCGGACGGCGTGGGCCCATTCCCTCTCGTGCCCGCGGCTGCGGGGGGCCTTCTCCCGCGGGCCGACGTAGTCCTTGTACTTCCGGGCCGGGAGGAGCTGGTAGGTGGTGTTGTGGCTGTTGGAGACGATCGCGCCCTTCTCGCCGACGAGGAAGCAGCCGGTATGGTACGAGCCGGGGTAATCGGGGACCTTCTGCTTGGGATCGAGCTTGCACTCGAAGGCCCGGAAACGCTCCAGCAGCGTCTGGTACTCGGGGGCCGTCGTCTGCACCCAGCGGACGGTGACGGGGTCCAGCCCGGCGCGTGCGGGGACGTCCCAGCGGCAGGTCCACCAGTGGGGCCAGCGGTCCTCGACGACCTCGCTGGCGGCACCGCGGAACGTCAGCCGCGGCTTCGAGGCCGCCTTCGCGTGCCACAGCCGGTCGATCTTCAACGCCTTGAACACGAGGTTCGCCGAGTGGCTGCCCCAGTTGCCCAGCGTGTTCGTGCCGAAGTCCCGCCACTGCTGCCACCGCATCCACACGGGGTGGTACGGGCGCCGCTCCGCCGGGCCCAGCCAGAGGTCCCACGAGAGCGTCTCGGGGCAGGGGACGTCCTTCTTGTTGACCCTGGGCCGGCCTCCGCCGCCGCCCATGCACCAGACCCACGCCTCGGTGACCTTGCCGATCGCCCCGGCCGCGATCAACTCGTCGGCGCGGCGGAAGCCCCGGCTGCTCGTGCCCTGGTTGCCCATCTGCGTGGCGACCTTCTTCTCGGCCGCCAGCGTGCGGAGGACGTGCGACTCGTAGACGTCGTGGGTGAGGGGCTTTTCGGTGAAGACGGCCTTGCCCGCCCGGATCGCCGCGGCCGAGGCGACCGCGTGGGTGTTGTCCGGCGTGGCGACGATGACGCCGTCGAGGTCCTTGCCGGCCTTGTCGAGCATCTCGCGGAAGTCGGCGAACTTCGGCAGGGCGGGGTACTTCTCGAAGACGCCGCGGGCCTTGTGGCGGTCCACGTCGCAGAGGGCGGCCAGGCGGATGCCCTTGGTCCGCGGCAGGAGCCGCTCGGTGAACCACAGCCCGCGCCCGGCGACGCCGACCTGCCCGACGGCGACGGCCTCGTTTGCGGCGTAGCCGCGGACCAGCGACGCGTCGCCCAGCACGAGCACGCCCGCGCCGGTTCCGGCAGCCGTTCGAAGGAAGCGGCGCCTGGTGATCTTGCAGTGCATCGGTGCGTCTCCGTAGGATAGAGTTTCGTGGAACCGGCCCGGACCGCTGCGGGCGCCCTTCTATAGGTATAGAACCCGCGCCGTCCGCGCCGGGACCGATACGACATTCCCCGCCGACCGAGGACACCACCGTGAACAAGAACATCGCCGCCATCGCATGCCTGCTCCTGACCGCCGCCGCCGCGCCCGCCCCGGCCGCCGATATCGCCCAGCTCGCCAGGGACTCCGGCGTCGCCGGGGGGATCGTCGTCCACCTCCACTGCGGCGACGGAGCCGACACGGCCTCGCTGCGGCTGGACGAGCGTTTCCGCGTCCACGCCCTGGAAACCGATGCCGCCAGGGTCGCCGCGGCGAGGAAGCGCCTGGTGGACGCGGGCGTCTACGGGCCGGTCTCGGTCTACCGCTACGACGGCAGGCACCTGCCGTACACGGACGACTTCGTGAACCTGATCGTCGGCACGGCCGGCGAGGTCAGCGAGGCCGAGCTGCTCCGCGTCCTGGCCCCCGGCGGGGTGGCGCTGGTGGACGGCAAGCGGATCGTCAAGCCTCGCGAGGGCATCGACGACTGGAATCACTTCCTGCACGGCCCGGACAACAACGCCGTCGCCGACGACCGGAAGGTGGGCGAGCCGCGGTCCTTCCAGTGGGTCAGCGAGCCGCGGTGGGCCCGCAGCCACGAGGAGCTGGCCAGCATCAGCGCCGTCGCCGTCGCCGGCGGGCGGGTGTTCTACATCGCCGACGAGGCGCCGCTGGCGTCCATCCGGTTCCCCGGCGAATGGAAGCTCGTCGCGCGCGACGGGTTCAACGGCACGCTGCTGTGGAAGGAGCCCATCGGCACGTGGGTGGACGTGCTCCGCCACTTCCGCAGCGGCCCCGCCCACCTGCCCCGGCGCCTCGTGGCCGTCGGGGAGACCGTCTACGCCACCAAGGGCCTGGCCGGGCCCGTCGTCGCGCTGGACGCCGCGACCGGCAAGACCCGGCGCACCTACGAGGGCACGCGGCGGACCGAGGAGATCCTCGTCGACGACGGCGTGCTGTACCTCGCCGTCGGCACCAGCGAGGTCCGCCGCCGCGGCGGCGGGCTCCACGAGCGCGGCGAACCGAAGCCCAGCGACTTCCGGTACATCACGGCCGTCCGGGCCGAAAGCGGCTCGCCGCTGTGGCGGAAGGATTTCGGGGACGACGAGTCCCTGCTGCCGCTGAGCCTCACCGTCCGCGAGGGGAAGGTCTTCTACCAGAGCACCACCGGCGTGCACTGCGTGGACGCCGCGACGGGCGAGCCGGTCTGGCACACGCCGCGGAAGACGCCCTGGCGGCGGATGGGCTTCTCGGCCCCGACGGTGGTCGCCGCCGAGGGCGTGCTGCTGGTCGCCGACCGCAACACGGCCGACAACGAGCAGAACCGCCCCTCGACGGGCAAGATCGAGTGGGCGGTGCACGGCTGGAACGAGAAGGGCTTCGCCCGCAACGCCCCGTGCACGCTGACGGCGTACGACGCGGGCACGGGCAAGGAGCTGTGGTCCACGGGCTGCCGGGAGAACTACAACTCCGCGGTGGACGTGTTCGTGATCGACGGGGTGGTGTGGGTCGGCCCCGGCTGGCGCGGGCTGGACCCGCGGACGGGCGAGCACGTTCGCAAGATGGACGCCAAGGCCCCGCGGGTGGGCATGACGCACCACCGCTGCTACCGCAACAAGGCCACCGAGCGGTTCATCCTCACGGGCAAGAGCGGCATCGAGGTGCTGAGCCTCGAGACGCTCCGCTGGCTGAGCAACAACAGTTGGGTCCGCGGGACCTGCCAGTACGGCATCATCCCCGCCAACGGCCTGCTCTACGCCCCGCCGGACGCCTGCGGCTGCTTCCTCACGGTCAAGTCCCCGGGGTTCTTCGCCGTCGCCCCGCGGCGCAATCCCGGCCAGGCCATGCCGAAGCCGGACAAGCCCGTGCTGGCCAAGGGCCCCGCGTTCGGCCAGGCCGCCAAGGAGCGAACCGGCGAGGCCGACTGGCCCATGTACCGCCGCGACGCGACCCGCTCCGGCGTGGCCTCGTCCGCCCTGCCGGGAAAGCTCTCCCCCCGCTGGTCGGCGAAGATCGGGGGCAAGCTCACCCAGCCGGTGATCGCCGGCGGGCGGATGTTCGTCGCCTCCGTGGACACCCACACGCTGGTTGCCCTCGACGCCGACAGCGGCGAGCGGCTGTGGCGTCACACGGCCGGGGGGCGGATCGACTCGGCCCCGACGGTGCACGCGGGCACGGTGCTGTTCGGCTCGGCCGACGGGTGGGTCACGTGCCTGCACGCCGGCGACGGGCGGGTGTGCTGGCGGTTCCGCGCCGCCCCGGCCGAGCGGCTGGTCAGCGCGTACGGCCAGCTCGAATCGGCCTGGCCGGTGCACGGGGCGGTGCTGGTTCAGAACGGCATCGCGTACGCGGCGGCGGGCAGGTCGTCGTACATGGACGGCGGGATCGTGCTTTATGGGCTGGACCCGGCGACGGGCGAGCAGCTCTCGCGGACGGTGCTGACCCATCGCGACCCGGAGACCGGCAAGCAGGTGACCAAGGAGGGCGGCTTCAACATGGTGGGCACGACGTCGGACATCCTCTCCGGCGACGGCGAGAACGTGTACATGAAGTACTTCGCCTTCGACCGCTCGGGCGAGCCCACGCGGACGGACGCCACGCACCTCTACGCCATCACGGGCCTGCTGGGCGAGGACTGGTTCATCCGGTCGTACTGGTTGATCGGCACGGGGCAGCCGGGCGCCGGCTGGGGCGGCTGGGCCAACCACGCGAACCTCTTCCCCTCCGGGCGGATCCTCTCGTTCACCGGCGAGGAGGTCTACGGGTACGGGCGGAAGAAGGTCGCCGGCGGCGCAACCGGACACCGGGCGGACGCCTACCACCTCTTCCGCATGGACCGCAACCCGCCCAAGCCCGACGCCGGCGAAAAGGCCCCCGCCAGGACCGGGCGGAAGGGCCGGAGGCGCCGCCGCCCGCGAAAGGGCAAGATGGTCTGGTCGCGCCCGGCGGCCCCGATCGGGCGGGCGCTGGTGGTCGGCGCCGAGCGTCTGGCCGTCGCCGGTCCCGTGCCGTGGGCGGAGAAGTCCAAGGGCGAGCTGGCGTTCGAGGACCCGGCGGCGGCGATCGCGGGCTTCCGCGGCGCCAAGGGCAACCTGCTCGAGGTGGTCTCGGCGGAGGACGGCAAGCCGATCTGCCAGGCCGAGCTTCCGGCGATGCCCTCGTTCGACGGCATGTCGGCGGCGGGAGGCAGGCTGTATGTCAGCCTCCGCAACGGCGAGGTCGTGTGCTACGGGCAGTAGACCATTATACCGGCGTCTATTTTCCCCCTTGTCTGAAGGCGATGGACGGATATACTTAGACAGGTGCCCGGGTCGCGCAGTCGCACAGGTCGGACGCCCGGGCCGGGAGGTCCGTCTTGAGTCGCAAGAGCACATCGACGACGAAGCCGGGGGGCAACGGCAACGGACATCTGCCCGACGCGGAATTGGACGTGATCTCGTGCCTGTGGCAGCAGGGCGAGTGCACGGCCAGGGACATCCGCGAGGCGATGGAAGGCTACCGCCCGATGACCCATGGCTCGATGGTGACGCTGCTGAAGCGCCTGGAGAGCAAAGGCTGGGTCACCCGCCGCAAGGGCGACGTCGGCAAGGCGTTCGTCTACCGCGCGACCCGTCGGCCGGAACCCACCCAGCGCCGGCTCGTCCGCGACATGTTGCGCCGCGTATTCGGCGGCAGCGGGGTCCAGCTTGTCTCCACGCTGCTGGACAGTGCCCCTCCCACCGAAGAGGAACTCGACAAGCTCCAGGACATGTTCGACGACCTCCGCGCCCGCCGCGAGCGGGACGAGGGCGTTGAGGAAACCACATGACCGCCCTGATCGAAGCGCTCAACGCCGCGGCCGAGCCGTGGTGGCGGACCGTGTTTCACGCCACCTGGCAGGGCTCCCTGCTGGCGGTGGCGCTGCTGGCCGTCGCGGGCCCGGCAAGGCGGCGCTGCTCGGCGCAGTTCCGCCACGTCCTGCTGCTGCTGGCGATGCTCAAGTTCGCCACGCCCCCCTTGCTGTCGATGCCCACCGGGCTGTTCAGCCGCCTGGGCCCGACGGTCCTGCTGGATGCCGCCGCGTCCGCCGCCGGGGCCGCCGGGGGCACCGCCACCGCCGCCGCGCCGGCGCTGAACTGGCAGGCGTGGCTGATGCTCGCCCACGCCGCCGGGGCACTCGGCGTGCTGGCGTGGGTGCTCGTGGAGGTCCGCGCCATCCGCCGGCTGGCCGCCCGGGGCACGCCGCTCGTCGGCGGGCCGTTGTGCGACCACCTCGCCCGCCTCGCCGCGCGGATCGGCCTGCGGCGGCGCGTGCGACTGCTCGTCTCGCCCGACGCGGTCAGCCCGATGGCCTTCGGCGTGCTGCACCCGTCGGTGCTCCTGCCGGCCTCGCTGATCGGCGGCGTGCCCGACGAGGAGATGGACACCGTCCTGATGCACGAGCTCGCCCACCACCGCCGCGGCGATATCCTCACCAACTGGTGCCAGGCCCTCCTGCTGGCGGCGTGGTGGTTCAACCCCGTCTTCTGGCTTCTCAACCGCGCCGTCCGCGCCACCCGCGAGGACGCTTGCGACGACCTGCTGCTCAGCCGACACCTCACCACCGACGGAACCTACTGCCAGGCCCTGCTTCGCGTCGCTCGCCGCCTCAACGGCCGGACCGTCACCGAGGCCGCCGCCGCGTTCGCCCAATGCCTCGGACCGCTCGGCTCGCGAATCCGGCGAATCATGGACCCACGCATCCGCCGCGTGCCCGGGCTGTCCTTCGCCGGCGCCGCCGTCGTGCTCCTGCTGGCCGGGCTCGTCCTGCCCGGCCTGCGAAGCGGCGTCGTCGTGCACGTGACCTCGCCGCCGGAGATGCTGGTCTCGGCCGACGACGAACCGGGCCCGCGGACCGACGACGCCGATTCTCGTTCGCCGGGCATCACGCCCGGCAGCGGCCGGCCGGAACAGGCCTTGCCCGACGGCGCGATCGTGCTGCACCCCTCCGCCCCGGCCCGGGCGGTTCGCCCGGCGAGGCCGGCGTGGCCTGTCGACGCCTCCACGCGCGTCGCCGACGCGCTCCGCCAGGCCGGCCCGCTGGCCGAGGCCGACCCCGCCGCCGACGCACCCGCCCTGGGCACCCCGCCGGGGCCCGAGGACCTGCCGACCCCCTCGCCGGTAGACCCCAAGCTGCCCTCCATCGACCTCGACGCCGCCTCGGCCGCCGAGGCCCTCGCGGCGACGGAAGCCGACGACACCGCCCCCCCCGCGGGCATCGAGGGCGGCGAGTCCGAAGAGTCCGACGAGGGCGACCTGAAGCCCATGCGCGGCGAAGGCGCCACGGAGCTGGCCGACCGCTCCGGCCCCACGCCCGCCGAGACCGACGCCCGCGCGACCGGCGGCTCGCCCCGCTATGGCGGCCGGCAGGCACCGCAGCTTTCGCCCTTGCGGTCGCGGCCAGCCCCCGAGCCGCAGCCGATCGAGATTCAGGCCGACCTGGCCCCCACCGACGCCCTCGCCCTGGACACCGCGGCGACCGACAAGCCCCCGCTGGACACCGACGACGTACCCGTGGTCATCTTCGACCCGTTCGACCCGGCCAATCCGTTCGGCTTCGGCGGCGGGCTCAGCGCCGCACCGGAGCCGACGTCGCTGGCGGTCGTGGCCGTCGGCGCCGTCGCCGTGCTGCTGGTCCGACGCCGCCGACACGCCTGAGTCGCCCCGGTCCGCTCGCCTGGCCCGGGAAACCGCGACAAAAGTATACGTCTGTATGCTTTCTTCTTGACCCGACCCCGCCGCGCCCCTACCATGTATACAGAAGTATTCATCACCTCGACAGCGGCGGAGGCCCGAGATGCGGTCCCATCGGCACAGAGCGGAAGAGGCGGCGGCACGGTCCGACCGGCTCGGCTCTCGCGCCGCCTCCGCCCGCCGAGGCATGCCGATCCACTCCCCCCAGACGATCGCGACGAATGGGACCTCCGTGGGCGCTGCCCGGGCGGGCACCGCTTGCCCGTCCGGCAGCGCCCGGGTGGAACGCCCTTCGCCGTGCCTCGTAAGTGACCTTCTGTCGCGGGTCGCGCCGGGCGAGACGGTTCGCGACCGGCCGGTGAGCCGCATGGTGCCAGGGCGAGGTCTCCGTGTGTGCGGGCCTCGGACTGCGAGCGATCCCGGCCGGGATGCGAACGGCACCCACCAGCGGAGAGGAAACGGGTTGCATTCCGGGCGACGGGAGTGCCCGGACAACGTTTCCCCGGCCGACCCGCGACCCAGGCTGCGCGGAGGTCCTATCGGAGGAGAAGGACCTCCCAAGCCGGGGCCGCACCGTTCCCGTTCCGACGCCGACCGCGGGCGGGGACGGCGCGCCCGGCATCTCTGAGGCTTCAGAGGCCCCCGTGTGACGCGAGCCGCCTCCGGGTGCGTGACCCGAGGCCCTCGGATTCGAACGAACCTGCTGCCCGGATTGCAGAACACGTTCGGCACACGGGGGCCTGCTTACGCGCCGACGGAGCCGGCCGCGGGCACAGCCCATCCGAGCGACGTGTCCGGCAGGTCAGCACGTCCCGCGGTCGAGCCACCGGCGCGCAAGGCAGATCCCCGGCCGGGCCGGCG
Source organism: uncultured Planctomycetaceae bacterium (assembly GCA_964385465.1). Taxonomy (GTDB): domain Bacteria; phylum Planctomycetota; class Phycisphaerae; order SM23-33; family SM23-33; genus CAYLPJ01. The sequence goes on along the minus strand of CAYLPJ010000048.1, from coordinate 19,990 downwards.
GTTGGCCAGGAACCTCCCCCGGGCGGCGGGGGTTCAACAATGGAAAGGAGGGGTGCGCTCGTTCGGGTTCCCCGCATCGGTTTTGTCGGACCGCCGACGTTCTGTCCGCCGCGAGCTCCTCGCCGGCCGGGGCTGACCCGGCAGGCAGTGGGTTCGAGGCTTTTCTCCCCGCTGGGCGCCCCGTCTACTCGACGGGGCGTTTTTTCGCGCCCTGCGGGCCGGCGTCCCCCTCCTGCCAGCGGAGCGTCGCGGTGACGGGGAAGTGATCGGAGGGCCAGCGCCCGTCGCGTTTGGCGCGGTCGATCCCGGCGTCGATGGCCTGGAGGTGCGGCGTGTGAAGGATCCAGTCGATCCGCCGGCTGGAGCGGATGCCCCGCCCGTGCCACGTGCCCTCGCCCCGCTGCCTGACGGGGTGGACCTGGCGATAGGCGTCGGCGAATTCCGGCCCCTCGGCGCCGGGCTCGCCGAGCACGGTACGGTAGAGTTTTCGCCCGGCGTTGGCGTTGAAATCCCCGGTGACCACCGCCGGCGCGTCGCCGGCGATGGCCCCCACGCGCTGGCGCAGTGTCCGCGCCGAACGGAACCGCGCCCAGCGGCTGAGGGCGTCGAAATGCGTATTGAACAGGAAGATCGGCTCGTCGGTGTCGCGGGCGAGGTCGCGGAAGCTCCCCCAGCAGACCAGCCGAGGCATGACGGCCCCCCAGTCGCGGCTGCCGGGCTTGTCGGGACGCTTGCTCAGCCAGAAGCGGCCCTCGTCGACCTTCTCGAAGCGCCCCTTGCGGTAGAAGATGGCCACGCTCTCCCCGGCGAAGAGCCCCTGGTCGCGTCCGGCGGAGATGACCCCGTACTCGCGAAGCTGCGAGCGGAGGTACTTCGCCTGGACGCTCTGGAGCTCCTGGAGCCCCACGAGGTCGGGGCCGAACGCCCAGATGGCCATCACCACGGGCTTCTTCCGCAGGTCCCACCGGCCGGTGTGGTGCCCGGAATGCGCGTTGAGCACGTTGAAGCTCATCACGCGAAGGACTGGCCCGCCCGGGCTCATGGCGTCTCCTCGGCGAGGCGGGCGAGGCGGCGGAACCGGAGGGTCACGGCGATGTCCACCGCGATCAGCACGGCGTTGACCGCGTACAGCGCCGTGACGGCCTCGGGGACCCAGCCGGCGCCGGCGGCGCGGACGAGCTTGGCGCCCAGCCCGAACAGGTAGCCCAGGAAGATCAGCGTCATGAACGCCACGCTCTTTCCCTCAGTGCGTCGGGTCGTAAGTGTCTTGAGGATATCCACCGGCCAGGACACCCCGAAGCAGACCAGCATGCCCGCTTCGAGGACCTGCCCGGCCGTCATGAAAGCCGTCATCATTCGTCGGTCCTCCGGCTGTTTGCCGACGCGATTCTACCGGCTTGACCCTCCCGATCCCAGCAGGCTCCGGGCGGCGGCCCGCCGCCGCCCGGGCCGAGGGCGGGAGGGCGAAACTCGGCAATCCGCATGCGGTTAAACGTGGGGTAGCGGCCGAGTCCCGGCCGCGACGGATGGCAACGGAAGGCAGGGATCCGGCGATGTCCAGACGAACCGCGACGGTGTTCGCAGTCCTGTTGGCGGTACTGCTGGCCGACATGCAGCCGGTGTCTGCGCGGCCCCGGAAGCACCGCCAGGGGGAGGTGTACCTGGGCAACGAGGAGTACAAGAAGCTGGACCGGTTCGAGGCCCACGCCTTGGACAAGGCCGACGAGGCCTACAACGAGAGGGACTACCGCCGCGCGGGGGCCGAGTACGAGACGTTCCTTCGGGAGTACCCCCGCAGCATCGCCATCCCCTACGTGCTGCTCCGCAAGGCCCGCTGCCTCCACCTCGACGACAAGCGCCACGTGGCCATCCGCCAGTACAACGAAGTGCTGGACTATTTTCCCAACGCCGTCGAGTACGCCGCACCCGCGATCTACTACCAGGGCCTGGCCCACTGGGAGAACGGCGACGAGGACAAGGCCATGCGAACCTGGGCCAAGATGGCCCGGGACAAGGAGTACCGCAAGCACCCCCTCGCCGCCGGGGCCATCAACAAGCTGGCCGACAACCTCGCGGCCAAGAACCACCTCGAGACGGCCGTGGAGTACTTCCGCCAGGTCGCGGTGGACTTCTACGGCAAGAACCACGACGCCCGCAACGTCGCCCGGGCGAAGGTCACGGAATACTACATTCGCACGGCCCCGAGCGAGCCGAAGTTCCGGGCCTTCTGCGCCGACGCGCGGTTGCTGTTCGGCGGGCGCAAGGTCGACGTCGAGAAGCTCGCCGGCAATCGGGGGTACTGGCATTACGTCCTGCGGCTGGTCCACCGCTACGGGCGCTTCGAGGACGACGAGGCCGAGCTGAAGACCAACTACTACCGCTACTGGGCCGACGCCCTCGACGACCGCCTGGCGGAGGACGACCATTTCCGCCTCGCCGTCGCGCGGCTGCACCGCCTCGCCGACGGCGACGCCGAGGCCTGGGTCCGCCGCCTCGAACAGCAGTTCCGCGCCGGGGACCAGAAGGACTACGGCCGCATCGTCGCCTGGATCGCCGCGTGGGGCACCCACAAGGAGAAGGCGGCGGAGTACTACAAGAAGCTCGATTTCGCCAGGATGAGCAACGAGGACATCGCCCGGCTGGTGCGGGCGCTGTTCGACAGCGTCCGCGATCCGGAGCTGGCGGCCAACGCCTTCAGGAAGCTCGACCTGGCGAAGATGCCGGACGACAAGAAGGTCGAGTTCGCGCGGTACCTGTGGCACCGCAATGTCGAGTTGGGCGTCGAGCTGTGCATGAGCATGAAGGACAAGGATCGCGGGCGGCACGAGATCCTGACGTACTACCACGGCAAGCGCGACGCCGAGCAGGGCCTGCCGCTGGCGGACCACCTGATCGGCGTGCCGGAGTACGCCAAGAGCGCCCTGTGGAAGAAGGCCGAGCTGCTGGAGTGGAGCAAGAAGCACAAGGAGGCGATCAAGGTCTACCAGCAGTACCCCGACCCGCCGTCGAACCTGTGGCGGATCGCCTCGTGCTACGAGCACCTGGGCCTGCTGGAGCGTGCGGTCGCCCAGCTCCGCGAGGTGGAGGGCTTTTTCAAGGACCACAGCGCCCAGGCGGCGATCCGGATCGCCCACGCGTACCGGCGTGCGAAGCTCAAGGACAAGGCCATCGCCGCCTATCGGCGCGTGCTGGTGAAGTACCCCGACACGAACGAGTCCTCCGACGCCCACGACACCCTGGAGCGGATGGGCGTCAAGCGCATCCGCGGCGGCGTGAAGGACGGCAAGGAAGAGTAGGTCCGCGGACCTCCCAGACAAAGGAACCGACATGATGCGAGCGAGCAGCGGGATGAGGCTGCTGGCGGCGTGCCTTTGCGCGGCGCTGGCGGCGGCGAGCACGGGCCGGGCCCAGGATCGGCGCCCGGCGAAGGAGCGTCCCAGCCGCGAGGAGGCGGTGAACACCTACGCCGCCAAGGCCCTTCTCAAGAAGGCCGGCGACCTGCTGACGCTCGGCGAGACCGACCGGGGCGTCAAGATGCTCGAGACCATCGTCGAGCAGTACGCCGAGACGCCCGTCCGCTACGAGGCGTACCTGGCGCTGGGAAAGCACTTCATCGACCAGCGCGACCAGCCCCGGGCCATCACGGTGCTGCGCCACCTCCGGGAGCTGGAACCGACCGAGGACCGCGAGCCCACAGCCGATGAGCGGGACCTCTACCTCGAGGGCCTCTACCTCACCGGCGTGGCGTACTTCCAGATGAAGCAGTACGGCTCGGCCTTCCCGATCCTGCGGAAGATCACCACGAACTACCCGAACACGGTCTGGGCGAACCAGGCGTTCTACTACATCGGCATGTGCCACTTCGCCCAGGGCAACTGGAACAAGTCCATCGAGGCCCTCGGGCTGGTGGGCACGTTCGTGGACCCCAACAGCCCGACGGTCAGCTACGTCGAGGCCGGGCGGCGGTTCTACGTCAAGATCGAGGACGGCGACCTGCCCATCCTCTACCGCCTGGGCAAGACCGCCTCGGTCGACATCACCACCGCCAACGGCGACAAGGAGACCGTCCAGCTCCGCCCCCTCGGCAGCGACAGCGAGACGTTCCTCGCCTCGATGCCGACGGCGATCGGCAAGCCGGCCAAGGGGGACGGCACGCTCCAGGTCATCGGCGGGGACAAGCTGACCACCACCTACGTGGACACCAACACGAAGCAGGGCCGCAAGGACGTCAAGCGGGCCAACGAGGTCGAGGTCGTCTCGACGGCGTCGCTGACGTTCACCATGGGCACCTACGAGTCCAAGGCCCCGGCGGCGTTCGTGGGCCAGCCGCTGCACGTGATGCTCCAGGACGTCGACCAGGACGTCAGCGACAAGGCGGACAAGGTCCTGGTGAAGGTGATCTCGCGGTACAAGGTCGATCCCGACGAGGCCGAGGAGGAAGGCCTGACCGCCGACCTGACCTTCCGCGAGGAGCAGGAGTACAAGGTCCGCGACGAGGTGATGGTCCAACTGACCGAGCTGGGCGAGAAGCCCGTGCACAGCGGGCAGTTCGCCAACGCCGTGCCGATCCTGGCCATGCGCGAGGACCAGCCGGTGATCAAGAACGACAAGGTGCTCACCTGCGACGTCGGCGACGAGGTGCTGGCGACGTACGTCGACGACCTGCACATCGGCGGGCGGTCGCCCCGCACGGCGAAGGCGTCCATCAACGTCGCCGGGGAGATCACCAGCCGCCTGGCCACGTCCGTGAACTACGTCTCCGACCCCGTCCTCCGCGCGAAGAAGGCGCTGGTGGAGGGCTCGGCCTACCTGGAGCTGGCGAGGATCTTCGCGTCCATGGGACTCAAGAAAGGCGCCTCCGAGAAGGCCACGGAGGGCCTCGAACGCGTCGACTCGATCATCCGAACCGACAGCCCGATCCCGTCGGAGTTCAAGGAGCAGGCCTTCAAGCTGCGGTGGAACCTCTACCTGACCATGGAGGACTACAAGGCCGCCATGGCCACCTGCAACCTGTTCAACCGCCTCTATCCCGACAGCCCGTTCGTCGACCAGGCCATGATGGGCATCGCCGACATCCGCCTGGAGGAAGGCGACTACCGCGGGGCCAGGGGCATCTACTCCCAGGTCCTCCGCCTGCCCAACTCCCTGGCAAAGGCCGAAGCCCAGTTCCGCATCGCCCAGCTCATCGAGCGGGAGGCCGAGGAGAAGGCCGCCCAGCAGGCCGCGCGAACCGGCGAGACCGTCGCCGCCAACGCCGGGCTCAACGAGCAGGCCATCCAGCAGTACAAGCTGACGGCCGAGCGGTACCCCGAGAGCCAGTACGCCGGCGAGTCGCTGGGCAAGCTGGTGGACTACTACCTCCAGTCGCGGGACTACACCCGTGCCAATGACCTGCTGGAACAGATCTTCGAGGACTACCCCGACGCCAACTTCCTGGACTCGATGCTGCTGAAGTGGGTGTACGTGGCCTACCGGATGGGCGACTACCAGAAGGCCAAGAGCAAGTGCACGCAGTTGATCTTCGAGTACCCCGCCAGCGACCACGCCGCCAAGGCCAAGAAGCTCCTTCCGGCCATCGAGGCCGAGATCGCCAAGAGCAAGGAAAACTGACCGCCGGAAGGCAGCAGGGATGAACGCGGACGAACACCGATGCGGACGGGCGCGGCTGCTCCACTCGGGGCGGTCTCGCGGTATCCGCGTGCATCCGCGTGCACCCCTGCCGGCCCTTCGCCAGACCGCCAACGATACCCCACGCCATAGGAAAAGGGACGATCGATGAACAAGACGCTGCTGACCGCATGCCTGGTTCTGTCGGCCTCGGCCATGGGCCTGGCCGCCGAGAAGCCCGACCCCAAGACCGAGCGCTTCGGGGCCCTGCTGAAGAAGGTCCAGACCGACCCCGGCGGGACGAAGGAGGCCGAGGCCCGCGAGCTGCTGAAGCTCTCGAAGGAGCTGGGTACGTCCTACCAGGCGTCGCTGGCGCTCCGCGGATACCTGTCCCACAACTTCAAGCCCTCCCCCGAGCTGCTGCTGGCCACCGCCGAGGCCGCCTACCGCGCCGGCGACTACACCTACGCCGTCGTGCGGTACAAGAACTACCTCGACTCGGCCAGGCCCGGCGGGCAGGCCTCCCAGGCCGCCGCCACGCTCTACACGCTGCTGGTGGACTTCCTCGACGCCGAGGAGGACGCCTACCAGTTCATGGTCAAGAACGGCTCGAACCTGCGCGGATCGGCAGCGGCCAAGCGGTATGACACGTGGTTCCTGGCCAAGGCGCGGGCGAAGAAGGACTACGCGGCCGCGGCGCGGGGCCTGGCCGACGCGATGGGCGACAAGATGCCCCTCGTCCAGGAGCGGATGTTCCTCTGGGACCACCTGGACTGGCTGATGACGGAGATCTCCCAGGCCGACCGCCAGCACTTCGCCGCCCTCCCCCACTGCCGCAAGATCGTCCCCCTGGTCCGCGACGACAAGCCCCGCGCCGCGCGCTACGCCTTCCTCGTGGCGAACCTCGCCTATCACGCCGGCGCCGCGGGCAAGGACGACCGCGCCCTCGCACGCGAGTTCGAGCTCGTCGCCCGCGCGGCGATGGACTACGTCAAGGCCGACCCGTCGGCCGAGACCGTCGAGGCCGTCGTCCGCGTCTTCGCCGGCGGCCTGGACCGCTTCGACGGCAACGCCTGGGAACGCCAGAAGGAGCAGAAGCGGGACGTCTTCGTCAAGGCGTTCGGCCGGCTGCCCGACGACGACCGCGTGAAGATCATGTCCTGGACGGAGGGCAACCTGCCGCGCTACCTGGCCACCACCTCGCAGTGGGCCGAGCTCGGCCGAAAGCACGCCAAGCTCTTCGCCTCGACCGATGCCACGCGCTACATCCCCCTGCCGGTCAACGAGCCGGCCAGCCGGGCCGAGTACGCCGAGCTGGCGGCCTTCTGCAAGGACGCCGCCAGCGAAGACGCCGCGGTCATCAGCGCCCTGGCCAGCAGCGACGACCTCAAGAAGGTCCTCGACTACCTGATGAAGCACCACGCCTGGCACCTCGCGCCGGACCGGTACTACTCGGTGGTCGGCCACCAGATCATGCACAACTTCCGCCGCATCCACGAGACGGACAAGAAGAAGCTCCCGGCGGGCACCACCAACGACGCCTGGGTGTACTTCGGCGAGAAGTATATCGCCGCCTCGCCGATCGCGATCTACGATGCCGAGGCGGTCAAGAGCTACCTCCGGGCCGCCTGGCATGCGGCGGCGAAGGATCGCTCGGCCGTGGGCAAGCACCTGGATAAGCTGGCGTGGGCGCCTTTCGACCGCACCGGCGACAAGGGGCGCAACGCCCGCCAGGACGTGTATTCCGGCATCGCCGGCGAGGGGCGCAAGTGGCTGGACTCCCTCCGCAAGGAGGCCAAGAAGAAGGCAAAGGACCGCAAGGTCAAGGACCTCAAGGCGCAACTGAAGGCGGCCACCGACCTCCAGGCCACGCTCCGCAAGGTCCGCACCGGCGCGGAGGTCGCCAAGGCCCCCAACCCGCTGTGCCGCAGCGTCGCGGAGATGGTCTCGGCCCTGAACGAGCGCGACCACAAGAAGTACCTCCAGGCCGCCCACCGGGTCTACAAGCTCGTGCGGCAGTACGAGGACAAGAAGACGCCCTACGGGCGGGCGTTGGTCGCGAAGGTCTCCGAGGCCCGTGGGCAGAAGTTCGAGGAGCTCGACCTCCAGTTGACCGTGCTCGCCGATCAGCTCGCGCAGATGGACTCCGAGGAGGTCCCCGAGGGCGCCGAGACGGCCATGCGCGAGATCCTCGGCAGCCACAGCTACGAGTGGAGGCTGTTCGACAGCCATTCCCGCCACCGCAAGACGATGCTGAAGATCAACGCCGTGCTGGCCAAGGCCATGCTCTCGGCGATCGACAAGGGGCGCTTCCCCGAGCGGGTCTTCAGTTGGTTCCGCGGCACGCGGAAGGGGCGGGGCTGGGACGGCGGCAAGGCCGGGCAGGACGTGATGGCCAAGATCATCGAGAAGCGCCTGCTCCACTCCAGCGGCTACCGGGTGACCGAGTCCACCCCCAGCGCGACGGTCACCTGCATGCGGCTGGTCCGCTACGAGTTCCCCGAGCTGGCCAAAAAGTACCCCGTCGAGACGTACTTCGACGACATGTTCGTCAAGGAAGCCCGCGACACCAAGTACCTCGACTGGACCTACTGGGAGTTCGGGCGGGACGAGAAGGGCAAGGTCGCGGCCGCGGCGGCGGACATCCTGGCCTCGCGGGACCGCCTGCCGGTGGTGGCGACCGACGACGAGCCGGTGTACAGCCTGGCGGACATCAGCCGCTGGATGAACGTGGCCCTCAAGGCCGACGGCAAGGCCCGCGAGAAGCTGCTGGCCAAGTGCGACGCGACGTACGGGACCACCCGCTTCGACCCGTACGCGATGGGCTACGGGCATTTCACCAACGGCATGGACCTGGCCAAGGCAGCCGGGCGAAAGGAGTTCTTCCAGCGGCTGGCGACGTACCTGAAGCGTTCCGAGCAGGCCCCCGCGCGCCTGGGGCTGCCCCCGATGCCGCAGTTGGACAAGCTGGCCGACAAGGACAAGGAACTCACCGACGCCGAGCTCGACGTGCTGACGCGCGTGTTCACGCAGGCGCCTTCGCCCCACTGGACGCGGAATTCGGGGTACGACACGGCCATCGAGTTGGTCCACAACGGCCTGCTGGAGCGCGACCGCGGCGCCGAGCTGTTCGAGCTCGTGGGGCACTTCTGGAAGGTCGCCCGCGACGTGCGGGACCACAACACGACCCGCGGCGTCGCCAAGCTGGTCGACGGGCTGCGCAAGGACGAGCGGCAGGACCTGGCGCTGGCCTACAGCTCGGTCGGCCTGGAGATGCTCAAGGACCGCCTGCCAACCGAGGTCCGCACGGCCTTGGGCGGCGTGCGGACGTGGGCCCTGGCGGAGATGGGCGGGGTGATCCCCGTCGCCAAGGGCCACCCGCTGCGCTCGCTGTACGAGGCCCAGTTGGCGTACCTGACGGGCAAGTACCAGACGGCGTGGGAGACCTACACGGCCAACCGCCGCAGGATGCAGCAGTCGTTCAAGGAGTTCGACCCCCAGTTCGCGATCTGGCTGATCGAGAAGGAGACGGAGTTCCGCAACTTCGACCTGGCCGAGCGGCTGGCGAAGGAGATGATGGCGTGGTTTGACGACGTCTCCGAGCGGTTCGAGGCGGAGGTACGAGGGCGGCTTCAACTGGCCTACGCGGACATCGCGCTGGAGCGTGAGGACCGCCCCCGGGCCCGCGCGCTGTACGAGCGGATCGTGGCGAACAATGAGTTCGCCGGCACCCGCGCCCAGTTGGACGCGGAGCTGAAGATCGCCGACGTGGACACCAAGGACGGCATCTACGACCGCGCCATGGAGCGCCTGGAGGGCCTGGCCCGCAGGCCCAGCCGCTACCTCCAGACCGAGGCGGCCTACTACATGGCCCGGGTCAAGTTCGCCCAGGAGGAGTTCGCAGAGGCCAAGGACCGCCTGGGGCAGGTCTTCACCCTCAGCCCGGACCACGCCGAGGGGCGCATCCTCGAGGGCAAGGTGAACCTCAAGCTCAAGAAGCTGGAGCAGCCGACGGACATCGACCTCGGCGAGAAGATCGGCAAGAAGTTCATCGTCCCCGGGCGCCCCGTGCGGGTGACGCTCGTGGACCACAACCTCTCGGTCGTCCGCAAGGCCACCGAGATCGAGATCCGCGCCTGGACCGACGCCGGGGACGAGGAGTTCTTCGCCCTCTCCCCGTTCGGCGACTCCAAGACGACCTTCAAGGGCCGCCTCGCCACCGAGCTCGGCCCGGTCAAGAAGGGCGACCACACCATCCAGGTCATCGGGCGGGACCGCGTGCACTACGCCTTCTCCGACCGGTTCGCCGAGGCCCAGCAGATCGAGGACAACGAGCCGTTCACCCTCGCCGTGGCCACCGACGCCGAGCTGTACGCCGCGTCGGGGCGCATCCTCTCCCGCGAGGAGCGCGAGGCCCGCGCCCTCGAGGAGATGATCCGCAAGCGAATGGGCGAGGACGCCCCCGAGCCCGACGCCGTGCCCCTGAGCACCGTCCGCGCCGAGGACCAGATCAAACCGGGCAACAAGATCAACGTCCGCGTGATCGACGCCGACCGGGGCATCACGCGGAAGCCCGACAAGCTGACCGTCCGCCTGGCCACCGCCAGCGGCGACGCGATCGACGCCTTCGAACTCGTCGAGACCGAACCCCATAGCGGCATCTTCGAGGGCGCCGTGCCCACCGAGGCCGCCCAGGCCACCGCCTACGCCTCCGACAGCCAGGAAGGCACCGAGCCCAGCTTCGCCATCTCCGCCAAGAAGTACCCCGCCTGGGTCGGCCTGCCCAGGCCCAGCAAGTCCCGCCCCAAGACGTTCAGCGTGGACCTCAACGACAACGTCTCCCTGGGCACCATGAAGGTCGTTGCCAAGGAGCCCGCCCGGAAGCTCAAGAGCTTCCTCGTTCAGACCTCCTTCAACGGACGCGACTTCACCACCGTCGGCGCCTGGCCCGAGCCCTTCAAACCCTGGGACGGCAAGGCCACCCTCACCGTCGCCCGCTACGTCCACGAGGACGACGACGCCCGCGGCCGACTCGTCGCCCCCAGGACCGTCCGCGACTTCCGAGACTACTTCGAGCAGGGCTGCATCCGCGAGGGCCAGCGAAAGGTCGCCAAGGACATCAAGACCCTCTCGGCCAAGTGGGACTGGAAGATCGACGGGATGGGGCCGAAGATCGGCACCGACGGAAACCCCAAGAGCACGAAATACTACGTCGCCCACCTCAAGGCCGCCTTCTACCAGCCGCGCCGGCAGATGCGGACCTTCACGCTGCACCCCACCGGCGAGGTGAAGCGCGACCGCCCCGTGAGCTACATCCTCACCGTGGACGGCGAGCCGGCCGCGGTCCGGCGGACCGGCGACGGCGAGGAGGTCATCGAGGCCAAGGGCCCGCTGGCCAAGGGCGTGCACGTGGTGGAGGTCTTCGTCTTCGCCCACCATCACGGCAACCCCGTCTTCGAGGTCACCTGCGACACGACCAAGCCCCCCTACCAGGTGCCCTGCCCGCCGGAGATGTTCGACGCCGCCAAGCACCCCGAGATCGCCAAGGGCCTCGCCCGCGAGGTCGCCGAGGTCGCCGCCGACAAGGACGGCACCGAGTTCGCCATCGCCTTCCCCGAGGCCGCCCGCGCACGCGTGGTGCGGCTGCTGCTGACGGACTTCGAGTCCGACGCGCCGGCGATCAACAAGGTCACGCTCACCGACGCCGCCGGCGAGCGCGTCCTGCCGACGAAGCACGACTTCCTGGCCCTGCGGGAGAACGGCGTGCTGGAGATCGTCCCCGGCGACCGGATCACGGTCACCTACGAGGACCCCAAGGTCCTCACCGCCGGCGAGGAGCTCCAGGAGGCGTTCCTCACCGCGACATACACCAACGCGACGCTCAGCGCGTGCTTCGTCGAGTACGAGATCGACGACCGCGGCGAGCGGGAGGCCCGCTACATCGCGATGCGGCGGTTCTCCGCCGGGGACAAGATCAACGTCTTCATCCAGGACCCCGACTGCGACGTATCGGACAAGCTGGACACGGTGAAGTTCGTCGCACGCACCACCGAGGGCAAACCGGTGACGCTGGAGGCCCTGGAGACCGAGGAGCACTCGGGCACGTTCCTGGGCTCGCTGTTCCCCATCGCCGGCAAGCCGCAGCGGGAGAGCGAGCTGACCGTCAAGGAAGGCGACGACGTCATCCTCACCTACATGGACAGGGAGAACACCGACCCGGGCATCCCCTGGAGCCGCACCTTCGCCGTCGAGCAGGTCTGGTTCGAGAAGCCCGAAATCCGCGTCTACGACGTCACGAGCCTCCCCCTCGACGAGGCCGACAAGCTCGCCGGGCGCAAGGGCGCCGCCTCCAAGGCCCGCCGCCGCACCCCCGCCGGCGCGCCGGGCGAAAACCCCATCGCCGACGAGAACGTCCCCGTCCGCCGCACGCTGCTGGCGGTCCGGCCAGAGCAGCTCGACGACGCCAAAGCCGCACGGATGGTCATCGGCGGGCCCCTGCTCGTCGAGGTCCTCTTCCCCGCCATCGCCAAAAGCGAGGAGAGCACCTGCACCCTCTACGCCCAGACCGCCACGGCCCGCGAGGCCATGGGCAAGAAGGAGGCCGACGGCGCCTTCGACGTGAACGTGCCCGGCACGCTGAAGCTGACCGAGACGCCGGGCGACGTCGCGCCCGTCGAACCCCCGCCGGGCTACCGCGACGTGATCGTCCACGGCAACCCCTACGCACTCGAACCCCTCGACGACGGACGGTTCGTCTTCTCCATCCCGGTGCGGCTCGGCTCGGTGCCCGAGAAGACGCTCATCAACGCCGTCGAGGAAGCCGCCGCCATGGGCGAGGACCCCGAGGACCTCGACCTCGCCCTGAGCATCAACGGCCAGGATGAGATCTACATCGGCATGAACTACAAGGACCCCGACGGCAACGAGCACTGGGTCACCCGCACGGTGAGCCTCACCGGCGACATGTTCTTCGACGTCATGGACCGCCGCTACCAGGAGCCGCTCGAAGGCGTCTACGTCGGCGAGACGATGTACGTCCGCGTCATCGATCCCACACGAGACGCCAACGACGCCAAAAACGCCGTCCAGATCGAACTGACCACCTCCGCCGGCCGCAAGAAGACCCTCGACCTCATCGAGACCTTCTCGCACAGCGGGGTCTTCAAGGGCCTCGCGACGGTCGTCCACGCCGACGACAAGGCCGCCCTCGACGCCCCCTCCGCGGTGGCCAGCGAGTACGGCGACCGCATCACGGCCGTCTACGCCCGCGGCGAGGCCGACGACGCCAACGCCCTGGCCAAGGCCGAGGTCGAGGTCTACAAGGGCGCCGACGGCGGCGTCGTGCCCTTCACCAAGCGGTTCAAGGACCCGCGGATCGCCGTCGAGACGCAGTTCATGATCGCCGAGGCGTACTTCGAGCTGGCCAAGCGCCACCGCGAACTGGGCCAGGACGACATCGCCCGCGAGGAGATCGCCCGCGGGCGCAAGCTGCTCCAGGAAGCCCTGCGCGACTTCCCGCACACTTCCGCGCGGGCGCAGGCGGAGTACCTCCTGGCCGACCTGTCCCTGGAGTTCGGCAACGACGCCAAGGACGACGACGGCCGCAAGAAGCACTACATGGACGCCATCACGCGGTACAGCGATATCGTCGCCAGCTACCCCGACAGCGAGTACGCACCCAAGGCCCAGTTCCGCAAGGCCCTGGCCTACGAGAAGATGGAGATGCTCGACGAGGCCTGCGAGGAGTACGTCAAGCTCTCCTACCGCTACCCGGACAACCCGCTGGTCGCCGAGACGATCGCACGGCTCGGGCAGTACTTCCTCAACAAGGGCCGCGGCATCCGCGCCGAGGCCGAGAAGCTGACCGACGCCGTCGAGCGCGAGAAGACCCGCCTCGAGGCGGCCGAAATGTTCCAGACCGCCGGGCAGGTCTTCAGCCGCCTCTCCGTGCGGTTCCCCAACCACCGTCTCGCGGGCAAGACCATGCTGCTCAGCGCCCAGTGCTACATGCAGGCCGAGGACTTCGACGAGGCCGTCGAGCACTACCTCAAGGTCGTCCGGGCCGACAACATGGACAACGACCTGATCGCCGAGGGCATGTACTGGTGCGGGCACTCCTACATGGAGACCAACGACCTCGTCAAGGCCTACCAGATGTTCAAGAAGCTCACGTGGGACTACCCCGCGACGAAGTGGGCGAAGTTCGCCCGCGGGCGCCTGGCCGACGAGAAACTCGCCAACATCGAGGAGTGACAGAGCACGACGTGACCCCTCCGACGCCGCGCACCGACACCCGACCGGGCCCGCCGGGCGGCAGGGAACTTCCCCCGCCGCCCGACGTGCCCCTCGACCGCGACGGGCCCGAGCTCGCGCGCGTGCCCTACCGCGTGCGGTTCCTCGCACACCAGCTCCTCGCCGGCCGCGACGTCCTGCTCGCCACGCCCACCCGGACACGCGTCGATGTCGGGAGCTGGCTGCTGCGGGGACGCGTCTGGCTCTTCGCCACCGCCGAGGACCTCGTCGTCGTCGCCGCCGGCCTCTGCGGGCCCCGGCCCCGGGCCGCACGCATCCGCTATGACGACCTCCGCGAAAGCCAGTACAATCACGTCACCGGACAACTGGCCCTGGCGCCGGTCGAGCACCTGCCCTTCCGAGGGCTCGCGATCGACCCCGTCGAGGGCCTCCAGTGCCTCGCCCTCATCTACCGAGAGGACACCTGACCATGCTGGAATATCTCGTCAAGGGCAGTTGGCTCATGATCCCGCTGCTGGTCTGCTCCGTGCTCGCCACCGCCGTCATCATCGACCGGGCGCTGGCGTTCTGGGCCTACCGCAAGATCGACAGCCGAAGCCTCCGCGCCAACGTGCTCAGCCTGCTCGCAGAGGACCGCGTCGCCGACGCCGCCGTCCTCTGCGAAAACACGCCCGGGCCCGTCTCCGCCGTGCTGCTTACCGGCCTTCAGTCCCTCGCCAAGCACCGCGAGCTCACCGGCAAGGCCGCCGAGCTCACCGCGGCCATGGAAAAGGCCATGGACGACTTCGCCCTCCACGCCATGAGCGCCGTCGAGAAACGCCTCAGCGTGCTCTCGACCATCGGCAACGCCGCGCCCCTTCTCGGGATGACCGGCACGGTGACCGGCATGATCACCTCCTTCGCCGAACTCCAGCACGGCACCGACGCCGGCGGCGTGGCGCTGGGCATCTCCGAGGCCCTCATCACCACCGCCACCGGGCTGATCATCGCCCTGTGGGCGGTCATCCCCTACCACATTTTCACCTCCTCGGCCGGGCAGATCGACCTGGAGATCGAGGAGGCCACCAGCGAGCTGCTGGACTTCGTCGCCACGCGCAGCGAGGTCCGGCGGTAGCCCCCCGGGCGGCGGCGGGAAGGAACGCTCCATGGCACGCGGCAGGACAAGACGGGCCCGACGCGGCGACGAGCCGGACATGCCGCTCTCGTCGTTCTCGGACATCGCGTTCCTGCTGATCATCTACTTCATCCTCGCCGCCAGCCTGACCCAGGACGTGGGCATCCGGACGGACATCCCAGCCGGCGAGAAGGCCACCGAGGCCGCCGAGGAGACCCGCACCGTCGTCCTTCACGAGGACGGGCTGACCTGGGGCCAGCAGACGATCACCATCGAGGCCCTCCGCGACGAGCTCGACGCCATGGACCTGCCCGCCAAGGACGACAGCGACCGCGTCGTCCAGTTCGAGGCACGGGGCGAAGTGCCCTGGCAGCGGTACTACGAAGTCCTCGCCGCCATCGAGAACGCCGGCGGGATCCCCGGCATCCTCATGGAAGTGGAGGCCGAGCAATGAGCCGCCGCGCACCCCGAACACGAAAGGCGAAGATCGCCGTCCCCATCGCCAGCATGGGCGACATCGCCTTCCTCCTGATCATCTTCTTCATCCTGTGCAGCAACTTCGCCAAGAAGGCCGGCAAGGACATCGCCCCGCCGACCTCCCCGCAGTTGGCCGAGCTGGTCAAGCCCCGACTCTACGTCGCCGTCGACGCCGAAGGCAGGCTCTACTGCCAGGGCCGCCCCGTCGCCTCCGCCGACGACGTCGAGGCCGAACTCGCCGAGCTGATCGACCCCGACGCCCACGCCGACGCCAGGACGGTCATCTTCGAATGCGACCACCGCGTCGGCAAGAGCGTCTACGAGCCACTCCTCGAGGCCATCGCCCGCGCGGGCGGGATCATCGGCGCGGTGGGCAAGGAGAACGCCCGCCCGCGAGGCGGCGGCTGACCCGGCCCACCACACGCGACATCCTCGCCACGGAGCATCCGACATGAGCGACTCGACGAACGACGTGGACATCCAGAAGCTCTCCCCCGACAAGCTGCTGACCCGCTTCCGCAGGTCCGGGCTGACCGCGTGGCTGCTGCTGGCCTTCGCGGTCCACGTGATCGTCCTCGGGGGGACCAGCGTGGACTACATCCACGGGCTCGTCGACCCCGCCTGGAAGGCCGAGCAGCAGCGCCTCGCCGAGGAGGCGCGCCGCAGGCAGCAGGAGGCCGGCCGCCCCGCCCGCGCGACCACCGCCCCGGCCACGAGACCCGCCGCCAGGCCCGCCGAGGCCGCCAAGCCCGCCCCCAAGCCCAAGGACCGCAGGCTCCCCGAGGAACTGACCACCATGCCGACCAAAAACGAGATCCCCACCCTCCCCGGCACCGGCATCGGGCTGGAGGAGGTCGAGGACTGACCCCCGCGTGAGCCGGAAACGCAACAGCCCGGTGTCCATCCTGCTGGCCCTGCCCCTGGCACTGCTGGCCGCGGGGGCGCTCCGCGCCGGCCTGCTCCTGCCGGTCAGCCGCGCCGCCTTCGCCGTCCGCCTGCGCAACGAGCCCGGCGAGGTCGCCGAACGCCTCTTCAACGAGCCCGCCGGCGTCTTCCACCTCCTGCTCGCCGGACCGACCTCCCACCTGCTGGAGCCGACGCTCCTGGCCTTCGCGGCCGTCGCAGCGCTCGCCGCGGTGGCCGCCCTGCTCGTCCATCGCCGCGGGACCCTCCGCCTGCTGCGGCTGGGCTGGGCGACGGTGTTCCTCGCCGCCTGGATCGTCGGGTTCGTCGCCTACCACGGGGTCGGGCGGGCCGCGGACGCCTTCGAGGCCGTCAACCCCAAGGCCGACACCGCCCTCCAGGCCTTCCTGCTGCTGTGGGACCTGCTGCGCTGGCCCCTGCTGGCCTCGGCCCTGGCCGGGGGTATGCTCCTGCTGAGCTGGCGGCGGGCCGCCGTGGAGACCTACGCACCCGCCCCCCCGCCGTCCGACGAACCGCCGCCCGGCGACCTGGTCGTCGAGGACATCCGCACCGGCGGGCGCGACCCCCGCTTCCGCAAGAGCTGGCTGGGCAGCGCCGCCCTCCACTGGACCGTCGTCATCCTCATCCCCTTCCTCATGCTCTTCCGCGGCTGCATCGACCCCTACCTGCTGCCGCTCGGGCGCGGGGAGGCGAAGATCACCCGCGTCGTCCGCGTCGTGAAGCGAAAGAAGAAGCGAAAGAAGTACATCCTCCGCCGAAACGCCGCCGTCTACTGGGACATCCCCGACCTCGACGAGTCCGACATCGCCCGCCAGCTCGAGAAGGACACCCAGCTCACCTACGCCGCCGACCCGATGGCCGTCCACGGCAAGATGGGCGCTGGCGGGCCCGGAAAGGGCGGCTGGCCCGACGGCGTGCCCGGCGGGAAGATCCGCTTCATCCGCCTGGAGTACCGCGGGCGCGACTGGGACGACGGCATGGACGCCCGCTCGGCCGCGGACATCAACTTCCTGAACTACCTCCGGAAGCAAGTGCCCTTCCCGGTGGCCAAGTCGGGCGAGTCGCACTCGATCGGCGCCCTCGCCCGCTACCCCAAGGGCTTCGCCCCGCCGTTCGTATACATGACCGGCTCGAACTGGATCAGCGTCTCCTCCCGGGAGAAGCGGATCCTGCGGGAGTACCTGCTGGAAGGCGGGATGCTCTTCGCCGACGCCGGCAGCCGGCGGTGGGACCGGGCCTTCCGCGCGCTGCTCCGCGGCGTCCTGCCCGACAAGCGACTGATCAACATCGCCGACGACGACGAGATCTACCAACTGCCCAACGTCTTCCCCAACGGGGCCCCGCCGCTGTGGCACCACGGCGGCTTCCGGGCCATGGGCGTCAAGCACAAGGGACGCTGGATCGTCTACTACCACCCCGGCGACATCAACGACGCATGGAAGACCGGCCACTCCGGCATGGACCCCGAGACCGCCGAGGCCGCCTACCAGATGGGCATCAACGTGATGTACTACGCCATCACCAAATACCTGGAGCAGACCAGGAAGTACCGGCGGCGGTAGGCTTTCGGGGCGGAAGGATGACGTGCATGGCCAGACATCTCACGGGCCTGGTCGCGCTCGGCGTGCTGCTGGCCGCCGCGGCGCCGGCGCTCGCACAGGCCGAGGCCGGCAACGGTGATCGGTCCGCGCGGACAGCCCCCGCGGCCACCCAGCCGACAACCGCCGCCGCCACGCAGCCGGCTACACGCCCCGCCGACGCCGACGCCCCCACCGGGCCGCTGCGGACGCTCGGGCGGATCTGGCGGTACTTCGGACTCGTCGGCTCGGTCTCGATCCTCGCCTGGATGGGCGTCTGGGGCGTGCTGCTCGCCTGGGCGATCCGGACACCACGCATGCGCGTCGGCCTGGCCATGGCCTCGCTCGTCGGACTGGCCGTCGTCTTCGCCGTCAGCGCGCCCGAGGTCGGACGCGTCGCATCCGCCGTGCTGTGGGGCGGCGTATTCGCCGCGCTCGCCGTCTCCGCCCTCTGGGCCGGGCTCCGCGGGCCCCTGCCCGGCGTCTTCACCGCCGTCATCCTCGCCCTGCTCGCCGTCGGGCTGGGTATGTGGAACTCCGACCGCGTCATGGAATTCCGCATCGACCGCCGCGAGGAGATCGAGGCCGCCCGGCAGCGGCAGCTCGCCGCCCGCGACGCCGCCGCCGCCGCCGAACGCGGCGAGAGCGACGTCCACCGGGCCGACGCCGACGATGCCAACGCCCCCGGCCGCGACGCCAACGCCGTCGGCGATCCCGACGACGACGCCGAGGACCAGCCCGACTACGCCTACCGCACGCGAGGCCCCCGGCAGCGCGATGCCAACCAGATCGACGCCAACAAGCCCAAGCTCATCGAACTGGTCGACGAGGCCGACGAGAAGGAAACCCGCCTCCTCCTGCCGGCAGAGGACTACGTCCGAGCCAACCGCTACGACACGCTCAACCGCTTTGCCTGCAGGCTGACGCTGGTGGTCGCACTCATCGCGGCCGCCCTGGAGTACCTGCGGCGGTTCAACCGCACCTGCGGCGACCTCCTGCCGCTGCCGATCGCCTGCCGGACCGTCGATACCGTCCTGCCCAAGAGCCACGCCGTCTTCCTCCAGGCCGAGGAGCCCGTCGACGCCGCACGGCGGCTCATCGAGGCCGTCGTGCACAAGGGCGAGAGCTTCCTGCTCCTCGCCGGCCGCGACCCCTGGCCAGACGCCGACCGCCTGCCCCGCCTGCCCCGCCTGCCCCTGCTCGGCCGCCTCTGGCCGCTGCGGAAGATCACCTGCACCCCCGGCGACCCCGCCTACGGCAGCCGGATGGTCTTCGAGTCCGCCTGGTACGCCCGGTACGGCTTCGTCCTGCTGGCCGACGCCCACCACGACGCCCTCGACGCCTTCCTCGACGACCTGCTGGCGATGCTGCGGATGCGCCGCCGCACGCGGGCGTCCGCCGCCAAGACGCTCCACCTCGTCTGGGCCCTCTCCGAACTGCCCGCCCCCGACCGGCTCGCGGAGCTCGCCGACCTCTGCCGCGAGGCCAACCTCACCCTCATCGTGGCCGCCACCACGCCACCGCCCGCCGACCAGGCCGACCTCTTCGACGAACACTGCGTCTGCGAGGCCTGACCGCCCAACCCGCGGCCAAGCAGCGACGGAAAATGTCCCCGCCGTCGCCCAGCACCTGCCGGCCCCCGCCCGGCCGCGACCCACGCCGAAGTGGCAAGCGCCCCCGCCGAGAATACGCGGCGCCGCTTCCCCCGGAGCACCGGCCGCCATCAGCGCCCGACGTCGCCACGCTGGCCGCGACGCGATCTCTTCGCAGGCGCCCCACTTGGGCAAAGAGGATGGCCCCTCCGCCGCCCCGACCAAAGCCCCCGTCGCGCCCTGTGGAGTGCGGCGGCAACGACGCCGCTTTCGCCGGAGCACCGAGTACCCTTCGCGCCCGACGTCGCCAACGCTGGCCGCGACGCGATCTCTTCGCAGGCGACCCACTTGGGCAAAGAGGACGGCCCCTCCGCCGCCCCGACCAAAGCCCCCCGTCGCGCCCTGTGGAGTGAAGATATGAAAGCGCGGCTCCATTCGTCAGTCTA
>CAYLPJ010000047.1:0-52211 GCA_964385465.1 uncultured Planctomycetaceae bacterium | reverse complement strand
ATGCTCACCAGACGCCGGGCGCCGGACATCGCTCCGGCGTCTTCCGTTGCGCCCCTGCCCCCGCATCGCATCCCTCCCGTCAGGTCCGCGGCGCGCCTTCACCTACAATGAGCCAACACAGGAGCGATGTATGATCGATCCCCAACCGCAGACGACGCTGCTGGTCGCTACCGCCGCGGCCGTGTACCGCCTCGGGGGCGAGCCGGGGGACCTGCGGGCCGATCCCTGCCTTCGGGCCGACGAGATCCAGTGCGCCGACGCAGGGATGGCCTTCGACGCCGCCGCCCTGGCCGGCGGGGAACTGCGGCTGCTGGGCCCCGACGGGCCCAAGCAGGTTTCCGCGGCCATCCCCGAGCGGGTGGACTGCCTGGCCATCCTCACCGACGAGCCGCCGGAGCTGCTGGTCGGCACGCTGGACGCGCGCCTCTACCGCGTCTCCGGCGGGCTGGTGGGCAAGGTCGAGCCCTTCGACGCCCTCGACTGCCGCGGGCGGTGGCACACTCCATGGGGCGGGCTGCCGTCGGTGCGGTCGCTTGCGGCCACGCCCGACGGCTGGGTCTACGCCGACATCCACGTCGGCAGCATCATGCGAAGCCCCGACCGCGGGCACACTTGGCAGCCGGTGACCCCCGAGCTGCACGAGGACGTCCACCAGGTGGCGACATGCCCGGCCGAGCCCGACCGCGTCTACGCCAACACCGCCGACGGCGTCTACGTCAGCGACGACCGGGGCGGCTCCTGGTCGCACCGCGCCGACGACCTGGACTGCCGCTACGGCCGGGCCGTGGCGGTCGCCCCGCACGACCCGGACCTGATCCTCGCGACGGTCAGCGACGGCCCGCACGGGGAGAACGTTCACGGCCAGTTGTACCGCAGCGACGATGCCGGACGGAGCTGGGAGCACATCGGCGACGGTTTCCCGGCCTCGACGGCGGAGAACATCGACACGTATCGCGTGGCGTTCACCGATGACGGCCTGGCCTGGGCCCTGGCCGACAACACGCTGCACGTCGGCCGCGAAGGCGCCACGCGGTGGGAGCCGGTCTGGCCCGTCCGCGAGCCGGCGATCATGCTCGCCCCGCGCCGCCAACACCGATCGGGAGCGCCGTGATGGAATGCATCTACGAGGAATTGAAGGACACGCCGACGATCCTCTTCGTCGAGCTCGAACCGTGGGAGCAGAAGCAGCTCAAGCAGCTCTGCCCCGAGCACTGCAACATCGTCACCTCCGACAAGCGCGTCGAGGAGCTGGACGACGAGGACATCCCCGAGGACACCACGGTGTTCAGCCCGTTCATCCACTCGAACGTGACGGCCGAGCAGATCGACCGGATGCCGCAGATGAAGCTGATCGCCACGCGGTCGACGGGCTACGATCACGTCGACGCCGCCAAGTGCGCCGAGCGCGGCATCCTGATCGCCAACGTGCCCCACTACGGCGAGGACACGGTGGCCGAGCACGCCTTCGGGATGCTGCTGGCGTTGACTCGGAAGATCCACCGCTGCTACGAGCGAACGAGCCGCGGGGACTTCAGCATCCAGGGCCTGCGCGGGCGGGACCTGGCGGGCAAGACGTTCGGCTGCCTCGGCGTGGGGAGCATCGGCTCGCGAGCGATGCGGATCGCCGGGGGTTTCGGGATGAACCGCATCGCCTACGACGTGCGGCGGGACCCGCTGCTCAGCGGGCGGTACGGCTTCCGGTACGTGGACTTCGACACGCTGCTGGGCGAGTCGGACGTTCTGAGCGTCCATCTGCCCTTGCGGGACGAGACGCGGCACATGATCGACGCCGAGGCGCTGGGCAAGATGAAGGAAGACGCGGTCCTGGTCAACACCGCTCGGGGCGGGATCGTGGACACCTCGGCGCTGGTCGAGGCGCTCCAGAACGACCGGCTGGGCGGGGCGGCGCTGGACGTGCTGGAGAGCGAGACGGCCATCGTGGAGGAGGCGGAGATCCTCAGCAGCAGCTACGACATCGAGACACTGCGGAAGGTGGTGCAGTCGAACGTGCTGCTTCGGATGCCCAACGTGATCATCACCCCCCACAACGCGTTCAACTCCGTCGAGGCCTGCCGGCGGATCATCGAGACCACCTTGGACAACATCCACGCCTGGCTGGAAGGCGAACCGGAGAACGTCGTCAACAAGTGATCGGCGGCGGCCGGGAGAGGGGTAGCAGGGATGCAAGGGATGCCGACGCCGCTGGAAAGGAGAAGAAGCCGCGGCTTCTTCGCTTCTGGCTGCGTCTGTATCCCTTGAATCCCGCGAATCCCTGCCAGGGCTCTCTCGAACGCCCTACTCCGCGCCGAGCCTGGCCGGGGGGGGCCAGTCGTCGGTGCGGAAGGGGGCGGCCGGGAGGTTGGCGGCGTTGTAGAGGTTGGCCTTGTCGGGGTTGCTCGCCCATGCGTAGCGGACGGCCGCGGGATTGGCGACCTTCGGCGACCAGACGAGCACCGTGCCCGGCTTGTCCTCGGCGATCTTCGCCTCGGCCCAGACCCAGTTGCGGTCCTGGCCGGCGATGGCGAAGCCCTTGAGCTCGCCGCCCTGGCCCCGGGCGACCAGCCCGCCGTCCACGTGGCGGAAGCGGATGCGGACCTTGTTGCCCTCGACGCTCATGCCCTCGTAGATCGGCCCGGAATACACCACCTCGCGGTCCAGCGCCCTGGCCAGGGCGGCCAGGGCCAGCCGCCGCCCGACCTCCTGCTTGTTCCGCGGGTGGATGTCGTCGGCCTCGCCGATATCGATCGCGACGGCCATCGCGGTCGCCGGCAGCTTGAGCGCCTCGGCCTGGGCCTCGCGGATGCGCGCCCAGCCGCCCGAGGCCGGCTGCGACGACGGGGCCATGAAGTTCGCCAGTTGGACAAAGAGGAAGGGGAAATCGCCCTGCCCCCATCGCCGCCGCCAGAAGCGGATCATGTCCGGGAAGAGGCGGGCGTAGAGCTGCGGCTCGCCGGCATTCGACTCGCCCTGGTACCAGATCGCCCCGGAGATGCCGTACGGCACCAGCGGCGCGACCATCGCGTTCCAGATGTAGCCCACGCCGCGGAACTGCCCCGGCCGGCGGGGGCGCTGCGGGACCTCTTCACCCTCCCCGCCGTAGCCGATGCGGTACTGCCACTCGCCCGTCAACGAGATGCCCTGGAGGTCCGCCCGGTCGGCCGGGGTGATCCGCATCCGCTCCGGCCGGCCGTAGATGCCCCCCCCGCCGCCGCCATCGAAGACGCGGACGGCGATGACGTTCCGCCCGGGCTGGATCAGGCGCCCGGGAACGGTGTACTTCCGCGGGGTCTGCCAGTGATTCTCGTCGCCGTAGCCGATGTGCCCGACCTGCACGCCGTTGACGTAGGTGCGGTCGTCGTCGTCGATGGCGCCGAGGCTGAGCAGGCAGTCCTTGCCGGCCCAGTCGGCGGGCAGGTCCACCTCGCGGCGGAACCAGACCACGCCGTCGAAGCCCTTCAGCCCGGCCTGCTCCCAGAGCGTCGGCAGCGTCATGGTCTTCCAGCCGTTGGGGTCCAGGCCGGGAGCCGCCCAGTTGTTCTCCAGGCCGCGGTCGAGCTTCGAGAGGCCCGCCAGCAGTTCATCCCACTGCCGCTGGTAGCGTTCCATGGCCCGGCGGTGGTCGGTGAGCTTCTGGGCGACCTGGTCCGGGTCGCCGGCCTTCTCGTCGTATTCGGCGAGCATCTCGTTGTACTCCGGGCGGCCTTCAAGGTATCGCCGGGGCGTCCACGGCTGGGCCCGCGTGCCGCCCCAGGACGTGTTGATCAGCCCGACGGGCACGTTGGCGCGGCGGTGCAGCTCGCGCCCGAAGTAGTACCCCACGGCCGAGAAGCCCGCGGCATTGTCGGGCGTGCAGGGCGTCCACTGGCCGTCGACGTCCCACTGCGGCTCGACGGCCAGGCCGCGGGGGACGGTGAACAGGCGGATGCCGGGATAGTTGGCGTCGGCGACCTCCTGCGTGGGGTTGTTGGCCCGGCTGACGGGCCAGGCCATGTTCGACTGCCCCGAGCAGATCCACACGTCGCCGACGAGGATGTCCTCCCGCGTGACGGCGGTCAACTCGGTGGCGACGGTCAGCGTGTACGGCCCGCCGGCGGGGACGGGGTCCAGGCGGACGATCCAGTCGCCCTCGTCGCCGGCGACGGTCGTCTTCCGCTGGCCGGCGAACTCCACGGCCACCAGGTAGCCCGGGGCGGCCTTGCCCCAGACGGGGATCTCCATGTTCCGCTGGAGGACGGCGTGGTCGGAGAAGACGGCCGGCAGCTCGACGGGCTGCCCGCAGGCGGGCAGCAGCAGGGCCACGGGTGCGATCAGGGCGACGATCATCCAACGCTTGGTCATCGGCGGGTCTCCGTGCGGGCCGCGGTTTGGCGAATCGATTACGACGCCGACATTGAACCGCACGATGGGGCCGAGAGCAAGCACGCGCCCATATAGCGGGCCGGCCGGGAGACGAGATGTCTCCCGGCCGGCCCGCGGGCTGCCGCGACGCGGGGTGTCTTCGCGCCGCCGGCGGTTGGGTCAGTGCTACTCGACGATCACCGGCTCATCCTCGCGCCCGCCCCTGCCCCGCCGGCCGCGACGGGGTCCGTCCTGGCCCCGACGCTCGCCGCGGCGCTCGCGGAACTTCCGGGCCTTCTCCCGCTGCTCGGGGGTGAGGACCTCGTCGGCGATCTGCTTTCGGGCGGCCATGAAGATCTCCCGCCGCGCCTCGCGCCCGTCGGCGTCCTTCATCTTCGCCCGGGCGTCCTGCATGATCTCCCTGATCTGGGCCTTCTGGTCCTCGGTGAGGTCGAGGGCGTGGGGCCCGCCGTCCGGTCCGCGACGCTTGGGGGCGTTCTTCTTGAGCTCCTCGAGCTTCGCCCGCTGAGCGTCGGTGAGGACGTTATCGACCACGCTCTTCCAAGCGGCCTCGAAAGCACCTCGACGCTCGCCCGGCTCGGCCTTCCTGGCCGCTTCCCTGGCGGCCTCCATGGTCTCGCGGACCTTGGTCTTCTGCTCATCGGTCAGCTCCAGCGCCCGCAGCAGCCGCATGGGCGGGCCCCCGCGACGCGTGCCGCGAGGCCCCCCGCCGATGACCTTCCCGGCGACCGCCATCTGCTCGTCGGTCAGGTGCTCGTCGAGCTGCTTGAGGACGTTGTCGGCCATGGCGCGGCGCTCTTCCATCAGCTCGCGCATCTGCGCCATCGCCTGCTGGCGGGCTTCCTGGTCCACGGGAGGCTTGGCGGCATCGGGACCCTTGGGACCGCGACCGCGGCCCCGCCCGAGCTTCTGGTGCAGCTCGCGCAGCGTCGGGCCGTTCTCCTTCATCCAGTTCATCATCGCCTCGCGGTGGGTCTCGAGGATCTGCATCACCGGGGCCTTCTGCTCCTCGGTGAGCTTCAGCGCCTCGATGAACTTCGCCCCGCGCTCGCCGCGTCGGGCTCGCGGGCCGCCCTCGCGCGGGCCGCGCCGCCGGCCGACGCCCGGGCGATTCTCCCGCCCGGCCGGCTCGGCGTCCTGCGCCACCGCCCAGGCCGCACCCAGCGCCAACACGCACACCAATGCCGCCAGCTTCGTTCCGTGGGTTCTCATCGCTACGGTCTCCTTGTCGTCGTGTTCGCTTGCTCGGCCCGGGCGGCTCCACTGCCGCGATCCGGACCGGACCCAGCTCGCCTCGTTCGCCTTCTTGCCGTCCGGACGCTCAGAGAAACGCAGCCGACGCGGGGCGTATTGCCGCCCGGCCGGGAAAAGCCCGCAGTCGGCGAAAACCGCGCCGGCCTCGACGGGCGCCTCCCCGGCCGCTATCCTGATCTCCCGGCAACGAAGGAACCACGACCGATGCCCAGCAAGTACCCCACGTTCGATCGCGAGGAGCTCGACCTGCTGCCGCTGGCCCGGCGCGAGCACGACATGGACCTCTGCCGGCTGCTGCACGTCGGCGAGGCGCCCGAGCCGTTCGAGCACCCGGACCTGGCGGCGCTGGCATCGGCGATCCGCGACGCCCGCCGCGACGGCGCCGCCGTCGTCCTGCTGATGGGCGCCCACGTGATCAAGCAGGGCCTCAGCCGCTACGTGATCGACCTGATCGGCGGCGGGTGGGTCTCGGCGGTGGCCATGAACGGCGCGTGCGCGATCCACGACTACGAGCTGGCGCGGGTCGGGGCCACGACCGAATCGGTCGCGCGGTACATCGTCGAGGGGCGCTTCGGGCTCTGGCGGGAAACCGGCGAGCTCAACGACATCGTCCGTCGCGGCCACGAGGCCGGGCTGGGCTTCGGCGAAGCCGTGGGCGCCCACGTCGCGGCCGCGGACGACTGCCCGCACAAGGACGTGTCGATCTTCGCCGCCGCGTGGGAGGCCGGCGTCCCCGCCACGGTGCACCTGGGGATCGGCTACGACATCGTCCACGAGCACCCGAACTTCGACGCCGCCGCCGCCGGGGCCGCCAGCTACCGGGATTTCCTCGTCCTCGCCCGCGTGATGGAGGCCTTGGAAGGCGGCGTGGTGCTCTGCTACGGCACGGCGGTGATGGGACCGGAGGTGTACCTCAAGGCCCTGTCGATGGTCCGCAACGTGGCCCACCAGCGCGGGCGTGAGGTGAGGCACTTCACGTCGGCGGTGTTCGACCTGCTGGCCCTCGGGGGGGACCTCCACACCGAGGCCCCCAAGGACAGCCCGGAGTACTACTACCGCCCGTACAAGACCGTGCTGGTCCGCACCGTCCGCGACGGCGGGCGGAGCCTCTACATTCGCGGCGACCATCGCGCCACGATGCCCGCCCTGCACGCGCTGCTTGCCGAGAAACCGTGAGACAGAAAGACCGTGAGACCGGAAGACAGGAATACCGGCCGACCGTGGGGCCGGATGGGCATTCCGGGACCGCGATGCCTCCTCCTGTCAACTTCTACCTGTTACCTGCCAACGAATAACGGATCACCACCATGCCAGATCAACCGAACATCCTGTTCTTCTTCACGGATCAGCAGCGTTGGGACACCTGCGGGTGCTACAGCGACGCCGCGGCCTCGATGGGCGTGACGCCGAACCTCGACCGCCTCGCGGCCGAGGGCGTGCGGTTCGAGCGGGCCTTCACCTGCCAGCCGGTCTGCGGGCCGGCGCGGTCGTGCCTCCAGACCGGCAAGTTCGCCACGGAGACCGGCTGCTTCAAGAACAACATCGCCCTGCCGCAGGACGAGAAGACCATCGCCCACTGGCTGACCGAGGCCGGCTACGAGGTCGGGTACATCGGCAAGTGGCATCTGGCCAGCGACGAGCAGCACAACTACCGCACCTCCGCCGTGCCCCTGGAGCGCCGCGGCGGCTACAAGGACCACTGGCTGGCCAGCGACGTGCTGGAGTTCACCTCCCACGGCTACGACGGGCACATGTTCGACGCCGACATGAACCGCGTGGACTTCACCGGCTACCGCGCCGACTGCCAGACGGACTTCGTGCTGGACTACCTCCGCACCCGCGACGGGCAACGGCCATGGTTCCTGTTCCTCTCCTACATCGAGCCGCACCACCAGAACGACCGCAACTGCTACGAGGGCCCCGAGGGCTCCAAGGAGCGGTTCGGGGACTTCGTCCCGCCGGAGGACCTCGCCCGCGCCGAGACGCCCGGCGACTGGCGCGAGAACTACCCCGACTACCTCGGCTGCATCCACAGCCTCGACGCCAATCTCGGGCGCATCCGCGACACGCTGGAGGAACTCGGCATGGCCGAGAACTCGCTGATCCTGTTCACCAGCGACCACGGCTCGCACTTCCGCACGCGCAACGCCGAGTACAAGCGGTCCTGCCACGACGCCTCCATCCGGGTGCCCATGGTCGCCTGCGGGCCGGGGTTCCGCGGCGGGGAGGTCGTCCAGCCGCTGGCCAGCCTGATCGACGTGCCGCCGACGATCCTCGCCGCCGCCGGCCTGCCGACCCCCCTGCCCATGCGAGGCCGGCCCCTCCAGCAGACGCTGGACGCCGCGCCGGCCGACTGGCGGGAGGAGGTCTTCGTGCAGGTCAGCGAGAGCCAGATCGGCCGGGCGATCCGAACGGACCGCTGGACGTACTCCGTGCACGTGCCCCCCGAGGGCAAGTGGGGAGGGGGCTCGCGCCCGGGCGCCGAGGAGTACACCGAGGAGTGCCTCTACGACAACGAGGCGGACCCGCACCAGTTGGACAATCGCATCGCCGACCCGGCCCTGGCGGACGTCCGCGCCGACCTCCGCGCCCGCCTGGTCGCGAGGATGACCGCCGCCGGCGAACCCGAGCCGCGGATCGTCCCGGCGGGGTCGGAAGGCGTTACGAGCCCGGGTAGTCGCTGAAGGCGTCCTCGGGGCGGTCGGCGAGTACGGTGGGGTTGTAGAGCGGGTCGTCGGCGTTGACGAGCTTGCCGGAGGGCATGAGGTACTGGTTCATCGTGCCCCGCGGCAGGTCCTGCTTGAACCGCTCGGCGAGGCCGCCGTCGCGCTCGGTCCGCTCGCGCTCGGCGGCGTCGAAGTCCATCGTCTCCTCGGCCACGTCGGCCAGGTGGGCCCGCGCCGCGGCGGCGTCGCCCTCGCAGCCTCGCCGGAGGAGGTTGTGCTGCTCGCCGGGGTCGGCGGCCAGGTCGAACATCAGCGGCTCGGCGTCGCGGAAGCGGACGTACTTCCACTGCCGCCAGCGGACCGAGCGGAACTCCGTGCCCTCGCCCCAGCGGGGTGTCAGCGAGTCGGAGAACACCGGGCGGTCCGGCGCGTCCCCCCGGCCGAGGACGGGCTCGCCGAGATCGCGGCCGTCGAGGTCGTCGGGGCAGTCCACGCCGGCCAGCGAGCAGAAGGTCGGGAACAGGTCGACCAGGGCAACCGGCGTGGTGCATTCGCCGGCGGGCTGCTCGCGGCGCCGCTGGGCAGGGGTGGAGACGATCAGCGGCACGCGGCAGCAGCCGTCGTACCAGCCGTTCTTCCACCACACGCCGTGCTCGCCGGCGAGCTCGCCGTGATCGGTGCTGTAGACGATGACGGTGTTGTCCAGCAGCCCGTCGGCGGCGGCGCGGGCGAAGAAGTCCCCGATCACCTCGTCGAGGTAGCTGACGCAGGCGAAGTAGGCCGCGCGGGCCCGCATCATCTCGGCCTCGCCGATCGCGTCGGCCTGGAAGCCCCGGCGCATCCCCACGCTCATCGGGTGGTCGTAGGCGTCCCCGGTCGGGCCGACCTTCGGCGGGGTCACGCCGTCGGGCCAGTAGCGGTCGAACCACCGCCGGGGCGCGGTCAATGGGAAGTGCGGCCGGCTGAAGGATGCGCAGAGGAACCACGGCTGGTCGCCGCGGGCATGGCGGTGCTCGCGGAGCCAGGCGAGGGACTCGTGGCAGACGATCTCGTCCTGGATGAGGCTCTCGGGGATGCCGGTGACGCCCACCTTGGCGGTGCGGGCCCGCATGGAGTGGCGGTCGGGGTCGTCGATGGGCTCCCACTGGTGCCCGCAGAAGCCCTGGAGGTCCCCGTAGGGGCGATGGCGGAAGCCGACGAACTGGCGGTTGCCCCCGAGGTGCATCTTGCCGACCAGGCACGTCTCGTACCCGCCGGCGGCCAGCGTGCCCGGGAGCGTCTCGACATCGGGGCGCATCACGCTGCGGTTTGTCCACGCCCCGGCGCCGCGGACCTCGCGCCCCGTCAGCGTGCACAGCCGCGAAGGCGTGCACAGCGGCATCTGGCAGTAGGCGTCGCGGAAGACGGTCCCCCGCGAGGCCAGGCGGTCGAACGACGGCGTGTCCACCGGCTCGCCGGCCGCGTCGGGCGCGTGGCCCATGCAGCGGAAACTGTGCTCGTCGCTGAAGAGGAACAGGATGTTCGGGCGGTCTGGCATGGTCGTGACCCGCTATTCGCTAGTGGTTACCAGGGAACAGTCAACAGGAGGAGGCGTCGCGGGGCCGGAATGCCGATCCGGCCCCATGGTCTTCCGGTCCCACGGGAGCCCGGTCTCACGGCTGTTCCTCGATCTCCCGGCCGGTGCGGTCGGCGTCTGAGGCGTACTCGTACCGGAGCTTCTTGGGCAGCGTGATGTACTTGAGTTCCTTGGGCATTCGGCGTCGGCCGACGTCGTAGAGGTACTGCACCGGCCGGGCCAGCACGGGGCGGCCGAGGTCGTCGAGCTTCTCGGCCAGGGCCCCGGAGGCGGTGAATCGCTCGGTCTTGCCGTCCTTGCCATGCCGCCGCCACCCGATCAGCCGGCCCTCGTGATAGAGGTATACGTCGCGCCACGGCTTGGGCGTGCAGAGGTAGGGCATGACGTAGTTCTTCCGGTAGCTCAGTCGCAGACAGCCCGGGGCCAGGACGTGCTTGATCAGCTCGACGTGGAACCACTCCACGCGGTTCCGTTCGCGCCTGGTCAACGGGCGGTCCTTCGGCAGCACGTCGGCCAGGGCGCCGGCGAGCTTCCAGGACATCCCCTCGCCGGCGAGGATGCCCGCGTCGATCAGCTTCTGCCGGGCGGCGCGGACCTTCCGGGCGCGTTCGTCTTCGCCGTCGGTCGCCCGGGCCAGCGCGGCCGCATTGGCGGTGTAGAGCGCCATGTCGTCCTTGGCGGCGTTGAGGGCGCCCTCGACGACCCGCTTGACCGACGCGCCGTCGAGGCTCTCCCGGCCCTTGGTGAGCACGTCGCTGCCGTCCTTGCGCACCTTCTCGTACTCGCGTTTCGTGTTGCGGGCCTTCTTGTCGGCGGCCTTGAGGGCCTTCTCGGCCTCGTCGAGCGCCTTCTTGGCGGCCTCGACGGCCTCGACGTCCTCGTCGTCCTCCTTGGCCTTCTTGTGAGCCTTGCGGGCGTCGTCGCGGGCCTTGCGCAGCTTCTTCCGCTCGGCCTCGGCGTCCTTCCATTTCTTCCGCGGCTCGGCCTCGGCGTCGGCGGCGGCCTCGAGTTCCTTCAGCGCCTCGGCCAGCACGGGCAGGTGGGCCTTGTCGAACCGCTGCCGCAGCAACCGCGGCCCGGCGTTCGGATCGTCGGCGGTCAGCATCACCAGCAGGCCGGCCCAGTCGGCGATGTCGTACCCGTCGTCGCGCGGGGCATCGGTCGGCCAGCCGATCGTCGACGTGCCGTAGTCGTAGCTCACCTCCCGCACGCGTCCGGCTGCGTCGTAGGTCCTCGCCTCGTTCGGCGGGAAGTACACGCACACGAACGCCGGCGCCGAGTAGTAGGTGCCGTTGTGCACGAACGCCCCGACGTCCACGCGGGGGCTCTCGATCTTCGCGCCCCGCACCCGGCGCAGGCCGTGGGGCTCGATCAGCAACTCCACCTGCGAGCCCTCGTTGTTCAGCTTGCGGATGCGGACCTTCTCCGGGTCGCCGCGGAGCAGCACCCAGTGGTACTTCAGCGGCAGGCCCTTGGGGTCATAGCTGCCGCCGGCGGTGACGACCATCCGCCGCGTCCGCTTCGTCACCGACCGCGCAATCCGCGCCACCGCGCACGGCGTGTCGAACAGCACCTCGCTCTTGTCCCGGTCGAAGTAGTCCACGCCCTCGACGGCCTCGTCCTCGTCGGTCACCTCGATCTGCACCATCGGCGGCAGGACGTCCGGCGTGATCCCGTGGGCCATCTTCACCATCGCCTCGCCGTCGACGTGATGGCCCTTGAAGGCCGTCGGGTGGGCCTTGCCCGTCAGGTACTCCGCCGGGTAGTCGATGTGCTTGGTGCTCGCGCGGAAGATCATCTGGATCGTCGGCATCAGCAGGCCCGAGCGCGTCAGCCGACGCTTCACCTCCGGTCGAAAGGCCGCCAGCGTTGCCGCCACCGCGTCCATGAACGGCCGGTCCGAGCCGCTGGAGCCCTGCGAGGTGAGGAGGTACGGCACGTTGGCGGGGAAGAGGTCGCCGTGGCCCCCGCGGCCGTTGCGGCCGGGGTCGTGGTCCCGGTGCTCGGGGTAGATGTACAGGTGCGAGCTCTTGTACTGGCGGTAGACGGCCTCGGCGGCCTTCTGGCCGAGCACGGCCCGGCGGGAGTTGCTGCCGAACGCCGTCGCTCCCGAGGCCGTCGAGGAATTGCCGAACGTCACGTGCTTGAAGATGAAGTGCCGTTGGAGCGCCCAGTCGAGGCGGCGCTCCTTGAGCTTCGCCGGGTACTCGACCTTCGCGAGCTGGGGAAACTTCCGCATGTGAAGGTGCGAGTGCCCGCGGTCGCGGTTGTCGTAGAAGTCCCCGACGTTCCCCGCGGCCGTGCCCTCCTGCCACCATTTCCGCAGCAGCTCCCGCCCAGGCGCCCCGTGGCCGGCGATCGGCCCGGGGTCCACGCGGATCGTCCGGCGGACCTTCCACGGCTCGTCCAGCAGCTCGCGGACGACGAACTCCAGCTCCCACGTGCCTGCCTGGCTCTTGTGCGGCGTCCAGGTGAACTCGCCGCTGTTGGCGTCCAGGGCCATGTTCTTCGGCGCGAACAGCGTCTGGCCGTCGCGGACGACCTCGCCGACCGAGTACACTCGCTTGCCCGGCTTGTCCGCCGGGGCGAGGCTGAAGGCGACCTCCTCGTCCGGCTCGGCCTCGATGACCGTGGCCGGCTTTGTCGCCGCCCCGCCCCCGGTCGCGTCAGTCTTCGCGCCCGCCGCCGTCGCGGCGGCCGCGGCGAGGCACACGATGCACACCATCCCCCGGACACTCCATCTTTCGTGATGACTCATGCGATTCCTTCGGGGTTACTTCTTCAGCGGCTCGAGGGTGATGTTGCGGAACTCGATGGGGCTGCCCTCGCTCTGGAGGCAGATGGGCCCGCTCGACGGCTTGGCGTCGGTGCCCTGGTTCTGGAGCAGGCCGTTGACGGTCAGCGTGATCGTCCCGCCGTCGCAGACGATGTCGTAGCTGTTCCACTCGCCCGGGGGCTTCTCGTTGGTCGGGTGCTTCTTCTTGATGTTGTGGTACATCTTCCCGCCGACCTCCTTGCCGCCGGCGGTCAGCTTCGAGTGGCTCAGCAGCCAGAAGTCCCCCGCGTTGCGGTGCATGAGCTGGGCCTCGATGCACGTCGGCCAGACCTTCTCCATCCCCGTCTTGTGCAGCAGCACGCCGCTGTTGGTCGGCTTGGCGACCCACCGCCACTCCACGTGGAGCTTGTAGTCCGCGTAATGCTCCGTCGTGCGGATGTACCCGTTGGGCTTGCCCGTGCAGTGGATCACCCCGTCGCGAACGCTCCAGACCTCGTCCACCGACGGGCCCTTGCCCTTCGCGCCCTTCGTGCCCTTCTTGCCGCCCTGGCCGTGCAGCACGCGCACCCAGCCGGCGAAGTCCTTGCCGTTGAACAGCTCGATCTTCTTCTTCGGGCGAACCGGCCAGGGCTTCTCCTGCGGGCCCGCCGGGGCCAGCGTGATGTTGCGGAACTCGATCGGGGCGCCCTCGCTCTGGAGGCAGATCCGCCCGGCCGTCAGCGACAGGCCCGTCGCCTCGTTCATCAGCTTGCCGTTGACGTAAGGCCGCACCGTGTCCCCCACCGCCCAGACCTCGTAGACGTTCCACTCGCCGGGCTTCTTCTCGTTGTGCTCGCCGTACTTGACGACCCGCCGGCCGCGAACGCGGTGCCCGCCCGCGCGGTGCTCGTGGAACTCCACCCCGCCGATCTGGAAGAAATCGCCCTGGTTCTTGTACATGCCCTGGCATTCGAGGCTCTTGGGCCAGACCTTGTCCTCGCCGACCATGTGCACCAGCACGCCGTTGTTGCCCGTCCGCCCCGCCCAGCGGTATTCGAACCGCAGGTGGTAGTTCCGGTACGCCTTCTCCGTGCGGATGTACCCCGCCGGCTTGCCCGTGCAGCCCAGCACGCCGTCGTCGGCGATCGTCCATGTCTCCGACACGTCGGCATCCGGGTTCCGGAGGACCCGCTTCCAGCCCTCGAACGTCTTGCCGTCGAACAGGGCGATCTTCTCGGTCGGCTCGATGGCCGGAACGTCCTCGGCCGGCTTGTCCTTCTCCGCCGCCGGCGCCGCCGGGGCCGCCGCCAGCACGCACACCGCCGCGCTCGTCAACCAGTGCATGGCCTTCATCGTGCTCTCCTCATTCGTTTTCGCCGGCGCGGAGCGCCCGCCCCGCCGCCGGACTTCCCAGCATAGAACCCCGCCGCCGCCGATCAAGGCTCCCGCTTCGGCGGGGAACCGCAACACGACCACGGTCCCGCCGTTCAACCTCCGTACGCTCGATACGACTTCGGCACAGGGAGACCCACGTTGATCCACCGGCTCAGTGCAGCCCTTCTGGCGGTCCTGTCAATGAACGCGGCGCCGGCGAGGCCCGACGGACCGACCGCCAAATCGCCCTACGGCGTCCATTCCCACGTCACCCGTAACGACGAGCACCCCTTCCTGGACCGCGAGATGGAGCTGATGCGGGAAGCGGGCATCCGCTGGCTGCGCACCGGGTTCGTCTGGGCGTCCATCGAGCGGCGGGAGGGCCGGCGAGACTACGCCAACTGCGACGCCGTCGTGGCCCGCGCCGAGCAGGCGGGCGTGGGCATCATGGGCCTGCTGCATGGCACGCCCCGATGGGCCAGACCCACCATGGACCACCTGCCGGAGTGGCTGGCGTTCGTCCAGCGAACGGTCCAGCGGTACAAGGGCCGCGTTCCGGCGTGGCAGGTCTGGAACGAGCCCAACCTCAAGCACTTCTGGGACGACCCCGACCCGAACGACTACGCCCGCCTCCTGCGGGCCACGTACCGGCGGATCAAGCAGGCCGACCCCAACGCCACCGTCGTCTGGGGCGCGACGTCCCGGCTGGACTGGACCTTCATGGCCCCCGCCCTCGCCGGGGCCGACGGGGCCTTCGACGTCATGGCCATCCACCCCTACGGCTACGGGGACCCGCGGGCGCCCGAGGCGTATATCCCCGACGCCCTCGACGAGCTTCGGGCCCTGCTGGACCGTCACGGCGCGGGCGGTCGGCCGATCTGGTTCACCGAATGGGGCTGGCCCACGCACACGGGGCGGCGGGGCATCACGGACCGCCAGCAGGCGCAGTTCTTCGCCCGCGCTCACCTGCTGGCGCTGCACCGGGGGCTCGAGCGCAGCTTCTGGTACGAGTTCCAGGAGCGGCGCGAGACGGACGAGGCCAACGAGGACGCCTTCGGCATCGTCGAGCACAGCCTCAAGCCCAAACCCGCCTACGTCGCCTGCCGGACGCTCATCCGCGCCCGCCCCGCCGGCTCCCGGGCGCTCGATCGCCCCTGGAAGACCGGGCTGATCTACCATACCGCCTGGGCCCGCCCCGACGGCCGAACCGCCCACGCCGTCTGGAACCTCTGGGGGCGATGGCGCACCCCGCGGATGACCTCCGCCCGCCTCCACGGCCGACTCGTCGAGGCCTTCGACTATCTCGGCAGGCCCGTCAAGCTGACCGTCGACTCCACAGGCCGCACCATCCTCCCGCTGGACTGGGGCTCCCCGATCTACCTCGTCGGCCCCGAACGGCTGGAGCTCCTCGCCCGGAAGCTGCAATCGAGAGGCCCCTCAGAGCCCCGCCGGGGCAAGCGGGCAGCGCGGTAGGAAGTCGGGGCTCACAATCCACTGTTCGCGGGGGCAAGGCTGGACCCCTCGTCTCAGAACCTGCTCTGCCGCTGGGCGAGGAACTCGATCAGGGCCTTGTCGAAGGTCATGGCGTTGTGGACGGTGGTGAAGTCGGCGCGGACGGCCTGGCAGGCGCGGCGGTACTCGTCGATGAACGCCCGGATCTCTTCGAGGTATCCGGCCTGGATGGCCTGGGGGTTGGCGGTCACGCCCTCGTGTGTTTCGGGGTCCTCGAAGCGCACCTGCCCGTCGAACTCGAAGGCCACCTCGCTGTAGTCCAGCACCTGGAGGATGATGATGTCGTGCCCGCGGAACCGCATGTGATGCAGGGCCTCCAGCACGCCGGCCTGGTCGTCCAGCAGGTCGCTGAGCAGGATCATCAGCCCGCGCTTCCGCACCCGCGAGGCCACGTCGTGCAGCGACCGCGCCAGCCGCGTCTGGCCGTACGGCTTCGTGCGCGCCAGCGTCGAGAGGATGTTCGTCAGGTGGCTCCGCTTGGCCTTGGGGGGCAGGAAGGCGCGAACCTTCTCGTCGAACGTGAACAGCCCGACGGAGTCCTGCTGGTTGATCATCAGGTATCCCAGCGCCGCGGCGAGGCAGATGGCGTAGTCCATCTTGGTCAGCCGCCCGTCCAGCGAGAAGTCCATGCTGCCCGAGCAGTCGACCAGCAGGTAAGCGTCGAGGCTGGTCTCGGCCTCGTACTTCTTGATGTAGAACCGGTCGGTCTTGCCGTACACGCTCCAGTCGATCTGGCGGATGTCGTCGCCGGGGGTGTACTTGCGGTGCTCGCTGAACTCCACGCTGAAGCCGTGGAACGGCGAGCCGTGCAGCCCGCTCATGAACCCCTCGACAATGAACCGCGCCTTCAGGTCCAGCCGCTGAACCTGCTGGATCACGTCGGGGCGAAGATATTGCTCGGGCTTGAGGGGCATGGGCCTGTCAATCCCCCACGGCAGTCACCGCCTCGGCCGCGCCGGCGGCGGTGTAGATGGCGCGGACCCTCCGAGTAAGCTCCGCGTCGGCGGTGCGGAGGATCAACGGGCGCGGGGCCAGCATGCCGAGGGCGTCGGGAATGTCGCAGACGCGCAGCACGTTCAGCAGCGCCGGGGCGCCGTCGGCCATGTGCGTGGCCGGAGGGTCGTGCACGACCGCGCCGGCGATGTCCGGCTCGATCAGGGCGGCGTAGGCGCCCAGCACGCCCGCGGCGCCGCTGCCGGTGACGACCACCTCCGCCCCGCCTCGGCGGGCCTTGGCGTACCGCGCGACGGCGGCGACGTCCCACACGCGCCCGGCCTCCTGCGTCCAGCCCAGCAGCACGTGCGAGCGCCGCACCGTGTTCGGCGGGCTCTTGACGGTCCACCGCGTCGGGCCGCAGCCGCGGGGGGAGACGACGACCACCGCGTCGCCGTCGCGCCGCTGGCCCGCCAGCCAGTCGCCCGGGTCCATGTCGGCGGCGGTCGAGACGACCAGCAGCACGCGCTTCGCACCGTCC
This sequence comes from uncultured Planctomycetaceae bacterium, assembly GCA_964385465.1. Taxonomy (GTDB): domain Bacteria; phylum Planctomycetota; class Phycisphaerae; order SM23-33; family SM23-33; genus CAYLPJ01. The sequence goes on along the minus strand of CAYLPJ010000047.1, from coordinate 35,241 downwards.
GCCTGCCCGCCCAGCCCGGAGACGCCCACGCGGATGCCCTCATCGGTCTCCAGCCGCTCGCTCTCGCCCTCGACAGCCTTCGCGGCCGGGACGCGCTTCGGGAACGGCCCGAACGTCACACGCCGCAGCTCGGCGAGAAGGTCCGCCCGCCATTCCTCGAAGGTGTCGGGGCCGGGCGCCGCGACGTCGGCGACGGGGACGAAGTGCCGGTCGATCTCGGCGTTCAGCGCGTCGGCCGGGACGTCGTCGTCGGTCGGGAAGACGCGGAGGTCCTCCGGGTCGATCGGGTAATGCTCGTCCTTGCCGCCGCGGACGACGAGGTCCACCTCGCTGTCGGTCACGTCCGAGTCGTCGCCGGTGAGCTGCGAGTTGATCCACCGCAAGGCCGCCTTGCGGATGTCCTCGCGGTAGGCGTGCCCGCCGTGGCTGACGAAGGCGTCCACCTTCTCCCCGGCCCCGAGCAGCTTGTACAGCCTCTTGAGCCGCTCGATCACGCGGCGGTTGGCATCCATCGGGAAGATCTTGTCGCCGTCGCTGTTGGTAAACAGCAGGGCCCGCGGGGCGACGAGCCCGGCGATCCGCGTCCACGGCCACTGGAACGTGTTGTAGAGGAACATGCAGTCGCAGTGCCCGTTGATCACGCGGTTACCGACGTAGCTGGGCAGGTCTGCCATGCCGCTTACGGGCACGGCGACCTTGACGCGCGGATCGGCGGCGGCGATCCAGAACGTCGCGGCCCCGCCGCCGCTGATGCCGGTGACGCCGATCCGCTCGGGGTCGACATCGTCGCGGCCGACGAGGTAGTCGATCCCGCGCAGGCCGTTGAGGCACTCCACGCCGGCCGGCGTGTACCCCCGCGCGTGCCACCACCACCGCCCCTCGCGGTACGTGCCGTGATGCACCGAGGCGATCTCCCCGAGCTGGAGCGAATCGACCGTCAGGCACACATAGCCGTGGCGGGCCAGCCAGATGCCGTGAGACTGATACGCCGTCTTGTTCCCGTTCCGCCCGCAATACGAATGCCCGCAGACGTAGAACACCGCGGGCATCCGCCCCGCCGGAGGCTCGTCCGGGCGGTAGAGGTTGCCCGTCACGTACAGCCCCGGGCGGCTCTGGTAGTGCAGCTTGTCCACGACGTACCCGTCGCGCTTCAGCGTGCCCGTCACCGTCGCCTTCAGCGGCGACTTCGCCGGCATCGGGTCGAGGCCGAGCATGTAGAGGTACTCCCGCCGGTAGCGGTCGCCGAGGCGCTGCCACCCGGCCGCGTCGTCGGCGCCGACGAGGAACCGCGAGTGCAGTTCGTCGGCCTTGCGGTACAGCCACCGCTGGATCATCTCGTCGCCGGGCGCGTCCCGGTCCGGGGGGCAGTAGGCCTGCCCCGTCGCCGTCGATGCCGCTGCACACATGATCGCACTCCAGAGGAAGACCGCAATGCCGTGGGACCGGAATGCCGCAAGGTCGTGCGGACGGGAAGACCGTGGGAACGGGCTGACGAGTGCGCGGCCGCCGTTGGCGCTTCCCGTCCTCCGGTCCGCCGGTGATCCGAGGAATCCTTCGGAATTCATGGCCATTGCTCCTTGCTCCGCTCCCGGCCGGACAGCAGCAGGATGTCGCGCAGGTGCTCGACGTCGGGCGCCTCCAGCCACCGTTCGGTGAACCCCGGCTCCTGGACGATGTGGGCGATGGCCATCAGCGCCCTCAGGTGGTAGTTCCGCTCGTCCTTGGACCCTGCGAGGATGAAGGCGGTGGTGACCGGCTTGTCGGCACCGGCGAAGGCGATGCCCTCGCGGCAGCGGACGATGACCATGCCGAAGAGCCCGCGGCCCTCGACGATCACATGCGGGATGGCAAGGCCCGGGCGGAGGACGGTGCTGGACTCGGCCTCGCGGGCCCGCAGCTTGGCCAGCAGCACGTCGGCGTCGGTGCCGAGGTCGGCGGCGAGGGCGTCGGCGGCGCGGCGGAGCACGTCGTCGGCGCCGGCGGCCCCGGGAATATCCAGGACGGTGCACTCGGCGACGAGGTGGTCGAAGCGGTCCTTGACGATCTCGTCGCGTTCCAGGGCGATCTCGCGGAGTTCCTCGTCCAGGCGGCTGCGAGCGATCTCCCCGGCCACGGCGCGGCGAACCATGTAGACCAGCGCGCTTTCGCGGGTGATCCGCGGGCGGACGTAGACCAGGTACCACAGCAGCCCGGCGGCCGTGAACCCGCCCGTCGTCAGCAGCGGCGCCAGCGTGCCGAGTTCGGCGGCCAGCAGGGCGATCAGCACGGCGTAGACCGCCACCCCCACCAACTGCACCCACGGGAACCACGGGCAGCGAAACAGCGGCCGGTAGTTCTGGAGCCGGCTGCCCCGCATGATAAGCACGGCCACGTTCACCAGCAGGAACAGGATGAGCATCATCGTGCTGGCGACCTTGACGAGGTCGCGGATGCTCAGCGCGACGATCATGAGCACGATGAACCCCGCCGTGACGAACACGCTGAGCTGCGGCGTGCCGAACCGTCGCGAGACCTTCTGGAAGACCGGCGGCAGGAGCCCGTCGCGGCTCATGGCCATGGGCCCGCGGCTGGCCGAGAGGACCCCGCTGTTGCCCGTCGTCACGAACGCCAGGATCGCCGCGGCCGAGAGGACCACCGTGCCCGCCCGCCCGAGAAACTCCCCGGCGGCGAGGCTCAGCGGGGTCAGGCTGCCGTTGGGCCCGCCACCCAGCTCGGCGGCGTCGGCGGTGCCGACGGTGACGAACACGGCCGCGATGTACAGCAGCGAGACGGCCACGCAGGCGAGGGTCATGGCCCGGGGGAGGTTCCGGCCGGGGTGGCGGACCTCTTCGGCAACGCCGGCGATGCTGGTCAGCCCGCCGAAGGAGACGAACACGAGCCCGGCCGTGGCCAGGACGTTGAGCCAGCCGGCGGCGAGGAAGTTGTCGAAGTTGGGATGCTGGCGCACGTTCCCTGCCCCCGCGCCGACGAAGACGCCCAGCACGGCCAGCAGGAGCACGACGAGGGCGACCTGGGCCCGCGCGGTCGACTTGACGCTGAGGGCGTTGAGGGCGGTGAAGACCACGCAGCAGGCGACGGCGACGGCCTTGATGACCCATTCCCACTGGGCCTCGGTGAGGTCGGCGTCCGGCCAGATGAGCCTGGCGAACGCGCCGATGCCGATCATGGCGAAGGCGGCCTTCAGCGAGATGCTCAGCCAGTTGGCCAGCCCCGCCAGCGTGCCGGGCAGCGCCCCGAGGCTGCGCTCGATGTAGAAATAGCTGCCGCCGCTTCGCGGCATGGCGGTGGCCAGTTCCGCCTGGCTGAGCAGCGCCGGCAGGACCATCAGCGCCGCGAGGGCGTACGCGACGATCACCGCCGGCCCGGCGGCCTTGAACGCCTGCCCCGGCAACACGAACAGACCGCTGCTTATCATCGCTCCGGCGGCGATGCAGAAGACCGACCAGAAACCCAGCCGACGTTTCAGCTTCATGCTCTCCGGTCCTTTGATGGCATATCCCGGCCGCGAATCACAGCCCCGCCAGCGCCGCGACGTTGTACCCCACCGCCGCCAGCCGGGCGTTGGCAACGTACAGCGGGTGGGCGTAGCGGGCCCGGGCCTCGGCGGCGTCCTCGGCCGAGCGATTCGCCCAGACCGCCACCGTCCCGGAATCATCGTATGCCAGCACCTGCTCGCCGGGCCGGTCGCAGAACTTGCAGACCAGCGCCGCCGTCCCGCCGACGCTGCCGATCTGCCGACCCCGGCCGTCCAGCACCGCTCCGTCCCCGCCGGGCACCCCCCGGACCAGCTCGTGCCGCCCGTCGCCGGTGAGGTCCACCGGCAAGGTGCGGTACACGCTGAAGGGCAACTCCACGCGCTCGCCCGTCGCGGCGTCCCAGACGAACTCGTCCATCTGCTGGTGATGCCTGCCGTCGGGGCCGCACGTCTTGTGCCCGATGCGGATCGCCATTGCCAGGTGCCCGCCGTCGCCCTTGATGCGGGCGACCCAGCCCATGTCCATGTGCCCGCTGCCCACGTCGCCCCAGACGCGTTCGCCGCGGGCATCGTACATGGCCACGCGGGGCGAGGCCGTGTCGGATTCCCGGCAGGTGTAAAGCAGCCAGCGCCGATTCTCGCGGTCCCATGTGGGGAGGATGACGTCGGAGTGACCGCGGTAGCCGTCGCGGTCGGCGCAGAAGAGCTCCCCGCCGTCGCTGAGCCGCAGGCACCGCTCGCCCCACATCAGCTCCTGGACGCCGTCGCCGTCGAAGTCGGCGATCGGGCACATGTGGCTGCCCATCGCGCCGGGAGCGTCGGGGGGAATCTCCTTCTCCCAGCGCCCCGTCATGCCGGGGCCGTAAGCCTGGAACCGCCGCCGCCCGTAGGTGCCCTGGGCGGCGACGAGGATGGGCTCATCGCCGGCGCGGCCGGCGGCGAGGAAGTGGCGGAACGTGTGGGACATCCGCTGATCGTAGTCGTAGGGCCACTCCCAGCGGCCGGTCGGCTCGCCGTCGGCGGCGTCGAGGCGGGTCAGGCGATACCCGCTGGCGCCGAGGGGGTGGGCGGTGTTGATGTTGTCGACGAACCACACCTCGTCGCTGCCGTCGCCGTCGAGGTCGAAGGGCAGGACGGGGCAGAACCATACGCCGGGGACCACGCCGGGACCGAGGTCCCGCCGCCAGAGCTCCTCGCCCTCGACGGTGAACACGCCGAGCTTCAGCGTGTCGGTCGGGAAGAAGAACATCTCCAGGTACGGGTCGACGTCGAAATCCGCGCACCAGGCCAGCAGCAGACACCGCCGCCCGGCCACGCGCATCGGCGCCGCCCGGAGCTGCCCCGCCGGCTGGCCGAGATCGATCCTCGCCACCGCCTCCATCGCCATCGCGTTCGGCTGATTGGTCATGCCAAGCTTCTACCCGCCCGGGGCCGCGGCGGCAAGGGCGCGGGACGGGGCGGAAGGCCTCGTCACGCCGGCCGCGACACCCCGGGGGGTTCTCATGTATTATGAAAGACGTAAGGAGAGCGCCATGGTATTCGAGATGCAGACCGTTCTCGCCGTGCTGACCGCCGCGGCGGCAGCCGGAACGGGGCCGTCGAGCTTCGACGAACGCCTGGAGGCGTCCTGGCGGGCGCGTCTGGTCGTGGGACCGTCGAAGCGCCCAGCGTCGCGAGTCGCACCCGCGTCCGACGCCGCCGGCGGCTGCGACGGCGTCAAGAACGGCGGCTTCGGCTTCCACACCGAGCGCCAGCGGAACCCGTGGTGGCAGGTGGACCTGGGCAAGCCGGTCGCGATCGGGCGGGTGGTGGTGTTCAACCGCTGCACCGAAGAGTGGAACCGCGCCGACCGGCTGCACGTGATGCTCTCCGACGACGGCAGGACCTGGCGGACGGTCTACCGCCACGACGGCACGGAGTTCAAGGGCCGAACCGGCAAGCCGCTTGTCGTCGAGCTCGACGCGGCGAGAGCCCGGTTCGTCCGCCTGATGCAGCCGGCGGATACGTGGATGCACCTCGACGAGGTGGAGGTCTACGCGACCGCGGCGCCGAAGAAGAACGTCGCCCTCAACCGCCCCGCCGATCAATCCAGCGCCAGCCGGTGGTCCGACGGCAAGGCGAGCCCCGGGCAGAAGCCGCCGGCCCCCGAGCGGGCCGCGTACGTGCGGGCCGTCGGGGCAGTGCTGGCACCCGGGCGCCTGCTGGCGGCGGACCTGGCCGCCGGCGGCGTGGACACCAGTGAGTTCGCCCGCGAGGCCGACGCCATCACGGCAGACCTGGAGGACCTCACCGACGACGACCCGGACCTGAAGGCCGCCGGCCTGTACGTTCGCGCCCGCAGGGCCGTGCGGCAACTGGCCCTCAAGAACCCCCTGCTGGACTTCGACCGCCTTCTGATTCTCCGCCGCAGCACGAAGAACCTCGCCCTGCCGGCCAACTGGCAGAGCAACTCCTCGCTCCGCCCGACCGGCTACGACAACGACCTGGCCGTGCTGACCGGCTTCCGCGGCGACACCCCGCGGGCCCGCGTGCTGCTGAGCCCGCAGGGCAGGCGGTTCGTCGGCGACGTGGACCTGCACTTCGACGCCCGCCGGATGCTCTTCTCCATGCCCGACGACCGCGGGCGGTGGCGCATCCAGGAACTCCGCCTCGGCCCCGACGCGCGGGCCGACGGCCCCCCACGGCCGCTGGAGCTCATCGACCAGCCGGACGTGCACAACTACGATGGCTGCTACCTGCCCGACGGCGGGCTGATCTTCACCTCGACGGCCCCGTTCATCGGCGTGCCCTGCGTTCGCGGCAACTCGAAGGTGACGAACCTGTATCTCCGCCCGGCCGGCGGCGGGCCGATCCGCCGGCTGAGCTTCGACCAGGACCACGACTGGTGCCCCACCGTCCTGCCCAACGGGCGGGTGATGTACCTGCGGTGGGAGTACTCGGGCCTGCCGCACTCGAACTCCCGGATCCTCTTCCACATGAATCCCGACGGCACGGGGCAGATGGCGCTGTACGGCAGCAACTCGTACTGGCCCAACGGCGTTTTCTACGCGCGCCCCGTGCCCGGGCACCCCAGCCGCGTGGTGGGGATCGTCACCGGGCATCACGGCGTGCGGCGGATGGGCGAGCTGGTCGCGTTCGACCCGGCCATCGAGCGCCACGAGGCCGAGGGGGCCCTGCTGCGGTTCGGCGGGGCCGAGGGCAAGCCCATCGAGGCGGTGATCGCGGACCGGCTGGTAGACGGCTCCTGGCCGAGGTTCCTCCACCCCTGGCCGCTGGGCGGCCTCTCGGCGGCGCCGGGCGCGGGGCTGTACGTGCTGGCGGCCTGCCGCCCGACACCGTCGGCGCCGTGGGGGCTGTACCTCGCCGACAGCTTCGGCAACCTGGTGCTGCTCTACGACGAACCGGGCAAGGCCATCCTCGAGCCGCTGCCGCTTCGCCCGCGTCCGGCCCCGCCGGCGGTGGCAAGCAAGGTGGACCCGGCACGGAAGGACGCGGTGGTCTATCTCGCCGACGTCTACCGCGGCGGCGGGCTCGACGGCGTGCCCCGCGGCGCCGTCAAGAAGCTCCGCCTGCTCACCTACCACTTCTCCTACCACGGCGTCGGCGGGCTCTACGGCGTGGTCGGCACGGACGGGCCGTGGGACTGCAAACGCGTGCTCGGCACGGTACCCGTCGAGCCGGACGGCTCGGCACTGTTCCGCATCCCCGCCAACCGCCCGATCGCCGTCCAGCCGCTGGACGACCGCGGACAGGCCATGCAGATCATGCGAAGCTGGTTCGTCGGCATGCCCGGTGAGAACGTCTCCTGCGTCGGCTGCCACGAACGCTCGCGCGAGACCGCCCCGCCGGCCAATACCATGGCCCTGGCCGGGGCGCCCGAGCAAATCTCGCCCTGGCGCGGGCCCGAGCGAGGGTTCGCCTACGCCCGGGAGGTCCAGCCGGTGATCGATCGATACTGCCTGGCCTGCCACGATCCCGCCGCACAGCGGTTCCGCCCCGGCCGGACGCCCGACCTTCGCGGCGCCGCCATCGACCGCTGGCGGACCGCCCACAAGGGCAACGGCGGCCGCGACGCCGGGAAGTTCTCCATCGGCTACGTCGAGCTCAGCCGCTACGTTCGCCGGCCGGGGATCGAAAGCGAAATCCGCCTCCAGACGCCCATGGAGTTCCACGCCTCGACGACCGAGTTGGTGCAGATGCTCCGCGCGGGGCATCACGGCGTCCGGCTGGACGAGGAGGCCTGGGACCGGCTGATCACGTGGATCGACCTGAACGCCCCGTACCACGGCACGTGGGGGGAGATCGTCGGCGAGAAGCGCACCGCCAGCCAGGCCGAACGCCGGCGGGCCATGCTCATCCGGTACGCCGGCGTGGACGTCCGCCCCGAGGAGGTCCCCCCGCCGGCGGCGATCGACCGCACGCCCGTCGTGCCCCCGCACCCGGCGAACCCTCCGGCCGCCCCGCCCTGTGCCGGCTGGCCCTTCGACGCCGCCGAGGCCGCCCGACGCCGGGAGGCCCTCGGCGAAACGCGACGCGAGATCGACCTCGGCGAGGGCGTGACGCTCGATCTCCTCCGCGTCCCCGCCGGGCGGTTCGTCGCCGGGGCCGCCAAGGGGCTCAACGCCCGCCCGCCGCACGTCGCGGAGGTCTCGCAACCGTTCTGGATCGGCCGCGTCGAGGTCACCAACGCCCAGTTCGCCCGCTTCGACCCGCTGCACGACAGCCGCGTCGAGTCAAAGCACGGCTACCAGTTCGGCGTGCACGGCTACCCGGCCAACCGCCCGGCCCAGCCGGTGGTCCGCGTCTCCTGGCGGGCGGCGACAGCGTTCTGCCAGTGGCTGAGCAGCCGCCAGCCTGAGCTGGCGTTCTCCCTGCCGACCGGGGCCCAATGGGAGTGGGCCTGCCGCGCCGGCTCGGACGAGCCGTTCTGGTACGGCCAGGCGGACACGGACTTCTCGAAGCTGGCCAACCTCGGCGACGCCAAGCTCGCGGAGTTCGCCTCGGACCCCTACACCGAGGGCCGCCCGATGAGCAAGCCCAACCGCTTCGACGACTGGCTGCCCAAGGACGCCCGGTTCCACGACGGCTCGCTGGTCGCCGCGCCCGTCGGCAGCTACCGCCCGAACCCCTGGGGACTGTGCGACATGCACGGCAACGTGTGGGAGTGGACGCTCGGCCGGGCCGGCCCGGGCAGGCGCGTCGCCCGCGGCGGCTCCTGGTACGACCGCCCGAAACGCGCCACCGCCGCCGCACGCCTGCCCTATCGCGACCACCAGCGAGTCTACAACGTCGGCTTCCGCGTCGTCGCCGTCGAACGGCCGCGGACCGCAGCCGGGGACAAGCTCAGCAGCTCACCGTCACCGTAGGAATCCACTCGCCGACGGCGCGAAACGTCTCGGCCGGGCAGGCCGGCGGGGCCACGCCGGCCGTGGTCACCACGATGCCCCGGTGGTCCGGGCAGGCCGCCAACTCGCCGGCGATGTACTCGGTGATCTCCTCGGCCGTACGCTGCCACCACGTGTTCACGCACGTCCCGCCCACGAACGCCTTGCTCGGCGCCAGCGCCTTGCCGTCCACCAGCCGCGTATTGCCCAGCGGCGGGGCCGTGAAGGCCTCGATGCACGATGCCGGGATCGTGTCGATCCGCCCCAGCAGGTCCTTCAGCAGCCCGCACATGTGCAGCTCGTGCATCTTGCCTGCGCCGGTGATGGCCCGGCCGTAGTCGACCAGGTGCGGCAGGCAGTACCGCTCGAACAGCTCCGGGCTGATCAGTGTGGTCGAGGTATTTTCGACGGAGACGACGCCGTCGGCGGGCGTGTTCTCGGCCACCGCGGTGGCCCAGGCGAGGTTGGCCTGGTGCATCCCGGCGATGAGCTCGTCCATGTCGTCGGGGTAGTCGGCGAGGAAGTAGACGGTGCTCTCCGGCCCGATGACGTGCTCGACCAGGTGCATCAGCGGGCTGGTCCCCCACCCGGTGCGCGTGATGCCCCGCTCGCCGATGGCCTCGACTTCCTCGCCGGCGGCACGGGCGCCGTCCTCGTCGCGCTCGATCTTCAGCGGCTCGCACGCCCAGCGGAACCGCTTGAGGTCCTCCCGCGTCTTGACGGGAAACTCGATGGGATGCCAACTGCTGGTATACGGGTCCACCGCCCAGCGCTCCACGAGGTCCCCGTCCGGCGTGTGGGTGACCTTGGTGCGGATGTCGGCGTCGCGCGTTTCTTCCACGGTGATCCGCGTCGCCTCGCAGCGCACCCCGCGGCCGCAGTGGAACAGCCCGTCGGCGTGGATGTAGTCGAGCAGCTGCCGGGGCGAGAGCTCCCGCACGTCCTCGGGCTGGCTGGACCGCCAGGTGGGGTTGGTGACCTTGGCCCAGAAGGGCAGGCGGTCGACGGGCTGGCATCGGTAGGCGGCAAGCAGCCGCTGGCGGCTGGTCATCTCGTCGGTGGGATGGACGCGTCCGTCGTCGGCGGTAGCCATGGGCGTTCTCCTGTCGAGGTCGTCCCATGATACCGCACGCCCGGCCGTCGTGGCCAGTAGCCCGCGGGCAGTGTTCGGGCAAAAGGCCGGCGCCTGGCTCGGGCCGGTCGCCGCCCGACAAGAAAACGCCACAAACCCCTTGACCGGGGAGGCATGCACGCGGTACGCTTCGACGCTCTGCACGTCGCAGGAGGCGGTCGGTCCGCATCCGCGCAGCGTGCGGGCATGTGGCGAGAGTCGGGTTCTCTCCCGAAAACCTCTGGAAACGCTATGACAAAGCCGGGGCCCGGATGCACGAATCCGGGCCGACAGGCGGAGGACGAGGCTTGGCAAGCGAGCTGGTGAAGGAACTGGTCGATGCGGGCATTCACTTCGGACACCGGACCAGCCGGTGGAACCCGAAGATGAAGCCCTACATCTTCGGTAAGCGCAATCTCATTCACGTCATCGACCTGAAGGAGACCCTCCGCGGGATCCTGCTGGCGAAGAAGTTCCTCGCCCGCGTCGTCTCCCAGGGCAAGGACGTGCTGTTCGTCGGCACAAAGCGGCAGGCTCGCAAGGCCGTCGAGGAGCAGGCCGACCGGTGCGGCATGCACTACGTCAACGACCGCTGGCTCGGCGGGACGCTGACCAACTTCCGCGAGATCCGCAAGCGCGTCGCGCGCCTGGACGAGCTGGAGCAGCTCGATGCCGACGGCAAGCTGGATCAGTACTCCAAGAAGGAAGGCGCGTCGCTGCGGCGGGAGATGCGCAAGATCCGCCGCAACCTCGGCGGCATCCGCAAGATGGAACGCCACCCCGGGGCGCTGGTCATCATCGACCAGAAGCGCGAGATCATCGGCGTCCGTGAAGCGAGGAAGGTCGGCATCCCCATCGTCTGCCTGCTGGACACCGACAGCGATCCCGACCTCGTTGACATCGCCATTCCCGGCAACGACGACGCCATGCGCGGCATCGAGCTGATCGTCCGCGAACTCGCCGACGCCATCACCGAAGGCGTCCAGGGCCGGGCCACCGCCGGGGCCGACGAGGACGAAAAGGACCAGCCCCGCCGCAGAAGCCGCAGGCCCACCACCGCCCGCGCCTTCGAGGCCGAGGGCGAAAAGCCCGCACCCTCCGCCGAGAAGCCCGCCGGGGCCGAGACGCCCCCCCCGGCCGAGACGCCAAAGCCCGACGAGAGCGAGAAGCCCCAGCCCGGCGCCGATGCCGGCACGGCCGAGACGCCCGCCCCCGCGCCGCAGACGCCGACGCCCCCGGCCGAGGCGCCCAAGCCCCCGGCGCCGGCCGAACCGGCCAAGCCCGCCGAGGCCAAGCCCGCCAGCGAGCAGGCTGCCGGCGAGCCCAAAGCGCCCTCGACCGACACCGGAACCGCGTAACGACCGCACAACCCGATGCGCCCGCACGGCGTGGAGACCGCGCCGAGGCCGGGGGGCATCCCCCGAGACGACGACACAGGAGCAATCATGGCAGAGATAACCGCCGCAATGGTCAAGGCCCTCCGCGAGGACACCGGCCAGGGCATGATGGAATGCAAGAAGGCCCTCCAGGACACCGACGGCGACGTCGAGGCCGCCAAGGATCTCCTCCGCAAGAAGGGCCTCGTCAAGGCCGAGAAGCGAGCCGAGCGCACCACCACCGAAGGCCTGATCGCGATTCGCGAGCTGGAGGGCGCGGCCGTGATGGTCGAGGTCCAGTGCGAGACGGACTTTTGCGCCCGCAACGAGGAGTTCCGCGGGATGGTGGCGAAGGTGGCGGACCTCGCCGGCCAGGCCGAAGCCGGAACGGTCGAGGCCAGCGACGCGATCCGCGACGCGGTCCAGGAGACCCTCTCGAAGATCGGCGAGAACATGAGCTACGCCCGGGGCGTCAAGATCGAGGCCCCGACGGTCGGCACGTACCTGCACCACAACGGCAAGGTGGGCGTGCTGGTGGGCGTCGAGGGCGAACTGGACGAGGAGACCCTCACCGGGCTGTGCATGCACATCGCCTTCGCCGACCCGATGGGCATCACCCCCGACGACGTCCCCGAGGACCTCGTCGCCAAGGAGCGGGAGTTCGCCAACCAGCAGGCCGTCGAGTCCGGCAAGCCGGCGGAGATCGCCGAGAAGATGGTCGAGGGCAAGATGCGCAAGTTCCTCGCCGAACGCGCCCTGCTGGAGCAGGACTACGTCCGCGACGAGAAGCAGAAGGTCAAGGAGGTCGTCGGCGACGCGAAGGTCACCAGCTTCGCGCGCTTCGCCGTCGGCGGATAGGCCAGCACCATGGACGAGACACCCGAGCCAACCTACCGGCGCGTCCTCCTTAAGCTCTCGGGAGAGGCCCTCTGTGCGGCGGATGGCTTCGGGGTCGAGCCCTCGGCGGCCGCGACCGTCGTCGATGAGCTCCTGCCCGTCCTCGACCTCGGCGTCCAGGTCGGCATCGTCGTCGGCGGCGGGAACCTCTTCCGCGCCCGCGAGATGGCCCCCGACGCGGGCATCCAGCGGGTCACCTGCGACTACATGGGCATGCTCGGGACGGTCATCAACGCCATCGCCCTGCGCGACGTGCTGGCCGACCGCGGCGCCGACGCCGTGGTCCTCAGCGCCCTGCCCGTCCAGGCCGTCTGCGAGCCGTTCAGCCGCCGGGCGGCGCTGGCCCACCTCGCCGCCGGGCGGGTGGTGATCTTCGCCGGCGGGACGGGCAGCCCGTTCTTCACCACCGACACCACCGCCGCCCTCCGCGCCAGCGAGATCGACGCCGACCTGATCCTCAAGGCCACCAAGGTCGACGGCGTCTACAACGCCGACCCGATGATCGACCCCGGCGCGGTCAAGTACGACGAGCTGACCTATCGCCAGGCCCTCGCCGAGGAGCTCGGCGTCATGGACGCCGCGGCATTCTCGCTATGCCAGGCCAACCGCGTCCCGATCATCGTCTGCCAGCTCTTCGCCCCGGGCAACCTCGTCCGCGCCGTCCGCGGGCGAAAGGTGGGCACCCTCGTTTCCGCGTAACCGTTGGGAGAGACCCCATGGCCAGTGACGAAATCCTGCTCGAAGTCGAGGAGAAGATGGAAGCCGCCGTGGACTACCTCAAGAAGGAGTTCCGCGGCATCCGCACCGGACGGGCGTCCAGCGGGCTCGTCGACCACATCAAGGTTGACTACTACGGCTCGCCGACCGACCTGCGCCAACTGGCGACCATCTCCACGCCCGACGCCTCCCTGATCGTCATCAAGCCCTTCGACCCCAACAGCCTCAAGGACATCGAGAAGGCCATCTACGCCAGCGACCTGGGCATCACCCCCAACGCCGACGGCAAGGTCATCCGCCTTTCCGTGCCCCCGCTGAGCATCGAGCGGCGGAACCAGATCGCCGGCCAGCTCAAGAAGATGGCCGAGGCCAGCCGCGTCGCCGTCCGCAACGCCCGACGCGACGGCAACAAGGCCGCCGACACCCAGCAGAAGGAAGGCGAGATCCCCGAGGACGAGGCCCACCGCACCAAGGAAGAGATCCAGAAGCTCACCGACAACTACGAAAAACAGATCTCCGACATCCTCGAGGCCAAGACGCAAGAGGTCCAGGAAGCGTAGCCCGCCGCGGTCTATGCAGCAGGAGCGAACCGAGAGCACCATGCAGCCACCGGGCCGACCCCCTCGCCGGGATGCCGCCAAGCCAGCCGGGCCCGCGACCTCCTGCGGTCTCCTCTCTGCTTCCGCCTCTCCCGTACCACCGACCCGCCTGAAAACGATAGAATACCAGGGCCGGCCCGCCCCCCGCCGAGCCCTCCATCCCATGCGAGGGGGAGTAGCTCAATCGGCAGAGCAACGGCCTTTTAAGCCGTAGGTTCTGGGTTCGAGTCCCAGCTCCCTCAGTTCGGGCTTTCCGGCCGGTGGTGCGGTCGGGGGGAAGCCGGCAGGAACTCCTTGCTCCTTCGGTGAGCGGCGTTAGGATCGGGGGCGCGTCCTGCGGCGGGCGCCGGACGCGATCGGCGGGGAGATCTCGCCTTCGGTCCCCGCGCATGCGAAAGGAACGCACCATGTCCAGATTGCACCTGCTGTTCGCCCTGACGTTCTGTGGGCTGGCGATGCTGGCCGGCGGCTGTGCCGGCGTCGCGGCCGGCGACGGGTCCATCGAGAATCCCGTCCACATCCCCCACGTCGCGGGGATCGACGTCGATGCCGACGGCGCCGACTGGGCAGCCGTACCCAGAATGCCCACGCCCTTCCAGGCCGACGCCGACAGCACGGTTCGGCTCGCCTGGAACGAGACGGGGCTGTACGGGTGGGTGGACGTCACCGACCCGAACCTCCAGCTTCACGACGGCACGCCGTGGACGGGCGACTGCTTCGAGCTGTTCGTGGACAAGGCGTACGTCCGCGAGGACGTCGAGGCCGACACGGGCAAGTGGTCGCAGTACGTCTTCGCCGTCTCCTCGGCGGGCGGCTGCGTCATGCTGGCCCCGGACGGGCACGGGCACTTCCTCGGCACCAAGGGGCTCAGCGCCGCCTGTGCCAGGACGGATGCCGGCTACGCCATCGAGCTGCGTCTGGCCCCCGAGGCGATGGCCCCGGCGAAGCTGGCGGCCGGCGAGAAGATCGGCCTGAACTTCGCCATCGACGACAGCGGCGAACCGGTCCTCCAGTTCTTCAGCGACAAGGAGACCGACGAAGCCCATCGCCGCCCGAGCACCTGGGGCACCGCGGTCCTGGCCGACTGACCGCCGGCGAAGCACCAACCCGGGGGGGGCCGCGGAGGGAGTGAGATACCCGCACCCCGGCGACCGGGCCGGCCGTCCTCTCCTCGCACTCTCGACGCCACGTGCGGTCCTGTGCGCCCGCGGCAGCGGGGCCCGTGGACGCCATCGCGTTTTTTCTGAAGCATTGGCCGAGGTATGCGTCTGATTGGTTGAGCAGGACGGAACGGGACACGGGAAGGCGAGCGTGAACGGCCCTACGGACGACCAGATCGAGAGCTGGTATCCGCGACTGTACCGCACGGCGCTGCGCCTGACCGGCAGTCATGCCGACGCGGCGGATGTGACCCAGCAGGCGTTGCTGCACGCGTTGGATGCCTGGCAGCGGTTCGACGGGCGCAGCCTCAGGACGACCTGGCTGCACAGCATCCTGCTGAACACCGTGCGGGACTGGATCAGGCGCCAGGCCCGCCGGACCACCGTGCCCTTCGACGAATTCGCCCTGTGTGTCGTCGACGGACGCGCCGGCCACGGCGCCGGAGCACTGGAAAGCCGCGAGGAACTCGCGGAACTGCGCTCCGCCGTGGCCGCCATGCCGCGACGCGTCCGCGAGGCCTTTGTGCTGACAGTGCTGGACGGATGCAGCTACCGCGAGGCCGGCGACGTCCTCGGCGTTCCCGCCGGAACCATCGCCAGCCGCGTGCACCAGGCCCGACGGCAACTGCGAACGGTGATGCTCAAGCGATTCGGACAGGCGTAGCGCCCCGCCCGAGGGGCGCCCAGCCCGCCGGCCGAGACGCTGCCCGACGGACGGACGGACCATGATCGACGAGACAGACAACGAACTCACCGAAGCGGTCGACGAACTGATCGCGGGGGCCCTGCCCCCGGGACGCCGCGAGGAGTTGCTGCGGCGCCTCGTCCGCGATCCAGCCGCCAGAGACGCCCTCGCCGAGGCCTTGGACCTGCGGTCGGCGGCGCGGTCGGCCTTCGGCTACGGCGATGCCGACCGCGCGATGGCCCCGGCGCTGCGGAAGGCGGCGGAACGGTTCGCACGGGCGGGCGCCGATGCGTCGGCGAAACCCGGCGGGGGGCGATGGCGGAACTGGTGGCGGCCTTCGCGGGTGCTGAACCTCGTGGCGGTGCTGGTGGCGGGCGTGGCGGTATGGGTGGCGGTTTCGGCTCACGTCAGCAGCCAGCGGCTGGGGGGGGACGTCGCCCGACTGGCGGCGGCGATGGAGCTGCCGGCCACCCCGCCCGACCGCGGCGCAGAGCTGGAGAGGCTGTACCGCGCGGTTCGCCTCGACGCCAACGGGGCCGCGCCATGGCTGCTGGTCTCCGAGGAAGGCACGGAGTTCGGCTACCTGCCCAGCGCCGGGGGCACCCCCCGCGGGCCGGTGCTGCTGCGATGCATCCTGGCGGTTCCCGACGGACAGGCCGCCAAGACGATGAACGTGCTGCTGCCCGCGGGCCGCCCGCTGGAGCTGCTGCTGGCGCAGGCGGGGAGCGTGCTCGGTCGGCCCCTGGCGTGCGAGGTGATGACCGACGGCATGTGGGCGACGATCGGCGTGAACGTAGGAAACGGCCGGGGAGGCGCGGGGGTGCGGGGGCGCGTGCCCATCGGCGGACGGTGGGTCGAGATCGGCGAGTTCATGCTGGACGGCCGACGGATGCGGGTGGCCGTCCAGGCCCTGCCCCTGGGTCGAACGAGTTGATCTCTTCCTCCCACGGGGCGGAGGGAGGTGAAGGAATGGCGGCGGGATCGGGACACGCCGGACGCTGCCGCGTCGGGGCGGCGCTGTTGGGGCTGATCGGGGGGGCAGCCCCGGCAGTCGCCGCCCCGACGGCGCCGACGGTCCTGGCCGGCGGGCAGGTCCTCGCCAAGCCCGTCGCCGCCCCGCCCGGCGGGGCCGTGCCCTGGGCGCTGACCTTCGACCGGGCCGTCCTGGCCGCCGGGCAGGCGATTGCCGGCCCGCGCGGGCGGGCCCTTATCCGCGTGGAGATGCCCGCAGTGCGCACCCGGATCGCCTGCCGGCTGACGTGGAATCCCCCCGGCGCACGGAGAGAGCTGTCGCTGGCGGTCTACCCGGCCCGCGTGTACGGGCCCTACGCTCGCCGCCTCGCCGCGCTGGACATCGTGGTGCCCACACCCGGCGGCGGCGCGGCCGCGGCCCTTGCCGCCGAGGGCATCCCCCGCCGCGTCCTGGCCACGCAGATCCAACGCGACTTCACCGACGGGGACGTGATCATCCTTGCCAGCCGCCGCAACCCCGACGCCCTGCGGGCCGCGTGCGAGGTGTTCTCCCGGCGGGTCGCCGATGGAACGCACATCCTCGTCCTCGACCCGCCGCCCGGCTGGTCGCTGTGGGGCCTGCGATCTGTGCCGGCCAGGGGGCGGGGCCGGCTGCACCGCCAGGAAGCCATGCCTTCGCTGGCCCGGGCGGAGGACTTTGGCCGGGGCCCCTGGCCGGTCGCCCTGACCGGCGGGCCGGCAATGCAGCGCCTGGTCGTCGCCGTCGGCGGCGCGGGGGACGCCGTCCCGCGCCGGGTGGTGCTCGCCGCCGCCGTGCGGCGGGGTAAAGGCCTCCTGGCTGCCTCGGCGTTGCCCTGCACAGGACGGGCGGATAGAAACATCCTCGGACGCGCCGCTCTCGGCGAGCTGCTGCTGTGGCTGGCGGCGAGAGCGCCGCAAACAGCGCGAAAGCAAAGGAGCGACGATGCGCACAAGCCTTCTGCCAACGAGCGTGCTGCTGCTGGCGGCCTTTGCCTCCCAGCCGGGTGCGGGCGCGCCGACGACGCACCCGGCCGATGATCCCCCCGACGCCGTCAGCGTGGCGGTGCTGGACTACGCCGTGGCCGCCCGGGACAACCCCGATCTGGGCGGACAGATGGCGGATATCCTCTCGGTGCGACTGAGCGTGGAACCGGACATGAAGCTGGTCGAGCGTGCGCGGCTGAAGGACGTTCTGGCCGAGCAGAAGCTCACGCTCGCGGGGCTGACGGACCCGGCGAAGGCGGCCAGGGTCGGGCACCTCGTCGGCGCGAAGGTTCTGCTGCTCGGGCGCGCGTTCCCGCTGGACGATCGGCTGATGATCGTCACGAAGCTGATCGGCGTGGAGACCGGGCGCGTGGTGGGCACGATCCGGCAGGTCCCCGCCGACAAGGAGCTGGCGCCGGAGGTCCTGAAGCTCTCCGAGGACGTCTCGGGCCTTCTGCGCAAACGCGTGAAGGACCTGCTGCCCCCCAAGGCCCGGCCAGGCGACCCGGTCGCCGCACTCCGCAAGCGGACGGGCAGGGCCTTCCCGCGCGGCGCCCCGGCCGTGGCCGTCGTCATCCCCGAAACGCACATCCGCCGGGCGCCGCCCGACCCGGCTGCCGAGACGGAAATCAAGAGGCTCCTCGTCCGTTGCGGCTTCACCGTGGTGGACGCGGGCGCCAATGCCCTGGCCCCCTGGGCCCGCAAGGCGCTGAAGGGCAAGCCCGGCCCCTGGCCGGCGGCCGTGGCCAAGGCGGACTACATCGTCGTCGGCGAGGCGTTCAGCGAGTTTGCCCTGCGGACCGGGGACCTTGTGACCGTCACGGGCCGGGCCGAAATCAACCTCATCGACCGGAGCACCGGGCGGATCGTCCTGGCCGACCGCGCGACGCAGCGTGCGATCGACCTGGCGGAGCTGACGGCGGGCAAGGCCGCCCTGCAAGCCTGCGGACGGCGGCTGGGCCTGTCGGCCGTCCGGGCGCTGCTGCCGCCGGCGGAGAGGCCCCAGCCCGCGACGCGCCCGGCGAGCAACGCCCGGGGCGCCGCCCTCGTGGCCCCGCCGGGCTTCGCGCCGCCGGCCGGACCGCTGGTCGCGGCGCTGCTGGCAGCCGCGGAGGCCACGACGCGATCGACGACGGACGCCCCCGTCGTGCGTACCGTCTTTGCCGCCCCGCTGAACAACGAGACGGGGGACGACCAGTACGACCCGGCCGCGGCGGGAATGGGCGATCTGATCGGCGTGCTCCTGGCCGAACAGCCGAGCATCCGCGTGGTGGAGCGTCAACGGCTGGCGGTGCTGGCCGAGGAGCAGGCCCGCAGCCTCCGCGGGCTGTCCGGGCGGAAGTACGCCATCGAGGCCGGGCGGCTCCTCAAGGCCGACACCGCCCTCGTCGGGCGGCTGTACCTCGTCGGCGGCAAGCTGATGGTTCACGTCCAGGCCCTGGAGCTCGCCCACGCCCGCGTCCTGGCCGCCGACCGGGTCGACTGCCGGCCGGAGTACATGCTGGACGCCGCCCTGGGCCTGGCCCGCAAGCTGGCGTCGCAATTGTCTCTCCCGCTGCCGGCGATCGACCTGGAACGGATCGACACCTCCCCGATCGCGGGCCTGCACTTCGCCAAGGCTCTGGGGCACTACTACACGGGGGACCTGAACCGGTCGCTGATGCACTTCATGCGGGCCATGGACCTCGACCCGGACTACGTCGAGGCCCACCGCTGGATGGGGATGTGCTACCGCCGGCTGGGCGAGGCGCCCCACGCGGTCATCGAATGGCAACAGTACCTGCGGCGCTGCCCGCCGGGCGCCGACCGGGGCGAGATCGAGGCCCTGCTCGCCGAGGCCCGGAAGGTCCGGCCCGTCGGCGCCGAGGCCGCCAAGACGACGACCGCCCCCGCCGACAGGCCCCGCAGGCAGCGAGGGCGACCCAGCCGGGAGGGAACGGGCCGATGAGGCCGGCAGTCCTTGCCGGGCTGATGCTAGCATCTCTACCCCCGGCCGGTCGGGCCGCGCCCGCTGCCGACGGGGACGACCCGGTCCACGTCGCCGTCTTCAACTTCCAGATGACCGACGGCCCGGACGAGTGGCGGTGGCTGGAGAAGGGCCTGGCCGATCAGATCACCACGGACTTCACCGGCCGGGCCGGGTTGTACGTCGTCGCGCGGGACCGCATGCAGGCGGTGGCCACGCGGATGCGCTGGCAGGCGGAGTTGGCGAAGATGGACTCGCTTCGCTACGAGCAGGTCCGACGGGCCCTTCGCCTCGATCACCTGGTCACCGGCGTCTACCGCGTCGGCGGCGGGCGGATCGAGATCACCGCACAGGTCGTCGAGCTCGACGGGCGGAAGGAGGTCGCCCGCGCCACCGCCTCCGGCCCGGCCGGGGAGGTCCTCGCGATCCAGAAGCGGCTCTCGGCGGACCTGCTGGCGTGGTTTCAGCACACCCCGGCCGGGGAGATCCTCCCCGAGCTGCCGGTCTGGACGCGGGACGTCCGTGCCAGCCGCACGCTCTACCAAGGCGTGCACCTCTACGACCAGGGCCGCTACGGCGAGGCGTGGGTGAAGTTCCGCCAGGCGGGCGCCGGCGACCCGACATACCTCGAAGCCGCCTACTGGACGGGGCGGATGTACTACTTCATGGACCGCTACGCCCACGCCCGCCGCTGCTACGAGCGGTTCGTCTACGTCTCCGGCGGACACCCGCGAACGGGCGACGCGATCAAGGAGTACATTCACATCCGCGAGAAGCTGGGGGCCGACGACGACGAACTGCTGGCGCTCTACGCGCGGTTCATCGAGGCCCGCGGCGACGTGCGGGTCCACAACGAACTGGGGCTCGCATACCCGATCACCGTGCGGTCCTGGCTGCGGACGCGGTCGGCGCAGATCCTCGGGGGCATGGGTCAGCACCGCCGGGCCGTCCTGCTGGCCGACGCCGCCTTCCGCGAAAGCCCGCCGAGATACCGCAGCCGCGGGTACGGCTGGTCCTTCCGCCTCGCCGACCAGTACGCCTCCCTGCACAACCTGCTCACCGGAGAGATCGTCTGCCCCCATGGGCTGCGGAACATCTACAGCTACCGCGGCGACCCGCGGCACATCGAGTTTCCCCTCGTCGACGGCCGACCGCAGGCGGAAGTGACGCTCCGCCACCCCGGCCCCATCGTCATCCGCCCGTCGCAGGCCGAGGGCAAGCCGTGGTACGGCGACATACTGATGTGGTACATGGTCATCGCCCCGCCGCGGCACCGGTTCCGGTCGCTGGTGATGTATCCGCTGATCCGCGGGGAGGACGCCAAGATGGGGGCGATGCTCCACCGCAGCTCGCAGGTGCACTCGAAGCACCTTCCCGTCGCCGAAAGCCGCCGGGAAGGCATGCGGTTCGACGAGGTCCCCCCCGCCGGGCTGATGCACCTGTGCGTCTACGTCGGCGCCAACGATCACCGCCGCGACCCGAAGGTCGCCTACCGCGGGCTCCGGTGCGTGGCGGAGTTCGAGAAGCTCGACCGCATCGGCGCGGTGGACGTCTCCTGCCCCAGCACGAACAACTACACCGTCCTCGTCGACGGCAAGCTCGCGCGGCGCGGCAGCGGGCCCGTCGGCCTCCTGGCGCCCGGCGAACACGAGGTCACCTTTCGCCCGGGCCGCAGCAGCAGGGCCACCACCGCCTGGCGCACACCGACGCGGAAGGTGACGGTCAAGCCCGGCGAGGTCGTGCCCCTCTCGATGCCCATGCCCTGGAACCCAGACGGCCCGTTCGCCGCGTGGACCAACGGTACGCTGGTGGGGCGCGAGTACGGGGACGAGACGCCCTGCCTCCAGCGCATCGGCGACCGCCCCGCCATCCAGGCCGACGACGACGCCGTGCGCCTGTTCTGGTCCCGCCGCGGCGACCTCTGGCAGGCCGTCAGCAGGGACGGCAACAGCTTCTCCCGCCCCCGGCGGCTGCCCATGCCCATCTCCAGCGGCTGGATCGAGCGCGACCCCGTGTGCATGCGCGACGAGACCGGACGGTTCCTGCTGGTCTTCCGCAGCGACCGCGAGGGCCAGCACCGCACACGCGTCTACGCCTGCTGGAGCCGCGACGGCGAGCACTGGTCCCGCCCGAGCGTGGTCGTCAACCGGCCGGTGGATCAGTACCACGTGATCCAGGACCGGCGCGGGCGCCTGTTGTGGGTGGACGCTCACAAGCGCGACATCCGCCTGCTGCGGTCACGGACGGGCTACCGGTGGGAGCAGTTCGGCGCCCTGCGCAGCCCCGCCGAGGTGCGGACCGTCCGGCTGATCCAGATGCCCGACGGCACGTACCGGGTGGTGGTGCTGACGCGGGCCTACACGGCCGACAACAGGAGCTACCTCTCGGCGAGAGCGTCGGTGGACCAGATCGTCACGCGGGATTTCCGGCAGTTCGACGTGCTTCCCGGCCCGGTGGCCGAGCTGAAGGGCGTCCAGACCGTCTCGATGTCCGCCCTGGCCGACGGCAGGCGCCTGGTGGTGGCGCTGTTCCCGCGCCGCTGCTACACGCACGACCGCGACCCGCTGCTGTTCCGCGAGGGCGCCGGGGGAAAGCTCGGGCAGGGCCGACGCATCCCCCGCATCGCCTCCACACACGCCACGATGGCGCACCATCGGCGATGGGGGTACATGATCGCGTGGCACTACCCGGCCAGCGACGGCACCTACCACGAGCCCTTCAGCGGCCCGCACTTCATCCGCGGCCCGAGCCTCGACCCGCTGTTCCGGCGGTAGCCGCCCTGGCCGGCCGGCGCTACGCGCCGAACTTCTCCAGCTTCCCGGCGTGGGCGAGCGCGAGCGGGATGAGCTCCTTGCTGGGGATCGTGCCGATCTGCCCGGCGAGGCAGGCGACCTCGTCGAAGGGCCCGCCGTCGCCGCCGCGGAGGTGCGGGGCCTTCATCAGCACCGGCACGGGGTGCCAACTGTGGGCCTTGAGGCTCGGCGGCGTCGAGTGATCGCCGGTGATCAGCAGCACGTCCGGGTCGGCATCCAGCAGCGCCGGCAGGGCGGCGTCCATCTCCTCGATCCGCTGGACCTTTGCCGACAGGTCGCCGTCTTCGCCGGTCTTGTCGGTGTACTTGAAGTGCGAGAAGACGAACGTGTGGCTCTCCAGCGCGTTGACGGTCTCGGCGCAAATGTCCGCCGCCGTCGTCGGCTGGGAGACGACCTCCATCCCCACCAGCCGCGCGACGCCGCGGTACATCGGGTAGCCGGCCACCGCGCAGGGCCTGACCTGCCAGCGATCGCCGAACATCGGCCAGTCGGGGAACTTCGCGAAGCCGCGGGCAAGGATCATGTTGGCCTGGGGCTCGTCGGAGAGGATCTCGCGGACCTGCTCGATGATCCCCGCGACCAGCCGGGCCGTGTCGCTGCGATCGTGCGGCGGCTCGGCCGGGGAGAGCGGGGGCACGCCGGTGGCCTGGGGGTCGGTCTCGCCGACGTCGTCGGTGAGCCCGTCGCCGCGGAGGACCATCAGGGCACGGTGCTCGGCGACGGTCTCGAAGAGCACCTCGACGCCCGGCGGGTTGGAGAGCTTCGAGCGGATCTTCTCCAGCACGCGGCGGTTCTCGTCGTCGCCGATCCGCCCGGCGCGGCGGTCGGTCACGTTGCCCTCGGCGTCGATCGTGCAGAAATTCAGCCTCGCGGCCACGTCGCGCTTGGTCAGCGGGAACTCGATGCCCAGGGCACTGAGCACCCCCCGGCCGACCTTGTAGACCACGGGATCATAGCCGAACAGCCCCAGGTGCCCGGGCCCGCTGCCGGGCGTCACGCCGGTGGCCACGGGCTTGAGCAGCCCCAGGGCACTGCGTTCGGCGAGGTCGTCGAGATTGGGCGTGTTGGCGATCTGGAGGGCCGTCCCCTTCCCGTCGTTGTCGCAGTCGCCCACGCCGTCCATCACGAGCAGGACGATGCGCTTGTCGTTGGCCTTGGCCAGCGAGCTGATCATGTTCCCGTACGTGTCTTCCATCGAAGCGTCTCCGTCTGTCATGGGTCGTTGGTTGGTTGCTCAAGAACAGCGTAGTCTACCAGCCCCGCGGGGAGCGTTCCATGGGGGCGAACTGCAAATCCCAAGCGGCAGACCGCACGCGAACGGCAAACGGAAGACAGCAAACGACGGGCATGCGGCCGGCGACCGTGAGCCGCCGCAACCACCGCCCTCGGACCTCGGCCGCCGGGCGCGGGCTCACGCGCTTGTCCCTTGCCGTTTGCCGCTTGCCTGCTGGTTGCTTCCTGGTGTTTGCCGTCTGGAAGCCGCCCCCAGGCTGCGCCTACCACGGATACTCGTACAGCACGCCGCGTTTCTCGTCGGCGATCTGCTTCTCGACCTCGCGGAGATTCGCGCGGGCGGGGGTGTAGTCGCTGTCCAGCTTCAGCGCCCGCAGGAAGCTGTTGCGGGCCTCGTGCCAGTCCTCCCGGCCGCGGAGGTCGGGGGGCTTGCGGAGCATCCGCAGCGTGCCCCGCCGGGCCAGGCACGTGCCCCGCATGGTCCAGACTCGGTGCAGCAGCGGGTCGTCGGGATACCGGCGGATGAACTCGTCGGTCACCGCCACCGCCGGGCTGTCCCAGCCGATCTGGGCCAGCGTGAACGCGCCGAGGTAGGTCGCGTAGCTGCTACGCGGATCCGCGGCGGCCAGGCGCCGGCGGAGCCCTGCCACGTCGAGCGTCTCCGGCGTGATCGCGTGACGTCGGGCCAGCGCGGCCCCGGGGCCCTCGGCGCGGAGGAACACCACGTGCAGCGCGTCGAGGTGGACCAGCGCCCAGGCCGGGTCGGCGGCGAGTCGGCGGGCCAGCGGGATCGACGTGCGATCCACGCGGAGCACCACCGTGGCGACCTCCAGGGCGTCCAGGGCGGCGCGGTGGTCCGACCGCCCGCGGGAGAGGCGCAGGACCAGTTCCATCACATCCGGCGGATAGGCCCACGTGTTGGTCAACACGGGCACGCGCCTGTGCGGGCGGGTGAAAAAGTGGATGTTCGACGACGTGTTGTAGTCCGTCCACAGCCGCCCGTCGGGATCGTGGCGGTTCAGCCACGCGGCAGCCCCGACGGGCACCACGGTGGGCGTCAGGCCCAAGGCGAAGCGGACCGCCCGGCGCTCGGAGCCGTAGAACCCGTTGGTCACGACGGACACGACGCCCCACCCCCCCGCCAGCATGAGCACGGCGGCGCCGACCAGCCGCCACGACGCCGGCCGAGGCGGCGACCAGCCGCGGGCCAGCCGGCGGACGCCATCGGCGATCCCCCCCAGCGCCAACGGCGTGACCAGCAGCGCCGCCGGCGCGATGTTCCGTCGCATCGACAGCGAGGCCCCCACCATCCCGGCGATGACGCCCAGGTGGGCCCACCGCCGCAGCCCCGCGGCCGCGACGGCCCCCACGCCGGCGACGCCCAGCAGCGCGCAGTAGGCGTAGCTGGCCTTGCTGTCGCGGAAGACGCCCTCGGCGAAGGGCGTGAAGAACTCGCCGATGACCGACCACGGGTGGCCGACCTCGCGGAAGCCGGAGCCGGCGATGTCGTGGCGGGCCATGAAGGCGAGCGTCTGGACGGGCAGCGCCGCCAGCCGCCAGGTCCACGGGTTCACGAAGCACGCGACGAGCTGGGCCAGCAGGCACAGGCCCAGCCCCCGCGCCGCCCCCGCGGCGTGCGGCGGGACCTCCGCCCCGCGCAGCCGCGCCCAGCCCCACACCAGCGCCTTCTCCCCGGCGGCCGCGGCCGTCAGGGCAAGGCCCACCGCGAAGTAGCTGTGCAGGTTCACCAGCAGCACCTGCAGCGCGACCAGCGCCGCGAGCGTCGCCCAGCCCGGCGATCGGCCCTGCCGCCCGCGCCCGCGGACGACGCCGACGAGGACGCACATCTGCACCGTCAGCACGAGGTAGCCCAGCAGCTCGGGTCTCAGAAGGAACCGCTCGTAGGCGACCATCGCCGTCAGCAGCAGCCCGGCCGCGACGGCCAGCGGGCCGAGCCCGAGCCGGCGCATGGTCAGCGCAGCGGTGAAGATCAGCCCGGCGACGACGCCGGCCAGCAGCAGGCTGAGCCCCGCCGGCCCGCCCGCCCGCCAGACGACGGCGAGGACCACCTGGCTGAGCCAGTTGGCGTTGGGAAAACGGTGCCTGCCCCGCTCGTCCCGCCAGGTGCCCGGGGGCGGCTCGTAGCGGAGGTGGTCCGGCGAGACGGTCGCGTACAGACCGGTCGAGTCGTCCACGATCCGCCCCGTATCGAGGAACGTCTCCCCGTAGGCCAGGTGGTAGCCGAGGTCCGGCGTGGTGATCGTCCGCACGCCCAGCAGCGCCGCGAAGGCCGCGCACACCGCCAGCGCCGCCCAGGGCCCGATACGCCGGCCCGGGGCCGCCTCGTGAAGCGCCTCGCCGGATTCTCCGCGCTGCTCGACCATGGGCGGCAATTCTACGCCGCCGGGCGCCGCAGACAAAGCGGCGTCCTTCCGGCATTGACTGCCCGCGCCGGTCCCGTATCTTCTGGGGAACCGCTGCCCTTCTCACCAGGAGACCGCCATGACCCTTCGCATCCCGGCGATCGCCCTCGCCGTCCTCGCCCTCGCTGTCCCCGCGCCCGCCGGCGCAGCCGACAACGCCGGCCTGGAGTACGTCTTCCCCGACGACGCCGGCGTGCTGAACGTCCGACGCGACTTCGGCGCCGCCGGAGACGGCGTGACCGACGACACGGCCGCGATCCAGAAGGCCATCCTCGCCTCGCTCGCCGAGGACCGGTACAACCCGGAGTTCGTCTACCTGCCCAACGGTACGTACCTGGTCAGCGACACGCTCCAGAACCGCGTGCCGGACCACAAGTGGTCCGACGGCTGGCTGGTGGGCATCCTGCTGATCGGCCAGACGCGGGACGGCGTGGTCATCAAGCTCAAGGACGCGTGCCCGGGCTACGGCAACGCGGCCGAGCCCAAGCCGGTGGTTCGGCTGGCCTCGGAGATGCAGGGCAAGAAGGCCCACGACAAGCGCCCGGAGGGCTACGGCAACTGCGCGTTCCGCAACTCGGTGATCAACCTGACGATCGACACCGGGCGGGGCAACCCCGGCGCGGTGGCGCTGGACTTCCTGGCCAGCAATCGCGGGGCCGTCCGCGAGGTGACGCTTCGCAGCGGCGATCCGTCGGGGGAGGGCTCCTGCGGGCTGGACATGCAGACCGCCTGGCCCGGGCCGGGGCTGATCAGCCGCGTGAGCATCGAGGGCTTCGACTACGGCATCCGCCAGCACCACATGGACTGCGGCATGACCTACGAGCACATCACCCTCACCGGCCAGCGGCGCCTGGCGATCGAGGCCAAGGGCAGCCCGACGATGAGCATGCGCGGCATCGTCAGCCGCAACGCCGTGCCCGTCTTCCGCTCGATCAAGGGCGGGCGGGGGATCTTCGTGTTCCTCGACAGCACGTTCGAGCGGACCGGCCCGGCCGTCGAGAAGGCCGCCGCCATCCACAACGCCGACAACCTGCTTCTCAAGAACGTGAAGGTCTCGGGCTATCCGACGACGGTGGACAACGAGGGCAAGGACCTCCGTGCGGACCTGACGCTCGACGGCGGCAAGGGGCGGATCGACCAGTACCTCTCGCGCGAGCCGCTGCGTCTGTTCCCAGGCGGCGAGAAGCTGCCGGAGCTGCCGGTCAAGGAGACGCCGGTCTGGCACACGGCCGATCTCGACGAATGGGCCAACGTCCGCGATTTCGGCGCCGCCACCAAGGGCACGCCGCGGGAGTTCAGCTCGCGCATGGCGATCGAGCGCGTGGACGCGAAGATCGATTTCGGCTGGGGAGGCGGCGGGCCCGGCGAGGGCGTCGGCAACGACAACTTCGCCATCCGATGGACCGGCCAGATCAAGCCCCCCGCCGACGGGGAGTACACGTTCCACGTCCACCTCAACGACCAGGCCCGCCTGTGGGTGGACGGCAAGCTGCTGGTGGACGAGTGGGAGGGCTACCACAGCAAGGAGTACAGCGGGACCATCAAGCTCGCCGGCGGCAAACGCGTGCCCATCCGCCTGGACTACTGGGAAAGCGGACACGACGCATGGGTCCGCCTCCGCTGGTCCGGCCCGGGGCTGAAGACGCAGACTGTCCCCACCGACGTGCTCTACCCCACCGCCGACGCCAAACGCGCCGTCGGGCTTACCGGGCGGTACTACGCCGGCGGCTCGGCCCCGGCGGCGGCGGGCATCCAGAAGGCGATCGACGCCGGCAGGGCCGTGGTGTACATCCCCAACGGGCGGTACGACGTGGACGGGACGGTCGTCCTACGCGGCGGCGTGCGGAAGCTGATGGGCATGGAGGCCAACCTCAAGGGGGCGGTCGTCCGCGTGGACGACGGCTCGGCCGACACCGTCTTCATCGAGCACGTCACCGGCCTGAAGGTGGTCCAGAACAGCACGCGGACGGTGGTCATCCGCCACTGCGATCTCAAGGGTTACGAGAACACCCCCGCGGGCACCGGCGACGTGTTCCTCGAAGACGTCATGGGCGGGCACCCGCGCATCAACGCACCCCAGAACCTCTGGGCCCGCCAGCTCAACAGCGAGTACGGCCGCATTCCCCAGTTCATCAACAAGGGCGGACGGGCGTGGGTCCTCGGGATGAAGTGCGAGAGCAAGATGCCCCTGATCATCAACGAGGGGGGCACGGTCATCTGCTACGCCCTGTACTCGATGACCAACCCCCGCCCCGACCGCTCGACGCCGATGTTCCGCAACGACGGGGGCGTGATGGCCGTCTCCTTCGCCGACGGCGGGCAGAAGTCCTACTGGACCAAGATCGAGGAGACGCAATCGGGCGAGACCCGCCGCGACGAGACCTGGCGACGGGAGACCATGCTCTACCTCGGGGGGACGAAATAGCGGCCGGCTGCGCCCCGGCGGTTTCCGTTGGTGTCGCGCAGCGGCTGTGGTATGCTCATACCCGTTGCCTCCCCATGAACGGCTTCGCCGCCTTGTCCCAATTCCGAGCGATCCCGCTCTTCCGGTGGCAGCCCGATGGCAACAGCCGGGCGTGCATTGGGCCTCGTTCCGCTGCGGAAGGACGTTTGGATGCCAGGCAGTACGCGACAGCAGCTTCCCGCGGGGAACACGGCCAGGTACCGGCAGCTCGTCGAGTTGACCACCGACTGGGTCTGGCAGGTCGATGCGTCGGGGACCTATACCCACGTGAGCCCCAACGTGCTGGAGATCATGGGGTACGCCGCGGAGGAGGTCCTGGGCCGCACCCCGTTCGACTTCATGGCCCCCGCCGAGGCCGAGCGGGTGGGGGCGGTCTTCCGCGACGCCGCCGCCCGGAAGGCCCCGCTGCGGGGCGTCGAGGACACGCTGCGAACCCGCGACGGGCGCGAGGTCGTCTTCGAGACCCACGCCGTGCCCCTGCTGGACGAGGATGGCGAGTTGCTCGGCTACTTCGGCACCTGCCGGGACGTCACCGAGACCCGCCGGGCCGAGACCGCCCTGCGCGAGAGCCGCGCCCTGCTGGCCGAGTCCGAACGCGTCGCCCATGTCGGCGGGTGGGACTGGGACGTCCCTGCCGCGCGCGTCACCTTCACCGAGGAATGGATGCGGATTCACGGCGTCCGCCAGCGGTCGCTTCCCACCGACGAGCTCATGCGGATCGCCCACCCGGACGACCGGGCCGCCATCGCCGCGGCATGGGACGCCACCCGCAGGCGGGGCGAGCCCTACGACATCCGCCACCGGATCGTCCGCCAGGACACAGGCGAGGTCCGCTGGATCCACGCCCGCGGCGAGGTCCAGCGCGACGAGTCCGGCCGGCCGGTACGCGTCCTCGGCGTCGCCCAGGACATCACCGAGACCAAGCAGGTCGAAGACGCCCTGCGGCAGAACGAGGAGGTCATGCGCTACATCATCAAACATGACCCCAACGCCCTGGCCGTGTACGACAAGGACCTGCGCTACATCGCCGTGAGCGACCGCTATCTTCAGGACTACGGGGTCGCGGAAGAGGACGTCCTGGGCAAGCACCACTACGAGGTCTTCCCCGAGATGCCCCAGCGCTGGAAGGACGTGCACCGGCGCGTGCTCGCGGGGGCGACCGAGCGGAACGACGACGACTGGTTCCGACGGACCGACGGCTCGATCACCTACAACCGCTGGGAATGCCGCCCCTGGTATGAGGCGGACGGGTCGATCGGCGGGATGATCACCTACACCGAGGTCACCACCGAGCGAAAGCGCGCCGAGCACGCCCTGCGGCAGAGCAAGCGGATACTCGACGCCACCGGCAAGATGGCGCGGATCGGCGGGTGGGAGCACGACCTGAAGGCCAACACGGCCGTGTGGACCGAGGCCCTGCACGACATCATCGAGATCCCCCGCGACCAGGACCCGCCCGGCCCCGATGAGCACCTGGACTACTACCCTTCGCCGGATCGCGAGACGCTCCGGCAGGCCTACGAACGCGCGGTCGCCGACGGCGTGCCGTTCGCCCTCGAGCTCCGCGTGCACACGGCCCGGGGAAGGCTCCTGTGGTGTCGCGTGCGCGGCGAGCCGGTCTTCCGCGACGGGACGTGCGTGGCGATGCGCGGCGTCTTCCAGGACATCACCGAACTCAAGGAGAAGGAGGCGATGCTCCTCCAGGCCCAGAAGATGGAGGCCGTCGGCCAGCTCGCAGGCGGGGTCGCCCATGACTTCCGCAACCAGCTCCAGGTGATCCAGGGATTCGCCTCCATCCTGCTTCGCGGCAACGACCTGGACGAGGGGAAGCGAGAGAAGCTCCGGCAGGTCCTCACCGCGGCCGAACGCTCCAGCCGGCTGACCGATCAACTGCTTGCCTTCAGCCGACAGGAGACGCTTCACCCCCGGGTGATCGAAGTGCGCCAGGCGGTCCGCGAACTCCAGACGTCGCTGCCCCGCATGATCGGCGAGGACATCCGCCTGCGGGTCGCCACGGGGCATGGCCCGACGTGGGCCAGGATCGACCCCGTGCAGTTCCACCAG
This sequence comes from uncultured Planctomycetaceae bacterium, assembly GCA_964385465.1. GTDB lineage: Bacteria > Planctomycetota > Phycisphaerae > SM23-33 > SM23-33 > CAYLPJ01. Next base: position 4,897 of record CAYLPJ010000047.1, on the reverse strand, counting down.
GCGATGCTGAACCTCTGCCTCAACGCGCGCGACGCCATGCCCGCCGGGGGCGAGCTGCGGATCGACGTCCGGCGCGCGCACCTCGACCGCGACGAGAGCCGCAAGACCGGCGGCCTCGACCCGGGAGAGTACGTCGTCGTCGCCGTCTGCGACTCCGGCGTCGGAATGGACGAGGACACCCGGGCGAGGGTCTTCGACCCCTTCTTCACCACCAAGGAAGTCGGCAAGGGCACGGGCCTCGGACTGTCCATGGTCCACGGCTTCGTCTCCCAGAGCGGCGGGACCGTTACCTGCGACAGCCGTTCCGGCGAGGGCAGCACGTTCCGGATGTACGTCCCCGCGGCCAGCGCGGCCGCCACGAGCGGCCAGACCGACCGGGTCGCCCCCCCCGCGCCCAGGGGTTCCGGACGTATCCTGCTGGTGGAGGATGAGCAGGCGGTCCGCAAACTCCTGGCCGTGCAGCTTGCCGAGGCCGGCTACGAGGTGTTCCAGGTCGACACGCCCCGCGCCGCGCTCGACGCGCTCGAAGCTCGGAACGCGCCGGTGGACCTGCTCGTCACGGACGTCGTCATGCCCGGGCAGAGCGGGTTCGAGTTGACGGAAAAGGCGCTCGGGCTCCGCCCCGACATGAAGGTCCTTTACATCTCCGGCTACGCCGAGGAGGAGTTGGCCCGCCGCCGGCTCACCGGCCACCGCACCGAGATCCTCCAGAAGCCCTTCAGCAGGGCACAGCTTCTCCATGCCGTCGCCGCCTGCCTCGCCCGCTGAGCCAACCCCGCCGACCACCCGCCCCCGACACAGCACGAACCCCGCCGGCATCCCGCCCGCGCGCGCCGGCCGCCCGCAGCTCTCACCAGCGGGCGGCCTTGCTCCAGAAACTGACCCCACGGGGACTCGAACCCCGGTTGCCGGGATGAAAACCCGGTGTCCTAGGCCTCTAGACGATGGGGCCACGGTCGTGGGCGCCCAGCCGGAATGGACCCGGCCTTGGGAGCGAACAGTATAGCGAAACCGCCCGATTCTGCCAACCGGTTTCGTGCCCCTTTCGTGGCCGCGATCGGCTACTTGAACGGGTCGGTCGGGATGCCCTCGTGGGCCGGCAGGAGACGCATGTCGCGGACAGGCCTGGAGCCCGCCTTCGGGCCGAGAAGGGCCAGCTCGCCGATGGCGTAGGCCTCCGGACGACCGCCCGACCGCCGCGCCAGGATGCGGACGTGGCGGGCCTTGACCGGCTGGAACCGCACCACGGCCGCACCGCCCTTGCGAAGCCGGCGGCTGCGGACCTCCCCCGCCACGTGCCACGCCTTCCCGTCCGCGGAGACCTGCACGTCGTAGTCGGCGGCGTAGGAGCCGCCCCAGAGGATCATCGCCCCCCCGACCGCCTTGCTCGCGCCGAGGTCGACGGCCAACCACTGCTCGCCGCCGCCGGCGCGCCAGCCGGTGAAGGGGTCGCCATCGAGGACGTTGGCGGCCCGGTCGGCCCGCTCGGAGGCCGACATCTTCACCCCCTCGCCGCCGGCGAGGTTCTCGATCCCCACGGCCAGGCGAAGGACGTTGCTGGTCGCCTCCGCCCCGGCGGCGTCGCGGGCGACGGCGACCACGCTGACCCACCCGCCCGACGGGTCGGCCCAGTCGAAGGACCACGCCCCGTCATCGGCGACGGTCGGCTTGCCGATCACCCGCCCGCCGGCGATCGCCTCGGCGAGGGCCTCGTCGCCCGCCTCGTGCCAGTGCTTCCAGGCGCCCTCGAGGGCGACGACCTTCAGGCCCGCGAGGTTGCCGTCGCGGTCGCCCGCCCGCCCGCGGAGGGCGATCTTCCCGGCCGGGAGGAACGCCCCGTCGGCGGGCGCCTCGATCCACACGTTGGGCATGACGTTCTTGCCGGTCAACCCGGCGGGCAGTTCGTCGAGGGTGAGGAACTGCTTGTGGTTGTAGGCCTTGCGGGTCCAGTCGGGGCCGCGGGCGGTGGCGAACCACGGCAGGCAGTACAGCCACGGCGGGCCCTTCTCGGCCAGCATGTCGGGGTTGCAGAGGGCGGACGTCTCGGCCATGGCGATGATCTTGCCGGGACAGATCGCCCTGGTCATCTCGAAGGCGCCGGGGTAGGTGGCCTCGGTCGGCTGGGGGTAGCCGGCGCGGGCGTTGGGGTAGATGTCGATGCTGCCGATGTCCACGTACCGCCCGCCGGGGTAGTACCGCTTGCGGAAGGGCACCTGCTCGGCGAAGGGCAGGTTCTGCTTGCGGATGGCCCCGGCAACGTGGGCGGCGTTGTAGATCCAGATCAGGTTGTGCAGCTCGCGCTCGGTGGTGAAGTACTCGAAGATCATCCGCCAGAGCCTGGCGGTGTTCTCGGGGCGCTCCTTGTCGGTCCACCAGAACCACCCGCCGTCGATCTCGTGCAGCGGACGCCACAGGACCGGCACGCGAGCGTCGGCGAGCTCCTCGAGGTAGTCCGCCGTGCGGCGGAGGTCGTCCATCGTCTCGCGGTGCTCCCGCGTGCCCGGCGTCACCGCCTTGCCCACATCGTACGGACCCGTGCCCTTGGGGCCCTTGCCCGACCACGCCGAGCCGTGGGCCAGCCCGGGCCGACCCCAGTGAAACTGCATCGCCACCACGCCCCCCTTCTCCTGCCACCAGTACCTGCACCGCGCCAGCATCCGCCGCATCACCCCGTCGTAGCTCTCACCCCACTTGGGCTTGTTCCAGCCGAAGGCGTCGGTGGTGTACACGGCCGGCTCTCGCCCGCTGACCGCCTGGATGGTCTGCCACCCGCCGCCGTAGTCGGAGATGCCCGAGAGGGTCTTCTTCCCGTAAACCCCTTCGAGGTAGTCCAGCAGCTTGCGGGCCTCGGGGATGAGCTTGGGGTTGACCGGCTCGACCCCCCGCCCGGCCGACGGCAGCGAGGCGACGGCGACAAGGACCCATGCGACGGCGGCGGCTCTGTTCACGGCGTGCTCTCCACAGGGCTCTGCACGCGGTGACGCCGCGCGCGCTCCGGGATGTTGAACACCCGGCGGGGGCGGAAGGCGTTGCCCGGAATCGCTCCCCGGCGGAGCGACCCCGCCGCGAAGCCCGGACGGCGGTGTGTCGGCTCTGTCCACCCCTGTGCATAGTGGACACACACGCCCTGGCTAAACGTAAATCCTTATTTTCTCAGAACTTCTATAACGCACAACTCTGTCCACCCGCCGGAAGGGCTGCACACGCTGTCCACCCCCCGAGCCCGGGCACAGGGGCCATGCCGGCTCTCAAATGTCACATGTCAAACAAGGTACGCCAACAGTACCCCTGCCCACCCCTTGGGTAGGGTGTCCAGAGTAGTTTGTTGTACGTGCTTCACCGTATCACAGCCGCCCCCGGCGCGGAACGCCCATCACACGGCCGACCCGCGACCGCTCCTGCCTGCCCCCCCGCTCCTGCTCTCCTACTCCCCTGCCCCGCCGCCACCGCGGACCCACGCCGGGGGGAACCGCACGAGGCTCACCCGTTCGCGATAGACCTTCTTGCCGTGCTCGAAGACACACACCACCCGCCCGTCGGGCAGCTCGGCCAGGTCGCTGTAGCCGCTGGGGCCCGGCTCGATTGCCCGCTTGTGCCCCCAGGTCTTGCCGTCGTCCACGCTCAGCCGCACCGTCAGGTTCCGCCGCCGCAGCGTGAAGCGAACGGCGTCCTGCGGCCTGGCCTGGTCGAGGTTGCTGAACACCACCGCCCCTGCCAGCGGGCCGCGGGTCAGCTTCAGGGCCGCGGCCTGGCAGGTCGGGTCCGGCAGGTCGCGGCGAAGCACCGGCTCGGACCACGTCCGCCCCCCGTCGGTGCTCACCGACCGCGCCCGGAAGCCCGCGCGGTGGGCCCGGCTGTTGAGCACCAGCGACCCGTCGGCCGACTCGTAAACGGTCGATTCGTTCAGCCACGGGATCGTCGTCGGCACGAGCCCGCCGGCCTGCCAGTTGTCCCCGCCGTCGTCGCTGAAGATCACCCCGCAGCGGAAGACGTCCACGTCGGCCAGCAGCTTCGCCTCGTCCTCGCGGTGCCGCCGCTGGAGCCGCTGCTTCGCCGGGCGGGTCAGCTTGCTCACCCACACCGGCGCGACCAGCCGGCCCGACCCCGTCCGGATCCCGTGCACCGGGCCCGTCGCCACGCGCGTCAGCCCCGGGTAGTCGAACCGTCGGAACGACGGCGTGATCTCCGCCGCCCGGCTCCACGTACGCCCGTCGTCGTCGCTGACCGTGCACCACGCCGTGGCGTTGTCGCGGCAGAACAGCAGCACGACCTTGCCGGCCTGGCGGTCCACGATCGGGCACGGGTTGCCCGTCGTTGCCTCCACGCCCTCGGCCCGGCCGAAACTGTGCACGACCTGGATGGCCGACCACGTCTGCCCGCCGTCCGTGCTGCGGCGCAGGATCAAGTCGATGTCGCCGTCGTCGGCCGGGGAGTCCTTCCGCCCTTCCGCGAAGACCAGCACCGCCCCGCCCGGCGAGACCGCCACCGCCGGAATGCGGACCGTGTGATACCCCCGCTGCCCACCGCGGAACACCTCCCACCGCTCGATCTTCCCCGCCCCCGCCGTACCGGCCGACGCGGCCGCGACCGACACCAGCACCCCCGCCAACGCCGCCAGGACCACCAACCCATGCTCACCGATCATGCTCTTGGCTCCCGCTGCCGATCCGCATCGCTCGCGGCCGTACCCGCCGCCAACGACGCACCCTGCGCCGCCGCGCCCCAAAGCATACCCCGGCCCCCGCCACCGCCGCCAGCGCCCGCCCCCGCGGCCAGCCCGCACAGCCCCCAGCGCGACAGCGCTCAACCGACTCCCCGAATCACCGCAGCACCGCCGCCCTCGCCGACGCCCTCCAGAGCCCGCGTCGCGCCCTGTGGAGTGCGATGGCCGGGGCGC